>CANMDH010000020.1 GCA_947496555.1 uncultured Aquimarina sp. | reverse complement strand
AACAGTTTTGGATATTGATGCTGCCGGATTTTTGGCAGATTAAATAGCACTCGAAAGGATTCGAGCGCTAGCAGAGGTTTTTTTCATCTATACATACCACCAGAAGCTACTAAATCAATTCTAAGATGTACTAGTATACGTACAGTATTATAATATCGCTCAAAAAAATCTTTCGTTAGATCGCAAGTTTTTACCCAAAACCCCAGCTCCCCGCCGTCGGTTGGCGCTCTTCGCGACGGGTGCCAATCTCGGATATAATAGCGCGGAAATTTTTTCCATACAGCGCATAAGTAAGCAAAGAAGAATACTAAATAAAACAAAAACCACAAAGAAAAAAACATCAGTTTCAAAAAATGAAACTGATACCTTCTATATTTGCCAAAAAAAGACAATTGCACGACATACTTTGGGTAACAAGAACCGGATAAAAGACACTAATAATAAAACATAACTAACTGGTATAATTAGCGTCCTTCTAGTATCTTTGTCGGCTTAATCACAATAAAACCAATGAACTACAAAAAATATATCCTTTTACTATGTACACTAGAGCTTCTTTCTAGCTGTCATAGTATCAAAGTAAACCAATCTGCTATGCATACAGCTACCACTACTCCAATTGCATTAGGTGTTATTGGGATGCAATATAACAAAATAATGCATTCAGATTTTCAGGAGACCGCCATCCCTACTTATGAAAAAGCAGTTCGACTTGGAGTAACCACTGCAACATTTAATCCGGATACCTATGAAGCATATCTTCAACATTCAAAAAATAACAAACAAGGGATTACCTATATTGATTCTCTGGAGACAAAGCCGTCTTTTATTCAATTAGAGATCCTGGATAGGGTAACCCTTCTTTCCGAATTAAAAAAAGAAGACAACACTACAACTATTGACTACCTCAAAAACCAGGAAGATGCTGGGATAGTCACTAGTGTTTCTGTAGCCTTTTCAGAGGTATTAATAAATGAAATCACAACGGCTGAAGCGGTTTTTCTTGTAAATAAAAATTACAAGCAATACCAATTATCGTTAGTAAAAGATGGCAAATCGTATAAAACTATAGATTTTTCTACAGCAACTGTTTTTGGATATCAATTATCGCATTTTTGTTGGGGAGTTAATGGCAAAAGAAGGGTAATCCTTTCGGATATTATTGACGAAAAAAAGTCTTGCGCTAAAAACACTTACAAAAAAGCAGAAAAGGCCAAAGAAAAAATGGATTATTTTAAGTTATAAGTTTAAATCAAAAAAAATGATCTATAGTCACATTGAGCCCTGCAACAGGACTCCGGGTAAGCTTAATCAAAATGTACTCAGACAATCTCTCGACTACGCTCGAGATGACAGAAAATAATATAAATTACTATGAAAAAATACATCCTATCTGGTTTACTAATGATAACCACTTTCTACGGTTGCGAAGAAGCCTTTATAGAAGAAGACCTGTCTGATGACACAACGGCTATTATCGCTCCAAAAGATGGTTCGCAAATTGAAGATACTTCGATAAATTTTAGTTGGGAAGCAGTAGATCAGGCTACTTCATATCGTGTTCAAATCGCAAGGCCTAATTTTGAAAATGCCGCTCAAATTGTTGAAGATACCACCGTATCCTCAACGAACTTTAGTACTAGCCTTACAAAAAACGCCTACGAATGGCGAGTTCGCGCACAAAATTCAGGCTCAGAAACGCCCTATGTTATGGCAGGGTTTAACGTGATCGAACCTACCGATTTTGCTTCAAGAAAAGTATTACTGGTATCACCAGAAAATGAATTGGCCACCAATGAACCTGAAATAACATTGGAGTGGCAAGTGGTTCCCGATGCCAATACTTACAGAATACAATTATTGAATACGAGTGATGAAGTGATCCAAGAGGAAACCACCAACGAAACTCAAATAACCCTTATATTTCCCGAAGGAACTACCAATTGGCAAGTACGAGCAGAAAATGCTACCCAAAATACATTATATACCACCAGATCTCTTGCAGTAGATACTATGAAACCGAATACTCCTGTAGCTACGGCTCCAGCCAATAATGCAACGCTTACCGAAACCACAGTAAGTTTTTCCTGGACCAGAGAGGTGGTAGAAGGCACTGCAGAAATTGATAGTATATATATTTTTGAAGACGAAGCCCTAACTCAGTTGGTAACAAAAAATCAGGTGACTTCGCCAGAAGAAATTGCGTTAGAAGCTAGTAAGACCTATTACTGGTTCCTTAAAGCTTTTGATGCCGCCAAAAATGAGAGTGATGCCAGCGCGACACAAAATTTCGTTATAAATTAGTGATAGATGCTAAAAAGTAAAAAAGGACTATACATATTACTGCCATTGGTAGCTTTTATCTGGGGAGCAATTATCTATCAGGTAACTGATGCGTTTTCTGATGATGATCCGGTGATCACCAATACCGCTACAGTTAAATTCTCTAAGATAGAAAGTAAAGAACGTGATCGTTTTACCATTAGTGATGCAGAAAGGGATCCTTTTTTAGGTACTTTATATAAACCCAAAAAAGAACCTGTTAAAAAAGTTGCTTCTAAAACTAAAAAACTGGTGATTACCTGGCCATCTATACGTTACAAAGGATTGGTAACTGGCGGAAAAGATAACACTGCTATTTATTTGATTGAAATTAATGGCGTAGACCAACTAATGAAGCGCAATACTATGGTTTCTGAAGTGAAACTCACCAAAGGAACATCTTCTTGGGTACAGTTACGATATAATGGAAAAACCAAGCGATTTGACATTTTAAATTGAAACTATTATACAAAATAAAGGCTCAGGCCATGCAGTTTGCATTACTTATCTCGGTACTTATCGCTTTGCTGTTGAGTGCTTTTTTATTGCTTACCCATGTACAATCGTTTTTTAGGATCAAATCTCATGAATTACTTGAAGCCACAGCATCAACCAATCAACAAATTCTTAAATCGCTTGAAAATAACAACGTATTTAAGGACACCTTGATTACCAAGGAAGATTCTTATACTACGAAATTAATTGCCAATTATTACGGGGCATGGACCAAAGTCTTTTCAGAAATGGAAATTCACCAAAGAAAAGTATCAAAAGCTGCATTTATCGGGTCCTCTTCTGATGAAAGAGCACCTAACCTGTATTTGGCCAATACAAATTCTCCTTTAGTAATAGTTGGAAATACCCGATTAGAAGGAAATAGCTATTTACCAAAACAAGGAGTAAAAGCAGGAAATATATCTGGAAATTATTATCAAGGCTCTAATTTATACTATGGCAAGGCAATGGAAAGCAAAGAAGCGCTGCCAGATTTGGATAAGAACTGGATTTCTTACATCGATGCGCTTACCAATGGCATCCTTATTGATGAAGAAAATAGTATTTCGTTAAATAATGATCTTAAAAACTCATTTAATAAACCTTACAAAATTATATACAACCCAGAGTCTATTGCCTTAGGAGACCAAAAAATTACGGGTAATATTGTCATTCAATCTAACACCAAAATAGAGGTGTATCCTACTGCAATTTTAGAAAATGTACTACTTATCGCTCCACATATTGTAATTAAAGACGGTGTGCAAGGAAACATGCAGCTCGTTGCTTCAAGAAAAATTGAAGTAGGCAAAAACTGTTACTTCTCGTATCCGTCATCAATTACACTTTTGGATCAAACTAAAACCCAGAAAAATTCAAACAGCACAGCCTCTTCCCTCAATCGAAAAATAAACTTTGTGATCGGTAAAAATTCGCTAATCGAAGGTTCTGTAATCTACCTACCCAAACAAACCAAAAAACAAGATCGCATTAAAACACATCTTTTAATCAAATCTGGTACCGAAGTAATTGGTGAGATCTATTGCAAAGGTAACATAGAATTTCAAGGCATGGTAAGGGGCTCACTATACACCAAACAATGTATAGCTAATCAATCGGGATCTATATACCTAAATCATATTTATAATGGTAAAATTTTGATGAACCCCATACCCGATTATGCCGGATTGCCATTTTCTAATTCTAAAAAAAAGATTGCAAAATGGTTATATTAAAAAAAATACGTGCGGCTACCCTGATCGAAACATTAACGGCTTCGGTACTAATCATTATTGTGTTTATGATTGCCAGCCTTAGTTTCAATAATATTTTTAACAACCATGTTAAAAGAGATCAAAGTACCATAGAAAACCGTATAAAGGAATTGGAGTACCTAATCAACCATCAAAAAATAAAAGTACCGTACGCAGAGGATTTTGCCGGATGGGATATTGAGATCATTTCGCAAAGAGAGGCCATATTGATCACCTATAACAAAGAGGGAAAAGAGAAAAACAAAATGGTATACCTAAAATGACCTTAATGAATCGAAAAATAAAAGCCTTTACCCTTACTGAAGTCATGGTTGTACTTGTGATCTCGGCGATTGTGGCTGGGTTAGCTTTTTCGGTGTTGGGAATTGTACAAAATAACATGCGAAGCATTGAAGATAATTATCAGCATCAATCTGAAATACAATCGTTGGAAGTGGCCCTTACAATTGACTTTAACAACTATACTATGGCCAATTGGGATTCAGAAAAAGAGCAATTGGCGTTGCATTCTCCCATAGACCAAAAAAGTTATCAATTTTTAAGAGATAGTATCGTTTCGGGAGTCAAATCATATTACATAAAAACAAAAAGTAAATCATTTTATTTTGAAGGAGAACAAATCAATTCTGGAAGAATTGATGCTGTAAAACTAACTTTTGATAAAACTACAGATGTACATCGTGTTTTTATATTCAAACACAACGACCCCTCTATTCATTTTTAAATATGGGAATTAAAATCGCAGATACCAAAAAGCAGAAAACAAAAGACAATTCTTTTGATATTTCTGAAATATTAACCAAAGAGATCACTCTGTTTGGTAATCCTTTTAATAATAAGAAAAAAGAACAATGGTATGCAGAACTAAGCGTACTTCTAAAATCTGGTATTGATCTCAAAAGTTCTTTGGAACTGTTATCTGAAACCCAAAAAAAAGAAAAGGATCGTGATTTGATGTCTACAATGATGTCTAAGTTAATCGACGGAAGTTCTTTCTCTGAAATTCTAAAAAACAACAACAGCTTTACAGACTATGAATACTATGCCATTAGAATTGGAGAGCAAACCGGACAATTAGCACAGATTACCCTTGAACTTAGCGAATTCTACAAACGTAAAAATGATCTAAGAAGAGAAATTATTTCGGCACTCACCTATCCCATTATTGTTTTGTGCACCGCGTTAATTGTTATCTTCTTTATGCTTCGATACGTTGTCCCCATGTTTGTTGATATTTTTAAGCAAAACAAGGTCGAGCTCCCAAGAATAACCAAAGGTATTATTGGATTTTCTGACTTTGTTAGCAAGCACGGATTGTTATTGTTTGGAATAACAATACTCGGTATCATAGTCTTACTTTTTATCTCTAAAAAGCAATGGTACCAAAAAATACTGGGTAAAGCACAGCTACGATTACCTATTCTGGGTACTTATTTCAGAAACATATATCTAGCTCAATTTACCCAGGCACTATCACTTCTTACTTCGGCAAAAGTACCCATGGTAGAAAGCATTGATTTGATAAAAAATATGATCAATTTTTATCCGTTACAAGAAGGACTGCAAAAAACAAATGTTGCAGTTATTGCAGGAGATAAGTTAAGTGCTTCTTTTTCTAAAAGCCCAATTTTTGATAAGAAAATGATTGCAATGATTCGAGTAGCCGAAGAAACTAATCAAACCGAATTTATATTTCAAAAGTTAAATGAGCAATATAATCAACAGGTAAAATACCAGTCTCAAGTAATTTCAAATGTTCTCAATCCTTTTTTGACAATTCTTGTAGGATTAATAGTTGGTGTCATCTTGATTGCTATGTATTTACCAATGTTTAGATTGAGTAGTGTTATTGGTTAAACCCGGTTAAACACAAGTTTAATTAAAAATAATGACTCCCAATGCTTATTTTAGGGGCTTATTCCTCATGTTTAAAAAAAATAAAATACTTACTTTTACTTATCATCTAATCGCTAACCAACTTTTAAAACAATTCTTAACGCAAAAAGCAATCAATGAAAAATATCAATACCAATACAATCTTGCAGATTGTTGCCCTTTTATTTTTGGTCATAATAGGATATATGAGTTTTAGTTCTGGATCTAATTGGAAAGTAATTCAAGAACAATTAAAGAACACTAAAGAAGAATTGAAGGTATCTAAGGAGACTTTAGTTGCTACAAAATCTGAATTGGAAAACTCTAAAAAAGAGTTCAAAAAAATGAAACTTCAAAAAGATCTTTTGATTCATAAACGAGATTCTTTGATATTCGATTTCAAAAAGAAAAATGCAAAGGATTGGGAAGAACTTCAACGTATTAAAGATTCTATCAAAGTCACGAACGACAAATTAGCCGAAGACAAAGTATTAATAAATAGTCTTTTTGGTATAAATTAACCTCTTCAACAAATCATTATAATAATAGCGCTAATTTTTGCATTAAATCCATTGTTTTCAATTCACAAAATCATGAAAAATTCATTCCTTTTCCTTTTAATACTAACAGTTTCTTTCACTTATGGACAGGATATTGATTCATTAAAAGTTATTGAGATCCCAGAATCCTATGCAAATCGCCAGGGAGAACCTTTTACCGTAAAAAGAGATAGCTTATATATATTTCGAACACCCGACGTTTACCTGGTAAACACGAAATCTTTTTTAGCCATTAAAAATGTATATCTAAGTACTCTTGAACAAGATAAGATGACTAAATCTTTAATAGAAAAATACACTGAAACTCTAAGCAGAAATATAGAACTCGAGCGTAGATTAAAAATTAATTTCAAAGCATCAGATAGTCTTGATCTGGAGGTCTACAAAAGAACTCAAGCCACACTTTCAAACACGCAACGTGCTCTTGATTTTACTATAAACAGCCTAGAAAAGGCCAATAATGGCTTAGAGTTGATCGAAAAAAATACCAGGCGTCAGCGCAGAAAAAGTGCTTTTGAAAAAGTGCTTTTTGCCCTTGGCGGAGTTGGAATTGGTGTTCTGGTTGGGGTTTCTTTGTAAAAATAACGTCAAGTAGTTTCGGTCTTATATCCCAGTTTCAAAATTATCGATGCTGAAACTGTTTCTTTCTTTGTGGTATTCTTTAAGCCGATCTTCACCTTGTTTTTCGGCCCATGACTCAAGCACTCTTCTTTCTTCTTTAAATTCCATAAACGGAACAGCGTAGCCGCAGGAAGTTTGTACAGTATGAATCTGTATTTCGATGATTTGACGAGCTCCCGCAATTTTTGGGAACAGATCAATATATTCATGATAGGTTTTATCTCGTTCATGATAGATATTGGCTTGCCCATAAAGCCTTAAAATCATTGGTTTTCCTTCAAAACCACAAAACATAATGGTCATTCTGCTGTTTTTTAACAGATGAGCTGCAGTCTCATTTCCACTTCCTGTAAGATTGAGCCAAACCACTTTATTAGGCCCCAAAACCCGAAGCGTATCCATACCTTTTGGGGAAATATTAATCCGGCCTTCTGCAGCCGCAGTACCAACAAAGAAAATTTTTTGGTTGGTAATAAATTCTTTTAATTCATCGCTAATTTCAGTAAATATTTTTGCCATGTATCAAAGTTTTGAAAAGTAAAGTCAAAAATAAGGAGAATATCGCACTAGTTTCTAAACTTTATCACAAACTCTCCCACATTTTATCGGCGTTAAGACGAAAGCTCCCCAAGTGTTCAAAAGAACATTCGGCGGGTGCAATAATCGAAAGAAAAGGTCGCTCCTCCTTGTTTTTGTACAAGTGGTACACCTCTCCTACAACAGGCTCGAAGTTGAACTTGGCGCTATATACCAGGTTATTATACTCAAATTCCTTAATTAAAGCATCGTATTCTGCCCGCAGCTCATCATATTTTGCTTTAATTTGTTTGTTTACCTTATTTATATTAGAATTTTTCCAGGCAGCTGTATCATTTGTAGTAATAACAGGCGCTGCCAAATCCGTTGCATATGGTTTTAATGCGGCATCATATTTTTCATCTTCTTCGTTAAAAACTACATAATCAGGTTTTTTCTTTTTACCGCTCATCTTTTTGAGATTTTGTTTTCTGTTTCTCGAAATTTTCAATATATGTATTGAAAAAGATTAACAAGAAAAATTACTGTTAACAAACTAGTTCGCAACCAATTTTTACGAATTAATTGATCCAATATTAAAGAATCTGCCTCTCCGAAAGAGACTCTATTATGCATAGGTAAAAACTGGAAAAATGTTGATATCCAAACCAGTATAATCAAAATCAACATTACTAAATGATACAGATTAAAAATTGTAAAAGTTTGAACTATTGCCAAACTGAGTTGACCTATCATTAATGGCATTACTACATAGGCTATTTTGATAACATATAGTTTATGCCATTGCATCAGATCTTGCTTTTGATAGAATTTAAAACTTGGATAAATGACTAGTTGTACTAGCCAAATTAGCACTAGCATTCCAAAGTCAAAGATCAATCTAGCTATTTCGATATTCATCTTATTTGTTTATTCGCTATTCAAAACGTGCTCTAATAATTTCTTGATTTGTTACATAATCAGAAAAATCCTTTGCCCATGTTTGGTAGGTAAGCATTGAGGGATGCACACCATCACTAAAAAAATCTTCGGATTTTGCATCAAGGTTCATTTTTTTGATCCAGTTTTCTAAGGTGATTGTCTGAGAATAATAGAAAACATTTTCAAAATCAGAAACTACCTCTTCAAGTTCTTCTCCCAAAATTTCTACCAGATTTCCGAGTACAAACTTTACTAACGGGGTAAAAGCCGGAAACTCTTTTATTGGTGGCATATTAGTAAAGATAATATTTCCATTTTTAAATTTGGATCGCAGGGCAAGAATCAATTCTCGGATATCTTGTTTCCATTTCCACGGAGTGTTAAGTGTAAAAGCGTCATTCCCACCTAGGCCAATGATAATGGCATCTACTTCCTTTTCTTCTATTTTTGGAAGAATCTTTTCGGTAACCCTTTTGGCTGTGTAACCGCTTCTAGCATATACTTTCCAAGATATTTTTGTGTCTAATTTTGAAGCGAGTTCATTTGCCAATGTACCCGTAAATCCTTCTTGATGTGTTTTTACACCAACGCCAGCAATGGTACTTTCTCCAAGGGTGAGTATTTTAAGTTTCTTTTCAGAATTCCCTATACTTACACCTTCGATTCCCTTGGCTTCGGGCAATATTGGCACTTTTTTCCTGATGTGTTTCCCTTGGAAGTACATAAAGGGTAAAAGTGGAATAGAAATTAGGGCGCCAAAAAAATACCTGAAGTGCATAAAACCTTTAGTTTAAGAGAACTTAAAGTTGAGAATTAATTTTCTTTTATCGCCTCTATTTTTCTTAAAACTTCTTCGGCCTCAGCATATTTTTTGTCACTTTCTCCTCTATTGATACTCGATAACTCGTGCCATTGACTCATTAATTTTTCATACTTCTTTTGAAGCACCTCTGTCTCGGTTTTCTTTTTGAACAATCCAAACATGTTTTTAGGTTTTGTGGTTAACTATTGATTGTTATTTGGGTTTCATTTTCAAATTCCATAGCAATTTTTATTTCTTTCTAATCAAAGCTACGAAATTGTTTAACCAATATAGTTAAATGTTAAACAAAAATTAACATAGTGCCATAAAATTTCTTGATGATAAAAGGCCTTACTATTCTCAGCAAGGCCTACGTGCTTAAGTCAAGGCTTATATAAAAAGTTTTATCTGCAGGATTTAAATCGCCACTTAAAATATTTGTCAGGAAAAATTTTCCTTAAGACAAACTTTAATTATCAACTATCCACGACATGCATCATATACTTCCTCTGGCCAGGCGCAATCAACTTGCATACATAAACACCAATCCAATTCAACGATCTTCCAATCTAATGCTAAACGCGCATTAGCTAATAGAACACAGTTAACCCATCTGGGAGAATCCACAGGAAAAGCAGAACAAAAATATTCATTGATAAAATCGGGATTGTTAAGACCAGGTTCGTTCAAAGCCAAACTATCATCACAAGCACCCCAAATGTCTATACATTCTTGAGGAAGATCATCATTTTTAGAATATTTTTGTGCATTATTGATTTGAAGTTCATTACTTCGATTATTAAGCATAAGACTGTTGAAAATTTCTGCAATATTGACTAGGTCATTTTCAAAATCGTAACGCTGTATCACATCAGATAAACGCTGTGCCTGAGTTGTATTAAAGTTTTCTAGTTCAGAAGTATTGGCAAACCCCATAGCTAATGCTAATTCTTCTTCTTGCTCCTGAGTTATTTCTGCTGTACTATCTAGAATCTCTATTACTACATTAAGGTCTTGCATTTGCTGAGTTAAATTATATATGTCATTGACATAATTAATATATTGACTATCTTCCTCTAGTTTGGCTAGATCTTCAAGCATTGTTTCTCCATCCGTGCCTCCATTTTCTCCTTGTTGATCGTCATCATTTTTGCAGGAAATAACTACTCCAATTAATAACAATAACAATACAGCATTTCTTGATATAGTTTTCATGAATTTTGATGTTAAAAGAGTTCGTTTTTAAATATCATTTAATAGTCAAATGTATAAGAGGAATATTATAAAAAAGTGCCAAATTATAATCTGGCACTTGTTATTGCGCTTTTAATCTTGATTTGATTGTTAACTCAAACGAGTTAATCACTTTTTTGGTTTGGACTTATGATGCAGCGTACTACCTAATCCATATCATAAAATATATGCTAGGTAAAATCTCTGAGGTAAACCCCGGAGTATTCAACGGATTTATCATTTTAAACTGCTTGCGTTTAATCGCGCAGCAAGCTATAGGGTATGAAACCCAATAAGTGAAAAAAAATTCGTAAATTTAAATACAAGAAATTATAAATCAACAGCTTATGAAAAAACTTTTACTTTTTTTATTTTTATTTCCTCTTACTTTTTTTGCACAAACCAATTACTCACAAGAGGATATTGCCGCAGCAGCTGCTCATGACAAACAGTGGTTACTTACAAATACCACAAGTGACCAGATAGATTACGCCTATGGCGTTACAACCATGGTACAATCTTTTATTCAAAATAAAACGAAATGGGAAGCCATATCAAGAGCATGTGGATCGAATTGTTTACAATGGGTACACCAAAGTAATGGCCCTGATCATCTAAAAAAGAGAAAAATCTCGTACAAGTTATATTACGAGAAGTTGCCTACGGGAAAACTAATAAGTACTAAAGTGGTTTTTGAAGGTAATAAGGATCTTATTGTTGACTTTTTTATGAGTTATTGGACCGAAGATCTTGAATTTACCAAAGACTCACAAGGCAAAGACGATCTTGCTACCGTTCGGTTTTTAACAGATATAGCAACATTAAGAATTAGTGATGAGGGTGATGCATCTATCATAGTGACTACGGGTGTCGCAAAAAATACTTATGCTACTATGATATCTCATAATTAAAAATAGTGTAGTATCACATAGTAAACCCTAATTATTAGTTACAATAAAATAAGAGTGTTTTAAAACCAAAAAACCTTCTAAAACTTTTTTAGAAGGTTTTTGTACTCAAGGTGGGAGTACCATTATTTTTAATCACACTTAAATCATTTTAAACCCCTACGTATTACTATAGATAGACTAACTTAAACAATCTAAAAGATAATTAAATTAATTTTTATTCAAAAAAGTTGCCCTTTTTGTTGCCCTATTTAGTATATTTATATCAAACTAAATACGAATGCAAGTTTCATTTCATTTAAGAAAAGACAAAATCGGTAAAGCAGGACTTGCTCCTATCAGGATGGTTATTGCTACCAATGGCTTTAAAATTTTCAAGGCTGTAAAAGGAGTTCGATGTTCTGAAAACAATTGGGATACCAGAAAAGAAAGAATCAAAGCTCAAAAGAGAAAAGAAGAATATAACAACTATATAGAATACAACAAGATCATTGATGAGCTTGAAGCTAATGTAAAAAAGCTTGGTAGATATATTCTTCTGAATAACATTGTTCCTACTAAAGAATATATTTTAGAAAAACTTGCATCTGGTATCGAGAAGGTTGAACTTGCACATTTCTTCTTCCCTTCATTTGAAGAATTTATAGAAACTAGTAAATCAGTAAAAGTTCCCAGTACCATTAAATCCTATGTTACTACACGTAATTTTTTACAAGATTTTGAGACATCCACTAGTTATAGGTTAACCTTTGAATCTATTGACAATAATTTCTTTGAAAGAATACAGGATTATACCTTTCTAGATCGAAAAAATAAGAATAGTTACTTAGCTTTTATTATCAAAGTCCTAAACACATTTATGAGATGGTCCTATTATAAAGAATATCATGACAACCTGAAGTTCAAAAAGTTCAAAGTTAGAGTTGATGAAACAGAAATCATCTACTTAACGATGGATGAACTAATGACACTCTACAACTATGAGTTCGAGTCAAAAAGGTTAAGCCAGGTAAGAGATGTATACTGCTTTAATTGTTTTACAGGTTTGCGAATAAGTGATACTAGTTCCCTTAGACCTTCTAATATTTCAGATGACGCAATTAC
The DNA here is from genome assembly GCA_947496555.1 of uncultured Aquimarina sp. Taxonomy (GTDB): domain Bacteria; phylum Bacteroidota; class Bacteroidia; order Flavobacteriales; family Flavobacteriaceae; genus Aquimarina. The sequence goes on along the minus strand of CANMDH010000020.1, from coordinate 85,527 downwards.
ACTTACAATTCAAAAAACAAGAGCTAACAATACTCGAATTCCTTTAAATCGGTTTTCTAAAGCCATTCTTGAGAAATATAAAGATACAATTTACGAGCCCTTGCCTATCATTTCACAACAAAAATTTAATAAGTATATAAAAGAGTGTTGTGAGGAGGCTGAAATTAATACACCTATTACGATTACAAGATATGTTGGGCAGCAGAGAATTGACAAAACAGTTCCTAAGCACAATCTAATTACGAGCCATACGGCTCGAAAGACTTTTGTAACCAATAGCCTTGTACTTGGCATGAAGGAAATGGTGGTACGCAATATTACGGGTCATAAAAAAGAGGAAAGTTTCCGGCGATATGTAAAGATTGCAGAGGATCTGAAACGTCAGGAAATGGATAATACTTGGGATAAGCTTTAAAAAATAGGTATGAAAGATTACAATAAAAAAGCTATAGATAAAGCTTTTCAGCATTCCAAAAAGCTTAGGAAGGTTGAAAAGAAAATGATTCGTGATTTTCATGAAAAATACGACTATTTAAATTCTTTTAATAGGGTAATATTTTGCCTGAATTACATAACTATAATATTACTAGATGAAAATAGTAGTGTCAATAACATTATCAACCTTACAAAGCCCTTTAGTGATCATTTTTCTAAAAATCATAGTTTAAAAAACTCTAAACCAACAGAAGACCTAAATAATCCTTTTACGAAATTCACTTTTGAGCAAATAGATTGTATCCAAATTGAGGCGGTAAGCCTTAAAATTAGCATTGAAAATATTATACAGAGTGCATTATGCGATAGCATGAATGAAATATTTAGAATATACGGTTTAGATCATTCTTTTGAAATTCCGATTAAAAATGGGTTGCCTATAATAAGTAATAATGATAACCTGATGATGATTAGCCCTCTTATGTATTCTTTAGATGAATGGAAAAAAATTATTGCTCATGAGTTGACTATTCTAAAAGATTTACCCACAATATGGACTTTCTGTAGAAAGCTTGATTCATTGATGGAAAAATTAGCTAAAGAAATTGGTAATGACCGTATATTTGATCCTAAACTCTTTTTCCTTAATGACAATAACGATCCGGTATTTAATCAAAGAATTAGAGAGTTTATATTGCCATATTCTTTTCACGGCAACTCAGATTTCATGAGCAGCTTTGATATCCCATTAAAAACATACAGGGATTCCCTTAAAGAATTATATGATTTTGAGATAATTTCTAGAGATAAAATAATTATTTCACGATATGGCTCACAACAAATCTTAATTAAAGGGATTAAAGAGTTTTTTGAGAGTTTAAGCAGGAAGGGGTTAAAGATACCTGAGAATATCAATGAAGGACTTTTTGATTTCATCCAAACCATTACTTCTGAAGAAGGCAAAAAAATAAATTGTTCAAAACCTTATTTTTCTTTTAGCTTCTTAAAAGGAAAAGACTTGAAAAAAATAAGAGAAGATTTTATTAAAATTTTCATACTTCTTTCTTATTCCAGTTATTTTGCTTCTAACAAAGAAAAAGTAATATCCGTACTTAGTTCTTATTTAAATAAAGACGGTGATCTAGGCTTTAGCGAGAGTACACTTGATAGAATTACTCTAAAAACATGCTTTATTTTTTCAGATGAAACTGTAGAGTCTTCTAGTACTATACGATACAACTTATTATATACTGTTTTGCATTCCAGTAAAGAAACTGTTAACCAATACAAGAATAGTAAAGCTTACAAAGCTATTAAAGAACATAATGCACTTTTAAAAAGTAAATCTTAAAAAACTTTTATTGTATTTATTAATGCTAGCAAAAAAGTAATTGCACTAAACAAGTTAGTGCAAGTTCTTCAATCGCTTTATTACCAAACTTTGTAACTGAATTTAAACACGTTCAGTTATGTCAAACCCAATATTATACGGCTTCTCAAAATCTGATTTAGAACAAGTAGTAAGAAAAGTTATTACGGAAATTAGGAAAACCGACATCATTCAGGATTCACCAGTAAATTCTGAGGATGACAAACTCACTCAACGAGAAGCTGCCAAGTTCCTTGGCATCTCTGTTACTAGTCTTATAAGCTGGAAGAAAAAAGGCAAAGTCCCATACTATCAAATAGGTAGATCAATTTTTTTTTCAAAGTCAGAGTTATTGAAGCTGGCGAGAAAAAATCCTGGATTAATTCAATCTAGCCGCAGATAGATAATAGAAAAACCGAATCAAATCGTGTAATATGAATGGTATTCTAAATAAAATAAGAAAGGACTTCACAATATCTCCTAATGAACTGATAAATAATGATAACATTTCAGATCGCGCAAGATTTCTATTTGTGTATATGTCCTCTAAACCACCGGACTGGACTTTTTATAATTATCAGTTATCAAAAGCCTTAGGATATAAAGAAGATACTTTAAGAAAATACATAAAAGAGCTTATAGAAACGGGATGGGTAGTAAAGAAAAAACAAAAGAGAATATCAGGAAAATTTATGGCGAACACCTACATATTGAATTCTAAACCGCAAATAATTTTACCGTGTCGGAAAAATACGGGTACGGAAAAAAATGGTGACGGAAAAAACCAGACACTTAGTAATAAAGAGTTTACTAATACTATACATAAGAAAAAGAAAGACTTTAATTCTTTAAAGAAAAAAAACAAAAAAAGAGGAAATATTATCAAGTGATTTTAAGGGAGAGAACATGGAGCCAAAATCAATACATCAGATAATTAACAATTCAGCTTTAAACTTTCAAGAAAGAAAAAAAGTTGCGCAAAAAAAAGAAAGATTCATTATGACAGCACAATTAAAAGAATTATTCAATACTGAAGCAAAAAAATACTATTTACTGGAGAATAGAAATTTTACTGTAAATGAAGATAATAAGAGTTTCTTGAATATTTTTTGTAAATATTTTGCTCAAGACCCAGATTTTGAAACTAGTCATAAAGGAGAATTGAGGAAAGGATTATTTGTCTTTGGACCTCAAGGAACAGGAAAAACTTCTTCTTTCAAAATCATGCAAAACGTCTCCAGAACATATCATTTAAATCAAGTTTGGGTACCAATAATTTACACACAAAAAGTAGTGGAACAATTTAATCTGGCAGAAAGCGGTAAAACGGATTATGTAATCCAATATTTTTCAAAAGGCAAATTTATGTTTGATGATGTGGGTGCAGAAAAGGAAGCTTCCAATTTTGGAAAGGAAGACATTTTTGGAAGAATAATGGAACTGAGATATAATCAAGCAATACGATCCTATTCTCGAAAATGTATGATGAATTATGCTAAGAATTTCAATAAAAATATAACCTACAAAGATGTTTCTTGGTTTGCAAAGGTTGAACATCAAAGAAGATACAAAGGCTATGAAGATGAAGTAATAAAAGGAAAAGAAAAAAGTGGTGCTATTAAACCCGGTTTACAAACTCATGTGCATATCACAGTAAGCAGAATGCATAAATACAAAAGAGTCAATCTAAGTCCCCGAATAAATGCTAGAAAGAGCAATAAGCTGATGCTAAATGGAATAAATCATTCTGGAGGATTCGATCGATCAAACTGGAAACAGCTCAATGAAGATTCTTTTGACAAGATGTTTGGCTATTCAAGAAGTTTAGAAGAAAAGTTTGAAACCCATAGAATTTTAAAAAATGGGCGTATCGAAGAGCAAATTGCAATGAAATCATTGATAGAAAAAGAAAATCAGAGAGATAATATTAATCAAATATCATACTAAAATGGAAATATCATATGACAGAATATACATAATAGCATATGGACTCGGTTGTTTATTTTCCGCCATATACTTGAGCAGGAAATTCAATATTAGATTTTTTCTAAGCCTTATACTCACCTTATTGATTTCTCCCATAACCGTAGGATTAATATATGGGATTACCTGGGGAGTCAAAATCTATAAAAACAGAAAATCGCAAGAGTCCGAAAAAAAGAAAAATGATACGGTAAATAAGGATCTGTCTAATGCATTTGTTTTCAATACTAATGAAGGAGATCTTATTCTTTCCAACCCTTTCAGGGGAATTTACATCCAAGGGGGTAGCGGTGCCGGCAAGAGTAAATCTTTCATGTTTCCAATGATCGCGCAATGTGCCCAAAAACGTTATGCAGGAATATTATATGATTTTAAAGGAGATCTTTGGGGCTATGCATTTCATCACTACCAATCATGCGAGAATATTACTCCTTATTTAATTGATTTCAAAGATGCAACTAGGAGTATCAGAGTTAATCCATTAAACCCTGACTTAATGAAAAAATCCGCACATGCACATGAATATGCGCAAACTTTAATGTACAATTTATCTCCTGCAAGTATTAAAAATGAAAGTTACTTCATGATGGATGCCAAAAGTGTTTTAACAGGTTTAATCTGGTATTTAAAATTAGAACATCCTAAATTCTGCACCTTACCTCATATAGTAAGCCTTATTCTAAATAATGATATTACTCCAATATTGGATGTAGTTGCACAAAATGATGAAACTGCAGGAATGGTAGCTAGTGTGCGCCAAGCTTTAAAAAATGATGCTGCAAAACAAGTAGCAGGTGTAATCAGCACACTACAAGCAAATTTATCAAAATTAAATACCCCTGACCTATTTTGGATTCTCTCGGGAAATGATATTGATCTGGATGTTAATGACCCGGAGGATCCTAAATTTATTTCTATTGTGAATGAAAGCACCTTATCTCAAACCTATGCTCCGGTAATTTCACTAATCATTTTAGTAGCATCCAAACAGATGAACCAGCCCAATAAACATAACTCTATAATAATACTCGATGAAGCTCCTACGCTGTACATCAAGGGTTTTGAAGAAATTATGGCTACTGCACGTTCAAATAAGGTTGCTACCGTTTATAGCGCACAAGACATACATCAGCTTTATGATAAATACGGCCACGAGAAAGCACAAGTAATGATATCAAACTTAGGGAATCAGTTTTACGGACGTGTTGTCAATAAAAATTCTGCGAAAATGGTATCAGAATTATTCGGAAAAGCAGACAAAAAATACGCAACCGTAAGCAGAGGTAATAGTTACAAATCCGGCTTATTAATGGATCACGGTAATTCATCTAGTAATAATATTAGCGAAAGCTTTCAGGAGAGAGATCGAGTGAAAGTCACTAATGTTATGAATCTACAGCCAGGTGAATTCTATGGGGTAATTGCAGAAGGTAACAAGAAAGAAATTTTGAAGGCAAAATTTGCAGGTGACCATAATACTGATGTTGACTATCAATTTCGATTAAGAACTACTGAGAGATTAATCAAGGAAAACTATCACAACATCATTGCTGAAAGCCGAAGCATTTTGAAAATCCAGAATTCAGGGAAGAATACCAATTTAATCCAGTACTAAAATGAAACCAATAGTATACATTGATATGGATGATGTTATTTGTAAATACACAGAAGCTCATAGAAGAGCTCTGAGCCGTAATCCTGAAAATCATTATCCACAATCTCAATTTGATTTTTTCAGAAAACTAAAACCTATTTATGGGGCTTTGGAAGGCATACAGGTTCTGGACCAAAATAATTATCAAATTTATATTCTTACAGCTCCTTCAGAAAACAATCCACTATCCTATACTGAAAAGCGGATCTGGATTGAAGAATATTTAGAATTTGATTTTGTTTCAAAATTTATTATTTGTTCCAATAAATCTCTCCTAAAGGGTGACTATTTAGTAGATGATCATAAGTCTGGTAAAGGGCAAGAAAATTTTGAAGGAAGAATTTTGCATTATGGCTCAAAACAATGTAAAAATTGGGAAACAGTTATAAAAATTTTACTAGCGGGAAATAGGCTTCAATAACTCTAGAAATCCATGACATAAAGAAAATAACATGGCAGGAAACCTATTAGATAGGGAGCCTACACAGGGGATACTATATCCTAAATAGAACGAAAATTACTAATACTTAAAAAAAAGAAAAAATGAGAAAACTGACGATCTTAATATCTACGGTATTCATATTTTGCTGTTCCATAGTTTTGGCACAAAGCACCAATAATTCTCCTGTAAATCTTGATAAAAGTTATCAAAAAGCATCACAAAAAAATGGATTCTTTGCTTTGGGAGGATATGCAGAAAATGGGTATGGATTACTTACTGGCTTCAAATATTTTACAAACAAAAATCTAGATCGACACTATGAGATAAGTGGTTATGCAGGTTTTATAGAAGAGAATAAGACGGGATACGATATTCCTATTGAAGTCTTTTCCTTAAACCTTGGTTACTTCATTAGTGTTCCATACTTAAGCAGCCAAACAAACGCATTTCAATTTTCTATTGGTGCTGGTGGAATTATAGGGCAAGAATCTATCGATAAATCCAAAATTCAACTACAACCGCTAGAATCGATTTCTACAAAAGACGGAACTGTATATGGGTTATATGGAGCAATGGAAGTAGATATAAAACTCTTCAAGCATTTATCAGTCATTGGGCGATATACACATTTCTATCATCCAAATAGCGAAATAGGAAAAACCAAATTTTTACTAGGAGCAGGTCTAATCATTAAACTTTAAAATCATGAAAAAAATATTCATTTTAATTTGTTTAGCGATATCAATTTTATCGTGCGAAGAAACAGAAATCGAAATACGAAAATTAGAACCCACAGACTTTAAGGTTACTATCTACTCAAGCCAGGAATCATCAATCATAAATGAAACAATAGAGTTTAACCTGCTGATAGAAACCATTAAACCAATTACTGAACAACTTACTTATACACTAAAGTTATTTGAAAACGGAATTGAAGGTGAGCTTTCCGTTAATGGAAATGTATATTCAGAAGGGGGGATTCTAGACAATATACAAGAAGGTTTTACTACCATAAAATACAAAGGACATCAAATAGGATCCGAAGCTATAACTATTGAAGTCAGAGCTTCAAATGGTGTTTCAAAGAATGTTTCTATTCCCATAGTTGTTGAAAAAGTAGGTTTTGATCTCAAAATCTTATTTGATAAAACTGAAAACTATATTAATGAAACTACTTCTTTTAATATCGAAATAGAGAAAAAAGGGTTAGATAGCCTAACCTACAAAGCTTATTTCAAAAATGTAGAAGGCGAAATAAAACTTAATAATCAAGATGAATTGATTCTACAAAATAGAACATTTGAAGTACAGGAAGGAATAACCTTTGGAGAATTTAAAGGAACTCTTGTTCAAGAAGATGATATAGAGTTTGTGGTTGAAGCTTCTAACGGAATCGTTAGATCTCAAACAATCAATTTTAAAACGTTACTCACAGATTTTGAAGTAGTAATGACACCAGATCCAATGGCTGGTTTTTATTTATGGGACTTAAATTTCACCTACTTCATTCAACGTCCAAAAAATCTAGAACAAGAAATCGAATATTATTTGTACATCACATCAATGGATTTAGGAGACTTAATGTATAATATGAGTGGTAGTGAAGACGACATCGCTCAAGGATTTGAATGGTCCATTGGCAATAGAATTTCTAATAAAGGTATTCTTAAACAACTAGGTGTTGTTTCGCCTAGAAGTGGTATAGTAACCTTTCATTTTAGAGATTCTAACGGAGCTACATACGAAAAATCTATCAATGTTGATTATCACGAATAAGTAATAAACTAAAGTATTAAAAAATGAAAAAAATAATAGTAATTACCTGCATCTTAATAAGTATATCACAGATATTAAAAGCTCAAGATTTAAAGTACGATAATGTACAAAGTCTAATTCATAAATCAATCATAAAATCTTTTCCTGAACGGTTTAATGCTTCGGATAATTTAAAAGATATGTTCTATCAACGATGTGATCAATATCCAAACTACTGTAGAAAATTAAAATTCAAAAAAATCTTAGATATACGAATACATGATTTCTCGTCGGTAGAAGATTGGAATGAACAGAGCAACGTTTATGAAATAGTATTCTCTTTTGATTTTCTGTATCACAAAGGCAAAAATGATTTTATGGGTTCGGCAACCATGAGTGCAAAACTAGATAAGATATTAGACCAGTATCAAGTAAGTCATTTGAAATTTAATAGCACATCTGGTAGGAATTCCAATTTCAAACACCAAGATCGATCCAGTTTGGTACTATTTGGTAAACTGTAAAAACGGAATCTATATTTCACTTACCTCGATCCACTGCACAAAATTCCTGTTAAGGCCTTTACAGGCACTTACCAGGAATCTTTGTTCGTTTCACTTCGGTAAGCAAAATTTAGAATGTAGATATTTTCAATCAGCACATTGTATTCACTCGTACCTCGATGAATCCAAAGAGCTAATTGAAAGAAGTGCAGCGTTAGTGCTTTTCTCCATACTTCCGAAAACACTAACACAGCATTGCGTGGAAAGGGAAAAAATCAATCACAAAATAATGGAGATGAAAAGAATAATAACCAAAGAAGAATATGTTAAATGTATTCAAAGACTAGAGGTGATATTTGACACCGAAGATGAAAAAGAAACTGAAAAGCTAGAGAAATTAGCTAAGCTTATCGGAGATTACGAAGAACATCATTATCCTATAGAAAATATAAACTTCAACGATGCTATTAATAATTATCTGCAGACTTTACTCAAGCAGAATAAAAATCTAGAAAAATGATTGCAAAATTCTTGAACTCATTAGAAGCTATATTGATACCAATGCTCATATTACTTATTGCATTCATTGTAGACGCAGGAGTTCTGTTTTATCGAGTATTGCCAGAGTATATGAATGAAAACCTAAAGTTATTTGCCTCTGTAATGTTAGGTATAGCCGTAGCCTTTCCCTTATTACTGACGAGTGTTAATTCTAATTTATTAAAGCATAAGTATAAAGTAGGTTTCCCTGAAATCTTTGGCTTCTGCAGCTTCTTTATGACCTTGTTGTTTTTCGATGTTTTTTCTGCAGAGACAAAACCATTCAATTGGTATCTGACCACAATATTTATGTGTTTACTCTTAGGACTAATTGATTATTTATATGCAGATCTATTTGTAAAAAAGTACAATCAAATCAGCAACTTAGAGCAACAACAACAAGACTACGAAAAACTAAAAGATGAAAATAAAAGGCTACTTAAAGACCTCGATAAGTCTGACTTAGTCCTCAAACAGTCCAAAGAGGAACTATCCATAACTAAAGAAAGCCTTCAAAGCACTATGGATAGTCTGGAAGAAGCCAATGAAAAACTTACCTGTCCTCATTGTGGAAAATTGCAGAAATCTGTTAGTGCTTATCGAAACCATATAGGAAACTGTAAAGACAACCCCAAGAACAAACTAAATGGCAAAACTAAATCTTTGTCCACTATATCAGAATCTTAATTATTATGAGTACTATATTTTTTACTTCTGATCATCATTTTGGACATAAAGGAATAATTAAAAATGCAAAAAGACCTTTCAGGTCTGTAGAAGAAATGAATGAAACTATGATTCTTAGATGGAATGAAAAGGTTAAAAAGAATGATATTGTATATCATCTTGGCGATATTGGATTAATGGCATCAAGGAAACCAATTGAAATTTTGGAACGCCTAAATGGTAAAATCCATTTAATCAAAGGAAACCACGATGATCTAAATCGAAATTGCAAAGATCGATTTGAATGGATTAAAGACTATCACGAATGTTTGAATTATATTCTTCCAAGACTATAGACTTAGTCTTACCATTGTAATATGGGAATTTCAGAATCAATCTATCATCCTTAACCCCCGTCAATGTGAAAGAGATTTTGTCGGAAACGTTCGGTGAATAGGCTTCTAAGTTCATCAGACTTTAAATTTCTAACTTTTGCCCATGAAACCTTTGAATTATTACCCTCCTCTGTTGTAATCTTAGTTATTAAACTTGATGAATCTGTAAATGTTTTTAGTGCTGTTTGCATCTTTTCAATATTTAAATTTAACATCAAAAAAATTATGGGCAGCTCTCAGGGCAATCTTCTGATGCATTAACAACTCCACTACCTTCTGCTTTTTTATATGAACGATCTTTTCTTAATATTTTACCCTGAGCATCCTCTGCTGTCAAAACTAATTTCTGACCGCCCTGTAGCGTTAATCCATAATACATTCGAATCCCTATTGCTCCTTTTGTAGAAAGAAGTTTTTGTATGATTTTACGGCCATAAAACGAGGACTGGACAAAAGGTTTCCCTTTAGATTCTTTGTTTTTAATATAACGATTTATCCAGTCTTTAGATACTTCTTTGGTAATAAATCCACCGATCTTAGTGTTCAATCTTCCTCTTTTTGCAATGTGTAAAGAAGCAAAATTATTGACAGTACCTAAATCATTTTCAATAGGGCAATGATTTGGGCAATCGTCTGAGTCATTAACAGCATCTTTGTTTTTATTTTCTGCTGTTTTTAAGTTTTTCATATCCTTTGCGGCTGCATACAATAGAAGTTTTGGTTTATCTGACTTATCTAAAGCATAATGAATACGTATTCCAACTGCATCAGGGTTTTTTAGCAAGGTTTCTATAATATCTCTCCCAAAAAAATGAGATTTTACAAACATAGATTCGTCTCCTTCGTGTTGCCGGGCATAATTGTCTATATATTGTTCTGCCTGTTTAATTGTAATACTTCTGCCCTCAGAACCATCAAATGATTGAGAAGTGGGTTGTTCTAATACCGAATCTTGTTTCTGACAACCAATAAAGATTAATATTATGAAAAGAACCTTGAAAAAATTAAAAGATGTGTGCATGATTTTAAGTTTTTTAGTTAATAAGATCTATACAAGCAATTTTTAATTAAAAAAACGCCACTTTAATGATACTAAAGATAAGTTTAATTTTTTATACAAATTCTCCTAAAAAAAGTGTCGATGCCGACTATAAATGTGACGTAAACAGGATAGTTGGGATAAGTCAAAAACATATTTAAAAATCCCTTAAAATAAGAAAGGTAATTAGCTCATTATTTTTCCATACTCCGACCATCATTTATTTAGACTTTATTTGTTTAGTTAAATCTTGAATAGCCATCATAGAAAAATCAGAAAGAGATTGAATAATTTCCTCTTTTGTTTTCGGTTCAGTTTTATCATAGAATAACTTAGCATTTTTCTTAGATATTTTTTCTTGTTTTAACAAATAGTCAATGTATTCATTTTTTGAAAGTAATTTGTTAATGGCAGGTCTTAAACCGTACCCTATTGTAAAAGAACTTAAAGCAATCGCGATTACTGATAGTATATCCATTATATTATTTATTTCATCGTTTATTTAAACTTTAATTCATTTTAGTTTTCCAATCAATTAAAATCATTCCTTTGTCTTTTTGAACAAGAATACATTTGTAACTATTTAAAGCTAATGAATGATTTTCTCGAAAATTGTTGGCATCTTTTTCATTTGAAAACAACTTTGCTTCGCCAAAATCTTCTGTAATTTCTATTTTATCATTGACATAAGAAACCCAATTTTCTGAGAAAACCTGCATAATTGCATATACTTTATTCATCGTTTTTGTAAACTTTGATATTCCTAGGGTTCAATTAGTTTCATTTTTGTGACCATCACCTTTTCTATCTAACAAATAAAAACCATAAACAAGGGTAATCACTCCAACTGTAGCTAAAATAATTCTTGAATTTCCGCTAATTAAAGCAGTAAAACTAAAAGTCGTTAAAAGGAATCCTAGCCCAACTATATAATTACCTTTCATACGTGATTGATTTTTGTTTTTCATATCGTTTATTTGAACTTAAAAGGTAACAACTCCCAGTTATTTTTCCTCATGTTACTTCCACAAATTGTTGAACCTGCTCCCCGCTATCTGGGTGTAGGTGACTTTATGTTTCGAATCTCGGTGGCCAAGGTATTCCTGGATGGTCCTAAGATCGGTCCCGATGTCCGCCAGATAGTACCCGCAACCATGCCTGTGCATATGAGGCGTAACCTTCATCCCTGTTTTTTTAGATATAGTGGTTAACATATAATTAACTGCCTTTCCATGTTAAATGGGATATTGTCCATGGTTTAGAATATGTAGGATATGTAATTTTACGGGAAACCGTAAATAAAACTCTTATAACCTCTACCATTATGGATGCAAACAGGAAGCTTGGCTATCAAGTATTATTAAATCGTTTTCATGAAGTTTTTGGCCCTCAAATAACATATGAAGATGACGAATGGAAAGAAGTCCTTAAAGCTATGTATCTATGTGACGATTGGTTATCAAATTGGATTGACATTGGCAAGAAGTCAGAGCTTTCCCCAAAATCAAATTGCAAATACCAAAAACAAAGAACGGAATATGTCCATAATTTATTGAAGCAATATAACCTAGGCAAGTTTTCCCAAACAGCTGCCGATCTTGGTCTATTGTACTGTTTCTATACCTATCCCCACGGTATTAAGCCCCAAGGTGCCAGTAATCGGAAACGTCTTGGCGTGTTTTCAAGTGCACACACATATCTGGTGTTGGCAACAGCATCGATATGGCTCCTTGATATGTTGTTTGATGATGTGCGTGAACTGTACGCTGATAGGGAATCAATTCTTGGAATCGTGGATCAGGTCTTAGATCATTTTGATGGAATTGAAGATAAAAATGTACACGAGATCAGAACACCTCCGGATGTTTCCCATATTACGGAAAACAAACAGATCCAAAAATTGTTCCATGAATTTTGCATTCTGTTTGGTCTTTGTTATAGGGAAGGATATAAGTCACTTACATGCGAAACCCTTAAAATTGTATTTGATGAATATCGACGACAGATCGTATACTTCCATAATGAAATAGAAAACTATACACGTTCAAACGACCTACCTGTTCTTGGGGAATATATGGATGCCCGGGTTCTTTCATCCGGATTTCAATGGGTCATTGTAAACCATATGCATATTCTTGGCCAAGAACGCAGTATTGGTGACCACTCACGGATAACCGATTTTCTAAGGTCGGGGATGACAAAATCCTCAGTGCGGTCCGCGGCAGAATATTGTTGTTTGATAAATGATGTATTTTCCATTCTTAGCGATTCAAAACACCTAGTTGATAATCCGGTTGTATTTCTCGGTAAGCAAGAATATCCGGATAAGTCCAAGGAAGAACAATTGTCTGTCGGAATTGATAAGTCCATTGATATTGCACGGGCCTCTTTCTCGAAGCTTATAGATTTGCTGCACAATATGTCCATCTCTTCGGAATTGGACAAAAAAATATATGATCTCTATATTGAGGTTCTATTCTTTGTATGCTTTAGCTCTACAACATTCCATATTCTATCCCCCCGCTATAATCTGGAGCTTTGTAAGAAATATTTCATAAAAGAATAACTTGGCTTTTATGGTCTATATGGATTAGTGACCACATAGCTGCATATTTGGCCAACTTGTTTCGCAGGCCCTATAAACAAAGAGATTCTGAAAACAACGAAAAATGTTAAAAAGAGAAATCTGTGGATTTTTAAATGCCTATTTACAGGGCCTCCCAAGGACTTTTTCGTTTTTCACACCTATGTGGTCACTGGGCCCTATAGGAGATAACATATGAAAAATTTAATAATTTATAATGATATGACACCCAAAAAGATTCCCAAAGTCAAGCCCGATAGCTGGTTATTTGGTAACATGAAATCTTTCTCCAAAGATCCAGATAGGTTTTTGAAAAAATGTGCAGAAACCTATGGTGATATTTTTCAATTCAGAATAGCGCATAAAAGATTTATAGCAATCAATCATCCAGACTATATACAACATGTATTACAAACAAATCATCGTAATTATAAACAGTTTTCTCTTGTCAAACTGATTATAAAAGTAATAGGTGATGGTCTTTTTGCTTTAGAAGGCGAACAATGGAAGAAAGAGCGCCGTTTGATGCAACCCTATTTTCATAAAGAAATTGTTCGCTCCTATTTTACAATAATTGATAATCATGCAAAAAAGATGTTCAAGGATTGGCCATCAAAGCCCGAGCTATGGCTTCGTTCCGAGATGGGCGATCTTGTGCTGGATATCACCTCGAAATGTTTACTGGGAGAGAATGTAGAAGGTGGTGGTGCTATCTTTAAAGAAAATCTTTTTTATGGCATGGTTACAATAATGGGACGTGTCAAATCCCCTATACAGCCACCTTTATGGTTTCCAACGGCAAAAAATCAAAAATTCAATAAATCAGTTACGAAACTCAAAAAATTTCTAATTGAGGTCATAAGAAGCAAAGAAAAGGAAGAAAACCTTACGGGAAATGATTTGATGACCATGTTTATCCTCCTCGAAAGAAGTGGAGAGATCCCCAAAAAACAGATTTATAATGAGTTCGTGACTCTTATGTCAGCGGGATATGAAACTACTGCAACAGCCCTGTTTTCATTGATAGTAAATGTATATAAAGATGACGCTATTAGAAAAAAAGTGGTCGAAGAATATAATCGTGTCACCAAAGGCGGCCCTATTAAAGTTGAACACGTCGATCAGCTTCAATATGTTAATAACGTAATCAATGAAAGCTTACGGTTATGGTCTCCTGCCTTTATGCAAGGTAGGGAAGCGATTAAAAATGAGAAAATGAATGGTTATCCTATTAAGAAAGGAGATACAATTCTAATAGTTTCACAATTGATTCATCGTCACAAAAAATTTTGGAAAAATCCGAATGTTTTTGACCCAGATCGTTTTGATCAAGAACTTCCTCATAAATATGCTTATTTACCATTTGGAAGAGGTCCCAGAATGTGTATTGGAATGAATCTTGCACTTATGGAGATGCAAGTTATTTTGTATCATATGCTAAAATCGAATTTTGAAATAGAAGTTCCTTCTAATACAGAAATCGAATACGAAGTAACCCTTTCCTATAGGCCAAAAACTGATATCCGTGTTATAAAACCCATAACAAAGCAACATTAGTACTCAATGGAGAATACTTTTTAACTCTCCTCCTATTCCGAAAAAAATTAACCTACTTTAAAAAGATGCCTATTTAACCTAATGATTACAATTTTTAATAGAGCTTTGATTCTCTGATATTGGGTTAGTGACCACATAGCTGCATATTTGGCCAACTTGTTTCGCAGGCCCTATAAACAAAGAGATTCTGAAAACAACGAAAAATGTTAAAAAGAGAAATCTGTGGATTTTTAAATGCCTATTTACAGGGCCTCCCAAGGACTTTTTCGTTTTTCACACCTATGTGGTCACTGGGCATTTTAGCCAACCTGCCAATAACCTTCAACGGACCATGTGCTTGAATAGGATGTTGGCCTTACAGCTTAAAGGGTCCGTTCTCTCTGCCCATATCCCTTCAGGAACGCTAAGGCATGGGGACGAACCAAGCGGTCAACCCAATCCATACACTATAACCAAGGGAGCTCCCGGGAGGATCCTTTATCAAGTCCCTTTTGATTTAAGGACGTTTCTAGCTTCAAATACTTTTTTTTCCACTACAAATATTCAATGGGGCGTGCAAACTCCAAAAAAAATAGGGTATCCACCAAATCTATGATTTGGCGAACCCACCGCCATTTTTTTGGGCTTATTGCCCTTGTCACCCCATTTAGACCCTTGTATGTAAAAATAAAGTATTATGATTGATTTTAAAAAATACCGAGATAAGGCATACATGAAGTATGCAAGTCCAGATACTAAGGACCTTATAAGAAAGATACAAAATGACGCCCGAGATTCACCTTACTTATCATTAGATTTAAAAGAATTTATATTACTAGAATTTAAACACTATAACCTAAGCGAACTCCCAGAAATCATTGAAAATACAATTCGTTTTTTTCAAAAAGGAGATTATGATGAAATGTATGATATACTCAAACCACATTTTAACGACTAAAGTCTAAATAACCAATTAGCAATTACTTGAAAAAATATGCAATATTAACTTACATGGCATCTGGGATGTCATATGGAACCGCTCCAGATGAGTCTGGTCCCGCACGTTTGAATATTGGTGAGTCCAATACTTCTCACCGAAAACCTGACAAAGCAGCTCAAGATGTAATTAGAGATGAGGAAGGCAAAATCATCGTTTATTTGAACTTTTAGTTTACAAATTATCTATCAACTTATCGATACTTTTATTGACTTCATCAATAAGTTTGAATTTTTCTGAATCACCGATAATTAAACTCATCCATAATAGATCAACAGCGGAACTAAGTTTTTTGCGTCTTGCCTCTACTTGTCTTTTTGTTTTTATCATAATAAGTTATCGTTTATTTGAACTTTTATTAACTAATCTGCACGGAAAACATTTCCGCACTATCCGGTTTGTTTTTATTAGTTTGATGTAATTTTGTTCAAACATCTGGTTATAGCTATCCGAATATCGTCTGCTTCTGTTGAACCTTGCCCTTCTGCTGTGCATGAACAAATAATTGAATTAGATGTCGATGAAATAAATTGTATAGTGACTTCTATTGTGTATCCACCTAGCCCTGTATTTCTTCGCCCACTTTCACCATAGTTGATAATCAAAGTTTCATTAGATATTTCTTTTTTTAATTCTGGGATCAAAATATAACCTTGTTTAGCAAGTATTCCTGTGATCACGTCTCTAGGGTTCACACTTTTGCTTGTTGAATAATATTGTCCGTTTATTGTTCCTCCAGTGCTAGATGTAAGGCTTTTTGTTTGCGAAATGTAAATGTACTTAAAGTCCTTAATATCTCCATTTTTTATTGCAGTTACTGGCTTTAAGTTCACACAACTGATTATTGCTAAGCTATAGATATTAATATTAATATCCGATTTAATTTCATTTGTCATTATTTTGAATTCAAATTGCGCACAACTCAACTATATATCCACTGGTTGATATAAGTATAAATATATAAAGTACAGTCTACTGCATAGATCACCGATTGATCGTTTTATTGAACTTACTGGAGAAACACTAACCAAATGAATTTAAGATCGAAATTTGATCTTCATTCATTTTATCAATTACTGATTTTGGTATCTCAGCAATTATTAGATTTGCTTCATATTTAAACTCTATTTGATTACAAGAAATATCACTTTCATTTAGAATATTATCAAATGCATTCATGAATCGACTTTTCTTATGTAAACCTATATTAAATTTCACAAACTCCATGTTTTATTGATCTTGTATGGTACGTCTGCATCCCGCAGGGTGCATATGTATTATACAAATTGTTACCATTAGTATTTTTTGTTAATTGATTAAATCGCTGGGTAAATTTCGCTTTGAAATATTCGCTATAATAAGTGATGTTCCATTAAAATTTTTAGCAGTTTGTAATGCTATTTTAAAATTCTATCGGTTTTGTAAAGTTCTTTAAGGTCACAAAATTTGCAAGGTAGTTTAGGATTGAAGTTATCTTTATGCCAATCAATTATTCCTAGACAAGTTCCTTCATCTGGTGTGGGGTCATCTTCCCCACGTTGATATGTTCCACCAAGTATGACGTAGTCTTTTCGCGGAAAAATGTAACCGTTACCACTGTAGAGGTAATCTAAATCGTTTTGAGAATCAAGGAGCGCTAATTGTCCTTTTATTGGGGTAACCTTATCGTCATTCCAAAGCATCTTCGCTCCATATCCTGTACAATTGATAATAACATTTTCAGAAAGCCCTAGGATTTCGTGAGAGTTTGAAAATTGTTTTTGAATGATGTTCACACCATTTTTTCTGAGTACATGAACCAATTTATCTAGAAAAATAGGTGGTTCTATCAATAAGGTTTCATAGGAATAACCTTCGTCATCATGACCTTCGAAAGGAAGTTTTTTGTAATATCTAGGCTCAGGGATGATATCTCTAGGTACCAATTCAAAACTACCTTTATTATCAAGCGTGAAGTTTGTTTTACGAGAAACACCATATTCATCACCTATTAGAGACTCAAACTTTCTAAAAGATTGTCTTAAAATTCGATGAAACTGTTCAGTTTCTTCAGCTCTAAATGCAACGCTGGATGGATTCCATTGACCACCAGCTATATTGGATGTAGTGTTAGGAGGAGTGTCTTTTGCATAGATAGTTACTTTGTGGCCAAGTTCCATTAGGCATACAGCTGTAGTTAATCCCATTACACCACACCCAATAATTGCAATACAGGATTTGTCAGGTTTGCATCTAAACTCATTTTCTTCCTGATTTCCTATAACATATTTAGAGATCAACTCTTTTACTTCTATAGCACATCCCCAACTTAAAGTAATACCTGCCCCACCATGTCCGTAGTTATGAATAACAAGTTTATCTTTAATTTTTTCTTTTTCAAGACGGTATGTTGTTTCTCTGTAAGGGCGAATACCTGCAAGAAACTTTGTGATATTTGGGGTAGACTCAAATTTTGGAGAAGGCAAATTCTGTAGTTTATTCATTTTGTCATGATTAATGGTAACAATTGTATATGTATAAAAGTAAAATATTGTTAACTAAGAGAAGACAAAATGTGATAAACGTAGTACTGTTAGGGATAAATTCTGTGAATTAAGGGGTAAATATTAGATAAAAAAGTTCTTTTCCCATAGTATTATTGGACTTTATAGTCTGGGTTTTTAACCATATTAAGTTTTGCAATTTCTGATCTAGGAACTAACTCTTCAAGAGATTTTATTTCCTTATCTAATCTTACCATTTTGTCGAGGGCATTTTTTCTTTCTTCCCTTAACTTTATAATTTTATTCATTACTTTTTTAATTTCTTCTTCAGTCATATGCTTATCGTTTATTTAGACTTTTATTAATCTTCTAATAGTTCTTTATCGAAAGAAACCTTAGATAAATATTTAACTAATTTTCTACAATTGATGATTGCAAAAAAAACGGCAAAAACTAATATGAAAATATGCTGAAAGCTTCTTTTTCCTTCAATTATTACAGGATCAAAAAACACTCCTATTACAAATATTGATATTGTAAATCCTATTAAATAAAATGTACTATAATTAGATTTCATTTTTACACTGTTTTAAGTTTATATCTATATATGCTAATTGTGTGACAAAAAGTACCATCGTTTATTTAGACTTTAGTTATTCATTCTTTTTAAATGTATCAGGGTTTTTCTAAGAGCTAATAGAATTCCAGTAATAAAAGCTATAATTAAAATAATTCGAATATGATCTTTATATACTGAATGTTGTAAAAAAAATCAAGAAAGGAAAATCAAGGCAAAATAAAATTTCATATCATATATTTCATTACCTACGATTTGAAAGATTTTTTTCATCGGTTATTTAGACTTTAATTTATTCCAAAGTTCTCTTTCTTCTTTGTACATGTCTGTTTCAGAATCATATCTATGTCCTTTAATAACTACATATCCATGGCCATCATATCCAACATCTTTCCAATTATATTCATCTGGGGGTTTAACTGTCCAGGATTTATATTGGTGACTATTCATGAACAAAGTATTATTGTATTCTTCCATCGTTTATTTAGACTTTAGTTATCCCAACTTAGGGATATGATTTTTGTTTTTTGGAACTCCCAAAGGAGTATAATCATTTCCTAATAGAGCGCTTAGACCTACAGGTTGAATCCAACCATACTTTTTTAGAATTTTTGATAGATCCTGTTGCTGCAGAGAACTTAATTTTTGTTTCCCCCTGAGGACTTCTTTTAATTTTGATGTTGGTAAAGCTGCTTCCCTTTCAACTCCACGTAATGACAAAGAAGGTCTGTCCTCAAAAAAGGATTTTAAATTGTCAATAGTTAAGTTGTATTTCATCGTTTATTTAGACTTTTAGTTTATATACCTACTACTAGAATCAATTTGATAAACATTTTGATAAAACTTAATATCACAACTCATTATATAATCGGGTCGATTAATAGAAGCGTAGTATACCTTGTTGTTTTCTAATTTTCTCATAAAGAACTCAGGACAGTTATTATCATAAAAACAAAACCTATCATTCGGTTTTAGCTCGGATATCGATACCTGGTTATATTTCCATTTCCAAAAAGGTTGTTCTTTATTCATCGGTTTATTGAACTTTTATTTATTGCTTTTTTTACCTTTCTTCATTAGCTTGATTTACTTCACGAAAAACTCACTAAAGACTACTCGTTTCTTATCTCATTTCTTCGCTTTTAAAGCTTCACTAATTTCATTCCGGTGACCATCGTTTATTTAAACATTTCAATTAAAACTTCTTTTACTTTTTTAATGGACAATTTATTAAGACTATCCATTTTGTTACTTAATCGAGTTTTGTCAATAGACCTAATTTGATCTAAGGCAATTTGTCCTTTTTTCTTGTTAACTGTTACAGCTACCCTAGTAGGATAATTACGCATAGTTGAAGTTAATGGAGCAACTATAAGGGTGTTTAAGTTATCATTCATTTCTTTTGGTGATATAATCAAACAAGGGCGTTTTTTGTTGATTTCACTACCTCTAGTTGGATTTAAATCTACCCAATGAATATCATATTGTTTTACCATGTCCATTCTCCAAAAGATTCATCTTCAAAAACATCAGGAATTAAAATATCCTTATCCTTTTTTGAATCTGACTTAGAAAACATTTTATCCCAATTAATGCGAGATTCTTTTTTTAAAGGCTCAATGACAATCTTATCATCTTCTACAGCGATATTAACTTTATCATTCAAACCTATAAGCTTTAAAAACTTAGAGGGAATAATAATTCCTTTTGAATTTCCTACTTTAATAATATTAGCTTCCATGTTTAATTTTTTATAAAGTTACAACAATGTTATAACATAAACAAATGTTTTTGTTTATGTTCTCCCCTTTTGTTTTGTTTTTTTATAAGGTCTAATCTTTCCTTTTAATCCTTCGTACTCTAAGTATTTGTAGTATGTTGCTCTAGAAACACCCGCCTTTTTACAAATATCAGACACAGAGAGTATTCCCTCATTAAAATAGTGAGCGCACAATTTAGCTTTCTTCTTATTTTCTTCACTTAATCCTTTAGGTGCACCTAAAACAACACCCCTTCGTTTGGCTGAATCTAATCCTGCTTTAGTGCGTTCACTTATTAAATCAACTTCAAATTCCGCAAGTATTGAAAACATATTTCTAATAAGTTTGGAATGGGGGCTTTTATCTCTAGTATCAACAAAAGGCTGTGTTATAATAACCAAACTAGCTCCAATTTGATCTAGTCTATTTACAAGCTTATCTAATTGAATAATGCTTCCTACTATTCGATCCAACTTCCAAGCATAGATTACATCACCTTCTCGTAGCTGGTTTAAGCATTTTTCGTAATTGGGTCTTTTATCTGTTCTTCTGGTTATTTTATCAACGTAGATATTTTTAGGATCTATACCTTCTTTCACAAATGCATCAATTTGTAAATCTAAGTTTTGTTCAAATTTGCTAACCCTTCCTATTCCGAATTTCATAGTTTAAAAATATGTCAAGTGCTAAACTTTTAATTTAGTATGGTAATTTAAACTTTTTAAAACCAGTAAACAATAGAAACATCAATAGTTTATAAAAACGACCAGTTTTATGAAATTCTCTTTTTCGAAAACTATACTAATAGATTAATTTTTTAACTCTTCACTCTACAAATTTGAAGTTAAGATTCTTCGCTTTTCTTACTATAATTATACTGGTTAGATTCAAATTTTACAGTTATCTAAACAAAAATTGCCCTATTCGTTGCCCTTAAAAATAACAAAACCCTGACAAACAAATGTTTATCAGGATTTCTAGTACTCAAGGTGGGAATCGAACCCACACTCCCGAAGGAACTGGATTTTGAATCCAGCGCGTCTACCAATTCCGCCACTTGAGCATTATTGATTGAATTGGACGGCAAAATTATAAAAATATTTATTCCCAACCAGCAAATAAGTAATAAAATAAGAGCTAGAGTTGAAATAAATTTTTAAATTTGCACCTTGTTTTCAGAAAATAAGTTTTAACTCATTACAAAACAACATTTTACCCTATGCCAACTGGAGTTACCGAAGCAAAATTTTTTGCATGTAATCAAAGTACAGAATTAGCAGAAAAAATCGTAGCTGCCTATGGCGCCAAACTGGGTAATGTTATTACATCGACCTATAGTGATGGTGAGTTTCAACCTTCTTTTGAAGAATCGGTGAGAGGATCAAGAGTATTTATTATTGGTTCTACACATCCAAGTTCTGATCACTTAATGGAAATGCTCTTAATGTTGGATGCTGCAAAAAGAGCGTCAGCCAGACATATTACAGCAGTATTGCCCTATTATGGATGGGCTCGCCAAGACAGAAAAGATAAGCCAAGAGTGCCGATCGCCGCAAAGCTTATTGCCAAAATGCTGGAAACAGCTGGAGCAACAAGAATTATTACAATGGATCTACATGCGGATCAGATCCAGGGGTTCTTTGAAAAACCGGTAGATCATTTATTTGCTTCTACTATTTTCTTACCATACTTGCAATCATTGAATTTGAATGATCTTACGATTGCATCGCCAGATATGGGAGGTTCAAAAAGAGCCTATGCATATTCTAAGGCGTTAAAAAGTGATGTGGTAATCTGCTATAAGCAACGCGCCAAAGCCAATGTAATCTCTCATATGGAACTTATTGGTGACGTTACCGGAAAAAATGTAGTATTAGTAGATGATATGGTAGATACCGCCGGAACATTAACCAAAGCTGCCGATCTAATGATTGAAAGAGGAGCTAAAAGTGTACGAGCGATTTGTACACACCCGATTCTTTCAGGTAGTGCCTATGAAAAAATAGAAAATTCAAAATTAGAAGAGTTGATCGTTACCGATTCGATTCCTCTAAAACAAAAAAGCGATAAAATTAGAGTGGTAAGCTGTGCAGAATTGTTTGCCGATGTAATGCACCGTGTGCATCACAATGAGTCTATTAGCTCTAAATTTATAATGTAAATTAATAATTAATAAATTTTAAAATGAAATCATTAACAATCAACGCATCTCAAAGAGAAAGCGTGGGCAAGAAAGCAACAAAAGCCCTACGTAATGCTGGACAGGTACCTTGTGTTATTTATGGTGGAGACACTATTGTACACTTTGCAGCGCCAGAAATTGCTTTCAAAAATTTAGTGTACACTCCAGACGTTCATACCGTGGTAATAGCGTTAGATAATGGTACAAAAATAAATGCAATCTTACAGGATATCCAATTTCACCCTGTAACCGATAGAATTTTACACATTGATTTTATCCGAATTTTTGACGATAAACCAATCATTATAGAACTTCCTTTCCGAACGGTAGGAACCTCTCGTGGTGTACTTAATGGTGGTGTATTACGTTTCAACTTAAGACGTATCAAAGTAAAAGGTCTTGCTTCAAAATTACCAGACGTAATTGAAGGAAACATTAAAAAACTAAAAATAGGAAACAAATTATATGTTACCGATGTAGCAAGTGATGATTTCACTATTCTACACCCTGATAACACTGTAATTTGTATGGTGAAAACTTCTCGTGTTGCTATTGAAGATGAGGAAGATGAAGAAGAAGAAACTGAAGAAACTGCAGCTACTACTGAAGGAGGAGAAGCGGCTCCAGCTGCAGACGCTCCTGCAACAGAAGCATAGTTTTCTTAGTATAGAATATATTATAAAAGCACTTTGAGTAAGATTCAAAGTGCTTTTTTTATTTTTGCATAGATTTTTTGAGGGTGTCCCTTCCTTCCGATCCTTATAACTATCGGGATTTGGTCAGGCAATTCGCTGCATCTTTTATTATTGTACCCTTCGAGAACCTCAGGGTACAATAATAAAGTATAAAGCTTGTCCCGAGCTTGTTGAAAGGCTTTTATCCCTCACACAAAATATAAAAATATGCTTTCTGTATTCAGAAAATTATTTAAAAAAGAGAAAAAGGAAACTCAAGAAGATCCAATGAAAAAATTTCTTGTTGCCGGCCTCGGAAATATAGGTCCCAAATATCATAATACTCGCCACAATATTGGTTTCAGAATTCTGGATGCACTGGCCAAAGAAGAAGGTCTTACCTTCGAAACCAAAAAACTAGGAGATATTACTACCTATAAATTTAAAGGAAGAACTTTTATACTTCTAAAACCCAATACATATATGAACCTTAGTGGAAAAGCAGTTAGATATTGGTTAGAAAAAGAGAAAGTTCCTCTAGAGAACCTATTGGTTGTAACCGATGACATTAATCTTCCTTTTGGCACTATACGCCTAAAAGCAAAAGGTAGTGCTGGTGGGCATAATGGGCTTAAAGATATCGAGACCCAACTAAATACTTCAAAATATTGTAGGTTTAGATTTGGCGTAGGTGCTGAGTTTAATAAAGGCCGACAAGTAGATTACGTACTTGGCGAATGGAGTGACGAAGATGAAGCTGCCATGCCCGAGCGATTAGACAAAGGAATAGCACTAATAAAATCCTTTGCCACCGCAGGACTTTCAAATACTATGAATACCTTTAACGGAAAATAAAGAAATGTATCCCAACATTTCCTTAATTTTATAATTCAAAAAAAATTACTTCTTGAAACTTTACCACAGTGCTGATGAATATGACAATAAAGCTCCCTCGGTAGTGACCATAGGGACCTTTGATGGCGTACATATTGGCCATAAAAAAATAATAGAACGCATCGTAGAGAGTACCGCTAATCATGGTCTAGAATCTGTGATCCTTACATTTTTTCCGCACCCCAGAATGGTTTTGCAACAGGATTCGGGCATTAAACTTATTAATACGATCGAAGAGCGTATACAAATCCTTGAAAAAACCGGTTTGGACAATCTTGTAATCCATCCTTTTACCAAAGAATTTTCTCGCCTTACTGCCGGCGAATATGTAGAGCAAATGCTTGTAAATTGTCTTAATGTAAGACATGTAATTATAGGGTACGATCATCGATTTGGTCGTAATCGCAACTCTAATATAACAGATTTGGCTTCTTACGGAATACAAAATAATTTTACGGTAGAAGAAATCTCTAAACAAGATATAGATGATGTGGCCATAAGTTCTACAAAAATCAGAGAAGCTCTTTTTGAAGGAAATGTAACCAAGGCCAACATGTATTTGGGGTATAATTTTATGTTAACCGGAAGAGTGGTAAAAGGAAAAGAACTTGGACGTAAATTAAGTTACCCTACTGCCAATCTGCACATTGAAGAAAAATATAAGCTTATTCCTAAAAATGGAGTCTATATTGTAAAATCTTATATCGACGGTAAAATTCATTTCGGAATGATGAATATTGGAACCAACCCAACCGTTAACGGAAGCCATCAAACCATAGAGACGCATTTTTTTGATGCTTCGTTTAATTTGTACGAGAAAAAGATACAAATCGAGCTACTTAAACGCATAAGAGATGAGAAAAAATTTGATTCTGTAGATCAATTGAAAGAGGCCATGCAGCAGGACGAAGATTTCTCTCGTGAATACATAAATTCTTTGGTATGATCAATCGTTGGTTGTTCACTCAAATAGACAATAGTTCCTTAATTATATTTAGAGTCTTTTTTGGGTTCTTAATTGCTGCAGAAGCTATTGGAGCTATTTTTACTGGTTGGATTAAAAGAACTCTTGTAGACCCTGAGTTTACTTTTAATTTTATTGGACTCGACTTCTTGCAACCACTACCTGGTAACGGGATGTATTTTTACTTTGCCATTATGGGGATTTTTGGACTTTTGGTTATGGTAGGGTATAAATACCGATGGAGCATGATGGGTTATACCGTGATGTGGGCAGGTGTTTATTTTATGCAAAAATCCTCTTACAATAACCACTATTATCTATTACTGTTATTATTGATCATAATGATCATATTACCCGCAGGAAATTATTTTTCTGTAGATGTAAAAAGAAATCCATCTTTAAAAAAAATCGCTATGCCCCGTTGGGTGGTATTATTGATCATCTTACAACTCTGGATCGTTTATACCTATGCTTCGGTTGCAAAACTTTATCCCGATTGGTTAGATTTTACGGTAGCAAAAAACCTAATGGCTGGACGTGCATATTATCCAATAGTTGGACCCATTTTACAAAATCATTGGGCCCATGTAAGTGTAGCTTATTTTGGGATTTTGTTTGATCTCTTGGTTATACCTTTATTACTATGGAAAAGAACCAGATTTATCATTTTTTGTCTAGGTATCTTTTTTCATTTATTCAATTCGATTGTCTTTCAGATTGGGATCTTTCCGTATTTGTCATTGGCGTTTAGTGTATTTTTCTTTTCAAAAGAAAGAATACATCGAATTTTTATGAAAAAGAAAGAGTTCTATAATGCCAATGAAGTTATAGTACCCTCATATAAACGCTTTTTAATTCCGATAGCTATCATTTGGTTTATAATTCAGATTGCGCTGCCTTTACGCCACTGGTTCATACCTGGAGATGTTTTATGGACCGAAGAAGGTCATCGATTAAGCTGGCGTATGATGTTACGAGGCCGTTCTGGAATAACAAACTTCTATGTAGTCGATAAAAATGATGCTGAGCCGAAGCGACAAATCATTAAGAAAAATGATTATTTGACCCAAAAACAAATTCGCTCGGTAAATACTAAACCCGACTTTATGTGGCAGTTTGCTCAACATCTAAAGAAAAAATATGCCAAAGAAGGAAAAGACATCTCGGTATTTGTAAAAAGTAGTGTATCAGTAAATGGTAAAAAACGAAAAACCTTTATCGATCCCGAAGTGGATATTGCCAATGTATCATGGAATTCTTTTACTACTAACCCGTGGATATTAAAATACAGTACAGAATAGATCAAAAAATTTATAAAATTCATAATTTTTTAAGTCTTCTAAAACCACACTTTTATTTAAATTTGCTCCTTCATTGCGATAGGGATAGAAGTGGCATCCTTTTTTATAATTGTACCCTGAGGTTCTCGAAGGGTACAATTATAAAAAAGATATAACGCATAGCCCGGCAATCGCCCAAAAAAGACATCATGTTAGTAGTATCAAAGATCATAGCAAACAAAGAAGCCTATATCAAGGCCTTGGCAAAACGTAATTTTGACGCCGCTCTAATCCTGGACAAGGTAATCGAGTTGGATGAAAACCGTCGTGCAACGCAGACAAAATTAGATAATATACTAGCAGATTCTAATAAGTTTTCTAAAGAAATTGGTATGTTGTTCAAAAATGGGGAACAGCAAAAAGCAAATTTATTAAAAGAGAAAACAGCACAGTTAAAAGAAAGTTCTAAAGAATTATCTACCCAACTCGATGATTTACAAAAGGAATTGGCAGAACTTTTATATACCATTCCTAATATTCCGCATGATTCTGTACCAGACGGACAAAGTGAAGAGGATAATGAAGAAGTGTTTAACGAAGGAAATGTACCAACACTTGAAGAGGGTGCATTACCTCATTGGGAGCTTGCCAAAAAATACGATATCATTGATTTTGAACTGGGTGTAAAAGTTACCGGAGCCGGTTTTCCTATATATAAAGGAAAAGGAGCCCGACTACAGCGAGCATTGATTAGCTATTTTCTGGATAAAAATACCGAAGCGGGATATAAAGAATACCAAGTACCGCATTTGGTAAATGAAGCCTCTGGATTTGGTACCGGACAGTTACCTGATAAAGAAGGGCAAATGTATCATGTAACTGAAGATGATCTATATCTTATCCCAACCGCAGAAGTACCGGTTACAAATATGTTTAGAGATGAATTATTAACAGAAACGGACCTTCCTATTTGCTGTACAGGATATACGCCATGTTTTAGAAGAGAAGCCGGTTCGTATGGAGCTCATGTGCGTGGTTTGAATCGTTTGCATCAATTTGACAAAGTAGAAATTGTGCGTATCGAAAAACCAGAAAACTCATATCAGGCACTAGACGGAATGGTAGAACATGTAAAAGAGATCCTAAGAGAATTAAAACTACCGTATCGTATTTTGCGTCTTTGTGGAGGTGATATCGGGTTTACCGCTGCCCTAACCTATGATTTTGAAGTATTTTCGACAGCTCAGGATCGTTGGCTGGAAATTAGTTCTGTTTCAAACTTTGAGTCTTTCCAGGCAAATCGTTTAAAATTACGTTTCAAAGATAAAGATGGCAAAAAACAATTGGCACATACCCTAAATGGAAGTTCACTGGCACTGCCAAGAGTTCTTGCAGGTATCCTGGAAAATTATCAAACTCCAAAAGGCATCAAAATTCCAGAAGTCCTGGTTCCTTACTGCGGATTTGAGTGGATTGATTGATAGTTACTCAATTGTGGTTAGTGATTCGTTAAACTAACCGCTACCAACTAACTACTAAAGACTATTTGCTATCTTTACATAAAAACTTGCAAAATGCGTCTTATCTTTTTCTATATCACCCTGTTTATGACTTTTTCGGTTGTTGGGCAATCAGAACAGTTGGCAAAAAACTATGCACAACAGGGACAATATGAAAAAGCGTTATCTATCTACCAAAAATTATATGATAAAAACCCGGGACGTATTAATTATTTGCTAGGATTAGTAGAGTCGCACCAACAGCTTGAACAATTTGATAAAGCAGAGAGTATTTTAAAAAAAAGAATCGAACAAGTACCCTATAATGCACAGTTAATGGTAGAGTTGGGACATCATTATGACCTACAGGGCAAATCTGAACAGGCAAAAACATATTATGACAACGCCATAGAAGCCTATCAAAACAACAATGCAAATCACGCCTATTCTCTTGCACAAACTTTTGAAAAATACAACCTTCTAGACCAAGCAGCCTTGATTTATGAAAAAGGCATGCAAGACAATCCAAGAGCAAATTTTAATGTACAATTGGCCAAAATCTATGGCGAGCAAGGAAAGCTAGAAAAAATGTTTGACAGTTACTTGTCATTATTACAATTGCAACCCAATTATGTCAATATTGTACAACGAAATTTTAGCGACTACATAGAGGAGGATCCTACCCATGAAGCAAACGTAATTTTCAGGAAATTATTAATCAAAAGACTTCAACAAAATCCTGATATTTTATATAATGAAATGCTAAGTTGGTTATTCATACAACAAAAGCAATTTAAAAAAGCTTTTGTTCATGAAAAAGCAATTTACAAACGTAATGATGTTGGACCTCAGGGAATTATTGACTTGGCCAGAATAGCAATTGCCGAAAAAGATATCAAATCGGCTACAGAAATACTTGATTATATTCTTGAGACTTCTGCATCTAAGGACATGAAACTTACGGCGCATAAAATCATATTAAAAGCAAAAGTGGATAATGCCAACAAAAAAGAATACAAATCTATTGTAGAACAATATAACACCGTATTTAACGAGTACGGAAAATCTCGAGAAACTATTGGATTACAGGTAGATTACGCCCATTTTCTAGCCTTTAATATGGATCAAAAAAAAGAGGCTATACGTTTCCTGAAAGACTTAATCGATAGGGAGCGCTTATCCAGGTTCCAGTCTTCGAGAGTGAAAATGAAAATTGCGGATATCCTGGTTTTAGATCAAAAATTTAATCAGGCACTAATTTATTACACTCAGGTACAAAATGCTTTAAAGAATAATTTCCTGGCCCAGGATGCTCGATTTAAAGTTGCAAAAACCAGTTATTATAAAGGTGATTTTGCTTGGGCGCAAACACAGCTTGATGTGCTGAAATCTTCAACATCACAGCTTATTGCCAACGATGCTATGGAGCTAAGCCTAATAATAAGTGATAATTCACTGGAGGACTCAACGCAAACGGCGCTTAAAATTTTTGCTAAGGCTGACCTACAATCCTTTCAAAACAAAAATGAAGAAGCCATTGCCACCTATGAAAAGATTCTAACTCAGCATCGCGGTGAAAAAATAGAGGATGAAGCCTTTTTACGTCAGGCTAAGCTTTTTGAAAAGGAAGAGCAATACGAAAAAGCCAAGGTAAACTATCTAAAGATTATAGAATTTTATGGAGATGATATTTTGGTAGACGATGCCTATTATTGGTTAGCCGAGTTGTATGTAAATAAGCTTGGAGAACCAGAAAAAGCAAAAGAATTGTACGAAAAGATCATTTTTAATCATGCCGATAGTATTTATTTTGTAGATTCTCGAAAAAAATACAGAACGCTGCGCGGTGACGCAATAAATTAGTTTTCTTAAAAGTTTCTAAGCTACAAAGATCCTAAGAATCAAAGTTTTATTTTTCCAAATCTAGAACAGTTCTTAGATTCAGGTTGCATATGTTGATTATTGATTATTAAAATACGCTTAGCCCCGCAAAGGATGCATAACTGAAATAACTAATGACTTCCTCTTTTTAGTATATCTTTCTTTGCTTCTTTGTAACTTTGCCTCTTTGGGTCTTTGAGACGAACTACTAAAGATAAACAACTATAATGTATATATACAATGTCACTATAAATATTGAAGAAACAGTTCATGACGAATGGCTGGATTGGATGAAGAATGAGCACATCCCGGATATGTTGTCTACTGGAAAATTTAGCAAAGCGTTGATGACCAAAGTATTGGTCGAAGAAGAAATGGGTGGTATCACCTACTCCGTTCAATACACCACAAAAAGCAAAGAAATTTTGCAAAAATACTATGATGAGGATGCCAATCGTCTTCGTGCTGAAACGGATCGATTTTCGGGCAAGTTTGTAGCCTTCAGAACAGAATTAGAAATTGTGAGTGAGCAAAATGACTAAGCGCAAAAAAAACAAAAGACATACTTCTAATTCTCATCAAAATTCAGAAAAAACTGCAGTAAGGGCCAAAAAGCACCTTGGCCAGCATTTTTTGAAAGATGAAAACATTGCCAGAAAGATTGGTGATACACTTACGCTTAAAGGATACCAAAATGTAATCGAAATTGGCCCAGGAATGGGAGTACTAACCAAATATATACTTGAAAAAGACCTAAATCTGGTCGCCATGGATCTCGACACCGAGTCTATCGAGTATCTCAATACTAATTTTCGTCTTGAACATAGTAAACTAATAACAGGAAATACCTCTTTCCAAGTATTGGAAGCCGATTTCCTGAAATTTGATCTAAGGACCTTGTTTGAAAATGAACAATTTGCAATCACTGGTAATTTTCCATACAACATCTCTTCACAAATCGTATTTAAAACTATAGAGAATCGGGATCGTATCCCAGAATTTACAGGGATGTTTCAGAAAGAAGTTGCACAGCGTATTTGCGAAAAACAAGGAAGTAAAACCTATGGTATTCTTTCTGTACTTACTCAGGCATTTTATAATGCAGAATATTTATTTACGGTGCCTCCAGGAGTTTTTAATCCCCCTCCCAAAGTGGACAGTGGGGTTTTACGGTTAATCAGAAAAAAAGAATATTCGCTTCCTTGTGATGAAAAATTACTCTTTACTGTGGTAAAAACTGCCTTCGGACAAAGACGTAAAACTCTTAGAAATAGTCTTAAAGCACTTCAGCTTCATGAGGAAATTAAATCACTAGAAATATTTAATAAACGTCCAGAACAATTATCGGTTGATCAGTTTATAGAATTAACTCTTATTATAGAAAAATCAAAAGCTTAAACTCCGGATAGAATCTACAAAATAAGATAGATTTTGGTTTTAAGAATCATAGCCTTACTAATTAAATTCTTTGGTTATCTTTGTGAGCGTTTGTAAAATGGTTCGCTAAATAATTACTGTATGCAATTTCAGGTTTCCAATGAGCTTATAGAACAGGTGAAACACCTCATCGCGACTGAGAGTGATAAGGAATTGCGCAATATGCTTAATGAAATACACTTTGCAGACGTTGCAGAAATCCTTAGTGAACTTAATCTATCCAGAGCTACTTACCTAGTTAAATTATTAAATAGTAAAAAAACTTCTGAAGCCCTTATGGAGCTCGAAGAAGATTTTCGAGAACGCATCTTAGAAAATCTCTCTGCCAAAGAAATTGCCGAAGAGCTCGAGGAGATGGATACCGATGATGCGGCCGATGTAGTGGCAGAACTTCCTGATGAACTGGCCGAAGAGGTAATTGCCGAAATAGAAGACGAGAAGCATGCTGAAGATATTAAAGAACTGCTTGCGTATGGCGAAGATACTGCAGGTGGTTTGATGGCCAAGGAGCTTGTAAAAGTTAAAGAAACCTGGACCATAGCTGGGTGCGTGCGTGAAATGAGAAGGCAAGCAAAAAATGTTACCAGGGTACATTCAATCTACGTAGTAGATAAAGAAGATAAGTTAAAAGGACGTTTGTCTTTAAAAGACTTACTCACTGCTCCTACCAAAGCTCAAATTAGTGATATATATATCCCAAAAGTAGATTATGTAAACGTTGATACCCAAGGTGAAGAAGTAGCTCGTGTCATGCAGAAATATGATCTTGAAGCAATTCCGGTGGTTGATCATGACGGCGTATTAGTTGGAAGGGTTACCATAGATGATATTGTCGACTTCATTAAAGAAGAGGCTGAGAAAGATTACCAATTAGCAGCAGGTATTTCTCAGGATGTCGAAGCAGATGACAGTGTATGGGAATTAACCCGTGCAAGGTTACCTTGGCTAGTTTTGGGTCTTTTTGGAGGCTTGGGTAGTGTTTTTATTATGGAAAGCTTTGATGTAGCACTAACCAAATACAAAGAACTGTTCTTTTTTACACCTCTTATCGCTGCGATGGCAGGGAACGTAGGGGTTCAGTCAAGTGCAATTATTGTACAAGGTTTGGCCAATAATAATATAAAGGGTAGTTTATTTAATAGGTTGGTCAAAGAAATTGGGCTTAGCCTGATTAGTGGAGTAACATTGGGAATTTTGGTGATTCTTTTTGGTATACTAGACGGAATGGATTTGCTATTCAGTTTCACCATTGCGATATCTATGCTCTGTGTTATCATAGTGGCTGCTCTTATCGGAACATTTGTGCCAATCATTCTAGACAAAAGAGGAATTGACCCGGCTATAGCTACTGGCCCATTTATCACAACCAGCAATGATATTTTTGGAATCTTTTTATTTTTCTACATTGCCAAAATCATTCTAGGGTTTTAGTACTATCAACGAAAACAAAAACCTGTCTAATTAATAAACAGGCTTTAGTAATACTTAGGTTTAAAAAGTACTTCCTTGAAATTTAGATCACTACTAAATTTCTTAACAGGTATACACTTGCGGACAAGCAATATAGTCCTCACAATATTTAGGACCCGTTACAGATCCACTGCAAGAACAACCACATAATGATAAATCTACTCCCGCTTGTCCCGTGATCTTACACTGGCTTTCTCTAGAAAGCACTATGACTCCATCGATGTTTAAAAGATTCGTTTTCATATAATATATTTAATGGTTAATGCATTATAAATTTATAACTAATTTTACTTGTAAAGAACGATTTTAACCTTTTTAAGGATTTATTTAGATTCATACGTTTTATCCCAAAAGATTATGAAGTATCTTTATTTTTTAAGTAACTATCCTTTATGAAATCAGAAATCTTTGAATATCAATTTACCGTTCCAAAATCTGCAATAGATGATATGGATCATGTAAACAATGCCGTATACCTTCAGTGGATTCAGGAGGTAGCCAAAAAACATTGGGAATCTAAAACAGATAACAGTATTAGAAATACTTATGTTTGGGTAGTACTTAATCACTTTATCGAGTATCAACACCCTGCTTTTGAAAATGATAACATTACTATACAGACCTGGATCGATCATCATAAAGGTGTAAAAAGCGAGCGTCACACCAAAATTATAAACACTACCACCCAGAAAACGTTGGTAACTGCAAAAACAACCTGGTGCCTGCTGCATAAAGAAACGTTAAGACCCACTCGCATCACGGATGAAATAAGTAACTTGTTTTCTTGACGAAAATATCGCTGTACTTTATTACTAAAGGTAGCATCAACTAGCAATGTTACATCTATAAAGGTCTAAAATAAGTTTAAATAAGAAATATGAATCTAGCCGTAGCACAGTTTGAGCCTAAAGATGGAGATAAGTCTTACAACTTATCAATAATTAGGAAGCTTACCAAAGAAGCTAAATCCAGAGGTGCCGATGTGATTAGTTTTCATGAAATGTCAATAACAGCGTATACCCATACACAAGATTTAAGTCTTCATGCGATCAATAACCTAGCTGAAGAAGTGCCAAATGGAGACAGCACAAAAAAACTACAAGAAATCTCAGAAGAATATGATATCCCTATATTGGCTGGTCTTGTAGAAAAAGAAAATGGGAATATTTACAATACTTATATCTGTGTTTTGAAAGATAAAATACTTGCTAAGTATAGAAAGTTGCACCCATTCATAAATAAATATATGTCTGCAGGAAATGAATACTGTGTATTCGATCTTCTGGGCTGGAAATGTGGAATCCTAATTTGCTATGATAACAATGTGATCGAAAACGTAAGAGCTACTTCGCTCTTGGGAGCCGAATTAATTTTTGCTCCGCATGTTACAGGATGCACTCCTTCTGCTATGCCAGGAAGAGGGTATGTAAATGATAAGTTTTGGCAGAATAGAAAAAATGATCCTGTATCATTACGCCTAGAGTTTGACGGTCCTAAAGGTAGGAGGTGGTTAATGAGATGGTTACCTTCAAGAGCTTATGATAACGGTGTTTATTATGCTTTTAGCAATCCTATAGGATATGATGGAGAGCATTTAAAAAATGGAAATTCTATGATCATTGATCCGTTTGGAGAGGTGATGTCAGAGATAAGATCTTTCAAAAATGACATTACAATCACAAAAATATCCAAAGAAAAGATAGAATTATCCGGAGGATGGAGATACAAAAACGCAAGAAGACCCGAGCTTTATAAGGATATCATTGGTAAGAAACATATCTCAGACACCACTCCGGTATGGATGAAAGAAAAGCAATTAAAATAATCTAGAGAATTATTATGAAAGCAATCAACATCAAAGAAAAATTTTCAAAGTTTGATAAACAATGGCACCCACATCGCATTGCAATGGTGGATGATAACCAAGTATACCTTGCCAAATTATCTGGAGACTTTGTCTGGCACAAACATGATCATGAAGATGAACTTTTCCAGGTTGTAAAAGGAACTCTTTATATGAAATTCAGAGATAAAACTGTAAAAGTTGAAGCTGGAGAGCTTATAGTTGTCCCTAAGGGAGTAGAACACTGTCCCACTACCAAAGATAATGAAGAGATACATGTTTTACTTTTTGAAAAAGCGAGCACGAAACATACAGGTGAAATAAAAAGTGAACGAACGGTCTCTCAATATATTGATATTTAAAAAATTAACTTCTACCGTAAGGTAACAAAATGAAGGTTAGGAATAGGCATATATAAAATTCTATAACCATGAGTATTAATAGACGAACCTTTATTAAAAATACCAGTCTTGTTTTAGGGTATAGTCTATTACCCTATGCAAACTTTTATGCAAATTCTAATCAAAAACAATTAGGTGTTTGTTTAGTCGGTTTGGGAAACTACAGTTCTACAGTACTTGCTCCTGCTTTACAAATTACTAAACATTGTAAGCTCACTGGTATTGTAACAGGAAGCCCCTGGAAGATTCCAAGATGGCAAAAACGATATAACATCCCAGATCAAAATGTGTATAGTTATAATACCATGCATCAAATAGCAAACAATCCCGATATTGATGTAATCTATATCGTAGTCCCGACTGGGTTACATGCAAAATATGCTATTAGGGCAGCCAATGCAGGCAAACATGTCTGGTGCGAAAAACCCATGGCAAAGACAGAAACCGAATGTCAATCGATCATTGATGCTTGTAATAAAAACAAAGTCAAACTATCTATTGGCTACCGTATGCAGCATGAGCTCAACACTAGGACTATTATTGGCTGGGCTGCTTCAAAACCATATGGAAATATAAAAACGCTTAGAGCAGAAATTGGATATAATGTGACAAACCCTGCACGCACCTGGAGACTAGATTCTGAACTGGGAGGGGGAACCATGTATGACCTGGGAGTTTATGCTCTTAATGCTTCGAGATATACCACCGGTGAAGAGCCTATTTCAGTTTCAGCCAAACAAATGACTACCCGCCCTAAACTATTTACTGAAACTGACGAGACCACGCATTTTACACTCACATTTCCTTCAGGAACTGTTGCATATGGTAAAACCAGTGTGGGTAAATCAATGCACGAATTATATGTTGATTGTGAAAATGGCTGGTATACCCTAGCTCCTTTCTCAATGTATGCCGGAGTACAAGGAAAAGCAAGTGATGGCACCTTACTTAATATTCCAGTAAGAAGTCAGCAAGCCCTTCAAATGGACGATGATTCGTTGTCAATTTTAAATAACACACCTGTAATGGTACCTGGAATAGAAGGAATGAAAGATATCAGGATTGTTGAAGCTATTTATGAAGCTGCAAAGCTTGGTAAAGAAATTAAACTATAAATACTTCTAAAAACCAAACCATCTAGGTACCCATAGGCTTAATTCTGGCACATAAGTCACAATTACTAACACTATAATCATTACAATAAATAACGGAAGTAATGGTCGTATTACCTTTTGAATGCTGAGATTGGCCACACCACATCCCACAAAGAGCACAGATCCTACAGGCGGTGTACATAACCCAATACATAAATTCATAATCATAATGATCCCAAAATGGATAGGGTCTATACCAATATCGGTTACAATGGGTAGAAAAATAGGAGTGAAAATCAATACTGCCGGAGTCATATCCATAAATACCCCTACAAACAATAAAATCAGGTTGATGATAATCAAAATCACAATAGGATTATCACTAATCGCCAACAAGGCGGCACTAATCTCTTGCGGAATATTTTCATAAGACATCACCCAAGACATCGCCACAGAAGTTGCAATAAGCAACATTACAATAGCTGTAGTTTTAGTAGTCTCTAATAAGATGGTTGATAAATCATGGACAGTTATCTCTTTATATGCAAATGCCAATACAAATGTATAGACCACTGCTACTGCAGAAGCCTCGGTTGCCGTAAATATTCCCGCTATAATTCCGCCAATCACTACAACCAGCAACAGCAAACTAGGCAATGCATCTAGGAACCTCTTAAAAAATATTTTAAATCCAACAACCTTTTCAGTAGGGTATTTTTTGATAAAGGCATAAACCCCTGCTACTAGCATCAAAGCTAAACCGATCAGGATTCCAGGAATATAACCCGCCAAAAACAATGCGGCAATAGACACTCCCCCACTAGCTAAGGAGTATATAATCAAAATATTACTTGGCGGAATAATCAAACCTGTAGTGGCACTGGTAATATTTACCGCTGCACTAAACGATTTGTCGTATCCTTCTTTTTCCATCATAGGATTCATAAATCCTCCAATAGCAGAAGCTGCTGCAACCGCAGAACCTGAGATAGCACCAAACAGCATACAAGCGATAATATTTACAAAAGCTAAACCTCCTGGCAATGGTCCTACAATAGCTTTGGCAAACTCAATTAATCGATGGGCAATACCACCGCGATTCATAACCTGTCCTGCAAGAATAAAGAAAGGAATTGCCAATAATGCAAAACTATCCAAAGAAGTAGCCATTCGTTGTGCTAAAGTAGTTACCGAAGGTAAAAACGGCATAGATACTATGAGAGTAAATAACGCTGAAAGTCCAATACTATAAGCAATTGGAACACGTAATGACAAAAAAATCAGAAAACTAATAACCAATATAAATGCTTCTGTATATTCCATATTGCTTTTTATTTCACAAGTTTGCGGTTCTTTAAAAAGATGTCCAGGCTATAATATACAATCAACGACCCGCTTACCGGTACTGCCGAATAAATAAATGCCAGAGGAATTTCTAGAGCAGCCGATCTTTGATCTAGGGTGTATGTAATCCAGCACAATCTAGCCCCTCCAACTACCATCACAAAAAAAGCAAATACGACTACAGAAATAGTAACAATCCCTGAAAAAAGAGCAGGGGACTTCTGAATAGTTCGTGCTGGGATTAAATCAATTGCTAAGTGTATTTCTTTTCCAGTAGCATAAGCAGCTCCAAAAAGTCCCAGCCAAATCAAAGAGAAACTGGCAATCTCATCCGTCAATGTACTTGGTGCTCCTAACAAGTATCTTGAAACCACTTGCCAAATTACAGCGATCAGCATAACAGAAATAATAACAATTAATAATCTCTCCAATATTTTATCTATAGTTGCTCTCATTACTTAATAGATTTTATGGCTTCGATAAGACGTATTGCCTCTTTATTATCCTTGAACATATCAATAATTCCTTCTGTTTTGATGGCAAAAGGAGTTTTATCGGGATATGCAACTTCCACCCCAGCCTCTTTAATAACCTTTAAGGCTGTTTGTTCGGCTTCTGCCCAAACTTTTCTTTGGTAAATAGCAGATTCATTTGCAGCTTCCTGAAGCCATTGCTGTTCCTGCGAAGTCAAACGATTCCAACTATCAGTACCAATCAATAAAATATCTGGAACGGCAGTATGTTCATCAAGACTAAAATATTTACAGACTTCATAATGTTTTGAAGAATGAAAACTTGGCAAATTGTTTTCGGCTCCATCAACTACACCTTGCTGTAATGCCGTATATAATTCTCCCCAGGAAATCGGAGTAGGCGAACCCCCAAGATCTTGTACCATAGCCACCGCCATATTACTTTTCTGAACTCTGATTTTTAAGCCTTTCAGGTCTTCTGGTGAGTTAATCATTTTTTCTTTGGTATAAAAACTTCTGCTGCCAGCATCATAAAAACACAATCCTCTCAATCGAAATGGTTCTCCCTTTAACAGAAACTCTCGCCCTACCTGACTATCATATACCTGATGTACATGAGCCCGATCCCTGAAAATATATGGAATGCTAAATATTTTATAATCTGTTACAAAATTTTCTAATACTGCCGCAGAAACTTTGGTGATATCGAGGCTTCCAATTTGTAAGAGTTCTAAACACTCTCGCTCTGCACCTAATTGACCACTAGGGTAAATTTTAACTTCTAGCTTGCCACCTGATTTTTTTTCTAAAGACTCCCCTAAATGAACCATTGCGTTATGCACCGGATGGTTTGTATCCAAACCATGTGCTAATCTTAGAATCTTTTTGGATTCACTTTCCTTACAAGATGAAAGAAAAAATAAACTTACCGTAACTAATAGATACTTAATTTTCAATTTATTCTTTTAATTGTTTAATAACATGCAAAGCTTTTTTAATATGAGCTGTCAATTCATCAAAGTTTTTGGCTTCAATGATATCCTTTTTAAATAATTGTGATCCCATTCCTACACAATGTACACCGGCCTCAAACCATCCTTCGAGATTCTCTCGGGTAGGCTTTACACCTCCTGTAGGCATAATACTAGTCCAGGGAAAAGGGCCTCTTACCGCTTTAACAAAAGAAGGTCCACCAACCTGAGAGCCCGGAAAAATTTTAACTACTTCTGCGCCCAATTCTTCGGCATAAGAAATCTCAGTTAGCGATCCGCATCCTGGAGACCAGGCCACTTTTCGTCTATTACATACCTTTGCCATATCCGGGTTTAATATTGGGGAAACAATAAAATTAGCCCCCAATTGTAAATAAAGCGAAGTAGTTCCTGCATCTACTACAGAACCTATTCCCAGGATCATTTCGGGAGTTTCATTTGCTGCCCATTTATTAAGCTCTCCAAAAATTTCGTGAGCATAATCCCCACGATTGGTAAATTCAAATACTCTAACTCCACCATCATAAGCAGCTTTCACGACCTGCTTGCAGGTTTCTAAATCTTTATGGTAAAAAACAGGAATCAGTCCGGTTTCTTTCATTTTCAATGCTACTTCAATTCTGGAAAATCGTGCCATAATACTAATGTAAAGCTTTTATTATTATTATTTTAAGTGCTATCTCGCCACCCTTCCTGATGCATCACCGCTCATTAACTTTTCTACTTCATCTATGGTCACCTGATTAGCATCTCCTTTAATTGTATGCTTCAGACAAGATGCAGCAACAGCAAAATCAAGTGCTTTCTGATCATCTCCTTCATAGGCAAGCAGTCCATAAATCAACCCTCCCATAAAGGAGTCTCCACCACCTACACGATCTACAATATCGGTAATTTGATAGGTAGAGGATTCGTATAATGTATTCCCGTCATATAAAACACCTGCCCAACTATTATGCGAAGCACTTATCGATCCTCTTAAAGTAGTAATCACTTTTTTTGCTTTTGGAAATTTTTCCATCATTTGTTTACAAACCGATTCAAACGCTTTGGTACTTACCGAATCTCCTTGAGTGACGTCTACTCCTTCTGGGTGCACTCCAAAATGTTTTTCGGCATCTTCCTCATTTCCCAGGATAATGTCGCAATGCTCCACAAGTGGAGTCATTATTTTTTCTGGTTCAACCCCATATTTCCATAGTTTTTTTCTGTAATTAAGATCCGTAGAAATGGTAACCCCCATTTGGCTAGCTATCTCACAAGCTTCAAGGCAAGCATCTGCTGCACCTTGGGATATAGCAGGGGTAATCCCTGTCCAGTGAAACCATTGAGCATCTTTGAATACCTCTTCCCAATTAATCATTCCTTTTTTAATTTGTGACATGGAAGAATATGCACGGTCATATACCACTTTACTACCTCTTGCTACAGCGCCGGTTTCTAAAAAATAAATCCCTAGTCGTTCCCCACCCCATATGATATTATTGATATTGACACCACGTTTACGCATTTCCATCATGGCACATTGCCCCAGATCATTTTCGGGTAAACGTGTAACAAAATCTACTGGTAATCCATAATTAGCAAGTGAAACGGCTACATTAGACTCACCTCCACCATAGATTACATCAAAGGAATTAGTTTGTGAAAATCTTAAAAATCCCGGAGGAGCTAATCGCATCATGATTTCTCCAAAGGTGACTACTTTTTTCATAAGTATACTTTAAATAATTACTAGCTGGTTAATTGATATAAAAGCAACAATTTTATCATACCCTATTGTAAGTATTCTCAAAAAAAGGCTCTTAATATCATATTTTTATCTAATTTTCATTACAAAATGATTACAGTTTGATAAAATTACGTAAATTGCGCAATCGATTGCGCAATATAATAATTTTAATTTATAATGAGCCATAAAATTCTGAAAATACACCCTATGGATAATGTGCTGGTAGCACTTACTGATCTCAATAAAGGAGAACGGGTAGTATATAATGGTGGTGAAATTATAATAGAAGAGGATATTCGCGCCAAACATAAATTTGCACAAAACACCATCCAAATAGAAGATGAAATTATCATGTATGGTAATATAGTCGGAAAAGCGAATACCCAAATTAATAAGGGAATGGCCTTAACTATCCAAAATGTATCACATCAGGTAAATTCTTATTCTGAAAAAGAAACAATCGATCACTGGAGAGCCCCTGACATTGATAAATGGAAAGACAAAACCTTTTTAGGGTATCATCGCAAAGATGGACAGGTAGGCACCGCCAACTATTGGATCGTTATTCCTTTGGTTTTTTGTGAAAATCGAAATGTAGAGGTTATGAAACAGGCCTTTATCGAAGAATTAGGTTTTTCAAAATCAAACCCGTATAAAAACTATGTCCGTCAGATGGCGAGATTATATAGAAACGGTAAACAAAATAACATCAAAGACCTGAATCTTCTTACCGATATTTCAGAATCTAAACCGTTGTTTGAAAATGTAGACGGAATTAAATTTTTAACTCACCAAGGAGGTTGCGGAGGTATTCGTCAGGATTCTGATATGTTATGTGCCTTAATAGCAGGATACATTAACAACCCCAACGTTGCCGGAGCTACTATTTTAAGTTTAGGATGTCAAAATGCTCAAATCTCTATCCTTCAAGAAAAGATCAAAAGCATAAATCCTAACCTTGAAAAATCATTATATATATTGGAACAACAGCAAGAAGGTACAGAGCAGCAAATGCTTACTAAAGCTATTCAACAAACATTTATTGGTCTTGCAGAAACCAATAAAATAAAAAGAACTCCTGCCCCTCTTTCTAAACTCACTATTGGTTTAGAGTGCGGCGGTTCTGATGGTTTTTCAGGAATATCTGCAAATCCAGCCGTGGGCGAAGTCTCTGATCTGCTGGTTGCATTAGGAGGAAAAACCATGCTAGCAGAATTTCCAGAGCTTTGCGGTGTGGAGCAAGAACTAATTAATAGATGCACGCATCAAGAAATTGCTGATAAATTTGTTCAACTTATGCGCTCTTACGAAGCTTCAGCAGAAGCGGTAGGATCAGGTTTTGATATGAACCCTAGTCCTGGCAATATAAAAGACGGACTTATCACAGATGCCATGAAGAGTGCCGGAGCAGCAAAAAAGGGAGGTACTTCACCAATTGTAGATGTGTTGGACTATGCAGAATACGCACAAAAATCAGGGCTTAATTTATTATGCACACCAGGAAATGATGTAGAGAGTACTACTGCCCTTGCCGGATCGGGAGCGAATATCATACTATTCACCACAGGATTAGGAACCCCAACGGGTAATCCCATCGCTCCTGTAATCAAGATATCTTCTAACTCTTCACTAGCAGAAAGAATGCCTGATATCATAGACGTAGATGCCGGAGGCGTTATAATCGATTCAAAGACCATCAAAGAAATGGGAGAAGAATTATTAGATTTTATTATTCAAGTAGCCAGTGGAAACATAAAAACAAAAGCGCAAGAACTTGATCAGGATGATTTCATCCCCTGGAAAAGAGGTGTTTCACTTTAAAAACATGCAGATGTCACAAATATTTTCGATAAAGAATAAAATTATAGTTATCAGTGGTGCTAACGGGGTACTGGGGGCAGCTATTTCACAATATCTCGCTAAACAAGGTGCTATCATTATTGTACTGAGTAGAAACCAAGCCAAAGTAAATGCGCTAGCCAATAAAATCATAGAAGAAGGTGGTACGGCTGTTTCGGCAGTAGCTGATGTTACCAATGAAGATCAACTAAATACTGTTCAACAACAGCTCAAAAGACAATTTGGAAAAATTGATGTGTTGATTAATACTGCTGGGGGCAATATGCCCGGGGCGGTAATTACACCAGATCAGACCATTTTGGATAGTGATACGACATCTTTAAAAAAGGTGATAGAGCTTAATTATTTGGGTACCTTTTTACCTACCAAGGTTCTCTTGCCTCTGTTTTTAGAAGAAAAAAAAGGAATCGTCATCAATTTCTCCTCTATGTCGGCAAAAAGACCCCTCACCAGAGTAATGGGATATTCATCGGCCAAGGCGGCAATCGATAACTTAACA
Organism: uncultured Aquimarina sp.; assembly: GCA_947496555.1. GTDB lineage: Bacteria > Bacteroidota > Bacteroidia > Flavobacteriales > Flavobacteriaceae > Aquimarina. The sequence goes on along the minus strand of CANMDH010000020.1, from coordinate 42,290 downwards.
CAATGGTTAGCTGTTGAGTTTTGCCAAAAATATGGAGAAGGACTGCGAGTTAACGCTATTGCTCCAGGTTTTTTCTTAACAGAACAGAACAGGACACTATTAACCGAAAAAAATGGGAACTTAACCGCAAGAGGGCAACAAATTGTTGATAATACTCCAATGGGTAGATTTGGCCAACCAGAAGAATTATTGGGTGTGACCCATTGGTTGTGCAGCGATGCTTCAAAATTTGTTACGGGTACGATTATCCCAATTGATGGTGGATTTGACGCTTATTCTGGAGTATAATTAAGATAAAAAAGGAACGTATGATACTTTTAGAACAAACTATGCGATGGTACGGACCCAATGACCCGGTTACTTTAACTGATATCCGACAAGCGGGAGCTACAGCAGTTGTTTCTGCTTTGCACCACATTCCTAATGGAGAGGTTTGGAGTATCGAAGAAATCCGAAAACATAAAAGGACAATTGAAGATGCTGGTTTAATATGGTCAGTAGTTGAAAGTGTCCCTGTTCATGAAACCATCAAGACCAGAAGTGGTAACTTTAAAACCTATATAGAAAACTATAAGGAAACACTAAAAAATCTATCTTCAGAAGGAATTAATACAATTTGTTACAATTTTATGCCCGTATTGGACTGGACAAGAACAGATCTGAGGTATCAATTACCCAATGGTGCCAGAGCATTGCGATTTGAAATGCAAGCTTTGGTCGCTTTTGATTGTTTTATTTTAAAACGTCCAAATGCCGAATCTGATTATACCCAAGAACAATTAGAAAAAGGAAAAGCCTATCTTAAAAAACTTTCCAAAGAAGAAATTGAGGCACTAACAAAAACAATTATTGCTGGACTTCCAGGAGCAGAAGAAGGATATTCATTAGAACAATTTCAACAAATATTAGATACGTATAAAGAAGTAGATGAATATGCTTTGGCCGAAAATCTAAAGTTATTTCATGATGAAGTTATTCCGATAGCTGAAGAGCATCGAGTATATATGGCAATACATCCCGATGACCCCCCTTTTCCGATATTTGGATTACCCAGGGTTGTGGGAACCTCATCAAATATACAACGAATCATTAGTCAAAACCCTAGTGAATACAATGGGATTACCTTTTGTACAGGGTCTTTTGGAGTACGAGTAGACAATGATCTTCTGCAAATGATACGAGATTTTGGGGATCATATTCATTTTGTACATTTAAGAAGTACACAAAGAGACACCGAAGGAAACTTTTATGAAGCAAATCATCTCGAGGGTGATGTCCCTATGTATGAAGTCATGAAGGAATTATTATTATTACAACAAAAAAGAGAAAAATCGCTACCCATGCGCCCAGACCATGGTCATCAAATATTGGATGATCTTCATAAAAAAAGTAATCCAGGTTACACTGGGATAGGCAGATTAAAGGGCCTCGCAGAATTAAGAGGTTTGGAGTTAGGAATTGCTTGCGGAATGAAATTATAATAAAATGTTCATAAGAAAACTCATATTAGTTATCATTTTTGGATTTGTTCTAATTTCCTGTCAAAAAGAGCAAAGTCTGAAACCTGTTACCGTACAAGATTTTTCAGAATTTATTGAAGCCACTAATTATGTAACCGATGCCGAAAAATTCGGTTGGTCCATTGTACAAAAGACGGTGTATGATTTTACTACCGTACCTAATGCTACATGGAGAAAACCAGATGGTAAAAATTTCGCAAAACCTGAAAATCCAGTAACACAAGTAAGCTATAATGATGCAGTTGCTTATTGCAAATGGGCCAATGTAAAATTGCCATCTTATGATATGTACTGGAAAATTTCCCAAAAAGATGAGCGACGTATTAATGTTTTTTACGATAGCATCCTCCCTCCCAATACCGTAAATATAATTGGTAATGTATGGGAGATCACCGAACCCGAAACCGGAAATCAAATTCGACTTGCCGGTGGTTCCTATTTATGTAATAAGAATACTTGCGATGGTACTAATCGTGAGCGTGAATTGATTGTAGATCCTATGACTGGAAACATTCATGTAAGTTTTGTTGTACTGGTTGATAAAAAGTAAGAGATATGAAAAATACAATCGAAATAGTACTCTTTTGTTTCATTCTCATATCCGTACTAGCCTGCAAACAAGCCCATATAGAAAACTCAAAAACAATTCAAAAACCCAATATCCTTTGGATCGTTTCTGAAGATAACAGCCCTTGGTTAGGATGTTATGGAGATAGTATTGCCACAACTCCAAATTTAGACAAATTAGCAGCTGAAGGAATTCTTTTTACCAATGCTTATAGCAATGCTCCGGTTTGTGCGCCTTCTAGAAATACACTAATAACCGGAATCTATTCCCCAGCTTTGGGAACCCAACATATGCGTTCAACTTATAAGATTCCGGATAGTATACAATTTTATCCAACGTTCTTGAAAGATGCAGGATATTATACCTCAAATAACTCAAAAAAAGACTACAACACTACTGATATAACAGGAGTATGGAACGAAAGTAGTAAAACAGCAACATACAAAAATCGGCAAGAAGGGCAACCTTTCTTTCATATCGAAAATCTGATGACATCTCATGAAAGCCGTCTACATAGAGATAGCATTCCTAGAAATCATAGCCCTGAAGATGTAAAACTATATCCATACCATCCTGATACCCCTGAAATGCGATCGGATTATGCCGTGTATTATGATCGCCTGCAAGATCTAGACACCAAAATCGGTAAAATCTTAGATGATCTTAAAAATGAAGGACTTTCAGAAAACACCATTGTTTTTTATTACAGTGATCATGGCGGTGCCGTTGCCGGCACAAAGCGTTTTGCTACGCAACAAGGGTTACATGTTCCGTTGATTGTGTACGTTCCTGAAAAGTTTAGGCATGTAACCCAATACAAACGGGGTGATAAAGTAGATAGACCTGTAAGTTTTATAGACTTCCCCCCTACATTATTAAAACTCATTGGAGAAGACATTCCCGCACAATTTCAGGGCACTCCTTTTTTAAATCCTGAAAATGACAACAATCTGGTTTTCGGCTTTGCCGGAAGAATGGACGAACGTATCAATATGGTACGTACCGTTACTGATGGGCGTTATCGATATACCCGTAATTACTTACCTTACCGACCCTATGGGGCTCATTTACAATACTTATGGAATGCAAAAGGAATGCAGAGTTGGCATAAAGCATATCTGGATAAAAATACTAATCCAACACAATCGGCTTTTTTTGAAACGCGTCCTTTTGAAGAATTATACGATATCAAAAATGATCCTTTTCAGCTAAAAAATCTATTGAGCGAAAAAAAAATAAATAAAGAAGGGAAATCTGGTTTTTCTTTGTTAAGCAATACAGAGCAAGATAAGATTAGAAAGCTTACAAAAGCCCTAGTTGATTGGCAAATCCAAAATCACGATGCAGGTTTTATCCCCGAAGCTATGCTTCAGAAGTTAAATAATAATGGCCTCATTTATGACTTCACACATTCAGATTCATATCCTATCAAAGAAATCATAGCTCTCGCACAGGCAGCAGGATCAGCAGGCCACGAAAACTTTGATCAGTTTATTACAGCTCTAAGAAGTAAGCATCCAGTAAAACAATATTGGGCAGCTATTGGATTCCAAAATCTAAAAGAAGCTGCTTCAATGGCTATCCCCGATATGAAACAACTCATTTTTAAAGTTGATTCTTTTGTGGGTATCGTACTTGCTGAAACTTTGTACGGATTAAATGAAAAGAAATATGCCTTCGAGTATTTGTTACAGGCTTTAGATCATGAACATCTTATGGTGCGGGTACAAGCGCTCAACGCTTTAGATAGCATGAACAAAATACCCCAAGCATTTAAGCCAAAGTTTCAAGAATTAGCCAACAAAATTCAAGGTCGTAAACGACCATATGATTCACGATTGGCAGTTTATCTTTTAGAAAAGAACCGATGAAAAGGCGTGATTTCACAAAAATAACAACACTCGGAGCTTTGGGAACTTCAATATTAGGAATCCCCTATGCCTGTAGTGTAGCTTCAGAAAAAGCCCAAAAACCCAGTTTGATAAATAACCTGTATTATCGTGCCAATACTTTTCATTACAATCCTGCACATATCGCAGCCGATATGCAATGGATGGCAGATCACGGCACCAATGCCCTCACTATGGCCATCTCTGAAGTAGATTTTGGCAATGCCGAGCGAAATATCGAAACGATCATTACCGAAGCGCACAAAAGAGGAATCAAAGTCTTTTTTGTCACTTCTCGATGGGCCGGGGTATTCGCAGGAGCACCCAAAATGCCGAGTATTTTCGCCGCCAAAAATCCGCATACCTGGTCGCTAAACGAAAAAGGGAAACCTTATTTTCATAGTTCTGGACCTATTTGCAGTATTTACTATCCCGAGGTATTCGATTTTTTTATTGAGTACCTGAATAAAGCATTCAACACCTGGGATCTTGATGGCGTAGTGTGGGACGAACCTAAAGCCTACCAGATGGATTATGCGTCAAAAGCCAAAGAAACTTTAGAAGATAATCCTCTACTAGAAACTCACGAAGCTAATTATTGCGAATTTATTTCAAAGTTAAATGATCATATTCGTAATGAGCACGATAACAAAACCATCAACTTTTTTGCCTATCCTTATTTAACAAACTCCTTTATTGAAGAAGCTTCCAATATCAGGCATCTCGATTACTATGGAGCAGACGGACGAGCCTACCCTAATATAGAAAGACCCAAAACGTACACAGGAAAAAAATTCCTGTTGGGAGAAGATAAAGTAGGTCATCGCTATGTAAACAAAGCCCATGAAAAAGGATTAAAAAGCATGGTGCTCATAGAGAATTTTAAGACCACACCTAATGAGTACCCCTTACTCGAAAAACACCTGGATACCATTATCACCATGGCAGATCAGTTTGCCTATTACTATTATCCACGTAGTTGCGCAGAACCTGACAAAGCGATGCAGATCATAACCAATTATTTAAAAAAACATATTTAAAACCGTAATTATGAAAAAGACATTCTTCATTTTACTCATTTTGCCGTTAATGACATTGGCTCAACAACCCTATTTAGACTATCAATTACGTCTGGAACCCGTTTGGTCTCGTGTGGCCGATGCCCTAGGAGAACCTGGCTCGGTTGAAAGCGCAGAGTTTTCCCCAAATGGAAAATATATCGTAAGTGGTACCAAATACGACTATAGTGTTGTAATGTGGCGAACCAGTGATGGTGCAGAATTATGGAGGGCCTATCATCCTGCCGAGATTGAGCGTGTAGGTTGGTCTAGTGATAACAAATATGTTGCCGCCTGTAGCGAAGATTTTAAAACTACCATTTATGAGGCACAAACTGGAAAAGTGGTGGAAACCATACAGCATAATCAAGGTATCGACGGACTTATCTGGTCTAATAATAGTATGCTACTTGCTACTGGCGAAGAGTATAGCTATGATAAAGACGGAAAAAAGCAAGGTTTCCTGGGAATCTACGATATGAACAAACGAAAAGAAGTCGCAAAAATAAATTACGGAAGCACTATCAATGAACTTTTTTTTACCGAAGACGATCAGTACATCGTGGCGTTAGGGCATGCAGGAGTCAAAGTCTATAACACTTCAGATTGGTCTTTAGAAAAAGAATTATTTACTGAAAGCGATGTCGTTTTTACTGCCGGAGGTTTTTCTCCAGATGGCCAATACTTAATTGCCGCCCAAAACAAACCAGTAAAAGGAACCATTCATCTTATTGATTGGAAAAAAGGTAAAATCAAAAAGTCATTTTCACATATGGGTAAGAAGATTGAGACTGTAAGTTGGCACCCCAATGGAGAATATATTGCCTTCACAGGGCATGATCCACATATTTTTATCTATCGCGTTTCAGATATTAAAAATTACAGTGTAGATCAAATTCGTGTAGCAGCACAAGTTTGGGCAGGTGATCATGCAGAGTATATTGATTTTAATAAAGATGGGAGTTTTCTGGTAAGTGCACATCAAAATGGGTTGATCAAACTTTGGGCTTGGATGGGAGAAGATCCCAACCTGAACAAAAATCGACATAAAGGAATCAAAAAGGACCAGACTTCACCTGAAGCTTTAAAAAAATAATCGTTTAAAAATGGAAATCAACTGTTTCTATTTGGGAAAATATGCCTACACGTTTGTTCCCTGGCAGATTGAAGAAGACATTGTGCGCATAAAGAACACAGGAGCGCATAGTATCACCCTAAATGTAATCGAACAGGACTATAAAGCTGCCAGAGAAAACATTGCATTAGTGATTTCGATTGCTCAAAAGTACAACCTAAAGGTATATTTTTTGCCAGACGGTTGGTGCAATGTATTAGGAGGTGTTTCAGGATTTCCAAGTGTGTTTGCAGTAAAAAATAGGAGTTCTTGCTTAAAAAATTCCGATGGAAAGCTTCATATGACAGATTTAGGACCTGTGGCCTCCCTTTCAAAAAAAACAACTATCAAATTTCTAAAAAAGAAATTGAAAGAGTGTTTCACAGGATTTGGATTTGATGGAATGTTGTGGTATCTACCATTACTATATCAAAATATGGCTTCGGAAAATAGGTATGAACAAATTTTTTCGGAATTAAATCTTTATATTAAAGACAACTTGGGTTTCGAAAAAACTATCGATTGGTATCGTAAAAAAGATGAGTCAAACACATTGGATATTCATAAAATCAAAGGATTGAGGTATTTTAATGACGATATACAAATTTTGGATCATCGTAATTATGATAAAAAAGACACCGAAAACTTAGTTCTAGAAACCGAAACTCTTTTAAGAAAAAAATCAAAAATGTTCTGTTATTTTGATTATCCTGCCAATGTAGAATCCCCAAAACGAAGTATGGAGATAATTACATCCAAATTGAATATGTAGTTCAGAGAACTATTTAGCTAATTGTTTTAACCGATGAAGGTTTAAATGAATTTACTAAAACCATTGCAGTTCCTGTAGCACGAACTGCCGAGGCAGTTAAAAATTTACGTCGGTCAAGATTCTTCATCATTCGCTATTTTTTACACGTTTTTTCCAAGCCTTGAAGGAACCATCCATTTCGGCCACTTTCTCTGGCATTTTTTCGGCTAGATCATTAGTTTCTCCAGCATCTTCGGTAAGATTATACAATTCCCATTGGTCTGTTTTTTCTCGAATCATTTTCCAATGGCCCTGACGCACAGCGGCACCATCTGCCCATTCGAAAAAGAGTAGACGATTTCCTGTTTCTTCTTCAGAGCTTTCAGAAGTTTGTGTAACTAAATTTGCGAAGGATTGCCCTTCAAGTGGTAATACTTTTTTATTTTTTGGATAGCTATGTCCTGCAGCTTCCAACAATGTTGGGAAGATATCAATAAAGTGACCATAAAATGTATCATTGATCTTTCCTTTTTGGTCTATTTGTGGCCAGCTTACAATTGCAGGAGTATTAATGCCTCCTTCATAGCTATTATTTTTGTACATCCTAAAAGGTGTATTGCTCACATTGGCCCAATCACTACCCAGTGATGTCCATTGTCCAACAGTTCCTATATTACCATCACCCGGAATCTCAACTACTTCGGCACTGCTACCATTATCAGAAAGGAATAACACTATCGTATTTTGTAATTTTTCCTGCGATCTAAGCGTATTAAGTACTCGTCCAATATTATAGTCCATCCGATCTATCATCGCAGCGTAGATTGCCATTTTCAGATCTTCTTCGTCTTTTTTTGCTTCCGAAAGGCTATCCCAGAATACATGTGTTGGTGATGAAAGTTTAAAATCTTCTGGTATCAATCCCAGTTCTTTTTGTTTGGCAAAACGTTGCTTTCTGATGGCTTCATACCCAACTTTATACTTCCCGCGATATTTTGCAATATCTTCTGGCCACGCCATCAAGGGATCATGGGGGGCGGTATAAGATAAGTACAAAAAGAACGGTTTTGTTTCCGTTGCTGAAGCGTGAATCCACTCTAATGTAGCAGTGGTAAATGCATCTGTTGAATAATAGGTGCTATCTGGTGTGTAGGGTTCATGTCTTTTTCCATCAACATAGAAAGGGCGAATACGTTTCTGGGCGGGTTCGGGTTCTCCCGGGCGTTGTTTTCCTGGATTGAATTGATTGGCCGCTCCGCTAAGTAAGCCATAATATTTATCAAACCCTTTATCAGTCGGTATATCTACTCCGTGATGCTTTCCAGACATCCAGGTCATATATCCAGCTTCTTTCAATGAAGCTGCAATCGTTGTGCTATTTGTCCAGGGATTCTTCCAGGTACGACCAGCGCCTACTTGTTGAGCATATAAGCCCGTAAGTAGTGCTGCTCGAGATGGAAAACATTTTGACGTGTTATAAAATTGAGTAAATCGAAGTCCATGATAGGCAAGACTATCCAAAACAGGAGTATTGATCTCACTCCCATAGGATCCCAGATCAGACCAGCCCATATCATCTGCCAAAATCAAAATGATATTGGGTTTTTGGTTTTCCTGAACGACTTCTTTTTGTTTTTTTTCCTTCTGACAGGAAACAAAACTTACCGCCAATAAGAATATGAATAGTCGAGCATTCATTAATAATTTAGTCTTTTATTTGATAGGTGTACAGCTTTTCCATCTCATCATAATAAGCTTTTAACACATGGAAAGCTTTCTTTTTAAAACCTCCATCAGAGATTAGTCCTTTTCTATTCCAACCATCCTGAATGATGGGAAGGTTTCTACGTGGAGATCTGAAATCTGCTAAAATCCAAGGAGTCATCCCTCGAAGACTAGGTATTTTCTTAAGCATTTTTATTTGCTCCTGGTACAAGTATTCCTGATACTCCTCTGTCCATCGAGTTAATTTATCTCCATGGTGATTATAAAGAGCACCTCCACCAAACTCGCTTACAAAAAAAGGTTTATCTCCCGGTAACTGCCAAGTCACCTTATCACATTTTTCGGGTAATCCTGAATACCATCCAATATATTCATTACAAGCCAGCATATCTACATCTGCTGCAAAAGGATCTGGAATTTTTACTACATCTTGCACATCTTTTTCATTACGCTCTAGTGCTGCACTTATAAAACGAGTATTATCAATATCGGTGGCTATTTTTTTAAGCTGACGAAGAAATTCTAATCTCGATTCGGTATCAGGCGTTTCATTGGCAACCGACCATACAATTACACTAGCACGATTCTTATCGCGATGTACCAGGGTTTCTAATTGACTTTTGGCTTGATTAAATGCCTCCGGGTTTTCGTAATCAATCCCCCAATATACAGGAATTTCTTCCCAAAGCAACAGCCCGAGCTTATCAGCTAATCTTGGCATATTTTCATTATGCGGATAATGTGCTAATCGAATGAAGTTGCAGTTCAACTCTTTGGCCCAACCCATTTGCATCTGTGCATCTTCTAAAGATCTGGCACGGCCCGCCCTAATTGGATTTTCCTCATGAAGGCTTATACCTCTTAAAAAGATCGACTGCCCATTTAATAAGATATCAGCTCCTTTGGTTTCTATGGTTCTAAAACCAATTTGATCTGCGAGCTTATCATTTCCTGCTTTAACATCAACATCGTAGAGTTTAGGTCGTTTTGGATACCATTTTTGGATCTTTTTTACAGGAATCTCGAAGTTTACACGACCAGTTTCATCTGTAGTTCCAGAGAAATTAACCTTGGCTTCAGGAATAGAAATTGACACTTTATTTTGTGTGGACTTCCCTGCTAATTGCACATATCCCTTGATATTATTAGGATTATCTTTATCCAATTGAATAAAATAATCTTGGATATAGGTTGGTGGAAGTTCTACTAGTTTTACATCTCGGGTAATCCCGCCATAATTCCACCAATCTGTAGTATAATTGGGTACACGATGTTTTTCTCTTCGGTTATCAACACGAACCATCAGAGAATTTCCTTTGGGTTTAACCACATCGGTAATGTCAAAATTAAAAGGATCGAAACCGCCTAGGTGTTGACCTACTTTTTGTCCGTTTACATACACATCGGTTTGATAATTAGCTGCACCGAAATAGATAATCAACCTATTATCGCCATCCACAGAATAATCAAACGTGGTTCTATACCAAATAGATCCTTCATAATACAACAACATACGATCTTGAGAATTCCAGTCACCAGGAACTTTAATCTCTGCAGAGGTATTGAAATTATATTCTACACGATCCCATCGTTCTTTGATAACTTTATCAGTATAATATGGTTTTGCCGAGTTTTTGGTAGATTCCATTTGGTCAAAAGGCATCCAGTTTCTATGGTTTCTATATCCCGTTTCATAGGGATCAATTACAAATTTCCAGTTACCATTTAACGAAGTCGTTTCACGATTATAGACATTTTGTAATAGTGGGGTTTGGGCGTTAAGGATATTTATAAAGCTTACTAAAAAAATTGTGAACATTAGCTTGGGCAATATCCCCCTTAATCCCCCTTCAAAGGGGGAGACTGTAATACTTTTCATATGATTAGTGTTTTTATACATCTTTTGAAGTCCAGTATATTTTTTCTTCTTTCCAAATATCATTGGCATATTCAACCCCTAATCCCGGGGTTGTAAAAAAGGTTATATTACCATTTTTTGGAAGTACCGGAGTGTGCCATTTTTTTTGTTTATTTTCTCCTCCTACACGATATTCCTGATGACCAGTTAAAACAGGGCAGATTGCAAAAATTTGCATAGGTGCTGCAGCCATTGGGCCGGCCTTGGGAGAATGTGGAGTAAACCCTACTCCATAATGAGCAGCCATATGCGATATTTTTAAGGTTCTTACAATTCCTCCATTGTAATAGACATCGGGTTGTAAAATATCCATGGCCTTGATCTCGCACATTAATCTGAACTGATCAAAACTGCTGTCCTGCTCCCCGCCGGCAATCGCACAGATAGTCGCCGCTTCTTTAACCAGTTTATGGGACCATATATCTTGCCAGTAGCAGGGTTCTTCAAAGAACTTAACATCATGACTTTCCAACATTTTTAGTACTTCGATAGCTTCTTCAGCCGTATAAGAGCTGTTTCCATCTACATAAATCGTAAAATCGTCTCCAAAGGTTTTGCGAACATGAGGCACGAACCGATTAGTTCTTGTAATGTAAGGTTCTATATTTTTCATACGGCCTCCGACTTTAATTTTGGTTGCCGTTGAACCTGTAACCTCGACTGTTTTTTGAATACGTTCTGTTTCTTCTTCAAATGGTTTTTCTCTTTCGAGACTGGAGATATAAACAGGATACTCTTTTCGCACTTGCTTTCCTAAAAAATGATGAACAGGTTTATTTGCCAATTTTCCGAGTAAATCCCATATGGCAATTTCGATTGTACCTATGGCGTTCCAATAAGGCAAACCTACAAACTTGTAGTTACGTTCTAGCTTTAGGATCTCATCAGGAAGATGAGCAATTTCTCTGGCATCTTTACCAATAAAGTTGATTGCCGCCAGTTTCTTAAAGATCGTTTCGGTATTTTTAAAACGATTAGAATTCATTGCAGCCACGCCTTGATTACCATCATTATCGGTTACCCTGGTAAAGTACCGTTTACGCGTTACCACTACTTCAATCTTATTAACAATTACCGGAGAAGTCAATGTATTCTTTACCCTAGCGGTAATTTGCTCTTCTACGTTTTTGGGAATATATAGATTCGAAGTTTTGACCTCTAACTTGGTGCCCTTCTTTTCACTAGAAGTATCTGTACAAGCCAACATGGGTAGCGCTGCAGCTGCGGCGCCAGCAGTTGCAGTTTGTTTAAGAAATTTGCGTCTGTCTAACATATCTATTTCTTTTCTTGAGTTGTATTGATATCTTTTTCTGAAATTATTTTTCCGTTTACGGAAATATTCTTCAGCAATAAGTCTTTGGTATGATTTGCAATTACCGGAGCCGGGGATCTTTTCACAGAAATATCTTCCATATAGACCTTATGAATATTTTCTTCTTCTCGGCCGTTAATCTTAATAGAAATCTCTGAAGCTTCTTCCAACGTAATATTTTGAAAGTAAAAATTGTTGTACTTCACAAAATATTCATTGCCTCGCCATCCTTTATAATCTGTTGTAAATTCGAATCCGTATTTTACTGGGTTCATCACCTGTATATTTCTCATATATACCTCTTCAATAAAACCTCCTCGATCCGGATTACTTTTAAATTGAAAGGCATGCTTATCACTTCCCTTTAGCATGTTATTTTCAGCAAAGACGTTACGCACACCTGCCGACATTTCTGAACCAATACAAAATCCGCTCCCTACAATATTGGTAAAATCGTTATTTCTGATAATGATATTTTCTGAAGGACGATACGGCCATCCATCCTGATCACGACCCGCTTTGATCGCAATACAATCATCATGGGTATTGATCACACAATGCTCGATCAATACATTTTTGCAACTTTCAGGATCAATGCCATCGTCATTGGTTGTACCGCGTTGAATATTCAGTCTTCTTACGGTAATATTTTCTGAAAGAATCGGATTGATGGTCCAAAACGGAGTGCTTTTTATGGTAAAGTCTTCAAAAAGGATGTTCTTGCATTCTATAAATTGAATCCCTGTAGGGCGAAGAAAATGACCTTCTCCAAATATTCGTACATCTATTGGTACTTCATCATTTCCCATTTGTCGGGCACGCATTTTATCTGGTTTTTGTTTTTGTTTCCAGGGGGCCCAGATTTCTTCGCAATGACCATCGATTATTCCCTTACCCGTAATGGCTATATTTTCCTGTCCAACGGCATAAATAAGAGGAGAATAATTCATAATAAAGGTTCCCTCCCATCTCATTTTTACTACAGGTAAATAATCCACAGGATTTGGAGAAAAATTTAAAATCACACCTTCCGAAAGATGTAAATTCACATTAGATTTCATAAAAATGGAACCTTTTACAAAGTAATCCCCTGGGGCCACGCTTATAGTCCCTCCGCCGTTTATAGATACCTGCTCTATTATTTTATTAATAGTTTCTCTAAAGTTTAGAGTATCAGAAATTGAATAGGTCGTATCCTTAAATGTGGGAGGAACAATTTGTTTCAGGATATTGGGCATAGTATGATTCCAAGCCGTATCTATTTTGGCCTGAGCATAGTTTTCATCAAAACTACGCTGTGCCTTCTGATTCTTTTTACAAGAAATAGTTACTGTTAAAATTAGTACCATACAAAATTTTAACATCCCCCTTAATCCCCCTTCAAAGGGGGAGCTAATTATTGTATTATTCATTTTGTAAATGTTGTATCTTATTTCTTTATTCGAAAAATTATGTTTTTATAATTCATACGCACTTTGATATACATCACTTAAAAATCGCATCCCGAAACTGGTTGCTATATCACGATAGTACAATTCAAACGTGCCATCCTTTTTTGCTCTTTGTCTTATTTCATAATAAGCTCCAGCCAGATTAGGGTCTTTATGATCTTCGCTAAATTGATTTTTTAAAGTGAAATCCAGTGCTCGTTTAATATTTTCTTCAAAATCAGTAATTCCCAGTTCGTATAACTGCAACCACAAAATTCCGGCAAAGCTTGCTGCGCTTCCACAGGGACTACGTTTGTCGTGGTTTCCATCTAAATAACTGCTATACCAAATAACGCCTGTTTTATCTTGTATTTTGGACAGTGCATGTGCAGTCTTTATTGCGGCATCCAAGTATTTATGTTCTTTGGTAAGTGTATAGGCTTCAATCAATGCTTCAGCATTCCAGGTATTGAATCGACCATGAACTTTTCCTGTTTCAGGATCATTAGGTTCAAAATCCATCCACCAACCGTTCTCGGATTGGTCATCAACCAGTTTATTGCATATTTCTAGAAATGCTTTTTTATAGCGTTCCTGTCCAGTATGGGTATACATATCTTTCCATAGGTATCCTTCAGCATTCGGCCTAGCTACATGTTTAATATTGAATGGCAAATCCTGGTGTTGTGCATGAGGACTGCGATCTTTCCAAACTTCTCCTGTTTTTCCGTCTACTATATTATAACTAAGTCTCTCTTCTGGTATATATAGATGATCTAAAATCCAAGCACCAGCATTGGTAGCCACATCTGCAAATGTTTTATCTTTTGTAATATTCGTTAGGTTAAACAAACCCGGGGTGCCATCAGCAATCGTTGTGGTATTGATCAAGTCTCCAAGCTTATTTCCATGCTTGGCATTAAGATAGCCTTCTAGCTTATGGCCTTTAGGAAATTGTAATCCCACCCACCAATTTCCAGCTCGAATAGCCTCATCAAGCGCCTTTTGATTACTAGTTACTTTATAAGCTTCTAACAATCCATAAATAGCTTGTCCGGTATGCCAAGCGGCTTCATATTCCTTCCATTCTCCAGAAATGATATGATAGTTACCTTTAGCCATTCCTTGTTCATCCATCATGGCCTTGCTGGTATGCTGTATAGCTTGATTTAACGATTTGATTATTTTTTCTTTGTACTCCGAACCCAGAGGTAATGAAGTTTTTTGAGCACATGCCTGAAAGATAAAACCTATCGAAAGTATAACTACAATTCTAATTTTCATCGGTTTACTTTTTTATGAATACAAAGCTTTCTTTATTTAGAGTATTTCCTTTAACATTTGCAGTATCCAATCCTTTTACATCAATTAGATACATCCCATGACGGTCCATTTTTCCTTGCTGATGATGTATCATTAGATTTTTGATTTTAAAATCTTTTGCATGAGCTACAATGATAGAACCAGGTGATTGCACATAACTTACCGTATTGTTCCAATGCTTAATTTTCTTATTGCCTTTTGGCTTTTTCCATCCCGCAGTAATCGTATTATCTGCATCGAGTACAGCAACCTTTACATTTTCTAATGTAATTTCGGAAATTTCTTTTTCAGGATACCCCGAGAAGTATAGCAAACCATTGGTAGTTATATCAATATCTTTGAAATTAATATTCCTTATAGTTCCTATTTCTGAAAGGCTATCTCTTCTGTGGGTATCTACGAAAATACCATATTCATCCTTTTGTCTTCCTCCGGTTTTAATAGTTATATTTTTGAAATTAATATCAGAATATATACCTCCATCCATCATGAAGAGAGCGATACCATAACGAGAGTTTTTTATTGTGATATCCTGAAATCTACAGTTTTTGGTATGATAAGCGGACCCTGTTCCTAATTTTATTGCTGCATCATCACTTTCTAAGATACAGTTCTTTACTAGAATATCTTCAGTATACTTACTTCTATTTTTGGATGTGTTTTCAAAATGTTGCGAGCCTCTTTTGTTTTTAATACAAATAGCGTCGTCTCCCGTCGAGATGTTACAATTGGCGATTAGTACATTTTTTGAGTTTGTAATATCGATACCATCTGTATTTGGACTTCTTGGGTTATTTTTGATTGTAAGACTGTCAATTTTCACATTTTCACAAAAATCAAATACCAGACAATGAGCTGGACTATTGACCAAAGTAATACCAGAAATCGATACATTTTTTGCGTCCTGAATTATAATCCAAGGTTGTGGCCTTTGAGTATAATTCCAGTTTTGGTCAAAAAAAGACTCTCCGTTTCCATTGATAACTCCTTTCCCCTTTATGGTAAGATTATCTGCTTCTGGAGCAAAAATAAAATTTGATCCTGAATAATTTTGCATACTTGAAGAAGCTATTAACTCTGCTCCATCTTTCAAATGAAGAGTAATATTTGGTCCTAAAGTAAGGCTACCGGTATAAAATTTACCTTTAGGAATAATTACGGTTCCTTTTGTTTCGATGGCCCTATTAATGGCCTTCTGAATAGCTTCTGTGCTCAGCGTTTCACCATCAGAGACAGCTCCAAAATCTTGAATATCATATTCCTTAAACCCTTTTCCATTACAAGAGATTAAGGCAAGTACTACTAATACCATCACTAGAAATATATAGTGCCTTTTATAAGTTATTCTCAGTCTATTCTTAAAAGAACAGACCGAGTAATAACCTAAATCAAACAAACTAAAACTATTATGAAACATTTTTTTCATTAATTAAAAATGTAGCTTTTAACTTCTATTTACAGCACTTAATAGTATTAAAAAACATTTTTGTGCAAACGATTGCATTAAATAATTTTGCACAAATTAAGCATTTTTTCACATAAATAATAACTAACCTTTTAAAATATTAGTAAAAAAATACACAATTAATGCAATCGATTACATTCAATGTTAAAAATGATACCCTATTATTTTGAAGACAGTAGAGTGCAATGAATAAAATTTGTTTTCTAAAAATTATAGTTGATCCCAAACCTGGAAAACCAGCCATAGGATTCATAGTTTGTTACTCTACTTCTTATACCTTGATACTCTATGGAAGGTTCATCTAGTAAATTTACAAACTCAGCAAATACGGTTAATCCCTTGGTTATTTTTTGGGAAACATTGACATCCAACTGATATCGCTCCTCAACATAAAAGTCGAGATCTGGTTGATCTGTAAAGCTTAATAGGGATTTTCCGTTATAGTTTAAAGACACTCTTCCACTAAAACCTCCTTTATCATAATACAAAGCAGCATTCCATAGGTTATCGGCTTGCCCTATAAAAGGGACATCTTCTCTGGTATTAGTTTCTCCTGTGTCGTCATTAAAAAAATCAAAACTACTATCAGATTGTACATAGGTATAATTAAGATTAACACCCAAACCTGATAAGACCCCAGGAAGAAAGGTAAACTTTTTAGCTACATTTACTTCAACACCATACAGGTTAGCTTCATCACCATTAACCGGCTTAGTCTGCCTCCATCCATCAAACTGATTGCCAGGATCGTCAATGTCTGTTACCTGATCAAATATAAAATCTTCTATATTTTTATAAAAAAATCCTCCGGATATAATTCCATCACTTTTAAAATAATGCTCAAATAACAGATCCACATTCTGGGCTGAAGCTGGTTTTAACTCAGGATTCCCCGTAGAAATAACCAAATTTTCAAAGCTTAAATTTTGTCTAGGTACCAGGTCCTGAAGATCAGGACGTGCAAAGGATTCAGTATAGGATAGACGAAAATTAGTCCTATCTGTAAATGCATATCTTAAATGCACCATAGGTAATATAAAATCAAAATCATTACTTCCATCGATAGGTCTTGAAGGCTGACGTCCATCTTCAATGATTTGTAAGGCATCATAATCTACTTCTGTACTTTCATATCGTACTCCTGCCAGAACACGAAATTTATTGAATTGCATTTTTCCTTGTATGTAAGTCGCTAAAACATCTTCATTGGCATTATAAAAAAACCGATCACTATTGCTTCTGGTTATTCTTTCGTTAATCTCATAATCGCTAAAATTATCGATAAAATGCTGATTGGATGCGTTTGCATCAGGAAAGCTTCCCATTTCATACTGATCGTCAAAAATAGTTCCGCTAAATCCGTCTGACACCTCATCAAGAGTATAATCTCCGTCAAAACCATACTGCACAAGGGTTCTTCTTCTTGTGTTTTCAATTCCTCTATACTTACCTCCTACTTTTATTTCACCTTGCTTATTCCCTACTTGTATTGGGAATGCCAAGTTTAGCTGAGCCGAAGTATTCTTACCTTTATTCAGTATTGGAATATCTCGTTGTAGAAAAGAAAAATCAAATGCACTTTCGTCTTCCAGATCTCCTCCATCCAGTGCACTGATGACTGGGAAATCACTGCCACCACTACGATCAAAGTTTACTGTTAATCCGCGTTGTCTGAATGTATATCGAAAACTTTCTAACTCTCTCTGCGAAGTAGTATAAGTCACCCCATAATCTAATTTAGCAAGGGAACCCAAGGCATGATCACCTCCAAAAGAAAAGGTTATATTCTCTCTGTCGACCACCTTATCATTAACATCCCTACGTACTTCTATATTATTAGCGACCCCTGGGTTTAGAGGGTCATCATAATTATTTCTGGGTCTAAATCGAATTCGTCTTCTTAAGGTTTGGTCATCCAGCTTGCTGTAGATCAATTTTACGAATACTTTAGAGTTATTATTGAATTTATAGTCTACAGTGGCATTTGCCCCGATACGGTCCCTTTCTCTTTGAACCGGACGCAAACGAAAATCATCAATTACCCAATCCTCAAAAGAATTAGGGTCATCTGAATCACCGATCCTTCTAAACCGATAGGTAGCCTGATAACGCTCATCTCCATTATTCGTGTTGTAATAACTTGTTCCGAATAAAATACCAAATTTATTGTCTGCAAAACGTTGATCATATCTAAACTTGAGCGTAGTACTTCCTTTATCAAATAAGTTATTATAACCTCCTCCAACTGTGGTTCTAAATTGTGCTTTTTCTCCTCTTGCTGTTGGGGTAATTAAGTTAATAGCTCCACCAATGGCATCTCCATCCATTTCTGGAGTAATAGCTTTACTAACCTCCATAGAAGCTAACTGATCTGCAGATACTAAATCTAAGGATTCGGATCGAGCACCTTCTTCGTCGGTTGGGGGTATTTGTTCTCCGTTAATTGAAATCGTAGTGAAGTTTTGAGGAGTTCCTCTAATTTTTACAATAGAACCTTCTCCTCCATCACGTTCGATACTTACACCAGATACGCGCTGCATTGCTTCGGCTACATTGATATCAGGAAATCTATTAATCAAATCTGCAGACACTACAGTCTTTATATTGTCTGAGGTACGTTGTAAATTATAAGCTTTCTGTTGCCCTTCTATACTACCCGTTACAATGACTTCTCCTAATTGATTGGTACTTGGTTGCAACTTTATTTCCCCTAAATCAATTTCTGACGGGCCTTCTGCAGTTACTTGTATCTCTTTAGTAAACGTATCAAACCCAAGATATGAGATCTCAATTGTGTGTGTTCCTACAGGAACTCTACTTAGGGTAAATAATCCATCCCAATCTGTAGAAGAACCTATTCCTAAGGACCTTATAAAAACAGAAGCTCCAGGAAGAACGTCATTTGCTTCACCAACGATTCTTCCGTTAATTACTGCATATTCTTGTTGTTCTAAAGGAACTTTAAGTGTATGAGCTCCTAATGTAATTTCATTGACAAAAACGGTAAAACAAAAACTCATAAGTATCTGGAGCAGTAGTCGTTTGTTATATTTCGCAAAACAATTCATCTTTTATTAGTTTTAATAATTACTTTATTTTTTATTTATGATCATTCTATCATGTACAATCGATTGTATTACTGAATCAACCAAATATTAAACGATTTAAATTTTAACAAAAAAACTTCTTTTGAGTATTTGAAAAGTTATAAGGAGAATTTTATAAATGCAATCGATTGCATATTATCATTAATATTACAAAAAAGCAAATTATGCTACATTTTTAACTAAAAAACTTAATTATTGACAATTTAAACAAAAAACTTATATAGATATTTCCTTTTTTAGACTAAAATTCAAATTAAAACAAACTATAATTGTGCAATCGATTACATTTTTTCGATTTATATAACCTAAAAGTTGTAATTTGCAATTCATTACCTTTATTTTGCAAACTATTAATTCGATCTATTTGCACTTATAAATGAAACCGAAAAAAGCGACCATACACGATATTGCAAAAGAGCTAAATATAACTGCCTCGACTGTATCGCGCGCATTAAATAACAATCCTAGAATAAGCGAAGTGACAAAAAAAGCTGTTTTGGGTATGGCCAAAGATTTAAATTATCAGCCCAACAACCTGGCAGCTGCCTTAAGAAAAGGAAAAAGTCAACTTATAGGTATTATAGTCCCCACTATCAATAGATCTTTCTTCTCTTCCGTAATTAGAGGTGTAGAAGAGGTTGCAAATAAACTAAATTACAGAGTAATTGTAAGTCAGTCTAATGAAGATATCGACACTGAAATTGCTACATTAAATGCTTTACTGAATGCCAGAGTGGATGGAGTCCTTGTATCAATAGGGAAAAATACCAATCGATTTGAACATTATAACAGTTTAATAGAAAAAGGAATTCCATTGGTTCTTTTTGATCGAACCACTAATGAAATAGGTACAAGCCAGGTAGTTATTGATGATTATCTTGGAGGGTACTTAGCCACTGAACATCTTATTAAACAAGGATGCAAAAAGATAGTTCATTTCACCAACCTTAAACAGGTAAATATCTATAAAGAAAGATATAGAGGGTATTTGGAAGCCTTAAAAGACAACAACATTCCTTTTAATCAATCATTGGTATATGAAAGTAACATGCAATTAGTCGATGGCCGGAAGTCTACAGAAAAACTACTGGCGTCTAAGCAAGAATTTGATGCCATTTTTTCTGCTAGTGATTATGCTGCGGTTGGAGCTATGCAAGTGCTTAAAGAAAATGATATTAACATACCACGGGATGTCGCTCTAGTAGGGTTTAGTAACGAACCTTTTACTTCGTTTACAGATCCTCCCCTCACTACGGTTAGTCAATTTCCAATTGAGATGGGGCAAGCAGCTGCAGAATCGTTTTTTGAAATACTTGATTCGAAGAAGAAAAAATTTATCCCACAAAAAACCGTATTACAACCCGAGTTGATTATTAGAAACTCATCACTCAAAGAGGGCAGGTAAACCAAAATGCTATGAATAAGAAAACAAGTATAAGCTTTAACAACAAAAGCAATCGATTGCATAATTCTAAACGCAGTTTTATTACAGAAGACTTCCTTCTGCAAAATGAGTTTGCAAGAAATCTATATGATAATTATGCTAAAGACCTGCCTATAATTGACTATCACTGCCACCTTTCGCCAAGAAATATTGCGAACAATATTCAGTTTGAAGATTGCACACAAGCCTGGTTAGCCGGAGACCATTATAAATGGAGAGCAATGCGTACGCTTGGTGTTGAAGAAAAATATATCACAGGTGATGCTACTAATAAAGAGAAGTTTCAGAAATGGGCAGAAACTGTTCCTTATACATTAAGAAACCCATTATATCACTGGACTCACCTTGAGTTGCAACGATACTTTGGTATCGACCAATTATTAGGCAAAGAAAACGGTCTGGAAATATATGAAAAAACCTCTGCAATGTTGCAAAAGAAAACTCATACTACATTAGGGTTATTAAAACAAATGAATGTGGAAGTAGTTTGTTCTACAGATGACCCAATAGACGAATTAGAGTCTCATCAAAAAGCTAGGAAAAATGGAACTGGCCTTAAACTTTTACCAACTTTCAGACCGGATAAAGCATATGCCATAGAAGATCTTTCTACCTATCTTGATTATCTGGAAAAACTAAGTGACATTTCTGGAGTTACTATTAATTCATATCAAGATTTAATTGATGCACTTAGCGATCGCATCGTCTATTTTCATAAGCACGGGGGACGACTTTCAGATCATGGATTAGAACAATTATACTATTTCGAAATAGGTACCTATGATATTGAAGTTTTATTTAAAAAAATAAAAAATAAAAATCCTTTAAGTCGAGAAGAAATTAATTATTTCAAGTTTGAAACATTGCTTCATCTATGTAGAATGTATCACACTCGGGGTTGGACGCAGCAATTTCATCTTGGCGCTTTAAGAAATACAAACCAGCGTATGCTCGCTAAACTAGGGCCGGATACTGGTTTTGATTCTATTGGTGATTTTTCTCAAGCTATAGCTTTAAGCAAATTTTTGAGCCTTTTGGATAGTACTAATCAACTAACAAAAACCATTCTTTACAATTTAAATCCAGCCGATAATGAAGTGATGGCCACTATGATCGGAAATTTTAATGATGGAAGCATCAAAGGAAAAATACAATTTGGCTCTGCCTGGTGGTTTTTGGATCAAAAAGATGGTATGGAAAAACAGATCAATAGTCTTTCGAATCTTGGTCTATTAAGTTGCTTTATTGGTATGCTTACCGATTCGCGTAGCTTTTTGTCTTTCCCGCGTCATGAGTATTTCAGGCGAATTCTTTGTAATCTTATTGGTAAGGATGTCGCTAATGGTGAATTGCCTTTAGATGAGAAATGGCTGGGTAAAATAGTGAGTGATATTTGTTACCACAATGCCAAAACGTATTTCGGATTTTAAACCGGTCCACAATGAAAAAGCTAAATAGAAAAACACATCATATAGAAATCAAGCGCCCTATAAAAGTACTCCAGTTTGGCGAAGGAAACTTTCTGCGAGGATTTGTAGATTGGATTTTTGACATTCTTAATGAGAAGTCAGATTTTAACGGCGATGTACAAATTGTTCAACCGATAGAAAATGGGATGGGCAATCTTATCAATGAACAAGACGGATTATATCACGTTCTTTTGGAAGGATTACAAAACGGAAAAAAAGTTCAGGAAACCCGATTAATCACTTGTGTTAGAGAAGTTATAGATCCTTTTAACGACTATAAGGCATTTCTTAAATTAGGTAAAAATCCCGATTTAGAATTTATTGTTTCAAATACCACCGAAGCAGGAATAGTTTTTGATCCTGAAGACAATAGCTTTGAGGTTTTGCCCAGGACTTTTCCAGGAAAACTAACAGCACTGCTATATTATCGATTCCTTCATTTTAAAGATGTACAAAGCAAAAAACTAACTGTGATCCCTTGCGAACTAATTGATCGTAATGGAGATAAATTAAAAGCCGCCATCTTAAACTATATAGAACTTTGGAACTTGCCTGATGGATTTAAGATTTGGCTTGAAAATAGTATCACCTTTTGTAATACGTTGGTCGATAGAATTGTACCTGGATTTCCTGGAGATACTATTGGTCAAATTCAAGAAAAGATTGGTTACAAAGACAATTTGGTAGTAAAAACAGAACCTTTTCATTTATGGGTTATTGAATCTCAAAAACCTATTGAAAATTATTTTCCAACAGAAGAAGCAGGATTAGACATAAAGTTCGTATCGGATATAACTCCCTATAGAACTCGAAAAGTACGCATACTCAATGGTGCACATACAGCCATGGTACCAGTAGGATACCTTGACAATATCGAAACAGTAAAAGAAACGGTAGAACACCCAAAAACAGCTTCTTTTGTGCATCAAGTAATATTTGATGAAATTATACCAACTTTGGACCTCCCCAAAGAAGAGCTGACCCTTTTTGCAAATTCGGTCATTGAACGCTTTAAAAATCCTTTTGTAAAACATCAACTAATAAGCATCGCGCTTAATTCAATTTCAAAGTTCAAAGTTCGGGTTTTACCATCGCTTTTAGAATATAGAGAAAGAACACAAAAGTTACCCAAAGAATTGGTAAAGTCTTTTGCCTACTTAATCATATTCTACAGAGGAAAGAAAAAAAATGGCCAAGATATCCCTTTAAAGGACGATGAAAACATCCTTACCTTCTTCAAAGAAGTATGGCAAGACAAGGATTTAGAAGTAGTCGTCCAAAAAATATTAAGAAACAAGGCACTTTGGGGCGCAAACCTAAATGAGATTCCTGAGTTAAAAAATGGCATTATTAAAGAAATCAATTCATATAACAGCCATCATTAATTTAAATATTGAGTTTATTAAACAACTCAAATCTCATTCTAATGAATTATAGTTGAGGAATGATTTAAAAACAAAAAAATGAAAGAAAGAAGAGATTTTCTAAAGGCTACGGCTGCCGGATTAGGAGCATTGGCAGCGGGTCCCTTATTTGCCGGTGAACGTTATATCTCCCAAGTAGATGATCCCTTAAAAAGTTCTGCTGAAACTGCTTTAAAAAAAATTACAGTTAAAGATGCAGAAATCATCAAACTTAAATTTGACAAAGCCACTCCCCTAACCTGGAATGCCATTAAAAAATCGGGAGGAAAACCACCTTCAACCACTTTCTTAAAAATAACAACCAACGAAAATATAACAGGATATTCTATCATAAAAGGAGCCAGCAAAGATGTACTAAGTTTTATAAAGAAGATCAAAGGAATGAACTTAATGAATACCGAACAGATTTGGGATCATATGTTCTTCCATAACAGGAAACCTGTGGCTAAAGGAAAAGAAATACATGCCATAGGCAGTGTTGACTTATGTGTATGGGATATCGTGGGAAAAGCACTTCGGTTACCCGTGCATAAAGTATTAGGCACCTATAGAGAAAAAATACCCGTATATGCCGCTGGTGGATATTATGCCGACGGCAAAGGCATTCCTGAGCTTGTAGAAGAAATGGAAGAGTATGTAAAAGAGGGATATAAAGTAGTAAAAATGAAAATAGGTTATCTTGATGCCAAAGCAGATGCCCAGCGCGTTAAAGCCGTAGTAAAAGCTTTGGGAACTGATGCTCGAGTAATGGTAGATGCCAATAATGGATACAAGTCTGCATATGAAGCTATTCGATTTGGACGAATGGTTGAGGATCTTGACCTCTATTGGTTTGAAGAACCCGTAGCACCCGATGACTGGAGAGGAAATGCCGAAGTACGTGAAGAACTGGACATCCCAATAGTAGCAGGAGAAAATGAATACACACGTTGGGGTGCAAGAGATTTGGTAGAAAATCACTCTTGTGATATTATAAATATTGACACTATTAAAGGAGGTGGGTTAACAGAAATGAAAAAAATTGCAGCCTTATGTTCGGCATTTCATATTCCGGTAGCTCCGCATGGGTACTCCCATATGAATGTACATGCCGTGGCTTCAATTTCTAATGCGCTTATACTCGAAACATACCCAGCCAAAGCACGTGATTTCAATCCATCTTTAGAAGCTTTCCCTATCAAAGATGGATATATTGAAGCACCAACAAAAATTGGTTTAGGAATGGATCCAGATCCTGCGTTGATAAAAAAATATAGCGTATTTTGATCAAATCTGTAGGAAAAATTCGAATTTTGGAAGTATTTAATTCATATTTTTGTGTGGGTTAACCCTCTTTTTTTGTGTTTTTCTGATCAAAAATTGCTTTTTACTGATTATTTCACATCCGAAAATACAGTTTTATTAATTTTTTCGCAAAAATTAACGTTTTAATAAGTATTATATCAAATAATTCCTGTTTTTTTTGTTATTTAGGCATACAGTTTAGTATTTATTGTAATTCATAAGTAAAATTTAAATAAAACTCCATATTGTGCAATCGATTGTCCATATTTCACAGAATCGAACCCCGCTTATTTTAAGATTATCATCTTAAGGTCTATATTCTCTTGATAAATAGCCCTCTAATAGCTGTAATTTTAAAATTTGTTATGCAATCGATTGCACTAATGTTGTAACAAAACACAAAAAGAATACCATAGTTAATGATAGATTAATTTCAATACGCATAAATGACTACTATCAAAAACTGATGAACGACAATTCAAAATAATCAAAACCAAATATTTATGAAAAAAACTATACAGAAATCAAAAAAGAGTTTCTTTTTGGTCGCAATAACCCTCCTACTTTGTTTTTACGGAGGTTTTGCCCAAAGTCAAACCATCTCAGGAACCGTAATGGAAAACGTGAATAACTTAGGGCTTCCTGGTGCAGAAGTTGTTATCAAAGGAACTTCGATCGGTGCAAGTACCGATTTTGATGGTAAGTTTAACTTAGTATACGATAACCCTTCATCGGCAACTCTTGTAATAACCTATCTGGGTTTTGAAACAAGAGAGGTTAATGTATCCGATTATAGTGACCCATCTAATATAACTATAATGTTGCAAGAGTCTACTTTTGGATTAGACGAAGTTGTTATCTCTGCCAATATTGAAGGTCAGAGACGAGCATTAAATATTCAGCGTTCGGCAGATAACATAAAAAATATCATCTCAACAGACTTGATTAGCCGTTTTCCAGATTTAAATGTGGCAGACGCCTTACAAAGAGTACCAGGGGTGAACATTGATTTGGACCAAGGAGAAGGTGATGGAATCTCAATACGGGGTACTCCTCGTAACTATACTACGGTAACAATCAACGGAGAACAATTACAGAACACTGGTACCGGGGGTGATCGTACATCTGGGTTGTATCAATTTGCAGCAGACCAGCTCAGTCAGATTGAAGTAACCAAATCGGTAACCCCAGATATGGATGGTGATGCGATCGGAGGCTCAGTAAACCTGTCATCTCCCAAGGCAAAACGTACTACACTTTCTGTTAAAGCAGAAGCTGGTGGCGGTTATAACAATCTTACAGAAGATGTTAACTTTACAGGTAGACTTAACCTTAATCAACGTTTTGCCAAAAACGACAATAATCCTAACGGAGCTTTTGGTTTACTTGGGAGCGCATCATTTTACCGTACCAATAGTGGTGAAGACCGTATTGAGGGACGATGGAGAGATGATGATTTTGGTAACGGTGATCAGTTCTACCTAAGTGATCTTACCCTAAGACCACTAACAACAACCCGTACTCGTGTTGGATGGACATTGACATCTGATTACCAATTTGATCGCGATAATTTTATAGTATTAAAAACTTTTTATAGCCATTTGGATGAAGACGAACTTCGTGAAAGAACGGTTTTTGAATTCCGACGAGGTATAAGTGATGATAACCCCGAGCTCAGTACCGGATCCAGAATAAGAAAAAGGCATAGAGATCGAGTAGTGGATCGTTATACCATCAGTTTGAATGCTGATGCACAATTTAAAATAGGAAACTTTAAAATCCTGCCTGCTTTTGCATACTCTACCGGGCAACGCGATGAAGATGGGATCAGAGGAGAATTTAGAGCCAATGGAGATGGTGTTGATTTACAACTACAAGGAAGTGACACCGATTTCCCTCAGATCTTCCCTGTGGGTGGTCAACCAGGGGATCAATTAGATATTGCTTTATTTGACGATTTAAGAAATTTCAGGTTGTATAACACCAATGTAAAAAGTACGGCAACTACTACAAGAATAGATTTAGAGCAACCCATTGCGATTAATAATTCTATTCTAACCCTTAAAGGAGGTTATAAAAATAGAGTGAATACACGAGATCAGGATGCAGATTTCAATTTCCAGAGTTATACCGGCCCTGACGTAGATCTTTCTCAATTCAATAATCCTAATTTGGTAAGAGATGGTTTGCTAGATGGTAATTATAACTTTGGAGCTGCTATTGATCCTAGTGCATTAAGAAACTATTTTTCTGCTAATCCAGGATTCTTTGAGGTAGATGATAATGCTTTGAATAATAGTCGTAGAGAAGAGGATAACTTTTTTCAGCAGGCAGAAGAAACCACAAATGCCGGTTATTTTATGGCTAAACTTAGAGCAGGAAAATTTAATATCCTGGCAGGAGCAAGATATGAAACCGTAGATGTTAGTTATAACGCCAACATATTACTAGAAGAAGATCCGGACACAGGAGAGTTTTCATCATCTCCGATAAGTGGTGGAAATTCATATGACTTTTTATTACCTAATATCCAGTTAAAATATGAGTTGAACGATCTTACCAATATAAGAGCAGCCTATACTCAGGGATATGCCCGGCCTAATTTTAGTGATATTATTCCAGCTGTTAATATTAATGATGACTTAGATGAAGTAGACGTAGGAAATCCTGATTTTAAACCACCTTCGGCTGATAATTTTGATATCTTATTTGAGCGATATTTGGGTACTGTGGGTATTTTATCCGGAGGAGTGTTTTATAAAAGAGTTCAAGATTTTCGTATAGTACGAGAGCTTAATTTGGTTGCTGGAGTGGATGATTTTGATTTTATAGGAGGAGATCAAGTACTTGCGTTGTTAAATCCAGGTGATGAAGTAGATGTTACTCTACCAGATAATGGAGATGATGCCGAGGTAATCGGAGTCGAAATAAACATACAGTCCAATTTCAAGTTTCTTCCTGGATTCTTCCGTAAATTTGGTATCTATCTTAATTATACATATGCTGATAGTGATGCTACTATTGATGGGGTAAGTGGGCGTCAGTTACCAGGGCAATCACCTCATACCGGGAATGCTTCGTTGACCTTTGATTCTGGAGGGTTTTCTGCCCGATTTAGTGCCAACTATCAGGATGAGCGTGTAAATAGTATCGGTGCCGATGAGTTTGAACCAGGAGACAGAGATGTAATAAGAGCTGAACGATTACAATTGGATGCTAATGCTTCCTATACCTTCAAAGATCGATGGAGAATCTATGCTGAGATCAACAATATAACCGATGCTCCCGAAAAATTATATTTAGGGAATGAAAGTAGAATCCGAGATCTAAGCTACTATGGGTTTAGATCTACCTTTGGAGTTTCATATACCTTCTAAGTAGATTTTTATAATTGAGTTAATTAAGTCGAAAAACGGTTCTTTTAGTTCTCATAAAGAGCCGTTTTTTATTTGGTATCTGTAATAAACAAACTATTTATTTGGTCACGTCTTTTTAAAACAGATCCGAATATTTAAAGTAAATTCACAAAATCTGTTCAGAAAAATAAAGATCTAAAAAACGTATACTACATGAAGATAAAGACTATTGGGCTTTTTACGGGGCCTATTTTGTTCTTGCTTATCCTATTCTTTTTTAATGCCGAAGGGTTATCTCAAGAGGGGGTTGCCACTTTTGCAATTGGCACCTGGATTGCTATTTGGTGGATTACCGAAGCGATTCCTATATCGGCGACAGCCTTATTGCCCTTTGTCCTTTTTCCCGTAACAGGAGTAATGACTGTAAAAGTTGTCTCTGGTGCTTTTGCCAACCAAATGATCTTTTTATTTTTGGGTGGATTTATCCTGGCGGTCGCTATAGAAAAAACCAATCTTCATAAAAGGATAGCGCTTAATATCATTTATCAAATTGGTAGCAACTGGAATAAAGTAATTCTTGGTTTTATGATTGCAACGGCTTTTTTAAGCATGTGGATTTCTAATACCGCTACAGCCGTGATGATGCTTCCTATAGGACTTGCCGTTATTTCTCAGATTAAGGTCGAAGGAGACATGAAAAAAAGTATGGGTCGATCCCTGATGCTTGCCATTGCTTATGGATGCTCTGTTGGTGGGATCGCAACGATTATCGGAACACCAACCAATGTTATTTTTGTGGGTATCGTTGAAGAGCTCTATGGTCGAACCATTTCATTTACACAATGGATGATGTTGGGCCTCCCCTTCTCTATTATAATGTTAATTATAGGCTGGATTTACTTAACAAAAGTGGTATTTCCCGTTACCGTAGAAGGAATTCCTGGAGGTAAAAAAGCGATCAAAGAACAATTAGAAGCACTCGGTAAAATCTCATACAAAGAAAAATCTGTATTACTCGTTTTTATTGTCGTTGCTTTATGCTGGATCACTAGCTCTTTTTTATTAAAAAAGATTGTTCCGGGTATTAATGACACCTTAATAGCCATTGCCGGAGCCATTTCTTTATTTATTCTTCCTTCGGGAGAAAAACGAAAAATAGGCATTATCAATTGGCAAACCGCAGAAACCATCCCTTGGGGAATTTTATTATTGTTTGGAGGAGGACTCGCCCTGGCCGAAGGATTCAAAGTTTCTGGCCTTGCGCAATGGATCGGTAGTCAATTAACGCTGTTCAAAGTTCTTCCTGCGATATTATTGATTTTGGCAATTATTGCGGTTGTCAACTTTTTGACCGAGATCACTTCTAATGTCGCTACAGCGGCCATGTTGATGCCTGTACTGGCTGCCCTTGCATTATCCATAGATGTACATCCCTATTTCTTGATGATCGCAGCCACAATTGCAGCGTCTTGTGCTTTTATGCTACCCGTAGCTACTCCACCCAACGCAGTTGTTTTTGGTTCGGGTTTACTTACCATACCCAAAATGATGAAGGCAGGATTCTGGATGAATATCATTTCTATTTTGGTAGCTACTGTATTAATTTATTATATACTACCATTGGTATGGGACATAGAAATTACAGGTTTCCCTAAAGGGTTTTAGATAAACCACCCAATAGTATTGAGTGGCTTATACAAAAAGCAGATTACGGCCCCTTACCTCCGTAATCGCTTGCCAGGTTGAGTGGTTGCTATTCTGTTCTAAAACTCCAAAGCTGTCCCAGGGTGGCACTTTGGTTTGGATCTTTGGCTACTACTCTCCAGTAATAGGTAGTACCTGAGGATACCGATACATCCAATGTAGATACGTCAATAGCTTCGGCTACCAATGCTGGGGAATCTGTATCTCCAAAATACACATCATACACTAGTGTATCTCCATCAGCATCGCTCGCATTCCAATTTAAAGTAATTGTTGTTTCCGATACTCGAGATCCAATCTCTGGGCTTACTACTTCTGGAGCATTAGGCAGTGTATTTACAGCTGCATCTGGCTCGGTGAAAAACGATTGGGTGGCCGAATAATCACTCTCATTCCCTTTATTGTCCCTGGCCTTTACACGCCAAAAATAGGTTACTCCCTTGTCTAGGTTGAATGTCCTGTTAAGTTGCGTCGTGGTTACCGTAAAGGCGATCGTATCAAAACTACTATCTGTCGAAATGTCGATCACATAACTAATCGTATCCCCATCACTATCGGTAGCAGCATTCCATGAAAATGTTAAATCTATATTGGTACACGTTAAATTATTAGTTGGAAATATCAAACTTGGGATCGTAGGATCGGCATTCGAAAGATCTATCTGCGGACCACCATCATCATCGCCACTACAAGATAGTACTAGTGCTGTGCTCAATAAAGCGATATATATCTTTATACTTTTCGTCATTGTTCTCGTTTTATTGTTTTACAATTTTAAAAGTGGCTCCTGCTTCAAGTCTTACAAAATACACTCCTTGTGGTAAGGTTTGCATAGGTAACATCACTTGTCCTGAAGTAATCGTATACTCTTTTGAAGAAACCTCAACACCCAGTCCATTATAAATCGATACATCGATCGTTTGTAGTTTACTATCTGGAAGACTAAGGGTAACATTACCTCTCGTTGGGTTTGGAGCTAGACTAACTTCATTGATTAGATTCACTTTGGTAGATAGCTTCCCTTCACAAGCCAAACTTGAAGAAACCTCAAGTTCATCGCCATGTTGTACATCCACTATAAAACTCTTGGTGGTATACGTTCCTACCATTTCATTATTGATCATTACCGTATATGGTACAGTTCCGGTAGCGATTTCTACCAACATTTTGCTGGTCGAGGTATCGGTTTGTAGGCTCGTTTTACCTTCTAGACTCTCGGCGGCCTCGATCACTACCTCAAAACATTGTTCGCAATTATTAAATCCAGCTACTGTGATACATACTGGGTAGGTACCTGGCGTCAGATTGTTAACTTCTAATGAGGAAGTAAAGTTATGCTCTATACCATCAATGGTCGTTATGTAATCTAACTCGGTAGCAGTAGTGATGTTGATCATACCATTATTCTTATCCAAACAAGTCTCGCTAGCGGTAGTAATCCCAAAATTGTTGGCAGGTAAACTTACCAGCGGACAAGTGTCTACTACATTGACTGTTCTGGTAACTTCGGTAGCTACATTGCCTGAAGCATCCGTAGCATTGTAGCGTATTGTATAGCTACCTACAGCATCTACAAAATCGGAAGTATTGATTATTACATTGCTACCATCATCGATGGTAGCACCTAACTCGATATACCCTGACCCTAACTCAATAGTCTGTGGATTGTCTCCCATTAAAGTAATTATAGGAGCCGTAGTATCCACTACATTTACGGTCCTAATTGCCTCAACGGCATTGTTACCTGATGCATCCGTAGCGTTATAGGTCACTTCATAGCTTCCTGCTACATCCATATTCACTGTCGAAGCATCAATAATGACAGTACTACCGTCATCGGTAGTAGCATCTAACTCAGTATAGGTTGCTCCTCTCTCTATGATTTGTGGGTTGGCACCGGTTAAAGTAATTACAGGTGCTGTGGTATCTACAACCTCAACAGTTCTTGTTACTTGGTCTGCAGAAATACCAGATACGGGATTAACTGCGTCATAGGTAACAGTATAGCTACCCACTTGATTAGTATTTACCGATGTAGCCGTAATGGTTACTGTAGCACCATAGGTTACCTCTACTCGTAACTCGATATAAGGTGTACCTTTTTCTATAATTTGTGGATTATCGCCTAGTAGCATAATTACAGGTGGTATACAACCTAGTCCTCCGTCGTTGATGGTCCAATTATAAGGAGCACTCGTTAATGTATTTCTTGCTGCTTCACCTAGGCAATAGGTAGCATCGGCATCTAATGTTAAATTTGCAGGAATTTGGGTTTCTCCAGTTTCTACGGTTGTCCATCCAATTAAGGTATTATCATAGTTTTCTTGCGACATTCCGGAACCTGTAAATATTTCACTCATGTTTGTTACACTTGAAATATCCCAACTGGATAGATCTTGGTCAAAGGAGGATGCTCCCCAAAATAACTCTTCTATATCCTGAACCTGACTAAAATCCCAATTACTTAAATCCTGGTTAAACGCCGTAGCTCCGTAAAACATAGCATACATATATTCTACAGTTCCTAAGGTCCAATTACCAACAGGTTGGTTGAATGAAGTAGCATTATAAAACATATATGCCATATCTGTAACTGTAGCCATATTCCAATTAGAAATATCCTGATTAAATGCGAAAGCTTCTTCAAAAGCAGAATCAGTTCTTAAAAGATTCGTAAATACCCAACCACTAATATCTTCGTTAAAAATAGAACACTCATAGAACATACCATGAATATACTCTATGGTAGACATATCCCAGGAATTAATAGTATCTTTAAGATCCTCAAAATTTGTACATTCTCCAAACATACTGGTTAATTCAGTAACTTGTGTAAAATCTGGAATATCATCAGCATTTAACTTCAAGTTCTCACAGCCATAAAAGGCTTCTCTAAAGCTGGTCCATTGTATATTTCCCCATTGCTCTATTGATCTTATTTTGTCTTTATCTCCAGTATTATCAAAGTTGATTCTAGGAAAATCTCCAACGATCTTTACAGTATACGTTCCTGCGGTTGCATATTGATGGGTAGCATCTCCAGTAAAACCACTTTCAATAGTTCCGTCTCCCCAGTCTACCCTATAATTGTATCCTGAATCTTTAGTCGGTATGGTAATCGATTCATTAGCTGTGGTAGTTTGCCAGGTGGTGATAAAGAAATCCTCAGGGCAACCTTTTCCTGCATCTGTAATTGTCCAATTATACGGGGCGCTCGTTAGGGTATTTCTAGCAGTTTCTCCTACGCAATACAGTATTCCTTCTGCATGAAAAATTACTCCAACCGGAATTTTAGTTTCTCCACCATCTAATCTAGCCCAACCTATTAATGTAGCATCATAGTTCTCAGTAGACATACCCGAATTACTAAACATATGCTGAATCGAATTCGTATTTTCTACCAAAGAACTAATATCCCAACCCCCCAAATCTTGGTCAAAAGCTGTGGCTCTCTCAAAAGTATTATTGATATTACCTAAATTCTTTGTATCCCATCCGCTGATATCCTGGTTAAATGCAATAGCATCTCTAAACATATTTGCAAAACTTGTTGCTTCGCCTGTATCCCAATTTGAGATAGTACCGTTAAACGCAGTTGCTCCATCAAACATAGAACCGAAACGTTCTCCCATAGCTGTATTCCAGGAATTAAGATTTTGATTAAAACGAACATTCCTAAAGAACATAGATGAGAAATTCTTTACGTTGGCTACATTCCATGAATCTATATTTTCGTTAAAGTTTGAGCGGCTGAACAATGAAGTCATCATTTCAACAGTGCTCACATCCCAATTCCTCATGTTACCACCATTATCTACCAAAGCAGTAGTTTGTTCAAACATCCATCGCATACTGGTTACCAAACTAAGATCTGGGGCATCGGTAGCATTGATTATCAAATTACTACAACGTGAAAAAGCACCTTCCATGGAAGTCCATTGTTGTACTCCCCATTGTTCAACGGATAAGATTTTCTCTTGGTTTTCAAAATTAAATCTAAAACTAATCCTAGGGAAATCTCCAATAATCCTTACAGTATAAATTCCTGCAGTTACATATTGGTGAGTTGCATCTCCTGTAAATCCACTTTCAACCATACCATCACCCCAATCTACTGTATAATCATATCCACTCCCTGTAGTAGGTATGGTAATGGATTCATTAGCCGCAGTAGTTTGCCAGGTAGTAATAAAGAAATCTTCGGGACAACCTTTTCCTGCATCGTTTATTGTCCAATTATATGGAGCACTAGTTAGGGTGTTTCTTGCAGTTTCTCCTAAACAATAAAAAGTACTAGCATCTAATTTCACCTCTGTCGGAATCCTTGTTTCTCCAGTTTCTAAGGTTGCCCAACCTATGAGTGTAGCATCGTAATTTGTTTGAGACATTGCCGAACCTGTAAGCATACCATCCATTGAATCCCTGCTTGTATTACTTATATCCCAAGCTGCAAGATTTTGGTCAAAAGTCGCTGCATTGAGGAACATAAAATCAAAATATTGTGCCAGTGCCAGATTCCACATTCCAATAGGCTGATTGAAAGCTGTTGCTCCATCAAACATATTGGTGAGATCATTCGCTTTTTCAGTATTCCAGTTATTTAAAGGCTGATTAAACACCGTATTATTTTTAAACATACTAGAAAAGTCCTCGACCTTACTTACATTCCAACCATTGATGTTTTCGTTAAATGACGTATCTTCAAATAGACTGGATATGGTAGTTATGTTCTCTAGATTCCAAGTGCCTATATTATTTTTTAAATCTTCAAGATTCGTACAACCTAAAAATGTTCTATACAAGGAAGTAACAAGCGTCAAATCTGGAGCGTCATCAGCATTTAATTTCAGATTAGTACATCCCCTAAAAGCATTTGCCATAGAAATCCATGGTTGTGTTCCCCATTGTTCAATCGATCTTATTTTGTCTTTATCTCCAGTGTTATTAAAGTTGATTCTTGGGAAATCACCATTGATTTTTATAGTATAGATTCCTGCAGTTGCATATTGGTGAGTTGCATCTCCTGTAAATCCACTTTCAATAATACCATCTCCCCAATCTACTGCATAATTGTATCCACTACCTGTAGTTGGTATAGTAATCGATTCATTAGCCGTAGTGGTTTGCCAGGTAGTGATAAAGGCATTTGTAAAATCGCATCCAAAACCACCATCAGTAATTGACCAGTTATATGTTGACGATGTTAATAGATTTCTAGCTGATTCACCCAAGCAAAATTTTAGATTTCCAGCTCCAAAGGAAACATTTAAAGAAAGAGATTCCCCACTTTCCAATGTCGCCCAACCGATAAGTGTAGCATCATAATTTTGATCAGACATACCCGTACCATTAGTAAAAATATCAGTAAAATCTGATACATTACTAATATCCCAGTCCCCTAATGATTGATCAAAAGACTTCGCATCAGCAAAAGTTTCTATTGCCGATTCCAAATTAGTAGTAACCCATTGATCCAAAGGATAATTAAAATCTTCACAAGCCTGAAACATATGATCAATACTCTTTACACTACTAACATTCCAAGTATTGATGTTTTCATTCATAAAAGCATTACGAAACATACTATTCATTGAGCTAATGGTGCTGACATTCCAATTTCCTATATTTCCACCATTATCAATACAGGATCCATCTTCGAACATACTCTCCATGGAGGTTGCATCGCTAAGATCGGGAGCATCGGTCGCATTTATTTCTAGAGATCCACAACCCTTAAATGCACTTTCCATAGAGGTCCATTTGTTACTCCCCCATTGCTCTATGGTTTGAATTTTTCTACTATCTGCATTACCATTAAAACGAATCTGATTAAAATTACCAGAAATGCGAATAGTATATGTACCAGCGTTTGCATAGGTATGATACGCTTCTTCCGTTTCATTAGTAATAATACCATCACCCCAGTCTACAGTAAAATCAAGTCCGGTATCTACAATAGGAAGTGCTATTTCTTCATTATTGCTAGCTATGCTCCAAGTGGTGATAAAGAAATCTGTTGCCGCGCATGTGGTACCTCCATCAGTAATAGTCCAATTATTTGGCGCACCTGTTAGGATATCTCTTGCTTCTTTTCCTAAACAATATGTTGCATTAGTACTAAATCGTACATTATTTGGAATTTTTGTTTCGTCAGCATCTAATCGAGCCCATCCTATCAATGTAGCATCATAATTAGCTTGTGATATCCCAGAATTTAATAGCATATCAGTCATAAAAAACTGCACTCCACTCAAATTCCAATTACCTAAATTTTGATCAAAAGCGGTTGCGCCATTAAATGTATTTCTGAAGAAAGCAATATTTTTAGTATCCCAATTACTAATATCTTGATTAAATGAAGTAGCTGATGCAAAAGTGGCATCCATAAAGAATACCCCACTTGTATCCCAATCTCCAATATTTTCATTAAAAACTGTACATCCTTCAAACATATTTGAAATATTTGTACTTGTAACCATATTCCAATCTCCAATTTTGTCTTTCAAGTCTTCAAAATTGGTACAATCTTTAAACATGTTGATTGTAGAATTAATTTCAGATAAATTTGGTACATCATCAGCATTTAATTTAAGATTAGCACAACCCTCGAATGCATTTTCCATGCTTTCCCATGCGATGGTTCCCCACTGCTCAACAGTCAGTATTTTATCAGTATCTGCATTATTATTAAAATGAATCCTA
Source organism: uncultured Aquimarina sp. (assembly GCA_947496555.1). Classification (GTDB taxonomy): domain Bacteria; phylum Bacteroidota; class Bacteroidia; order Flavobacteriales; family Flavobacteriaceae; genus Aquimarina. Next base: position 5,727 of record CANMDH010000020.1, on the reverse strand, counting down.
GGGAAATCACCACTAATCTTTATGGTCTGCGTTCCTGCAGTCGCATATTCGTGAGAGGCATCTCCGGTACGACCAGTTTCGATTGTGCCATCTCCCCAATCTACGGTATAATTATATCCGGATCCGATAGTAGGGATCGTGATTCTTTCATTGGCAGTAGTTGTTTGCCAGGTGGTAATAAATTCGTTTTGCGCGTTTGATAAGTTCACAAAACTGACCATAAAAAATAGTGCAATGTAAAAGTGCTTCATAAGGGGTATGTTATTGTTATACTAGATTTTGAGCTTGATTTTTGATCAAATACGAGCAACTTGAGTTGTTCGATTCTTATAAAAATCGTGGGCAAAATTAAGATTATTTTAAGAAAAGTATTGATTATAAGGGGTTGCAAAAGGGTTGCAATCTACCCATCGTAGCGTTAAAAGTGTTTAATAAGCGTAATGTTATACCGATGGAAGTAAATTATATACCACCCTTCGATAATGCATATCCTGTGCTTGTCGAAGGGCTCAGGGTTCGTATATTATATTTTGGTTTTTTTAATAAACTCTATAATATCCTCTTTGGAGTCTACCCCTATTTTTTTGCGGATACGAGAGCGGGAAGATTTTATGGCCGAAACTGTAGTACTTTGAAGTTTGCTTATCTCGGTAGAATTGAGTCCCAAAGTCATCAAACTCAGTAATTCTTTTTCTTTTTCTTTTAATTGTGGGAAGTGCTTATCCAAAATCACTTTAAAATCCAGACTTACTTTATTGAGATAGGATTGCAAATCAGTGGTTATTTTTTTGGTAGCTTTTTCTGAAAGTAACGAAGCAGATAGTGAATGTAATGCCTTAACACGTTCTTTTTCATTCTCAAGCCGAATAATTTCGCGAATATCACCCAAGGTTTTGTTGAGTACTTCTTGACGTATTGAACTATCAACCACTACTTTTTTAAGTTCTTTTTCCTGAGTTATCAGAGCAAGCTCGGCTTTCACTTTCTCTAGCTGTTCTTGTTCTAGCTTATTTTTCGATAAGGCGATGCGATGCTTTGCATTTTTACGAGTTAACCAAAAAATAATACCTCCTAAAACCAGTGCTATAGCCAATAAGATAAGATACAATCGTTTTTTGGCAGTTTCACTTTCTAAACGTAATTGATCGGCTTGTTTTTCTTTTTCAAATTTATAATTGAGCTCTAAAGCAGTAATGCGTTTTGCTTTTTCTGTATCATTAACAGAATCATTATAGGCCTTATAGATTTTATAATCTTGTAAGGCTTGCTGGTAGTCTTTTCTTGTTTCGTTAAGATTGCTTCTGCTATAATATTGCTTGAGTAACAATTCTTTATTCTTCAGTTCTTTAGCAACCGCTATGGCACTATCCAGATAAGGTAGTGCGTTATCATACTCTTTAAGTGCATTATACAATACAGCAACATTTAGGTAACTTACACTTAATTCACTTTGATCCTTTATACTCTTTGAAATCCCTACATTTTCTTTATAAATCGCAATAGCCTTATCAAACTCTTTATTACTATAATAAATGGCAGCTAAACCACCATTGGCCTTAGCTATTCTGGATTTAGAACAAGGCAAGGCTTTTACTTTTGAAATATGAATAAGACTAGAATCATTTTGTTTATTGAGATAGTAAGTAACTGCTAACATATGATGTGATAAAGCAAGCTCTTCCACATCGGCTAACTTATTTTTAATTGTAATCGCACTTTTAAAATATTGTTTAGATTTTTTGAAATCTTTCTGGCGTCTGTAGAACATTCCCAAATTATGCAACGTCAACCCAATGGTAACAGAGTCCTGAATGATCTCACTTATACCAAGTGCTTTTAAATAGTTGGTTAATGCATTTTCTGGATTACTTTGTTTGCTGTCTAATATGCCTAAATAATTTAATGCCTGTGCTTCACTTTTTTGATAATACTCATTTTTATCTTGTTCTTTTAAAAATGCAAATACCTCATTAAGGATCACCCGCGAGGTATCCACATCAAACCTACGCATTTGTTCAACCAATTTAATTTTATAACCAATCCGAGCAGAATCGGTAGTTGCTTTTTCGATTTTATCCTTCAAAACATTTGCGATACTATCGTGAGATTGCGAATACATCGAAAAGGATAGTAAAAAGGCACTTATATATACGAAAGTTATTTTCAACAAATAATTTTTTGGGAATTAGCTGGTCTTTTCCCAAAAATACATCATATTATCTTTTCAACCATAATGATTTTTTTACAACGCTTATATCAAAATCAATACCCACTCAAATAATTAAGCGGGTATCGTATACATTTCGGTTCCCAACCTCTGTAATCGCGAACAAAATGGATAGCCTTATTACTCGATCACCATTTTCTTAGTATTTATTCTTCTGCTCCCTACATATATTGTATAGAAATACGTTCCTTTTGCCAACCCATCACTATTGATATTCAATTCGCCATCTCCTGTTTGTTTGATCGCAACTGTGGATCCCCCGGCGGGGATGATGATGAGTATTAAGGATTCTGAAACGTATTTTTAAAAATTAAAAGACCTATCGCTTTTTGTTGGGGTATTGTCTTATGATGAGAATTTTGTTTCAAAATTAGCGTAAAAAGACTTGTTTTTTAACTCAGTTCTTTGTTGGGCACAGTACTTATTGGTCTATTTGACGTAATATTTCCATTTTCATTGCTTCAGTTGTACTTGGTTTGTCAAGTAATTCTATTTTTTTTTCGATAATTTTCCTTTCTCGATGTCTATCCCAAAGATTTGCAAAAAGCATAATTATAAAAATACTAACCATTAAAATTGGAATCAAAATTTCATCCGTACCTGATGATACTTCAAGTTGTTTGCTAGCAAAATTATAGCCTACTAACCAATCAAAACTTATACCTCCAACCAATATTGGAAATAATATTATTTTAATTCGTCCCAAATTTGGTCGTCTACTGAAAAATGCGACGATACTATTCAACATAATATTCGTATAAGAAATAGTTCAACATATCAATTAATTCTGCTTTTTCGTTTTTGTCAAGTCTTTGACTATTTAATTCTTCCAATATTACTTCTACCTGCCTTCTTGGGTTATCTGCAAAATATTCTCCCTTAGAAAAGTATTTTCTGAAAAGTCTTTCAAACCTTTTTTGGTAATATATCCCTCTCTTTTCATTTTCTTTATATATTTTATGAACCATATATTCCGCTTCTGTCTGTCTGTCCTTTTCTGTAGAAATCATTTTAAAGCCAATAAATAATAAAGAAATTTGGATTGCTATCGTGAAAAATAAAAACTGGTAACCAAGATAAAAGAATATGAGCCAAAGAAGACAGCTCAGCATAAGCATTATTATTCCCAATTCATTCACTAAGAATTGAGTCTTTTTTTTCTCACTTAAAAAAAAGAGTAATGCATCTTTAGAATTTCTGATTTTCATTTTTTCCATATTGTGCCCAACAAGTGTATAAAGGATATATATTCTTTACTTTCCATTTATAAATACATACTTAAATCACCTCTCTCTTCCCAAAAATCAACAATTCTTCTCAATTATTTTTACGGGTTTCCATAATTACCTCTCTTTTTTTTCAAAAAATTATCCCCAGTTTCAAAAAGTGACACTCCTCTGGCATATCCTAGCACCCATAAATCATAAGTAATTAAAACAAAGAAGCTAATCGCATCCCAATTTAAGATGGAAAAGCTCGATACCGCGGCCCAAGAAAATTCTGTAGCCAAATCCCTGCGAGATAAAGCCTTTACTCACTTAAAAGAAGCTGTTGACGAGATACGCGCAGCAGGTAAATATGTGTTTAAAAACGATCCAGAACGTTTTAAGGGCTATATGAGTCAATATTTTAGAAAACAATATGCCTCCCGCGCATAGAAATCATCATCCCGTATACTACCATCACAATCCCGGGACCTAATCTAAAGGTCCCGGGATTTTTTTTCTTCATTTTGGTCCTTAAAATAGTGTCTTTGTAACTTTTATATCCTCCACAGCGTGTACCAATACGTTCCCGAAGGTTACAACTCTTTTCCCGGGGGATATTATATCTTTCCTGTACAGATTATCTAGCCTCACAGCACCTAAAAGTTACTCCACAGCACTTGCAAGCACCTTCCCGTAGGCTTCAAAGTCGTTCCCGGAGCCCGGGAAGCCTATATACTGCCCCAGAAGTTACCTGGCAACCTCCCAGGGAGATATAGTAACCCCCGGGACGGGCATGTAAGGTTACATGAAGGCTTGATCAATCGCTGTGGAGAGGAAATTTGGTTACGGGGCGCCATGGTATAGGGAATGCAATGAGATATAGAAATACAACATTTATTAATCTCGTATCGGGAACACCGTTCATTATGCTTTAATAATATATTTAACACAACAATAACAGTATCAACAACCCGAGTTTCAAAAAATGAAACTGGGGCTTAGTATTATTGTCCCAATCAATTTGTGCAACGCCAGAATGAGGAAAACCATAAAATATTTTTTATTGAAACCCATTGGTTTTTGTGTTGTTGATCCAACATATATAACTACAGTAGGTTTGGCGCTTAAAAATTGAACAACAAATAAATCATTAACCATTAATAAATATACATCTTTATGAAACACTATTTTAAAAGCCACTTAGGATTTTTTTTTTTGCTATAATCTTTTTGACACTCTTTACCGGATGTCAAAAAGATGATGAATTAGGACAAAAACCAGAAGGTACTTTAGGTCATGAGCACATTAACAAGGGAGATTTTATACTATCAAATGGAGCTATGATAACGGATGAAAGTAAGGTCATTTATGGTGCATTTGGGGGGCTTGATGCGGACATACAATTTTCTGAAAAATTATCTCTAGTCACAAAAACCAATATATACTACCATGCAAATAGTGATCTAGCCAAAACAAAATTCTTTGTAGGTCTAGGCCTAAAATATTCAATTCTTAAAAATCAAGCACAATGAAAAAATCAACCTTAATTTTGTTCGCACTATCCTTTATAACAGGTTGTGAACCAATCGAAGTAAATGTAAAAGATTCATTTGATTTTCAAATCAAAAGTGAATATATATCCTCAAATAAAATAGATACAGAAATATTAACTTTTATTAGTGTTATTCCTGACTATATAGTCGAAGAAACTAATTACACTTTTGAATATGAAATACAGGAAGGAGAAGGATTTTATAAATTAGAAAACAATATTCTTCCACCGGGGCAACAGTATGAATTTAACAATTTAGAGATTGTTCCAAAGTATGTTGCCAAAACAGAAGGGCAACATCAAATCAATACCTTTTTAGAAAATGATAAAGGGTTACGAAAAGAACATAAGTTAGCCTATCAGATTATAGAACAAGGCTTTGATTTTACTGTTACTTTTGATAAAAATGAGAACTATATAAATGAATACACAAATCTTATTCTTCGCTTAGATACAACAAAAAATGAGGAAGCTATGTATAAAGTATATTTCAAAAACATAGATGGTGAACTAGAAATATTAGATAGCGAAGAAGCCATAAATCAAAACGAATTTTTAGATTTAAAGAGCGAGTTTATAAAAGGAAGGTTTCGGTCGTTTGAAGTTGGAAATAAAGAAATCGAATTTGTTATTGAATCATCAAACGGAATAGCCAAATCTCAAGGATATGTAAATTAAACTCTGTCTGTTGTTTCAATTCCTCTGGGGCTAGCCCCAGAGGAATTGGTGTTTAAAATCAG
>CANMDH010000019.1 GCA_947496555.1 uncultured Aquimarina sp. | reverse complement strand
TAATACACAATACCTTTTTTACAATTATTTTAAAACCTTTTTATAACGTTCTGATTATATATTATTTATAGAAGAAAAATCTTACTACCAGTTAACAGGATAGCGATTGTAGCAGCATCCTTATATAACTTTGACATATGGTTATATAAGATATCGCGGAAAGCGCGGTCGGGATATCATAAATATCCCGAATCCTCTATAAATTAGATCTAAAAACACTTACTGATATAATTAATAAATTAAATATCCTTTATAATATTGTATGGGTTTTATTATCGTATTATCTTTGCACCTTTAATTTGAAAAACATGATCAAGATTACGTTACCCGATGGGTCGGTTAGAGAATACAATAGCGGAGTTACCGCTATGGATGTTGCCAAAGATATTAGCGAAGGTTTTGCCAGAAATGTTATTTCTGCAAAGTTTAATGACACAACTATCGAAACAACAACCGAATTAACCACCGATGGTAATCTTGTCTTATTTACATGGAGAGATGGCGAAGGTAAAACGGCTTTCAGACACTCTACTTCTCACGTTCTAGCACAGGCTTTGGAACAGCTTTATCCTGGTGTTAAACTATCTATCGGACCTGCAATTGAAAATGGCTTCTATTATGATGTGGATCTTGGAGATCAAACGATCTCTGAAAAAGATTTCAAGAAGATTGAAGACAAAATGCTTGAAATTGCCAGAGGAAAGCACGATTTTAAAATGAAATCTGTTTCTAAAGCAGATGCTCTAACAAAATATAAAGAAGAAGGAAATGAGTATAAAGTAGAGCTGATTGAAAATCTGGAAGATGGCACTATCACCTTTTGCGATCATGATACTTTTACAGATTTATGCCGTGGTGGACACATCCCCAATACGGGACTTATTAAGGCTGTAAAAATCATGAGTGTTGCTGGAGCATACTGGCGTGGTGACGAAAACAATAAACAGCTTACTCGTGTTTACGGAACCTCTTTCCCTAAACAAAAAGAACTAAAAGAATATTTAGAACTACTTGAAGAGGCAAAAAAACGGGATCATCGCAAATTAGGAAAAGAGCTTGGACTTTTTACTTTTTCGCAACGAGTTGGTCAAGGTTTGCCTTTATGGCTGCCAAAAGGCGCTGCTTTGCGTGAGCGATTAGAACAATTTCTAAAAAAAGCTCAGAAAAAAGCCGGGTATGAAATGGTCGCTTCTCCACACATAGGACAAAAGGAACTATACGTTACTTCTGGTCACTATACCAAATACGGAGAAGATAGTTTTCAACCAATCCACACTCCGGCAGAAGGTGAAGAATTTTTATTAAAACCTATGAACTGCCCACATCACTGTGAGATTTATAATAGTGAACCTTGGTCCTATAGAGATTTACCAAAACGATTTGCTGAATTTGGAACCGTTTATAGATATGAGCAGAGTGGAGAGTTGCACGGATTAACGCGAGTAAGAGGTTTTACGCAAGATGATGCACATATTTTCTGCACTCCTGATCAATTAGATGAAGAATTCAAAAAAGTAATTGATTTGGTACTCTATGTTTTTGGGTCTTTAGGCTTCGAAAACTTTACAGCTCAGGTATCACTTCGCGATCTTGAAAATCCAAGTAAATATATAGGTAGCGACGAAAATTGGAAAAAAGCAGAAGATGCAATTTTGAATGCCACCAAAGAAAAAGGTTTGAACTACGTAGTAGAAACCGGTGAAGCTGCTTTTTATGGGCCTAAACTTGATTTTATGGTAAAAGATGCCTTAGGAAGAAGTTGGCAATTAGGAACTATACAGGTAGATTATAATCTCCCCGAACGTTTTGACCTTACTTATAAAGGTAGCGATAATGAATTACACCAACCAGTGATGATTCATAGAGCACCTTTTGGTAGTATGGAAAGATTTATTGCTATATTGCTAGAGCATACGGGTGGTAATTTCCCATTATGGCTAATGCCAGAGCAGGCTATTATTCTCTCTATCAGCGAGAAATATGAAAAATACTCTGAAAAAGTTTTAAATTTGTTAGAAAATGACGAAATTCGCGCCCTTGCAGATCATAGAAATGAAACGATAGGCAAGAAGATCAGAGAAGCAGAAATGAACAAATTTCCGTACATTATCATTGTAGGGGAGCAAGAAGAAAGAGACAATACAATATCTGTTCGAAAGCATGGTGGAGAGGACTTGGGAGCAATATCTGTCGAAAAATTTTCCGCGATCATAGAAGAAGAAATTAATAGAACTCTAAAACCGTTTAACGGATAATTATAAAGAAAACTAAGTTTAATTTAAATTTTTAAGTCATAGCAATAAGAAGAAGAAGGTCTCAAAAACCAGCACGAATAATCAAAGAAGATGCTCACAGAATCAATCAAAAAATTAGGGTTGATGAAGTGCGTCTTGTAGGTGATAATGTAGAAGTAGGTGTTTATCCTACTCGAAAAGCATTAGAAATTGCTGAAGAACAAGGTTTAGATCTTGTTGAAATTTCACCTAAAGCAGTACCTCCTGTTTGTAAAGTAATGGATTATAAGAAATTTCTCTATGAGCAGAAAAAAAGAGACAAAGCCTTAAAATCCAAGGCCACCAAGGTTGTTATCAAAGAAATCCGATTCGGGCCCAACACCGATGAGCATGATTATGAGTTTAAGAAAAAACACGCAATCAAATTCTTAAGTGAAGGTGCGAAACTGAAAGCCTATGTATTCTTTAAGGGGCGTTCTATTATATATAAGGATCAAGGACAAATCTTGCTTCTTAGATTGGCACAGGAACTAGAAGAATATGGCAAGGTAGAACAAATGCCAAAGCTTGAAGGGAAACGCATGATTATGTTTATTGCTCCCAAAAAATAAAACATACAACTTTCTTTAATATAGAGAAAGTGTTACAATAATAAGTGAGATTATAAAAACAAGGATACAATGCCTAAAATGAAAACAAAATCCAGTGCCAAAAAGCGTTTTAAGCTTACCGGAACTGGTAAAATCAAAAGAAAGCACGCTTTTAAGAGTCACATTCTGACAAAAAAATCTAAAAAGCGTAAGCTAGCTTTGACGCACTCAACATTGGTGCATAAAAGCGACGAAAATAATATTAAAGAGCAATTACGTCTTAAGTAATCACTTTTTGATATAGGTTAAAATTATTATAAACCCAGGAGTTAGGCTCTCTATGATTTTAGATGTACGATTGTAGATTTACGAAACACTAGAAACAAAGTATCGATTATCGATCGCCTACTACTAAAAAATTTAAAATTATGCCAAGATCAGTAAATTCTGTTGCAAAAAGAGCTAGGAGAAAAAAAGTTCTTAAGCAAGCAAAAGGTTACTTCGGACGTCGTAAAAACGTTTGGACGGTAGCAAAAAATGCGGTTGATAAAGCGATGCAATATTCGTACAGAGACCGTAGAAACAAGAAGAGAACTTTCCGTGCTTTATGGATCACTCGTATTAATGCAGGTGCACGTTTACACGGTATGTCTTATTCTCAATTCATGGGAAAAGTAAAAGCTAATAACATCGAATTAAACCGTAAGGTTCTTGCCGATTTAGCGATGAACAACCCAGAAGCTTTTAAAGCTATTGTAGAAAAAGTAAAGTAATCTTTTAGTAAAACAATACGATCTCACTTATATAAAAATCCCGCTAAAAAAGCGGGATTTTTTTTATCTAGGATTACAGGATATTGCATTTTATCGATAAAAAATGTATTTAATCTGTTAAAAACATGGTAAAACCGCATTTTTTAATTACTTTTAACCAAAACTATGAATATGAGAAAACACTACATTTTACTTACATTGGGATTACTATTCATTAGCCAAACTTCATTTGCACAGGACCATAGTGCTCATTCTACAAACGAATTAGGTGCAGAGCAAATTTTTGGGCTTTTAGAGATGCCATTTTTGGCAATTGCTCTTGTTTTTAGCTTTTTGACAGCCACTCGGTTGAAAGGTGGAAAATTTGGATCTGGTATGACCTTGTTGGCTTGGGGATTTGTTGTAATGGCCCTTGGTCATCTTCATATGCAAATTGCACATATATTTGATTATAACATTTTTAAAAAATTATTTGGGGATACATTGGGTAACTATATATGGTTTGTTGCTTTAATTCTTACATGGGGCTTGTCTGCATTAGGCTTTTATAAAATATATAAAGCCAGTAAAATATGACCCTAGATGATCATACAATGGTTTAAAAGAATATTAAATCCAAAGAAAACTGATCCTCCCAAGAACCAAGAAGAACAAGATATTCTTGATCTAATTGACTTCCTTTGGAAACAGATCAATACACCCGCTAACGGAACTACTTTAAAAACAAAAGTCAAAGTTTTTAAGGAACTTTCAACAGTACAAAAAATTCAATCTCTTCCTGAAATATACTTGTCTCTGGAAGAATATATTTCAGAACAGAAAAGAGGGAATCAACAGTTCATACAATCTTTACGAAGTACTATTTTTATTGAATACAACTCTCTATTTAAATATAAAAACTTCAAGTTAATCTTTGAACCCTTAAAAGAACAGGAATTAACTCTATGCAAAGTATTTCTTTCCGAAGTACTAGAAAAATCATCAGAGCTTGTTGGTACATTTACTGAACCAAAAATTGTACAGATAAAAAAGTATCTGGATGCTAACTATGATTTTCAAAGAATTGACCTTATCAGGGAACGAAAGAAATTATTAGAATTTTCTAATGAAATTTTTCTAAGAATAAAAAATAGCCTTGGAATAAATGCTATCACAAATATCTATTTGCTTATTTATAAAAACCATTTTGAATCATATCACTTGCTGGATTCATTTACAGCAATACTCAATGTTATTCCTGAAGAAATTCTTGCTAAAGACCTCATAAACTTTCCGAGTAAGCAACAGATGCTCAAAATGCTGCAAAAGCAACTATTAAGTCTAGAGGAAATAAATGAAAGGCTAACCGAAGAAATTATTGAAAGAAAAAAGGTAGAAGAAGAGCTAAAGTATAGTGAACACCTTAATACAACTATTCTAGAAACAGCCATGGATGGGGTCATTTTGGTTAATAGTCAAGGTACTGTTTTAAATTGGAACAAACAGGCAGAAAACATATTAGAGTTAAAAAGAGAAGAAACCGTTGGCCATAGCATCTACTCTTTACTACCCTATAAATTGAGGAAAGAATTACAGAGCAGCTTTAATAATTATATTCAAACGGGAAGTGATGAATTGATTAATAAACGAGTAGAGACTTCAGTAAATAGGAAAAATGGAACTGTAGTATATGTAGAACTTACCATTATCGCTATTGAAACCAAAGACGATTATTTATTTAATGCGTTTTTTAGAGATATCACAAATAAAAAAATTATTGATAACGAAATTAGAGAAGCCAAAGTACTAGCAGAAAAATCTGCCAAGGCAAAATCGGTTTTCTTATCAAACATGAGCCATGAAATCAGAACCCCCCTTAACGTGATCCTGGGACTCACAGGTATTTTGCAAAAAAGTGATTTCAGTAACTTACATGTGGATAAGAAAAATCTAGACGGAATTCAGTTCTCTGCCGAAAATCTTTTGGTTCTGATTAATGATATTCTTGATTTTTCAAAAATTGAAGCTGGTAAACTCACCTTACACGACACAGATTTTAATCTCCAGGAATTAATAAGTAACATATCTCGCGGGTTTAAAATCAAGGCCGATGAGAAAGGGCTGGACTACAAAATGATCATTGATCCATCGGTCCCAAAATTTATTATTGGAGATCAACTTAGGCTTAATCAAATTCTAATCAACCTATTGGGCAATGCCATAAAATTTACTCATAAAGGAGAGATAGCGATATATGTAAAACCCAAGAAAATAGAAGAGAAACATATCACTATCAATTTCATTGTAAAAGACACAGGAGTCGGCATCCCTGAAGATAAGTTGAATACCATCTTTGAAAGTTTTTATCAGGTTCATAAACCTGGAAAAAACAAAATAGAAGGCACCGGTCTTGGGCTTTCAATTTCTAAGCAACTTATAGAATTACAAGGAGGAAAACTCAATGCGCAAAGTGAACCCGGAAGAGGATCTGCATTTGACTTTTCTATTAAATATTCTAAAAGTGAATTTAAATCTGCAACCCAACCGGAAGAAGGCAAAACAACCTCCAAAAATACACACGACCTATCCGGAATGAAGGTATTGGTGGTAGAAGATAATAAAATGAACCAGTTTTTTATAAAACAATTATTATCAAATTGGGAAATCGACACACATGTTGCCGAAAATGGACAAGTAGCATTAGAAAAGATTGAACGTTATGCTTATGATTTGATACTTATGGATATGCACATGCCCGTTATGGACGGCCCAGAAGCTGCGGTACTTATACGTAAATCCCAAAACCCCAATATAAGTCAAATACCGATAATTGCATGTTCGGCAGATGTATTTCCCGAATCTAAGAAAAAAGCAACAGAATCTGGAATGAATTTTTACCTTACCAAACCTTTAAGTGAAAAAGCTTTGGAAGAAATCCTGTTTAGTTTAAAACCAAATACTGATCAAAACACCATTAATTTTAATAAAATATCAGAAAGTGTAAAAAACACTATCGCGAATAATTCAGCAAAAATATATGATTTATCCTTTTTAAAAGAGACTTTTGACAATGATCCCGAAGTAATTCAAAATGTTTTACAGATATTTATTGAGGACACTCCAGAAGATTATGAAAAACTAAAAACAGGTATAAAAGATCAGGATTTTTTGACTACAAAAGAAATAGCTCATAAACTTAAATCGAGTTTTAAAACTATTGGCTTAAATAATGAAGCAACCTTTTTACAGGAAATTGAAAACACTTCGAGGCAAGGAGCCGACTTTGTGCAAATTGAAGCATTATTTAAAAAATTAGACCAAAATTTTCCTCAAATCTTAAGAGAAATAGAGAATTCCATAAAAGAATTAAATTCCTGAAATACCTAAAAAAACAAATTATTTCCTTTTCTCTATTCTTATATTTGCTTTATGCACAATCAAATAAAAAGCTTTCAAAATCCCAAAATAAAGTTTCTTAATCAACTAAAAGAAAAATCACGAGTCCGCAAAAAGGAAAAATGTTTTATTATTGAAGGGCAGCGTGAAATTTTATTGGCTATAAAGGGGGGATATACTATTACTCAGTTATATTATTGCCCATCTATTATCTCTTTTGAAGACATTTCTACAATTATCAAAAATCATCCAAAAGCAATCGATTTTTTTGAAATCACACCAGAGATCTATCAAAAACTTGCCTATAGAACGACTACCGAGGGAGTAATAGCCATTGCAATTTCTAAGAATCTTGACATAGAAAATTTTAGTTTAGCATCAGAAAAACCCTTAATTCTTGTAGCCGAAGCACCTGAAAAGCCTGGCAATATTGGTGCTCTTTTGCGTACCGCAGATGCGGCTCAATTAGATGCTGTTTTTATTGCGAATCCAAAAACCGATATTTATAGTCCTAACATTATAAGATCAAGCGTAGGATGTTTATTTACCAACAAAGTGGCCACAGGAACTTCCATAGATATTATTAACTTCTTGCAACAACACAAGATTGATATTTATGGAGCCGCTTTGCAAGCTTCGGTAAATTATGACACTCAAAATTATACAAACCCGACCGCTATTGTCGTTGGAACAGAAGCTACCGGTTTGAGCAAGGATTTCCTGAATAATACAACTCAAAATATAAAAATCCCTATGAGCGGTGTTATAGACTCGATGAATGTTTCGGTAGCTGCCGGTATTTTAATTTTTGAAGCTAAACGCCAACGCAACTTTGTTAGTTAAAAGATTGATTAATTGCGTAATAAATAGATTAAAAATTATTACCTTTCCGCTTCCCACAAATCTAATATGCTTAAAATACTAATTGCTATAAACTAATGACCCCGATTTCCCTGTTTTATTTATTAATCGCTATTATAATTATAGTCTTTGTAATAGATTCTTTATTAGATATTCTTAATGCGATGCATTATGACGATAAGATCCCAGAAGAATTGTCTGATGTATATCCTGAAGAAGAATATAAAAAATCTATTGCTTATAAGAAAGCTAATTATAAATTCAAATTGGTTTCTTCTAGTATCTCTCTTTGCATTATGCTTTTGTTTTTCTTTTTTGATGGATTTGCATATGTAGATGGTATAGCAAGGAGCTTTTCAGACAATTCGATCATTGTTGGCTTACTTTTTTTTGGAATTATAATGATAGGGAGTGATATTCTGTCTACTCCCACAATGTATTATAAAATTTTTGTTATCGAAGAGAAGTTTGGTTTCAACAAGATGTCGACAAAAACCTTTTTTGTTGATAAGATAAAAAGTATTATCATGATGATTATCGTTGGAGGAGGGCTTTTGGCGCTGATTCTTTGGTTTTATGAATTAACAGGTAAATCTTTTTGGATATATGCATTGGGATTAGTGTCCATCTTTACGGTTGCAATGAATATGTTTTATGCCAAACTAATTGTTCCCATTTTTAACAAGCAAACACCTTTAGAACCTGGCGAACTTAGGGATACAATTCAGGCTTATTCAAAAAAAGTTGGATTTCAGCTAAAGGATATTTTTGTAATCGATGGATCCAAAAGAAGCACCAAAGCGAATGCATATTTCTCTGGTATGGGAAGTGAAAAGAGAATAACACTTTATGACACGCTGATCAAAGACCTGAATAACGAAGAAATTGTAGCTGTACTTGCTCATGAAGTAGGACATTATAAAAAAAGACACGTCATTATCAACTTAATTTTATCTGTTGTCCTTACTGGCATAACGCTATGGTTTTTATCCCTTTTTATAGCAAACCCACTCTTATCTGAAGCACTTAATGTTGAAATTCCTTCTTTTCATATTGGATTGATAACTTTTGGAATACTGTACAGTCCTATTTCAGAAATCACCGGACTTATTATGAATGTGGTTTCGAGAGCCTTTGAATATCAAGCCGATAATTATGCAAAAAGCACGTATGATCATAATGCTTTAATAAGTAGTTTGAAAAAATTATCCAAAAATAATTTCAGTAACCTTACTCCACACCCGGCAATGGTTTTTATACATTACTCCCACCCTACCTTATTACAAAGAATAAAAAATCTCAAGGAATAAAATCCATTATATAAGTACTTGGTGGTTACAATTCTTAATTGTACTTTTAATATTCTATTGCTCAGAATTATGTCAATTTATCATGATCTATATTTAAAGGCATAATTTTTGTCGCAATTTATTTTAGTAGGGGGAATTAATTACGTACAATTATAATAGGGCTTTCAAAGAAAACTTTATGTTATGACAGAAGCTGCTATAGAAGAAGAAAATAAACAGATCGCCAAGCAATACAAAGAATTGCTTCGGATTAGTTATAGAAACCTTTCCAAAGAAGACAAAACACTTATACGTCAAGCTTTTGATGTTGCTGTTGATGCCCATAAAGATCAACGACGTAAAAGTGGTGAAGCTTATATTTTTCATCCTATTGCCGTTGCCAAAATCGTTGCCAGTGAAATTGGACTAGACGCAACTTCGATTGCTGCTGCTCTGCTTCATGACGTAGTTGAAGATACGGAATACACTTTAGTGGACATTGAACAAATGTTTGGGGAAACTGTTGCTCGTATAGTGGATGGTCTAACAAAGATATCTTCCTTAAAAAAGGACAAGGACATTTCTCTACAAGCTGAAAATTTCAGAAAAATGTTGCTAACACTTAATGATGACGTACGAGTAATCATCATTAAGATCGCAGACCGTTTACATAACATGCAAACAATGGATGCTATGCGACCGGATAAGCAAGTAAAAATTGCTTCTGAAACTTTATATATCTACGCTCCTTTGGCTCATAGAATTGGGCTTTACAATATCAAAACAGAACTTGAAGACCTAGGCTTAAAATATACAGAACCTGAAGTTTACAAAGATATTCTAGAAAAAATAAAGGAAAGCAAAGAAGAACAAGATGCTTATATAAAAAGATTTTCAGATAAAATAAGAGAGGGGTTAGACAAAGAAGGATTAAATTATGAAATAAAAGGAAGGCCAAAATCCATATTTTCTATCCGTCGCAAAATGGTAAAACAAAATGTATCGTTTGACGAAGTATATGACAAGTTTGCAATAAGAATAATTTATAAGTCTGATTTTGAAAATGAAAAATTTATTGCCTGGAAAATATATACGGTGGTAACCGATTATTATCGCCCCAACCCGATTAGATTACGCGATTGGATATCACAACCAAAATCTACAGGTTATGAAGCATTACATATAACAGTAATTGGTCCAGATAGCAGATGGGTCGAAGTACAAATTCGTAGTGAGCGTATGCACGAAATAGCTGAAAAAGGATATGCCGCTCATTATAAATATAAAAATACTCAGGAAAAACAAGATCAGGGATTAGATGGCTGGCTAAATAGATTACAAGAGGCCCTTGAAAATTCTGAAACCAATGCTGTAGACTTTGTAGAAGAGTTTAAACTAAACCTTTATGCCAAAGAAATATTTGTTTTTACTCCCGAAGGAGATTTAAAATCACTACCTAAAGGTGCGACAGCGCTGGATTTTGGTTTTAGTATACATACCGAAATTGGTTTAAAAACTCGGGGTACTAGGGTAAATGGAAAACTAGTACCACTAAGTCATGAGCTCAAAAGTGGGGATCAGGTAGAAATAATTACCTCGACCAAATCCAAACCTTCATCGAGTTGGCTCGATTATGCAACTACAGCCAGAGCAAGATCAAGAATTAAATCTGCACTTAGAGACGAGAAAAAACAAATTGCAGAAGATGGTAAAGTTATTCTAAAACGTAAGCTTCGCTCGCAAAAAATTACTATGAACGAAAAAGTGGTTAATGAGCTTGTTCTATATTTTAAACTCAAAACCAGTTTGGATCTTTTCTACAGGGTGGGCATAGGTACTATCGATAATCAAAAAATAAAAGAATTTGCTACTACACGGAGCAATGTCTTTATGAATTTTATTAAAAACAGAATTCGTAGAGGTAATATAAAAGATGTAAATAAAGAAGAAATCACTTCTAAGTATGATCTGCTTGTTTTTGGCAAAGAACTAGAAAAACTAGAATACAAATTATCAAACTGTTGCAACCCAATTCCCGGAGATGATGTTTTTGGTTTTATTACGGTAAACGAAGGAATAAAAGTGCATAAAAATAATTGCCCCAATGCTTTGCAATTACAAAGTAATTATGCCTATCGCATTATGCCTGCCAAATGGATAGATTCGAGTCAAGAAGAATTTAAGGCGGTAATTAAATTGAATGGTATTGATAATATTGGAGTGGTGAATGAGGTCACTCAAATAATCTCAAACAACATGCATCTTGCCATTTACAATATGAATTTTGATACTAATGATGGTGTATTTACAGGTAAAATTACGGTAGGGGTCAAAAATAAAAACACCTTAAAAACGGTCATGAAAAATCTTTCAAAAATAAGTGGTATCGATAAAGTAGTTAGAGAATAAAAAATAATGTAACTTTGCGTTTTTAAACGTATGAGTACTAAAGCAACTTCACAAAACGATCAAACTATCGTCAAGAATGTGTTTACCAGTTTCTTAGAAGAAAATGGTCATAGAAAAACACCCGAACGATACGCGATACTTCAGGAAATTTATGAAAGTGATGAACATTTTGATATAGAATCACTTTACATCAAAATGAAAAACAAAAATTACCGGGTTAGTCGTGCTACCTTGTACAATACCATTGAACTTCTTTTAGAATGTAAACTGGTACGAAAACATCAATTTGGCCAAAACCAGGCCCAATATGAAAAATCATATTTTGACAGACAACATGACCATCTTATACTTACCGATACCGGTGATGTTTTAGAATTCTGTGATCCGAGGATTCAGTCAATAAAAAAAACTATAGAAGAAATTTTTGATGTAGATATTACAAATCACTCTTTATATTTCTACGGAACTAAAAAAAAACCAACTAATCAAGATAAATAATGGCAGTAAATTTATTGCTTGGTCTTCAGTGGGGAGACGAAGGTAAAGGAAAAATTGTAGACGTTCTTACAAAAAATTATGATATTATTGCTAGATTCCAAGGTGGTCCAAATGCCGGACACACATTAGAATTTGATGGAATAAAGCATGTACTTCACACAATTCCTAGTGGTATTTTTCATGAAAAAGCTATTAATTTGGTTGGAAATGGCGTTGTAATAGATCCTGTAATCTTCAAAAAGGAATTAGACAACCTTAATAAGTTTAATCTGGATTATAAATCAAAATTATTGATTTCCAGAAAAGCTCATCTAATTCTTCCTACTCATAGAATTCTAGACGCAGTTTCTGAAGCTTCAAAAGGAAAAGCAAAAATAGGGTCCACTCTAAAGGGTATTGGTCCTACTTATATGGATAAGACCGGTAGAAATGGTATTAGAGTCGGGGATTTAGAATTAAGCGATTGGAAAGATCGCTATCGCTCCCTTGCTAATAAGCATGAAGCGATGATTGATTTTTATGATGCTAAAATTGAGTATGATCTTCAAGAACTGGAAAGTGAATTTTTTGAAGCCGTTAAAACTTTAAAAACACTTACTTTTATTGATAGCGAAGAGTACTTGCATCAGGCACAAAAAGATGGAAAAACCATTTTGGCTGAAGGTGCTCAAGGATCACTGTTAGATATAGATTTTGGAACATACCCGTTCGTTACCTCATCAAACACTACTGCTGCCGGAGCTTGTACTGGACTTGGAATTGCTCCTAATAAAATCAAAGATGTTTTTGGGATATTTAAAGCATATACTACCCGAGTTGGTAGTGGTCCTTTCCCTACCGAATTATTTGATAAAGACGGAGAAACTATGGCAAAAGTAGGTCACGAATTTGGAGCTACCACGGGAAGACCAAGAAGATGCGGTTGGTTGGACCTTGTAGCCTTAAAATATGCAGTACATGTAAATGGTGTCACCAAACTAATGATGATGAAAGGTGATGTATTAAGCGGTTTTAAAAAACTAAAAGTCTGTACATCTTACAAATACAAAGGGCAAACGATCACACACCTACCCTACAATATAGAACCTGAAAATGTAACTCCTATATATACAGAAATGAAAGGTTGGTCTGAAGATCTAACAAAAATGACAGATGCTTCAGAACTTCCAAAAGAATTAAATGATTATATAGCATTTCTCGAAAAAGAACTGGAAACACCAATAACTATAGTTTCAGTAGGGCCTGATAGAAAACAGACGATACATCGATAAATATTTACAAACAATGCATAAAAAAAGGCTACTGCATAGTTTGCAGTAGCCTTTTTATATAAAATTAAGCTTATTAATTTAAAACTATAACACTATTGTCTTCCTCTGGTTTTGTTTCAATAACCCTTTCAAGTTTTTGCATTGTTCTTGGTTTACGTCCATAATACTCTTCGAAAGAGATTAGTTGCCTAAAACCGTAAATATCATCATCTCCCTTACCTCCTTCGCGATTACTGGCAAAATACCCTATTTTATTTTCTTCATTAACAATAAAAGTAAAATCATCTTCAGCACTATTAATAGGTTCGCCCAAATTAAAAATCTTTATCTCTTCGCATTCATTGGGCATCGCTACAAAAACATCTAAGCCTCCAAAACCTAGATGACCATCACTAGCAAAAAACAGTTTTCCCTTATCACTTATAAACGGAAATGTTTCTCTCCCAACAGTATTAATTTGATCTCCTAAGTTCTCGGGCGCACCAAAACTTCCGTCTTCATAAATTCTTGCAACATACAAATCAGATTTCCCAAGGCTTCCTGGCATATCACTTGCAAAATATAAAAATCGCCCATCGGGAGATAAGGTTGGATGCGCAACTGAATATTCATCACTACAAAAAGAAACTTCTTCTACATTACCCCATTTCCCATCCTTGTATGTAGCTAAGTAAATCTTTAATAACACATTCCCTTCTGAATTTGTTTTGGATTTTTTATTTACATAATTGTTTCTGGTGAAATAAACGGTTTTTCCATCTGCACTAAAAACCGGAGAAGATTCGTGAAACTTTGAATTAATCTTTCCTTTTAATTTCTTAATTCTTTCTTTATCTGATCTTTTGGAAGCCGAATACAGATCCAAAAAAGGTTGGTTATTAAAAGCATCAACAGCTTTAGAAACTCGATTAACATCTCTCGAAGATGAAAAGACTAATTCTGACCCATGAAAACTAGGTGCATAGTCTGAGTATTTAGAATTAATATTCAAAAAACTTAAAACAAACTTTTTTGATTTCTTCTTTTTTAACGTCAAAGAATCCAGTAACAAACTGTGCTCATATTTATCTTTTAAAACTATACTTTTTTTTCCAAAAGCATTAGTCACTGTTTTTAAATACTCTATATCCTTATTAACAAAAGCATAAGAATCTTTTAAAGCTTTGTCCGCTACTTTCAACTGTTTTGATTGAGAAAATACTGTACCCCAAATAAAGAAAAAAAACAGCCCCCAAAGGTTTTTTTTCGTCAACATAAATTATTTTGATGATTGTGTTACAACTTTATTTTCCTTTATACTATAGACAACAAACAAATATCAAAGCCATAAAAACAGCCCCAAAATCATATGTTCAAATAAAAAAGAAAAGAATTATCAATACCATCCCCATAGTATTGATTATAGTTTTGTTGTTTGCTTGTGGCAATTTACTGATACTTAAACATATAAAATGTTAAAAAAACAGAAAATTTATCACAATTATGTTTCTAACCAAGTAATACAACCTTTTTAGAAATAAAAAATGAACTATCATCAAACAGTGATTGCAACGTTAAATCTTTATTTAAGTACTTACCATGTAGGGTTGTGTTTTTAATTTTAGGTAAAACCCCTACAATCATTAGATACAATTTTCGTTATTTTGCATACAAATTTAAAATACTTGAAGAATACACTTTTCTATATAGTTTTTGTTATACTTTTCTCTACAGTGACAACTGCACAAGAAGGGAAACAAATCAAAGTTCAGTCTGATCGTACGATCAAAGATCAAAACAGGTTTCCCGGGGCTACTATACTTGCCAAGGTTGACAAACAAGTATATATGCAACATGAAGGTGTAGAAATCTGGTGCGATCAAGCTATACATTACAGCGAAGATAAATTTGTAAAAGCACTGGGGAATGTAATCATAAAGCAAGGAGATACCCTTACAATGACCAGTAAATATGCAGAATATAATGGTAACACCAAGTTTGCCTATGCCAGCGATAATGTATTTATGGAAACTCCTTCTAACACATTACGAACCGACACTTTATTTTTTGACAGATTAAGGCAACAGGCATATTATCGAAGTGGAGGAACGGTAAAAGATTCATCTAACACGTTAACAAGTAAAATTGGTCGTTATTTTATGGATAGAAAACAATATTCTTTTAATACCACTGTAAAAATTGTTAATCCTGAAAACACCATAGATTCTGATCGATTAGATTATTATACAGAGAACGGCCATGCCTTTCTTTATGGTCCTTCGACAGTAAAAGGAAAAGAAAGCACCCTTTATTGTGAAAGAGGGTTTTACGACACCAAAGTTAAAACAGGATATGCCATTAAAAATGCAAGGATCGATTATGACAAACGTACGGTTTTTGGTGATAGTATCTTTTATAATAGTGCCATTCAATTTGCTTCGGCAACAAACAATATAAAAGTATTAGATACTGCTAATAATTCTGTGATAACGGGTCATTACGCAGAAGTCTTTAAAGATAAAGACTCGGTTTTTATTACCAAAAGAGCATTGGCTGCTACATTACAGGAGAATGATTCTATATACATTCATAGCGATACTCTTATGGTAACCGGAAAACCTGAACATAGAATAATGAATGGTTTTTATGACGTGAGAATCTATAAGAGCAATATGAGCGGTAAAAGTGACTCTATTAATGTAGATCAAACCACCGGATATACAAAAATGATTGATAGACCTATTATCTGGTCTCAACGAAACCAAATGACCGGTGATACTATCAAGATCATTTCTAATACAGAGACTGAAAAATTGGATTCTCTTGTAGTGTATCAAAATGCATTTCTTGTGCAAGAAGATACTCTAAAAGCAGGGTACAACCAAGTCAAAGGGCAAACGCTTTATGGCTTATTTAAAGACAATGAAATTTATCAGGTGGATATCGATAAAAATACAGAAACCATTTTTTATCAACGTGAAAGCGAAGGAGATTTAAAACTTATAGGTATCAATAAAGTGCTTTCTAGCTCTATTCGTTTACTTCTCAATAATCAAGAGATCGAAGATGTGTATTATTATCAAAATGTAGATGGCACTTTATATCGTGAAATTGATCTACCAGAAAATGCTCGGGAACTATCCGGTTTTATCTGGCGAGGAGATGAGAAAATAAATAGCAAGATAGACCTTTTTAGAGGAGAAACTCCTCCTAAACTTACTAAAATAACAGGGATACCATTACCAAAAGATGAAGCAGACTTTTTTGATGAAGAAACTATAAAACGTCTCGAAGAGAATAAATCTGAAGGTTCTCGCTTACTAGAACAAGAACTCAAAGATGCCGAGCTTAAAGAAACCAATGAACAATTGGATTCTATTCCAATCAAAGAGAAGATAAAAGAAGAAGTTGACCCCGAAGATCAAAAAAATCAAAAAAAGACATCCTCTATTGATCCAGATATTACTCGAACTGCACGGCAAAGAGATAGTATTACAGTTACCACACTCAAATACGCCAAAAAATTGAAAGGCGACACTCAAAACTTATCAAATAATGAATAAACACTTCAGATGGTTTATTCTTAACTTACAAATCATTTTTTATAGTAAAAAACCGTAATCTTGAAACAAGATTTCTTTAAATATCAAGCCC
Organism: uncultured Aquimarina sp.; assembly: GCA_947496555.1. Taxonomy (GTDB): domain Bacteria; phylum Bacteroidota; class Bacteroidia; order Flavobacteriales; family Flavobacteriaceae; genus Aquimarina. Next base: position 82,602 of record CANMDH010000019.1, on the reverse strand, counting down.
AAACAACTCCGCACCCATTGGCGATAGAGATTTCTCATGCTGAAGGAAGTTATATTTATGCCACAGATGGTCAAAAATATCTTGATTTTGTAGCGGGGGTATCAGCCTGTAGTTTGGGACATAGACATCCAAGAGTAGTAAATGCTATTAAAAAGCAATTAGATCAATATTTGCATGTCATGGTATATGGAGAATACATTCAAAAACCGGCAGTAGAACTCGCAAAACTTTTGGCAGTTCATCTTCCGGATCCATTAGAGAAGACATATTTAACCAATTCTGGTACCGAGGCCATCGAAGGCTCTCTAAAACTTGCCCGAAGAGTTACCGGTCGAAGCCAGATTATTGCTGCAAACCTCGCTTATCATGGCAATACTATGGGATCTATGAGCGTAATGGGGTACGAAGAACGTAAACAGGCATTTAGACCTTTGATACCCGATGTTCGTTTTATAGCTTTTAATAGCGAAAAGGATTTACAAAAAATAACGGAGAAAACCGCAGCCGTGATTTTAGAAACCATACAAGGCGGTGCCGGATTTATTGAGCCAAAGAACGATTATCTCAAAAAAGTTCGAGAACGCTGTGATCAAGTAGGCGCTTTATTAATCTTGGACGAAATACAACCAGGTTTTGGCAGAACCGGTACATTATTTGGATTTCAAAATTATGATATTGTTCCAGACATTATTGCTATGGGAAAAGGGATGGGCGGTGGCCTTCCGATAGGAGCTTTTACAGCTTCCTCAAAAATGATGGAGCTACTTCAGGACAATCCCAAATTAGGGCATATTACTACTTTTGGAGGTAATCCTGTAATAGCATCTGCCGCTTTGGCAACATTACAAGAGCTTACAGAAAGTGACGTAATGGCAGCAGCTCTTGAAAAAGAAAAATTATTTAGATCCCTATTGATACACCCCTTAATTAAAGAAATAAGAGGACTAGGGTTAATGCTGGCTGTTATAACAGATTCAGCAGAAATTACAAATCAAATTATTTTAAAATGCCAGGAAAAAGGCCTCATATTATTTTGGTTACTATTTGAGTCCAAGGCAGTGCGTATCACCCCTCCCCTTACGATCTCTGAAGAAGAAATAAGAGAAGGCTGCAAAATTATTCTTGATGTTTTATACCATATCAACAACAATAAAAGCAAGCATTAATGCAATATTCTGGTTAAAAAACCGTATATTTAAGATATTATTCTTTCTTTTCACAAATCCATAAAAAACATAGTCGCTTACACTACGTACAAAACTTTACACATTATTTATATAATGGTACATATTTTGTTAATTAGTTTGTTAAAAACAATTGATTCATGAAGTTCAAATGATTGATTTCATTTGTAATTTTAGTACTAAGGAAATCAATAATGCAAAAAATAAATGAAGTATTGGAGTATGTATAATTCTTTTTTGTTGGGGAAAACAGAAAAAGTAGCTGCATCACTTTTTGATTTATTGAGCATCTTTAATCAACGTGTATGAAATTTAACCACGAAGAAGAAAATAATTTCTCAATTACTCGATATGAGTCTATGCTGAGATCTAATGATGTTAAATTTTTTGATTCAGATGAGTTTGAATCTATTATTCATCATTATTTGGAAAATGGTAAAATCGCCAAAGCAAAAAAGGCAATTTCTCTTGGACTTTCTCAACACCCATCTTCTGTAAACCTTAAGCTATTACAAGTTGAAGTGTTGGTATTTGAAGATCGTTTAGAAAAAGCAGATGATCTTTTGGCACAATTACATGCTCTAGAGCCAGAAAATGAAGAAATTTATATTCAGAAAGCCAATATTCTCTCAAAACAAAATGATCATTTCAAAGCCATTGAACTTTTAAGCATGGCACTAGAATATACTAATGACGAAGCAGATGTATATTCCCTTATTGGTATGGAATATCTCTTTATGGATGATTTTGAGAATGCCAAGGTTAATTTTATGCGATGTCTCGAAACCGATGATCAGGATTACTCTGCATTATACAATATTATCTACTGTTTTGATTTCTTAGAACAACATGAAGAGGCCATCGAATACCTCAATATGTTTTTGAATAAGAACCCGTATTGTGAAGTTGCCTGGCATCAAGTAGGAAAACAATATTTTGATCTCAAAGAATATGAGAAAGCCCTGGCGGCTTTTGACTTTGCCATTATAAGTGACGAATATTTTATTGGGGCTTATCTTGAAAAAGGAAAAGTACTTGAAAAGTTAAAAAGATATAATGAAGCTATCGAAAATTATAGAATTACCTTAGAATTAGACGATCCTACTTCTTTTGCTTTGTTAAGAATAGGAAAATGTTTCGAAAAATTGGGTAGCGACGATTTAGCAATTCAGCATTATTCCAAAACAGTACATGAAGACCCGTTACTAGATAAAGGATGGATAGCAATTACAGATTTCTACATGCGTAAACGTAACTATCAAAAAGCTTTATACTACACAAATAAAGCTATAAATATAGATGGAGAAAACGTATTGTACTGGAAACGATATGCCAAAATAAATAATAAGCTTGCTTTTTTTGAAGAAGCTGAACGAGGGTACCGAAAAGCTTTAGAATTAGGTAATTACGAATTAGAAACCTGGCTAAATCGTTCCGATATCCTAAGGTTTCTTGGAGAAACCGATGCTGCAGTACAAAACCTGTATCAGGCAATAGAGTTTTATCCCGATAATGCAGAGGTTCAATACCGTTTAGCAGGGTTACATTACGAAAAGCAGGATTATGATAAGGGTGAACACCATATCAGAAAAGCTCTTGAACTGGATTACGAATATCATATTGTCTTAGAAGAGCTTTTTGAAAAAGTATTTAACCTTACCCTAGTAAAAAACATTATTTCTGAATACAAGCAACCCTAAAAAAGACTCTTTTTTTCTATAATTTTTAATAGCAAAAATGCATACATTTGTTTTGACTAAAAATTGTTAAAACAATTGAATATGCGAAGAAGTCTTAAGGACTACCTAATTATTTCTTTAAAAGGACTTGCCATGGGAGCTGCAGATGTTGTTCCTGGTGTTTCAGGGGGAACAATAGCCTTTATATCTGGGATATACGAAGAATTAATCGAAACTATTAACAAATTAGATTTAGGTTTTTTTTCAAAATGGAAAAAAGAAGGTTTTTTAAACTCCTGGAGAGCATATAACCTTCCTTTTTTATCCACTCTTTTTTTGGGTATTATTACGAGCATATTATCATTGGCCAAAGCAATCAAATGGTTACTTCATAACGAACCAGTATTACTATGGGCCTTTTTTTTCGGACTAGTGCTAGCCAGCATAGTTTATATTGGCAAACAAATCACATCTTGGAAACCAAAAGTACTCGTTGGGGTTATTTTGGCTGCTATACTCTCTTATTTTATAACTATAGTAGAGCCACTAGCTTCACCTGATAGTAACTGGTATCTTTTATTTTGTGGTTTTATAGCAATTATTGCAATGATCCTACCGGGTATATCCGGCTCTTTTATCTTGTTAATTCTTGGAGCATATCAAACCTTTATAGATATTTTAAACAAGCTTCGCGATGGGCTTGTAAATATGGATTTTGATCTATTATCCGAGGCAATTATGAAATTGACCTTTATAGGTATTGGAGCTATTACTGGTTTAAAGGTATTTTCTAAGGCATTAAACTGGATGTTCAAAAATCATAAGAATATGACTTTGGCTGTTCTTACCGGATTTATGATAGGATCGCTTAATAAATTATGGCCATGGAAAGAAGTCCTCTCCTGGAGAACAAACTCTGAAGGTATAAAAGTTCCATTTATAGAAAAAAGTATTTTCCCAACTCATTTTGATGGTGACGCCAAAATACTTCTTGTTTTACTCTTTATAACCATAGGTTTTCTATTAATTCTTATCTTAGAGCGCCTTGCCGTAAAAAAAGCTAATTAACCTATGATGCAACAAAGCACCCGAACTTTTACCGATAAGCTTTTTTTGGTGATTAAAGGCCTTGCAATGGGTGCCGCCAACAAAGTGCCAGGAGTTTCGGGAGGTGTTGTTGCCTTTGTCGCCGGTTTTTATGAAGAATTTATCTATTCACTTCAAAAGATAAATTTTAAAGCATTTAAGCTCTTTATCAACTTTAGGTTTAAAAGTTTCTGGAGATACATCAACGGTAAATTTCTTGGCCTATTGATTCTAGGAATGCTAATCAGTTATTTTAGTGTTTCAAAAATCCTGGATTATCTGATCGTTCACTACGAATTGTATGTTTGGGCAGCATTCTTTGGAATGATCGTAGGTTCGATATATTATATAGTTAAAGATTTTGATGATTGGAGCCGAAGAAATATAAGCCTTATTATCATAAGTATTATAGCTGGTGTGAGTATAAGTTTATTGGATCCAGCCAAAGAAAATGACAACTTATGGTTTGTTTTTATATGCGGTATTATTGGTGTTTCTGGCATGACATTACCGGGATTATCAGGTTCTTTTATTCTAATATTATTCGGAAATTACGTGTTACTTTTGGTTGATTCTGTAAACGCTTTATACGATACTATTGCAGACTTGATACGCTGGGATCTTTCTTTTATTGAGAATACTCAAAGAGTTCGTTTATTAAAGGTACTTGTCGTTTTTAGTCTTGGGTCTCTTACGGGCTTAGTCACTCTATCACATTTTCTAGGATACGTATTAAAAAGATATAAAACCGCAACATTTGCTTCTATTATTGGGTTTATAACCGGTTCTCTGGGAGTTGTTTGGCCCTGGAAACATAAAATATACAAAATCAATGAACAAGGCAGTACACTTATTGATGCTTTAGGTGACCCAATATTAGATAATTACGATCGTTATTTTCCTGATATCTCTGTCATAGAGACCTATGTTGGCATCTTTTTTATTCTAGTTGGTATAGGTATTGTTTTATGGTTAGAATGGTATGGTAAACGAACGCTCAAATCTTCAAAATGAAAAAAATTTACGGCTTACTCGGTAAAAATATAGGGTATTCTTTTTCTCGAGGTTATTTTTCCGAAAAGTTTGAAAAAGAAAATCTCGATTGTGAATACAATAATTTTGATCTTGCAAAAATTGAAGATTTAAAAGAAGTAATTAATAATCCAAATATAAAAGGATTAAATGTTACCATACCGTATAAAGAAGAGGTAATTTCTTATTTAGACAATCTAGATCCTATTGCCAAAGAAATTGGGGCTGTTAATGTTATTAAACTTGAAAAAAATCACACACTAACAGGCTACAATAGCGATTATTATGGTTTTACAGAATCTTTAATTCCTCTTTTGAATCCAACTATCAAGAAAGCTCTAATTTTAGGAACAGGAGGAGCGTCAAAAGCGATTGCTTTTGCACTGGACCGCCTAGAGATAAGCCATACTTTTGTTTCCAGGAATCCCGATTTTAACGAACTTAGTTATAACGATCTTGATGAGGATACCATTAATTCTTATAAATTAATTATCAATTGTACTCCTCTTGGCACCCATCCTAATACAGAAAATTGCCCGAACATCCCTTATGAGTATATTACCAAAAATCACATCTTGTATGATCTCATCTATAATCCCGATCAAACAACTTTCATGAAAAAAGGGGCGCAACAAGGAGCCAAAGTCTCTAACGGATTACAAATGTTAATTTTACAAGCAGAAAAAGCCTGGGAGATCTGGAATACCTAATCTTTAGGTCAATTTTGTCATAAAATTCCTACTAAAATCCTTTTTCGGGACTCTTAAAACCCCTTAATAACTTTGAGGTTTTCTAATATGTTAGTATCTTAGTCATAGATTAAGCTCAGACAAACAAAAACGTTCACACAATGTCCACACGTGATAACCTGCCCAAGGCAGATGGAAATGAAGAAAATAAAATAGAAATACTAGAAACACATTCTGAAAATTCTATTACAGCAGATCAAGAATCCAACTTAACAGACATAGAATCTGGACAGGAAGATACTGCTATATCTGAAACAGAAACCATCAAATCTGAAGCAAACGAGGATACGAAGCAAAAAGATCCTGAAAAGGACTCAAATTCTTCGGAACCTGAAGAAAATCAAACTGAAACAGTTGAAACCGAGGCACAAGAGCCAGAGGCCGAAGCAACAGAAAAAAACTCTGAAACTACTACTGAAGAATTTGAAGAAAATCAAGCTGAAACAGCTGAAAATGAGGCACAAAAGCCAGAACCCGAAGCAACAGAAAAAAACTCTGAAAATACTACTGCTGTAGAATCTGAAGAAACATCAGAGCACGATCACGTACAAAATCAAATGGACGAGGCGGTAGCCGAACACAGTGAAGACGAAACTACCCAAGAAAAGCATGATATCCAGAAAAAAGATTACCATGCAATGTCCAAAGAAGAACTGATCAAGGAACTGCGAGGTTTGGTTAAAAATGAAAAAGTTCAGGCAATTAAAGAGCACGTTGACGAAATCAGAAATGAGTTTAACGAAAAATTCAATGAAGAAGTAGAACAAAAAAAAGAAGAGTTTTTGGCCGATGGCGGTGATATCATTGACTTCTATTATTCTACACCTATCAAAAAAGAGTTTAATTCAGTTTACTTTGATTATAAAGAGAAGCGTAACGCATATTATCAAAATTTAAAAAGAGACCTTCAGGAAAATCTGAAAAGAAGGCTAGAATTAATTGATGAATTGAAAGGGCTATTGAATGTAGATGAAAATATCAATTCTACTTATAATCATTTCAAAAGTATACAAGAAAGGTGGCGTAATGCAGGCCCAATTCCCAGAGACAAGTATAACACCGTATGGAATACATACCATCATCATACCGAGAATTTCTACGATTTTCTGCACCTAAACAGAGAGTTTAGAGATTTGGATTTTAAACATAATCTAGAGCAAAAACTTAAAATTATTGAACGTGCTACAGAACTGGCACAAGAAACAGATGTAAATAGAGCTTTTAGAGAGTTACAATTGCTTCACAAAATGTGGAAAGAAGATTTGGGACCTGTAGGTAAAGAATATAGAGAACCTATCTGGGAAAAATTTAGTGCGCTCACCAAGCAAATTCATGAAAACCGTCAGAAATATTTCAAAGAACTAGACAAAGTTTATGAGGTAAATCTCGAAAACAAAAGAGAAATTATCCAAAAGATTATCGAAGTCGGATCAGGTCACCCAAACAACCATAGTGGTTGGCAACAAAAAATTAAAGAAATTGAGGCTTTACGAGAAGAGTTCTTTAAAGCCGGTAAGGTTCCTTCTAATGTTAATGAACAAACATGGAGCGAGTTTAAGAATGCCGTTCGCGACTTTAATCGTAACAAAAATGCTTTTTATAAAGGCCTAAAAAGGGAGCAGTTCGACAACCTCAATAAAAAGATGGAACTCATCAAAATTGCTGAAGATAATAAGGATAGTGATGATTTTTCTGTTACAACTCCCTTAATGAAAAAAATTCAGGCAGATTGGAAAAAGATTGGTCATGTCCCACGTAAGGATAGTGACCGAATTTGGAAGAGATTTAAAGACGCCTGCAACTCGTATTTTGATCGACTGCATGCCGAAAGAAACGAGGCTAATAAAGAAGAATTAGCTTCACTTGAAAAGAAACAGGCGCAAATTGAAACACTCAAAGGTTTGACGTTATCGGGGGATTCTGAAGTTGATTTAAAGACTATCAAAGAAAATATAGCTGTCTGGAAAACCCTAGGCAGAGTTCCGTATAAAAAGAAGAACATTGAGTCTGAATATAATAAAGTTTTGGATGATCTTTTTAAACAACTTAATTTGAGTCGTAAAGAGACAGAACTCATCAAATATGAAAATAAGTTGAATACCCTGTCTAATCAGACCGATGATAGAGCACTCAGAAATGAGCAAAACTTTATTCGGAAGAAAATCGATGAAGTGAATAGCGAAATTCGTCAGTTAGAAAATAATCTCCAGTTTTTCAAAAACGCCAAAGATGACAACCCTCTTGTACAAGAAGTACAAAAGAACATTCAAAAACACCGGGAAACACTTGAAGTTTGGAAAGCCAAATTAGTAAAAATCAAACAACTTTAGCTTTGTATGCAATGTTCTCTTTGCAGTTCAGAAACCAACCTATTTTCTGAAATAAAGGGAAGAAAATTCTTTAGTTGCACCAAATGTAATGGGATTTTGCTGGATCCATTCTATTTTCTTTCTCCTGAAGAAGAAAAAAAACGCTATCAACTCCATCAAAATGATGTTACCGATCCAGGATATCAAAACTTTGTCTCACCTATCGTTGCTGCCATCAATAATGATTATAACGCCAGCCATATTGGTTTAGATTTTGGTTCAGGAAGTGGCCCTGTTATTACTTCATTACTACTAGAAAAAGGGTACAAAGTAATCACCTATGATCCTTACTTTGATTCTAATAATACAGCCCTAAAGAACAAATATGACTATATTATCTGTTGCGAAGTAATGGAGCATTTCTATTATCCTTTCAAAGAGTTTAAACTTTTGTCTACGTTACTAAATTCCAAAGGAACTTTATACTGCAAAACAAACTTGTACAATCAAACCATAGATTTCGGTTCCTGGTGGTATAAAAACGATCCTACTCATGTTTTCTTTTATACCAACGACTCCTTACATTGGATCAAAAACAGGTTTAAATTCAAAACATTAGAGATCAAAGAGAATCTAATTATTTTCAGAAAATAATTTTTTTACAAGTATAAAGGCGTAAATGTTAATAAATTTATGAACACGAAAACGTTTTCGTTTGTTTGTTAAGAAAGTCCGTGTAAGAATTTACCTAAATTACCATATTGTCAAAAAAAGTATTAAAATTTTAATTAATACTTAATAGATAATCCATTTATTTCACACAAACACAAGAACACACTAATGAAAAAACTACTACTCGGTTTATTTACCGTGATCAATCTTGGGGTAATATCACTTTTTCCCATATCGGCAAATAGTCAAACAGATTTTAGAGAAGAAACCATTTATTTTTTAATGACTACTCGTTTCTTCGATGGCGATCCCAGTAATAATGCTGCTACAGAATGGTCCTCGTACAACCCAGATCCGAACATAAATCCTACTATTACAGATCCCAATGATGTAACTTGGAAAGGTGATTTCAAAGGACTCATTCAAAAATTAGATTATATTAAAGACCTGGGATTTACAGCTATTTGGATTACCCCAATTGTTCATAACCGCAGTCCACTAGACTATCACGGTTATCATGCCTGGGATTTTACCAAAGTTGATCCAAGGTTAGAATCTCCAGGGGCCACTTTTCAGGATTTAATCAATGAAGTGCATGCTCGTGATATGAAAATTGTTCTCGATGTTGTCACCAACCATGCTGGTAGATTTGGTATAAAAGATGTGGCTGAGATCAAATATAATACAGATCCTACCGCTCCCTGGTATGCACCGGATAATCCAAATTGGGAATACGATGGTTTAACTCCTAATCCCGAAGATGGATTGATATGGAGTAGAGCAAACTTAGCAAAAATGCCTCCTCCCTACAATCAAAATTTGGCTGCTTTCAATTTCCCTAGTAAAGAGAATTATGTAGATACCTCAGACCCTGATTGGTATCATCATTCGGGTAATGGATTTGCTCAAGGTTTTGATGACATCGAAAATCTTCAGAACAGAGCATTGGCAGGAGATACTCCCGACTTAAATACCGGAAGCCAGGTCGTAAGAGACTACCTGGTTGACGCCTATGCTACCTTTATTAATATGGGAGTAGATGCTTTTAGATGGGACACGGTAAAACATATAAGCAGAGAAGATATTATCTATTTCTACGATGCTTTTAAAGCTATTAACCCAGATCTCTTCATTTTTGGTGAAGTCGCACAAAAACGTCATGAACTGCATCCGGTAGACGAGATAAACCCGCACTATTATACCTGGAGAGGAGCAGTTAATAACTCAGAACCATTAAATTTAGCTGTAATAGATTTCTTTGCTGAAGCTACATTTCATGGTACTTTTGAAGAAGGCCAATCCTTTTCTACCGTTAAAGCTGCCGCTCGATATGATCATTTATATAGTGACCCTTCTACACTAGTAACTTGGCTCGACAATCACGATTTTGGACCTAATAACGATTGGAACAGACGGTATGGTGGTTCTGACGAAAATCTAGCCGCGTGTATGAATTTCATGTTTACCTGGCGAGGAATTCCTGCTGTATATTATGGTACAGAAATGAGGTTTAAAGCCGGGGAATTTGCCGATATTCACGATGCATCTGGTATAGAAAGATCCATAAATGAAACCGGAAGAGCTTATTATGGGGACGTAATTGATCAAGCTTCGAGTCATAAAATATACCAGCATATAAAAAAACTAAATGCAATTCGTAAAGCGGTTCCTGCTCTGCAAAAAGGCGCATGGAGCTGGAAAGATGCTCCCGGAAACGCCGTGGCATACCGTAGAACATATCAAAATAGTGAAGTGGTTGTGGGACTTACAAAAGACGGTGGTGCTTCCTTTTCAATTTCGGGAATGACTAATGGAATATATAGAGATGCGGTTACTGGCAGAGAAGCAGTCGTGTCCAATGGTACTTTAAACTTTAGTGTTACTTCGGGTTCTGCAGGAATATATGTTCTTAATGGTCCCGGATTATTAGGAGAATGCGGTGGTGGTTTCTTCGAAAACTGTGTAAACGGCCCCTTAAATCCCGCTGTCGTTATTAATCCGAATAATACCAGATCTGAAAATCCAATTCAAATCTCTATGGAAGGGTTAGGAGGTGCCGGGTCACCTTATGATATATATTACACCACAGATGGTTCAAATCCTAATGCAAGTAGTACCAGATATACAGGCTCATTTACTATAACTGAATCTACTACTATCAAAGCCATCGTTTATGATAAAGATGGTACTACTTCAGAAATTACTACAAAAGATTATCAGATTGGTCCAATTGAAGGATTAAGAGTTTATTTTAAAAAGCCAACTAATTGGTCACAGGCAAATGTTCATTACTGGAACCAATCCCCTGATGCACTTCCTCCTAGTAACTGGCCAGGACCACAAATGACCCAAATCGACAATTCTGACTGGTATGAATATATTTTTGAAGGTGTTATAAGCACCAACCTTCTTTTCAGTGATAACGGTAATAATAAAACGGCAGACCTTTTCAGAGATAAAGATGGATGGTATGATAACGGCATCTGGCATGATAGCGACCCTAGAGATAATACTAACACACCTCCTTCTCTATCCATATCTCCAGAAGGCGGTTCTTTTACACAAGGTGAAACTGTTTCTGTGACATTAAATGCTACTGATAATAATCCTAATGGAGTACGTATATATTATACATTAAATGGAGATCAGCCTTCTACGGCATCTACTCTTTACTCCTCTGCCATTTCCATTACACAGGATACCACAATTAAAGCTATTGCCTATGATATTGGCGGTTTGGGCTCTGATACTGTAAACAATACTTTTACTTTTTCGAACTCTGATTCTATAACTATACATTATAAAGGTCCTCTAAACTCTCCAGAAATTTATTTTTGGAATACAAGTCCGGCTACTCTCAGTACTTCTTGGCCAGGAGAACCAATGGCCGATCAAGGAAATGGATGGTTTACCTATACATTTAGTAATGTTAACTGTATGAACCTTATTTTTAATGATAATGGAGCCAACCAGACAGCAGATCTAAATAGATGTGGAGATGGCTGGTATTATAATGGGGTTTGGCATGACTCTAATCCTGAAGAAGCCCAGCAGTTAACCGTTTATTTTAAATCAGATTCTTTTTCATCTCCAGAAATATACTTTTGGAACGTTACTCCGTCAGGGAATACTACAACGTGGCCAGGAGAAACAATGATTGCCGATATAGATGGATGGTATCGTTATACATTTGAGAATACTAATTGCACCAATATAATATTTAGTAATAACGGGGCTTCTCAAACTACCGATTTAAACCGATGTACCAATGGTTGGTATTATAACGGATCCTGGTATGACAATCAACCAAATACATTAAGGGTTAAGAATGTAGCCCTACCATCAAAAATTACTATTTCTCCTAACCCAATAACTCAACATTCTCTAATATCGTGGTATACTGATAAAAAGCAAAGCAATGTTAAAATTGAAATATCTAACCTTTATGGAGAGTCTCAAATAATTTTTGATGCTATGGTAACTAAAGGAAAACATTCTCATAAACTCAATAAAAATGGCTTTTTAAGTACATCTGGAATTTACTTTTGTAAAATTACAATAGATGGTATTTCCTTTTTTACAAAGGTATTGAAGCCTTAGAATGTATGTATTACGCATTTGCCCTTATTGTTATTAATATAAAATCCCATTAATTCGTATGAATTAATGGGATTTATACTGTATAAATAGCACAATGCTATTTATTCTATCAATAATTTAAGATTAATACCCTGGATTTTGATCCAATAAATCATTTCTATCTCTTGCAGACTGAGGTATTGGAAACACAAGTCTATTATCATTATAAGGTAATCCCCCTATATCACGTTGTGTCCTCTTATAATCATGTAAAACAAACCCTTCAAAACCTAATTCCAATTCTCTTTCATTTAGAATTAAATCCAAAGTTAAAGCACCAAGTGCCGGAGCTGAAGATCTTCCTCTTAATGCATTGATCTCATCTAATGGGGCCAAACCAACTGAGGTTCCTAATCTAAAGTTACATTCGGCTCTTATTAAATGCATCTCAGCTATTCTAATATGCTCGGTATTGGCAAATTGTCTTACAAACTTAGAGCTTAACACAAATCCGTTTCCTTCATAGGTATAATTTTTTCTTTCATCCAGATCAGAATCAAATTTATCTAAATAAGCTTGATTAATACTGATATCGCCTCCTCTACCTCCTAAATCTTGAGTTGCAAAATGTAATACTTGCGCATTACCACCTTCTTGAGTTGTTATTATCCAAGAAAAAATTGTCTCTGCTGTATTATCATCTGTATCAAATACAGAGTTAAAATCAGGCATTAACGTATGTCCGCTATTTTGCAATACATCATCTGCGGCATCTCTAGCCGCAGCAAAGTTACCTTGTTGCAGATATACTCGTGCCAAAACCGCCTGAGCAGCATATCTATCAGCTCTGTTACCATTATCTACGGGTAGATTATTATACGCATCTGTCAAATCTTGTATAACTTGAGCATACACTTCTTCTACCGTATTTCTAGGTATAGCACGCCCATCAATAGAAGGAGGATCTAAAACAATTGGTACACCAAGTTGAGTATTACCTCCCCCAGCATTATATTGCTGACCAAATAAACGTGCCAAATCAAAATAACCAATTCCTCTTAAGAACTTTGCCTCTCCTTCTATTTGATCTCTTAAATCCTGATCTTCAAACTTATCCAAATTTGCCAATACAGTATTAGTAGCACCAAACATAAAATAAGCATCACCCCAAACAGCTAATGCATCACCATTAGTATTAATCATTTGTTTTGAGAAAATATCTCTTAAACCAGAAAATGTTCCATTCCAGTCTACTTGATCCGTATTTCCAAATAAAACAGCAATATTTGCCATATCTCCATCATAACTACCATCTATCGGAGTACTAGCATTTCCTCTAGCTGCATCATAAGCTCCCAATAATAAAGCTTCAACATTTTCTGCAGTTTCTGTTGCTGATCCTCCAGAAATACTTTGCTGTGGTTCTATATCTAATTCATTCTCGCATGACGCCATGCAGAACGCAACCATAATTATCAAAAATTTTAAATATTTCATCATCTTTTTTTTTAAAATGTTAAATTAACACCTAACGTATACACTTTTGCAGGAGGTGCAGAATAGAATGTATTACCAACATTAGTATTTGTGTTAGCATCATCATTAGTCGATTCTGGGTCATACCCTCTATAATCTGTAATGGTCAAAAGATTCAATCCAGACAAATAGATTCTTACTCTGCTCATTCCGATCTTTTCTACAGAATTTTGAGGTAAAGAATATCCTAATGTAACATTTCTTAATCTTATAAAATCTGCATCTTGCAAATATCGTGTACTTGGAGAATGACCATTATTTAAGAATAATCTTGCTTGAGGCACATCTGTAATATCCCCTGGTTGTTGCCATCTGTTGTCATAAACATATACATCTTGATTATCTAGACCATTTCCAAAACCAGTCTCTTGAAATTGACCTGCATTGTTATATAAGCTAGCTCCCCACTGTCCTTGAAAAGTGAAAGAAAAATCAACTGTTTTATAATTAAGTGTACTTGAAAAACCTCCAATAAACTCGGGATTAGGATTTCCGGCAATAACTCTTTGCGCTAATGAAAAATCATTGGTGGTAGTTCTATCAAGAGTACCATCTGCATTTTCTGTATTTGTATAATACAATGCATCTCCATTTGCTGGATCCACTCCTGCATATTCTGCTAAAAAGAAAGAGTTAATTGGTTCTCCTTCTCTAAGAATATTTCGTCCTGTAATTAAATCCGCTCCATTTGGGAGGTTAGTTATCTTGTTCTTATTAGTGGAAAAATTAAAGCTCGTTTTCCACGTTAGATCGTCGGTTTGAATATTCGTTGTATTCAAAACAAATTCAAAACCTTCATTTTCTAAATTTCCAATATTTTCTAATATTCTTGCACTATCTGGTGCACCTGTTTCAAATGGAAGTCGATTTCTAAAGATCAAATCGTCTGTTTTTTTAATATAGTAATCTATCTCACCACTAATTCGATTATTCAAAAACCCATAGTCAAGACCTACATTCGTTTGTGTAGTTTCTTCCCATTTTAGATTAGGATTCTCTATTTGAGTAAATTCAATACCCGAAGCACCATCATAACTACTTCCTCCAAACAGACCTAAACTACCAAAATTATCGATTGGTGTATTACCATTAGTACCCCAACTAGCTCTTAGTTTTAAATTTGATAAAACATTAGAGTCTTGTAAAAAGTTTTCTTTAGAAATAATCCAACCTACAGAAGCCGCTGGAAAATATCCGTCTCTCTCATCCTGACCAAATCGTGATGATGAATCACGACGAAGAGAAGCATTTAAAAGATACTTCTTTTTATAATCATAAGTCGCTCTTGCAAAATAAGAAACTTGAGCCCAATTTGTAAAAGTACCTGTACCTGCAGAAATTGTTGCCGCACTTGATACGGATCTAAAACTATCTGTTGGGAAACCGTCACCGGTTACAGAGTTGGCTCTGTTCTTAAACCTGGTATAGTTCATACCTAAAACAAAATTTAAACTAGATCCTGAGTCACTAATATAATCATAGGTTAAATAATTATTGGTAGAAATAATTTCTGAACCATTATCAGAAGCAAAAGATTGTCCATTTGTAGATTGAAATGGAGCCAATCGTCCGGTATTTCTATCTACTGTTTGATTTAAATAATCATAACCTAACTCTGTTCTAAAAACCAAAGATGGTATAACATCTATATCAGCAAATATTTTTCCTAGTATTCTTCTTACGGCAGTTTCTCGGAATGAATATCTATCTTGTAATAAAAAGTTGGCATATAACGTATCTGGGTTAGGATCACCATTTAAAAGAAATGCTGGTGAGGTAGGTACTTGTGCTATAGCCTGTAACGGAGTAACAAACGAGTTATCTCCCGCAATTCTACCAATTACAGTACTTGAATAGTTAGCATTTACACCAAGTTTAAAACGATCACTAACCTTGTGATCAATATTAGCTCTCACACCCCAACGCTTTAAAGTGTTACCTCTAACAATACCTTCGTTATCACTAAAAGATCCAGAAATAAAACTGGTGGTTTTTTCATTTCCTCCAGAAACTGATACATTAACATCTTGTATATAGCTATCCTGAAAAGATTCTTCTTGCCAGTCATAATCTAAGTCTCTCCAATCCTGATCTCCTTGATATCTTTGCAATCTATCGTCTACCCAAGCATCAGCAGACGCCTGATCAGCACCGGTTCTATTGATATAAGACTCTGTCAATAATTCTACATATTGATCTGCATTTAACCAATCTCTTTTATTAGTAGGTTCTCCTATTGCTGTTGAGACATCGACAGAAATTTGTGATTTCTGTTGTTTACCTCTCTTTGTAGTAATCAAGATAACCCCATTAGTACCTTTTGCACCAAAAATAGCAGCAGCAGCAGCATCTTTTAGGATATCAATAGATTCTATATCATTTGGATTTAATGACAATAATGGATTTAAATTAGCTCCAATTGAAGATGTATTATTATTGTTCATCTCAATTCCATCAATAACATATAATGGTTCTTGCGAAGCAGAAACAGAAGAAAGACCTCTAATAATAACTTTAACACCACCTTCTAACTTACCATTAACTTGTGTAATCTGCACCCCTGGTGCTTTAGCCACTAATGTGTTTTGGAAATTAGAAGTAGTAATACCACCAATTTGATCAGCATTGATTTTTGCTATATTGGTAGTTACCGTTTGCTTTGATTGTGTACCAAAACCCACAACCACAACCTCTTCAAGAGCACTTACATCTTCCTGAAGTGTTACATTAATTGTACTTTGACCGGAAACAGCTATCTCCTGAGTAATAAACCCCAGATAAGAATACGAAAGCACCTCTCCCGTTTCTGCATTAATTGTGTACTTCCCGTCAAAATCTGTCTGAGTACCGGTAGATTTTCCTTTTACCAAAATATTCACCCCCGGAAGCGGTAGCCCATCTTCTCCCTGAACAGTACCAGAGATACTTTGTTGAGCAAACATCACACTTGACATAAAAAAAGCAAGTATGAATAATTTGTAATGATGTAATCTCATAAATAAAATTTTTCAAAAAATTAGACTTAATTGTTAGTGTTAGCATAAAAAGGAAGGAAGAGTTTATGTTGATGGTTAACTCAAATAGTTCAAAAAATTTGAAAGAAATTTAATACAAAACTAGAATAAACTCACCCTTACCTTTCCTATGATATCGCGTAAATATAGTTATTGTTTCTTAAAATATGTTAATTCCGATCAAAATTCACCTTTAATCGAAAAAAAACACTGTTATAACTGTAAAAAATGAGTTAAAAAAATAAAAACCCTCAGATCCGATCTTAAAATGTAAATTGAAACAGATTATCATTATAGCGATTCGAAAATCAAAATCACACATAAAAACCTATCCTTTTCTTAAGTATTACTAATGTATTTTAAATGGAAGTATTAGTAGAAGTGATTTAATAAAAGTATGAAAGTGTTCTTTAAATGAATTACTAATATTTAAAGATTATATTTATTTTTATACTCACACAAGTATAAAAGGAAGGCAAGAATATCTAGTCGGCTAACTCTATTTATTTCTACAAACATAAAGGAAGTTTGAATATTAAATAGTGATATGCTTACCTTTCCTTTGAGTAATTAATTTATAAAGAAAATAAGAGTTGTTATCAAGAAGGGTAAACCTTATAAGGAATTACCTTTACCGAAGAAATATTACTTTTCCTGAAGAATATTTACCAAAAGGAAAAAACATAATGTTTATGAAGTAAACAGTTTTAGGTATTCTGAAGGTGTTATTTGATTATACTTTTTAAAAGATTTATTGAAGGTTACTTTGTTGTTGAAACCTACCTCGTAAGCTACATCAATAATATTAAAGTTTTTATACTTCTCCCCTCTTAAAAGTTCTTTTGCCTCTTCGATTCTGTGTTTATTAATTAGTTCAAAAAAATTCAACCCAAAATGCTCGTTGATGACCTGAGAAGTATTATGCCTAGTAGTATCCAGCAAATGAGAAAGTTTTTGAAGAGTAATATCATTTTGCTTGTAGATTTTCTCTTCATTCAATAAATACAATAGTTGTATTTTGAGTTCTAATGAAAGGCTTGGTGTAAGACCTGATTTTTCATATTTATTACCATCATTTTTTAACTCGTTATTTACGAACACTTTAAGTTTCCCAAACAGTGATGGCTGAACAAATGCCGTATAACTTACATAAAGTACCATAGTGGCAAGAGAAGCGACTTGTACATTAAAAAGATAACCACTGCCAATATGTAAGATATTTAGCGCTGCATATATTGCATATGAAAGAATATAAACTGAACAAAAAATAACCACATTTCGTTGCCAACGGTATATCACTTTTGACAAATACATATTCTTTTTGATTGATTTAAAGTACATTTGAATTACCAACCCTCCATATATAGATAAGGAGACTAATTTGGAAACTGAAATTAGTATAAGATATGGCCTTTCGTAATTTATAATCATACGTAACTTTTCTTCGGCAGATAAAAGATATATAGGAAGCAATAAAATTATAAGAAAGAACGTGGGTAGTAAATGCAACAGATCCATTGACCTAAACCTATAGCTTTCTGTAACTCTTCTGAAATAAAAAAATATCAGTGGTCCATACAAAAAGGAAAATGTTGTAAAAAGATATAGAGTATGTGGTAAATAATACTGATAATTCATAAAATAAAGCCCCATATGTAGCATAAAGCACGAGTGTAGAAAAACAAAAGCACTCATTAAGAAATTTGATGTTTTATCAGAACCTCTTCTAAAATTTAATACAACAGATAAAAAATATCCAACAAAAGCAACATAAAAACAAAATATAGCCCACCATCCAAATTTTTTGAGGTACTTATCTACCAATAATTGGTGAGTCTCTGAATCTCTTATTTGATCAAAAGAACTATGATTCACAAAAGTTACATCCATACTAGACCCGATATATTTTTCAATGTACATACAGGCCAACTCAGGTTCACCCCTTTTTGCATAAAAGAAAGCTAGTTCACTAAACGTATCAGCAGAATCTGCATCCTTTTGGTTAGAAATTATTGAAGTTGATTGATTCTTGGATTCTATTTCTCTTTCTTGGAAAGAATTTTCTGGAGGAAATAAAAGTACATACATCTCCAAATCATCATTTCTTGCATCCACTTCATAAGGCAAGCTTTGTACCTCTAAAGAAATAAAGAAAAGACAATCAATAAAGTTATTGATTTAACATTTTTTTGAGTTAGCCGCATAATTATTACTAAATAATTATACTCCCTAATTTACAACATGTTTTTAACAATTTCCAATTAGGAAAGGGTATTCCGATAATATTTTACCAATAATCCCAGTAAAACCAAGAGTTGTAAAAGTTAGTTTTAACTAAAAAAATACGTAAAAACCATAATATAACGACCAAAAAACAACATTTTACTTGTTCTTTTAAATATGAAGAGTCTTTTTTGGTAAAGCTCTTCTAAGAAGTAAGGAAACCTAAAAATAAAAAATTACAAATTTTTAGCTTCTTCCCAAAAAACATCCATTTCGGCGAGTGTCATCTCTTTAAGCGTTTTATTTTTTTCTTTAGCTTTTCTTTCGAGGTATTGAAAACGTTTAATAAACTTTTTATTAGTACGTTCTAGCGCATCCTCTGGGTTTATGTTAAGAAAACGGGCATAATTGATCATTGAAAAAAGTACATCACCAAATTCGGCTTCAATTTTTTCTTGATCTTGTATTTTAATCTCTTCCTGTAGTTCTTCTAACTCTTCTTTAAGTTTTTCAAAAACCTGTTGTGGTTCTTCCCAATCAAAACCAACTCCTGCGACTTTATCCTGAATTCTACTTGCTTTAACAAGTGCCGGTAATGATTTTGGCACTCCTTCTAACACACTTTCTTTCCCTTCTTTTAGCTTTAGGTTCTCCCAATTACGCTTCACATCATCTTCATTTTCCACCTTAACATCTCCATAAATATGTGGATGCCTATTTATTAGTTTTTCACATATCTCATTGGCAACATCTCCTATATCAAAATCATTGGTTTCACTACCTATTTTTGAATAAAATACAATATGCAATAACAAGTCTCCAAGTTCTTTCTTTACCTCATCCAGATCATTATCAAGGATAGCATCACCCAATTCATAAGTCTCTTCGATAGTAAGGTGCCGTAATGACTGAATGGTCTGTTTTCTATCCCACGGACATTGTTCACGCAGTTCATTCATGATAGTAAGCAGCCTATCAAAAGCTTTGAGTTGATCTTTTCGTGAATTCATAATAACATTTATATCGAAACTTGCTCCATTCTTTTTTTACAGGATCTGAACTCTTCAATCATATCTTCTACAATCCTAGCTGCCGGTTTAATATCATGAATCAATCCAGATACTTGGCCTATTTCTAATTCTCCCTCCTCAAGATCTCCTTCAAACATACCGCGTTTTGCTCTTGCTCGTCCTAATAATTCCTTTAATTCTTCTACTGTAGGTCCCTTCGCATAAAGTCCCATCACTTCTTGATAGAACTTGTTCTTAAGCATACGCACAGGTGCAAGTTCTTTAAGGGTCAAATGTGTATCTCCTTCTTTCGCATCTACTACCATCTTTTTAAAGTCTAAATGGGACGATGCTTCATCACTTGCAACAAAACGACTTCCTACCTGCACCCCATCTGCTCCCAATGCCATAACTGCATACATGGCCTCGCCTGTAGCGATACCTCCCGCAGCAATTAGCGGGACATCAATTTTTTCTTTAACCATAGGGATTAGCGCAAGTGTGGTAGTTTCATCTCTTCCGTTATGGCCTCCCGCCTCAAAACCTTCAGCTACAACGGCATCAACACCGGCTTCCTGAGCTTTTAAGGCAAATTTCAAACTACTTACAACGTGAACTACTGTAATCCCTTGTTCCTTAAGATACTTTGTATATGTCTTAGGATTTCCAGCAGAGGTAAATACAATCTTAATACCCTCTTCTATAATGATTTGGATAATTTCTTCTAGATTAGGGTACAACATTGGTATATTTACCCCAAAAGGCTTGTCTGTTGCTTTTTTACATTTCTGAATATGCTCTCTTAATACATCTGGATACATAGATCCAGAACCGATAAGTCCTAACCCTCCTGCATTACTAACCGCACTAGCAAGTTTCCAACCACTAGCCCATATCATTCCGCCCTGAATTATAGGGTATTGGATTGCAAATAATTCTTTAATTTTATTCATTAATAGAGAAAAACCTTTATGAAGTGTATATTATAATTTTGATGAACAAGTTACGAAATTACACCAGACCCCACTAATTCATCGTCAAGATACCAGGCTACAAATTGTCCTTCAGTAATAGCACTTTGATTATTTTCAAAAACCACATACATTCCAGCATCCACCATATATAATATTGCTTGTTCTAAAGGTTGTCTGTATCGTATTCTTGCCATTACTGAGAGCTGTTCATCAACTTCTAGTTTAAGATCCTCACGCACCCAATGTAATTCGTCATTAGAAATGAATAAGGCCTTTCTATACAAACCGGGATGCTTTTTTCCTTGTCCTGTATAAATAGTATTGGTTTCTACATCAGTTTCTATTACAAAAAGTGGTTCAACCGTACCTCCAACTGCCAAACCTTTTCGTTGTCCCTTGGTAAAGTAATGCGCTCCCTGATGTTGTCCAACCACTTTTCCATCACTTGTTTCATATTGATACTTGGCTGAAAGAAACTCTAACTCTTCTTTTTTTGAAGTAAATTCTGGCTTTGAACGCACATATTTTTCTTCGGAAGAGGGGATTTCTATAATATTACCTTGTTTTGGTTGTAATTTTTGCTGAAGAAAATCTGGCAAACGTACTTTCCCGATAAAACATAAACCTTGGGAATCTTTTTTATCTGCAGTAGCCAGGTTTTGTTCTGAAGCAATTTTTCTCACTTCAGGCTTTAGTAATTCCCCAACCGGAAACAATGTTTTTGCCAATTGTTCTTGAGACAACTGGCATAAAAAGTAAGATTGATCCTTGTTAGGGTCCTTACCTACTAATAATCTATGTATCTCTTTACCATCTTTTATAATGGTTTCTTTTTGACAATAATGACCAGTGGCTACATAATCTGCCCCTAACGACAATGCTATTTTTAAAAATACATCAAACTTGATCTCTCTATTACATAGTACATCTGGATTGGGGGTACGACCTTTTTCATACTCATTGAACATATAATCAACAATACGTTCTTTATACTCCTCGCTTAGGTCTACGGTTTGAAATGGGATACCAAGTTTTTCGGCAACCAACAATGCATCATTGCTATCGTCTAGCCACGGGCATTCGTCTGAAATTGTCACAGAATCATCATGCCAGTTTTTCATAAACAAGCCAATTACCTCATACCCCTGCTCTTTCAACAGGTATGCAGCCACACTAGAATCCACTCCACCGGATAATCCTACAATAACTCTTTTCATTAATAATTTATTCTGAGTTGAAATTTTATACAAAAATAAGAATAAAAAAAAGCAACGCTTATGCATTGCTATATGGTTTTACTTATATATCTATTTAATAAATCAATATTGCTATCCTCTATTTTGTAATGGATACGATTTTTGTTCTATAAGCTTTCCATTTTCATAATATTTCCAGATACCATCTTTACGATCTCTTTTATAATTACCTTCAATAATAAGTTTCCCACTGCTGGTGTCATAATATTTAGTCAAGCCATGTAATTGATCATTATCATAGCTAAATTCTTTCAATACTGCACCTTTTTCAGAATACATAATTCTCTTGCCCTGTCTTTTTCCTTCAACAAATGAGGTTTTCTCGGTCAACTGGCCATTATCAAAATAAGTAAGTTGATCTCCGTTTAACTTTCCTGATTTGTATTCTTCGGTCATCATAACTTTATCAGATGCATTATGATAATAAGTCCACGTACCTACTCGATCTTTATTTATCATCTGCCCCTTGCTTATTACCTTTCCCTTGGCAGTGAAATATTTTATTTTTACTGTGTCGTTATCTTTAGAAAATGTCTTAATTGCTGTTGGAGAATTCCCACTACTTGGTTTATAGAATTTAAACGCTCCTATTTCTTTTCCATGATCAAAGGTACCTTCATACCGAAGTTGATCGCTGTTATCATATTTTTTTCGCCATTTTCCGTGCCGTTTCCCATCAGCATCAAACTGATTATACTCCTGCGCCAGGAGCGAGAAACTTGTAATGGCTAAAAAACAAAATAAAACTGTACTTCGCATAATTATAATATTTGGGACTACTACTTCAACGAATGTGATACCCAAAAAGTATACCAATATTTCTAAAACAAAATAACAAAACTAATTTAAAACAAAAAAGCCCCTAAAAAAGGCTTTTTTGAACATATATTATTTGATAAGCAAAATTAAGCTATTTCTTATTAGCTTTTTTTTGTTGCTCAGCTTGTTCCATTAGCTCTTTCATCTTCTTCTGGAACTTACCTTGTTTCTTAGGTTTCTTCTTGTTTTCCTGGATTTTTGCATGAATTTTATCTTCATCGATAATTACATTTTTTATAACCAACATGATTCCGATAGTAATCAAGTTTGAGATGAAATAATATAATGATAACCCACTGGCATAGTTATTAAAGAAAAACAACATCATTACCGGAGATAAATACATTATAAACTTCATATTAGGCATTCCCGGTTGTTGTGTCTGCATCGTTTGCCCGGTAGTCATCGTCATGTAGATAAAAATTGCCACAGATGCTAATATTGGGAATAAACTAATATGATCCCCATAAAATGGAATTTCGAATGGCAATTGTGCTATCGTATCATAACTTGATAAATCATCTGCCCATAAGAAACTTTTTTGTCGTAATTGAAATGCACTTGGAAAGAAATTAAATAATGCATAGAAAACCGGAATCTGCATTAAAGCCGGTAAACAACCACTCATAGGGTTCACTCCAGCTTTGCCATACAGCGCCATGGTTTCTTGCTGCTTCTTCATCGCATTATCCTTATGCTTTTCGTTAATCTCTGTAATCTCAGGGCGTAATACTTTCATTTTGGCCTGAGATAGATATGATTTGTAAGTAACAGGAGATAAAATAATACGCACAATAACGGTCATCACAACAATTGCAATACCATACGGAAGAAAACTACTTAAGAAAGCAAAAAATGGAATAAACAGATATTTATTAATTACTCCAAAAATTCCCCAACCAAGCGGTACAATTTCATCAAGGTTACGCTTATAATCATCCAAAATCCTATAATCAGTAGGACCATAATACCAATCCATAGCATAATTAAGCTCTCCTCCTTTCAGCTCTAATGGCATGGTTGCAGAAAATTCTTTGGTCACTTTTATATCTTTATCATCCAACTCACTAGAGTTTGCAATGTTTTTTGAGGTGAAATTTGCTTTTTTAAATGGCGTATCGGTTAAAAGTACAGACGTAAAGAAATGTTGTTTAAAAGCAATCCAACTTACATTTTCTTCTTCATCATCGGCAAACTCTCCCTGTCCTAAATAATCGTCTTTATCTCCATCATACTCATAAAGCACTTCGGTATAACGATTCTCATAAGTTGCACTTTTGGCATGTCGCATCCCTTGAAGTTTCCAATCCAGGTTAATAGCCTGACTACTATTAATTACTTGCTGTAATCCTTGAGATATAATGGTGAAATCCAACATATAATCGTTGGGCTTTAGCTCATATCTATATTCTAAAAATTTAGAATCTGAAACCTTAAGTCTCATAGATAGCACCGTGTTTTCACCATTTTTGGTCACAGTTGGTTCAAAAAACAAGTCTTTGGTATTTAAAATTCTATTGTCTGTTGTCCCAAAATTTAAGTTGAAAGAAGCATTTTTTCCATCTTTAATCAAATACACAGGGATTGAATCGTAGGTTTTGAAGTTCTTTAATAACGCTTCAGAGATATATCCCCCTCTATTGTTTACCTTAAGGCTTAATACCTCATTTTCAATCTTGGTGTAACTTTCTTTTGCTGAAGGTAAGCTCGCCGAATAAGCAAAAGCGCCCAGTTGAGATTTTGCTCCAGCAATTGCTACAGAATCTTGAGGATTAGCAACAATGGCTTCTGTTTTTGTTACAAAATCTGTTGTATTAGTATTGGTATCTTTAGTTTTTTCTTGAGCTTCAACTTGTTCTTCTTTGGCTTTTTTCTGAGCTTCAATTTCCTCTGGGGTTGGTTGGTTTTTATAAAACATAAAAGCTACAATCCCGAAAATAAGTGCAAATCCAATTATCGAATTAAGGTCAAATTTCTTTTCTTCCATTTATGTATGTATAAAAAGCCTTTCTCTGATTACTCAGAAAGGCTTTTGAAATTATATATTACTTTTTCTTGTTGTCAATTACCTAGCCAATTACGATCCTTGTGACACTTTGGCACTTTTATTACTTTTTGAATACATTACCGCAGCCTTAATGAAAGCAATAAACAATGGATGAGGATTGGCCACAGTACTTTTGTACTCTGGATGATACTGCACTCCTACAAACCAAGGATGATCAGGAATCTCTATAATCTCTACTAAACCAGTTCTTGGGTTTACGCCTGTAGTTTTAAGTCCGGCATTTTCGAGTTGATCCTTATAATTGTTATTATATTCATACCGGTGACGGTGACGTTCTGATATCAGTTTTTCATTATATGCTTCGAATACTTTACTATCTTCAACCAATTCGCAGTCCCATGCACCCAGTCTCATAGTACCTCCCATATCGGTGATGCTTTTTTGCTCTTCCATTAAATCAATAACCGGATGGGTAGTATTTTCATTAACCTCTACAGAGCAGGCATCTTTTAATCCTAAGACGTTTCGAGAATATTCGATCACTGCCATCTGCATACCTAAGCAAATTCCAAAAAATGGTATTTTATTTTCTCTGGCAAATTGCACTGCGTCTATTTTTCCTTCGATACCGCGTTCTCCAAATCCTGGTGCAACCAAAATCCCATCCAAATGCGCTATTTTCTTGGCTATCGTCTCCTCATCAATATACTCAGAATGAATACTGACTACATTAACTTTAACTTCATTTTCGGCTCCTGCATGAATAAAAGCTTCTAAAATTGATTTATAGGAATCTTGCAACTCAACATATTTACCTATTAAACCAACAGTAACTTCATTTTTAGGGTTTTTGTGTCGTTGTAAAAATTTATTCCAATTTTCTAAATCCGGTACATTATCATCTCTTAACACTAATTGTTTTAAGACTACAGCATCCAATCCTTCTTCGAGCATCAAATTAGGCACATCATAAATAGTGGACGCATCTATAGATTGAATAACAGCCTCTTCTCTTACATTACAGAAAAGTGCCAGTTTTTTACGTAAATCATCAGACAATTCATGTTCGGTTCTGCATACCAAAATATCTGCTTTGATACCGCTCTCCATCAAGGTCTTGACACTATGCTGTGTTGGTTTTGTTTTTAATTCTCCCGCAGCAGAAAGGTACGGAATCAATGTTAAATGAATAACCAAGGCATTGGCATCTCCTAATTCCCATTTTAACTGGCGAACAGCTTCAATATACGGTAAAGACTCTATGTCCCCCACTGTTCCTCCTATTTCAGTAATTACGATATCATAATCGCCACTTTTACCTAATATTTGGATTCTTTCTTTAATTTCATTGGTAATATGAGGGACTACCTGAACCGTTTTCCCTAAAAACTCTCCACGACGTTCTTTTTCTATTACACTTTGGTAAATTCTACCGGTTGTAACATTATTTGCTTGTGAAGTTGGCGTATTTAAAAATCGTTCGTAATGCCCAAGATCAAGATCCGTTTCGGCACCGTCATCAGTTACATAACACTCACCATGTTCATAGGGGTTTAGTGTTCCCGGATCTACATTAATATATGGATCCAATTTTTGAATTGTAACCCTGTATCCTCTTGCCTGTAATAATTTTGCTAAAGAAGCTGCAATAATTCCTTTTCCCAATGAAGAAGAAACGCCTCCGGTTACAAAAACATATTTGGTATTAGCCATGTAAACTTAACTATTAGATGTTGTATTTAAATTCTGCGCAAAAATACAAAGAAGTCCTGAAATGATGCTCTGAAAATTAAGCAATATTCTTAGAACTTATTCATAGCTCTTCAACAGTCTAAAAATCTGAAAATCAATTTGTAAATTTAGCCAAAAAATAAAATCCCGTCTAGCAGACAGGATTCTTTTTCTTTAAAATGCATTGGTTATTCTTCTTCTTCGGAAGCACTATTTTCTTCTGGATCCGAAAAATCAGTCATTCCTTTGGATTGAAGAATATTATACCACTGTATTACTTTTTTCATATCACTGGCATAAACTCTATCCTCATCATAGTCTGGAAGCACTTCACTAAAATATGCTTCTAGTTTACCTTTGGACTCTTTATGACTAATTGCTTGCTCTCCGTTTTCTTTTTCCTGAATTTTCTTAAAAATCTCTCGCAGTGGAACTTCCTCTGTAAATGTATAAATAGCAATTTCACTAAGAATACTTACATTATGCCGAATACTTACCGACAGTCTTTTCCCATCTAACAATGATTCTGCCAAAAATCCACTTCGAGTTTGAGTTTTTAACTCATATAAACCAGGTTTGCCTGAGATTGCTAGTATTTTATCTAAGCCCATATAACATCTTTTCAAGGTTGGCAAATATCTGCAGTTCGTTTCAAAAAATCAAACATTTACCAACATAAATATTTTAATCTAAATCTTAATTATCTTACTTTTTTAGCTAATGGAAAACGCATACGATAATCTGCGTTAACTTTTCCTTTGGAAATGTTGGCTAGCTTTCCTTTTATTAAACGTTTTTTAAGACTTGATAGTTTATCGGTGAATAGAATTCCTTCGATATGATCATACTCATGTTGAATAACTCTGGCAGCTAATCCATCATAAGTTTCGGTATGCTCAACAAAGTTTTCATCGAAATAGTTAATTTTTATCGTCTCATTACGAAAAACATCTTCTCTAATATCCGGAATACTAAGACATCCTTCGGTAAACGCCCATTTCTCTCCAGTCTCTTCAAGTATAGTAGCGTTTATGAAAACTTTTTTTAAACCTTTTAGCTGCTCTCGTTCTTTTTCTGACAGCTCTTCATCCTCTGAAAAAGGTTCAGTATCTACTAAAAACAAACGAATGGGAAGACCAATCTGGGGAGCTGCCAATCCCACACCATGAGCTGCGTACATGGTTTCAAACATGTTTTCTAGCAGTTCTTCAAGTTTAGGATACTCTTTTTTGATTTCCTTGGCCTTTTTCTTTAATACAGGGTCTCCGTATGCTACAATTGGAAAAATCATATTTCTTATTACTTATTTCTATTATTTATTGATTATACAAATAATCTTGTAGTATAATCGTTGCGCTAATCTGATCAACAAGTGCCTTATTTCTTCGTTTCTTTTTTGAAATTCCACCGGCAATCATGGTATCAAAAGCTATTTTAGAAGTAAAACGTTCATCAATTCTTTTTATCGGAATATCTGGAAGCTCTTTACTTAGTTTTTCTAAAAATGGTTTAATTAGCTTTTCACTTTCTGAGGCTTCTCCATGCAACCTTTTAGGTTCGCCAACTACAAAAAGCTCTACTGCTTCTTTAGACACATAATCTTTTATCCAAGATAATAAATCTTTAGTATCTACAGTGGTTAAACCCGAAGCTATAATTTGAGATTCATCTGTAACAGCAATCCCGCATCGCTTTCCTCCATAATCTATAGCCAAAATCCTTGCCATTCTCATTTTTGTGCAAAAATATGACATTATAACAAATAAACATTCTAATTTATTAATGGTTTCCTAAAATATGGTTAATCCGTACTTTTTTAAAAGGAAGCTATTATATTTACCAAAATTTTTTAATTACATGAACCAACTAAAAGAAACCATAGAAAAAGCCTGGGAAAACCGAGAGCTTTTAAAAGAATCATCGACTCAAGACGCCATTCGAGAAGTTGTTAATTTATTAGATCTCGGTAAATTAAGAGTTGCCGAACCTATTGAAGGTGGGTGGCAAGTAAATGAATGGGTAAAAAAAGGAGTTGTTTTATATTTCCCAATTCAGAAAATGGAAACACTAGAAGCAGGGATATTTGAATATCATGACAAAATTCCGTTAAAAAGAGGATACGAGGCTAAAGGAATTCGAGTAGTTCCTAATGCCGTTGCTCGTCATGGCGCTTATATTTCTCCGGGTACGATTTTAATGCCTAGTTATGTAAATATTGGTGCGTATGTAGACCAAGGAACCATGGTAGATACATGGGCAACCGTAGGTAGTTGTGCACAGATTGGGAAAAATGTACATTTAAGTGGTGGTGTAGGTATTGGTGGGGTATTAGAACCTCTTCAAGCCGCTCCTGTAATTATCGAAGACAATGCTTTCATAGGATCTCGATGTATCGTTGTTGAGGGAGTACGAGTAGAAAAGGAAGCAGTACTTGGTGCCAATGTGGTGTTAACCGCCTCTACAAAAATAATTGATGTTACTGGTGATGCTCCTATAGAAAGAAAAGGTATTGTTCCCGCGGGTTCTGTTGTAATCCCAGGAAGTTATACCAAAAAGTTTGCAGCTGGCGAATATAATGTACCTTGTGCCTTAATCATAGGTAAACGTAAAGAAAGTACAGATAAGAAAACCTCATTAAATGATGCACTTCGCGAATACGATGTTGCTGTTTAATTTTGTAAAGAATATAGTTTGAGCTTGTCTAAAAGAAGACAAGCTCAGTTATTTTTAATTGATAGTTCATGAAGATTTTAGTCATTCAACAAAAAATGATTGGTGATGTGCTTACCAGTACGATTATTTGCGAAACTTTACGCAAAGAATATCCGGATGCTACTATCGATTACTTAATAAATTCTAACACAAGACCCGTTGTATTAGAAAATCCATTTTTTGATTCGATTATAGAATTTAAAGATGTATATCGAGATAGTAAAGTCTCGTTCTATCAATTTTTAACGCAAATTAGAAGGACCCAATACGATCTTGTAATTGATGCGTATGGCAAATTAGAAAGCAATCTTATTACGCTATTTTCTGGAGCAAAGGAGAAAAGATCTTTCTACAAATGGTATACTCAATTTTTATACACCAAAACTATTAGACGTCATACCGAGCCGATTACCAATGCCAGTACGGCCATTGAAAACAGATTGCGATTGGTGTTACCAGAAAATAGGATTGCATCAGAAATTATTAAACCAAAAATATTTCTTGCTGAAGAGGAAAAAGAAAAAGCCAGGGAATTTTTGGAATCAAATGAAATTGATCCTAAAAAACCCCTGGTAATGATTAGTGTTTTGGGTAGTGACGCCAGAAAAACGTTACCTTTTGAATATATGGCCAAGGTTATTGATGAAATCGTATCGACAACCGGAGCCAATATTCTATTCAACTACATCCCTAATCAAGAAAAGGATGCACGCACAATTTTTAATTTGACGAATTACAAAACCCAACAACGCATTTATTTTGATGTATTTGCAAAAAGTCTTCGTGGATTTATTGCAATCCTATCCTATTGTGATGTTTTGGTAGGTAATGAAGGAGGAGCAGTAAACATGGCGAAGGCATTGAATATCTCTACATTTACTATTTTCTCGCCATGGATTATCAAAAAAGACTGGAATATGTTTGAAGATGGAGAAAAACACATGTCCGTTCACCTAGCAGATTATAAGCCCTTGCTTTTTAAAAACAAAACAACCAAAGAACTTAAAAAACAATCTTTGGAGTTATACCCAAGTTTCGAACCAGAATTATTCTCTGAGCAATTACGAGAATTTTTACATAAAAACTTGTAATTTGCATTTCAAACCTACACTACAATAGAAAAAAACGAAGTACATAGAAAAAAAGTAACAGCCATTATCCCCTGCTATAATGAAGAACACAATATGAAAGGGGTGTTAGAATCGGTTTCTTTTGCAGATGAAATTATGGTCGTTGATTCGTTTAGCACTGATCGCACAGTAGAGATTGCAAAAGAATATACAGATTTTATTATACAACGAGAATTTGACTATCCATCAACCCAAAAAAATTGGGCCATTCCGCAAGCCAATCACGAATGGATTTTACTAGTGGACGCAGACGAAAGAGTTACTCCCGAGCTTAAAGAAGAAATACTAGCAGTCCTAAAAAGTCCAGAAAAAGATAATCATGTTGCTTATTGGATCAAACGCATGAACCATTTTATGGGAGAAAGAATACACTATAGTGGTTGGAGAAACGACAAAGTTATTCGTTTGTTTCATAGAGACAAATGCAAATACGACAACAGACATGTACATGAAGAAATTGTTACCGAAGGTAAAGTTGGAATGCTACAAAACAAATTTTATCATAATACCTATACTACATTCGATGCGTACATCAGCAAATTAAACAAGTATGCAACCTGGCAAGCCGAAGATTATAATAGAAAAACAGGAAAATTAACTCCGTACCATTTTGTGATTAAACCTTTTTGGGGTTTTTTTAAACATTATATCATTCAGAGTGGTTTCAGAGATGGGGTCCCCGGACTGGTGATTGGATTTTTACAGTGTTATGCTGTTTTTATGCGATATGTAAAGTTATGGTTATTACGCAGAAACCGAATGTAAATCACTAAGCATCTCGATATTTTTTCCTCCAAAAGAAGATTTTCTTTTTAAGTGCTATTTTACCGTGATATTTCTTCTGAAAAGCCTCTGTAAGGCTCCACATTTTTTCAAAAATTATAGATTCGTCTTCACCCGTTAACTTTGCATATTCGTTAGACATTACTGCCACCATTTCCTTTTTAGGAGTAAGCCTTGAAAAATTACGAATCCGAGTTTCAAAATCAAGATTTCCAAACTGCATCCTATTAAGATCAACCAAATAAAAATCATACCCAGAATCCTTCTTAACAATTAATGTATTTCCAGGCGAATGATCTAAAAACAATACTCCTTTTTGATGAAGGTCATAGGTAAACCTTGTAAAAGCTCTTAAAATATTTTCGTGGTCCGGATAATCGGGTTCATGTACCAACTCGCGGTAGGTAAGATCATATTCTAGCAATTCACTTACATAATAACTTCGTTTGAACAGAAGTGAAGTAGTATACAAATCGTAGGCAACAGGAAATGGGGTTTTAATCTCAAGATTCAACAGCTTATTAGCATAGTTATAGGATCTTTCTGCTTTTGATTTTCTAAAGAAACGGTAAGCTACCTGATTAATAAAATTAGGAACTTTAAAAGATTTGATCGTGTATTTTTTATCACCAATTTCTACAATTTTAATCACATTACGTTCTGCGGCTCCCAGGATTTCTGAATAATTTTCAAAATTATTGATCGCTTTTTTAACTTCTGACTCTAAAGATCCGTATGAAGGGTGAAGTATAAATCGGTTTGGCATATGAATAAAAATATGGGCAAAGGTAGGTATTTAAGATTTTGTAAAACAAGAGCATTTTCTAAAAAATCTTTAATTGAAATGTGTTACTTTGCAAAATAAATTATTCTAAACCATGACATATCCTAAATGCTCTTTGGTCACTCCTACATATAATTGGCCCGAAGCCTTGGAACTATTACTTTTAAGTATAAAAAACCAAACTCACTTACCTGATGAAGTAATCATAGCAGATGATGGCTCTCGAGAGGACACTACTATACTGATTAAGAAAATGCAAAAAGACTTTCCTGTACCCTTGTACCATATATGGCATGAAGATAATAAAAATCAAAAGCCAGCCATAATGAACAAGGCAATAGCCAGTGCCAAATATGAATATATTATTGAAATTGATGGTGATATTATAATGCATAAAGATTTCGTTAAGGACCATCTTTCTTTGGCAGAAAAGGGTATTTTCTTATATGGAAGTCGCGTAAATATTCAGGAAGATTATTTACAGGCACTTTTTGAGAAGAAACAAACAAATTTTCATTTCTTTTCAAAAGGTATTAAAAAAAGAGGGAGAACATTGAGAATCCCTTTTTTGGCCAATAGGTATAAAAAAGAAGATAAACGATCACCCAAATTAAGAGGGTGCAATATGTCTTTTTGGCGCAAAGACTTTTTAAAAGTGAATGGTTTTAATGAATCACTAACTGGCTGGGGTATTGATGATAGTGAAATGATTCAACGCTTAATTAATATTGGTATTAAAGGTAAAAGACTAAAATTTAAAGGCATCGTGTATCACATTTATCATCCTGAACAAGATAAAAGCCATATTCAAATTAATGAGTTAATCGAGAAGGAAACAACAGAAAAGAAAGTTACTTACATTGAAAAAGGAGTGGATCAATATCTTTAGACTAGTCCCAAAACTTCTTTATAAACTTTGAAAGTGTTTTCTCCTAATTTTTCTGCGGTATACAAATTGATGAATTTCTCGTAAGAGAGTTTGGAAAAAGAGTTTCTTAAGGTATCATCTTTAAGCAGAATCTCAAGTTTATGAGCAAGAGATTCGTAATCGCCAACAGCAGTTACAAAACCATTTTCTCCGTCTTTAATTGCTTCACTAACAACCCCAACATGAGTAGAAACCACCGGCACCTTTTTATATAACGCTTCCAAGACGGTTGTAGGTCCTCCTTCACGCTCTGATGTCATCAAATATATATCAAACTGAGGCAAGAAAGATGATGCGTTTTTTCTAAAGCCAACAAAATCGATATACTCTTCTAACTTCATTTCAGAAACCATATCTTTAAGTTCTTGAGTTCGCTTAGAAAACTCGCCAACCTGAACCAAACGCACATCTTTTAATTTCTTTTTATTAACAAGAATATTTAATGTCTTAATAAGCGTTTTAAGATCTTTGGCTTTTGTATGATTAGCTATGTTCCCAATTAGTTTGATTTCTTTAGATACATTCAGCTCTTCTCTAATATCAATAACAGATCGTACCGGCTCATCCTCTACTTTTACTCCATCATAAACAACACATAACTTGTTATGATTTTTCTTATAAAGAACATCTTCAAAATGATCAAATACAACTTTGGAAACGCATAAAATCTTATAAATATTTTTATAATTGTATTTATACTTACTTAATAGACTTACCTTTCTGCTGATTCCTTTTTTAGAAAAAACCGTCTTTGTTTTCAAATTCTCTAAAAGATCGCTTACTACATATCCTGTAACAGAATCGCTAGTATGTAAATGCAAAAGATCAAATTTATGATCTACTACAGCTTTTTTTAGGTATTTTCTATATGGTTTCTTATAAGGCTTAACAAAAGGAATAGCAATAATATTTATACCCAAAGTATTAACGACATCAAATAAGGGAGTATTTTCATAACAAAATAAAGATTGAACAACATTGTATTTTTTCAACTCCTCAATCAAGTATAATAGTTGCTGTTCGTTACCGCCCCAACTACGGGCACCGGATATATGTAAAACCTTCATAAATTAAGATACGGATACATTGGCAAATATATAGTAATTTTGAAGCATCCTAAAAATAAAAAAATCAATTAATGGCAGATCAAAACATAGAAATCGAAAAAGCAATTTCAGTCTTAAAAAAAGGAGGTACGATATTATATCCCACAGATACCGTTTGGGGTATTGGCTGTGACGCAACCAATGCAGAGGCTATAGATAAGATATTTGCTTTAAAAAATCGAGAGGAAAGCAAGTCGATGATCTGTCTCGTTAGTGATTTTAAGATGCTACAACAATATGTCGAAGAAGTACCAGAGGTTGCTTACGATATTTTGAAATACGCCGCAAAACCAACTACCATTATCTATGATAGACCTTTGCGTGTTGCCGAAAACATTATTGCAGATGATAATACATTAGCAATACGAGTAGCCAGAGATCCTTTTTGTGGAAAGTTAATTCGAAAGTTCAAAAGGCCTATTATTTCTACTTCGGCGAATATAAGTGGAATGCCAACACCAAAAAACTTCAAAGAAATATCTAAAGCCGTTTTGGAAGGCGTTGACTATGTTGTAAATTTGCCTTTGCAAAAAAAAGGTGCAAGACCTTCTTCGATCATTAAAATCGGAAATGACAGCACCGTAAAAATTATCAGGAAGTAAATTGATACATGTCGGAAGCTAAGAATTACAAACAAGCCTTAAAACACTCAATTTTTGAAACTATAAGCAAAGCTTCAATAAATCTAAACTTAGAAAGTTACGTGATTGGGGGATTTGTAAGGGATTATATGTTACAAAGAGGAACCGCAAAAGATATTGATATCGTTACTATTGGAAGTGGTATTAAATTAGCGCGGGAGGTTTCTAAACTTCTACCTAATAATCCAAAGGTTCAGGTTTTTAAAACGTATGGCACCGCGATGTTAAAAACAGATGACATCGAAGTTGAATTTGTTGGTGCCAGAAAAGAGTCTTATTCTGAAGATAGTCGTAATCCGGTTGTTGAAAACGGAACTCTTGAGGATGACCAAAACCGCCGTGATTTTACGATAAATGCCTTAGCACTTAGTTTATCCAAAGAAAATTTTGGAGAATTATTGGACCCTTTTGAAGGTTTCGAAGATTTAAAATCAAAGATTATTCGTACTCCGTTGGATCCAGATATCACATATTCTGACGATCCCTTACGAATGATGCGAGCCATTCGTTTTGCAACACAACTTGGTTTTAAGATTGAAAAAGAATCATTGAACGCAATTACCAGAAATAAAGACCGAATAAAAATCATCACCAAAGAACGTATTGTAGACGAACTAAATAAAATCCTATTAAGTGAACGACCTTCGATTGGTTTTAAATTGTTAGAAAAAACAGGTATTTTAGACTTTATTTTACCAGAATTGATAGCCTTAAAAGGAATTGATGAAATAGAAGGACAGCGACACAAAGATAATTTTTATCACACGCTTGAAGTAGTGGACAATATCTCTGAAAACACTGATGATCTATGGTTACGATGGGCTGCATTACTACATGATATTGGTAAAGCCCCAACCAAAAAGTTTAGTAAAAAGGTTGGATGGACTTTTCATGGGCATGAATTTGTAGGATCAAAAATGGTTTTTAAATTGTTTAAACGTTTAAAAATGCCATTGAATGAAAAAATGAAATTCGTTCAGAAAATGGTATTAATGAGTTCGCGCCCTATCGTAATTGCAAGCGAGGTTACTGACTCGGCAGTTCGCAGATTGATATTTGATGCAGAGGAGCATATCGAAGAATTAATGACACTATGTGAGGCCGATATTACTACAAAAAACCCAAAACGTTTCAAAAAATACCATAATAACTTCAAGATCGTGCGCCAAAAAATGGTCGAGGTCGAAGAACGAGATCATATCCGTAACTTCCAGCCACCTGTCACAGGAGAAGAAATTATGGAGACTTTTAATATAAAACCTTCGCGCGAGATTGGGATCATTAAAGAAGCTATCAAAGAAGCAATATTAGAAGGTGAAATTCCTAATGAACACGAAGCAGCTTTTCAATTTATGATTGAGAAAGGGAAAGAATTAGGGTTAAAAAGTAACTAAGAATCTAAGTTTCAAAGACTATAAAGTTATAATCTTTGAAATTTTAATTTAATACTAAATCAATCATGAGTACATTCAGAAACTTGATTATTTGGCAAAAATCGATGGAATTGGTCACTAATATTTATATTGAAACAAAAACATTTCCTAAAGAAGAGTTATATGGTTTAACTTCTCAAATAAGAAGAGCATCAGTTTCAATCCCCAGTAATATAGCAGAAGGCTATGGAAGATTAGGTAAAAATGATTATTTAAGATTTTTAAATATTGCGATAAGTTCACTTTTCGAATTACAGACTCAATTAGAAATAGGAAAGAATCTTTCTTTTATTCAAGAAAATGACTTCAATGTTTTGTTTGAAAATACTAGAGAAATTGAGCGTATGCTAGCTAGTTATATCAAAAAAATCAAAGATTCTTAATAAAACTATACTCTTCTTAGATTCTTAGATGCTCCATGTCTCAGATTCTAATTAACAAAACAAAATGAAAAAAGACAATAAGAAAGTAATTTACTGGCTCCTTACTGGATGTACATTAATTTTTATAATGGTTGTTGTTGGCGGTATTACCAGACTCACGCACTCCGGACTGTCTATGTCTAATTATAAATTAATCTCAGGTACTATTCCTCCTTTAAACGAAACCGAGTGGAATGAAGCTTTCGAATTATACAAACAATACCCTGAATATCAAAAGATCAATTACAAATTTACCCTGGAGGATTTTAAAGACATTTATTTCTGGGAATGGTTGCATCGTGTTATCGGAAGATTTATAGGTGTAGTTTTTATAATTCCTTTTGTATACTTCTTAGTTCGAAAACAACTTACTAAACCTACCATAAGAAAGTCTTTGATCCTGATGCTCATGGGTGGTTTTCAAGGTTTTTTGGGTTGGTTTATGGTAAAGAGCGGGCTCGTAGATAGACCCGACGTAAGTCATTATAGACTGGCCATGCATTTAACGGCTGCTTTTATAACTTTTGCATATACGCTTTGGGTGGCCTTGGATCTAATATATCCAGATAAAAAAGTAATTGATATTAAATTTAGGAACTTACTTAGATGGGGATTGGCACTACTTTTATTGCAAATTATTTATGGTGCCTTTGTGGCCGGATTAGATGCAGGTTTACTACATAATCATTGGCCATTAATGAATGATGGAGCATTAATTCATGAATCGGTATACATAGAACAATCTCCTGTTATTAAAAACTTTGTTGAAGGAAAAAGCGGAGTGCAATTTGTGCATCGATATCTAGCCTATATAGTAGTTGGACTTATAATTTTTACCTGGTACCGAAGTAAAAAAGTCAAAAAGAATACCATCCAAAATAACGCTATAAATGCATTATTAGTTATTGTATGCGTTCAGTTTTTGTTAGGTATTTTCACATTACTATATAGAGTACCGATCACACTCGGGGTTTTGCATCAAGTTGTTGCTTTTTTCTTGTTAGGCACAATGACTTTTTCATTGCATCGTTTTAGTAAATAACAATGCATTTATAGTATCTTTGCAGTTCCAAAAATTAGTAAAGAATGATTTACCGTTTCAGAATTATACTGGACACAGAAGAAGACGTTTTCAGAGATATCGAAATCGAACAAGAAGCCACACTTGAGCAATTTCATAATGTTATTACCCAGTCCTTTGGTTTTGATGGTACAGAGATGGCTTCGTTTTATATTAGTGATGAGCAATGGAACCAGGGCGAGGAAATCTCATTGTTTGATATGAGTGATGGAAATCAGCCTGTACGATTAATGAATGAAACCACATTAATAGATGTAGTACATGAGGCGTCTCCTAAACTTATTTTCATCTACGATTTTTTAAGCATGTGGACCTTTTTGGTAGAATTAGCAGAGATCGCAGAATATGAAAGTGGTATGGAATACCCAAATGTAATGTTTGTTCATGGGCAAATACCCGATAACGCTCCTGATAAAGAATTTAAATCTGATGAATCCCTGGATTTAGGAGAAGAAACTGGAGAAGGTTTTATGGATTTGGATGAATATGACGATCTTGGATTTGATGAGAATTGGAATTAAATAGAGTCACAAAGTTTCATAGATTCAAAGTCACAAAGCAATTATGAGTACATTTCGAAATTTAAAAATTTGGCAAAAGGCTATGATGCTTGTGACAAAAATATATAATGAAACTAAAAACTTTCCTCAAGAAGAAATTTATGGGCTTACATCTCAAATGAGACGAGCATCAATATCCATTCCAAGCAATATTGCAGAAGGATATGGAAGAGATGGAAAAAATGATTACATGAAATTTCTTAATATTGCGATGAGTTCACTTTTTGAGTTACAAACGCAAATAGAAATTGGAAAGAATTTAAATTTTATATCTGAAAATAATTTCAATTTAATTTATGAAGATACAAGAGAATTAGAACGCATGCTCTCTAGCTTCGTTAGAACAATTAAAACCTCAAAACAAACTATTTAACTTGGCCGCTTTGTAACTTTGATACTTTGCAGCTCTGATACTAATAAAAATGATTAACTTATACAGCACCCAAATCGAATCACTTTCGGTTCACAAAATTGGAAACAAAAATAAAGGAGAAAGTATATTTCTATCAGATTCTCCTTATGCAGTTAATGATGAGTTGACTGCTATCCTAAAAGAGTATTTCTTCAAACCATTTAGAGAAAAGGAAGAAAATTATTTTCAATTTGCCAATGAGGTTGATGTAGAGTTTAACCCTTTATATAAAATCGTAACCGAGATTTTTGAAAACCCTTCTTCGGTTCACCAAAAATCAAAGCGAATTGCCTCTCTACTTTATGAGCAATCACAACACCCTCATATCAAAAGTGGCGAAGTGTATGTTACCTATCTTGATAATGTGACTATTGATAATGAAAAGGTCTCTGCCTTAGGGATTTTTAAATCAGAATTAAAACACGATTTTCTTCAGTTTGAAGAAAAAGAGTCAAACATTGAGTTATTAATTCAACAAGGGGTAAACCTAAATAAACTAGATAAAGGATGCTTAATCTTTAATCATAAAAAAGAGGAAGGTTATAAAATCTTGTCTGTAGATTCGAACAAATATGACACCAAGTATTGGCTAGAGCACTTTTTAGGAGTTAAAGCTTTTGCAGATGAGAATTTCTATACTAAAAAATATATGAAATTCTGCCAGGACTTTGCCAAAGATGTGGTTTTACCTGCAGAAGATAAAAAAGAAGAGGTGATGTTTATGAATCGTGCGGTGAATCACTTTGCCAAAAATGATGAATTTGAAGAAACAGCCTTCTTAAATGATGTAATTGATAATCCGGATCTAATACCTGAATTTAAGCATTACAAAGTAGAGAAAGCACCAAAATACCAGATTGAGGACCTTACTTCCTTCCCTATTGCTAATAATGCAGTGACCGCAGCTCGCAAAAAAATGAAAAACGTGATTAGTCTTGACACCAATGTACAGATCAAAATGGACTTTATTAATCCGGAGTCTGCTGAAAAATTTGTAGAAAAAGGTTGGGACGAAGAAAAACAGATGTACTACTATCTTGTATATTTCAACAAAGAGCAAAAATCATAACAAATTGTGGATTTTGTTCTGGTTGGCATAGTCGCTTTATTAGGATCCGGATTAACTTTTTTTTCTGGTTTTGGATTGGGCACTTTGCTTATGCCAGTGTTTGCACTTTTCTTCCCTATCGATATTGCTATCGCCTTGACTGCTATTGTACATTTACTGAACAATATTTTTAAACTTAGTCTTATAGGAAAAAAGGCAAATGTAAGAACTGTATTGCGCTTTGGTTTACCCGCTATTGTTTTCGCTTTTCTGGGAGCTTATATTCTTGGCGCACTTACAGAAGTTGAACCCCTGTTTTCATATCAAATTGCAAGCAAACCATATCAAATAACTGTTGTGAAAATCTGTATTGCTTTGTTGCTTATTTTCTTTTCGTTGTTTGACCTAATTCCGAAACTTAAAAGATTAGAAATTGATACCAAATACCTACCATTAGGTGGCGCATTAAGTGGTTTTTTTGGTGGATTATCTGGTCATCAAGGTGCCTTACGAACCGCTTTTTTGATACGCGCCAAACTTACCAAAGAAGCTTTTATAGCTACGGGAGTAGTTATTGCTTGTTTTATAGATGTGTCTAGAATCTCTATATATGCAAAAGATATCTGGCAATTGGGAGATAAGCTTAACTACCCTTTGCTAATTACTGCCAGTGCAATGGCTTTTATCGGAGCCTATATTGGCAATAAGTTTTTAAAGAAAATCACCATAAATACAATACAGATTATTGTTGGAATTTTACTCATTGTTTTTTCAATTCTACTTGGTATAGGGATATTATAAAAAAGAATAGCAGCATTGTTTTACGTATCTAACAAGTTCTTCATATTCACATTCTCATAATTACGGCGCACAAAATCCAGTCCGGTTTTGAGAACCTCACCCATTGATTGACTTCGACGAAATTTAAGGTCTAACGTAAAATTATACAAATGCTCACGTAGTTCGTTCAAATTTTCCTTGGTAGAAATGGTATCTTTACACATACATGCTACCAAAGTCTCATATCTCGATCTTGAGGTTAGAATTCTTTTCGCCAAAATAGAACGTTCTTCTTTTTTATATTGCTCAATCGAATTGGGTTGTAATTTGCCCATTACTATATCAACCATTTTAAAATTTTCCTTAAAAAATTGTGGTTGATACACTTTCAATTTTCCTTCATAACATTGCTGATCAAAATCAATGGCCCTTATTTTATATTCTACATGATCAAAATCATGAATAGGTATGATCACATAATTATACGAACGCATATCTCCCAGTAAACGCATCTGGCAACGTTCATTAAACTTCACAAATTCCTTGGCTATTTGCGATTTAGCTTGATCACTAAGATCCGGAAGAAAATCCTTAATAAAAACATCCCCTGGGATACCAGCGATATGCTCTTCGATTAGTGTGTTTTTATAGACCAAAAAATTAATACGGTTGGGAGAGAACATATGTTCCAACTCTAATCCATAGATCCGTGAGGCGTCTGCCTTTTTAACATATATGTAGGTATAGTTATCATTAAGAATATTTCTAACTTTTATTCTGAAGGGTTTTGAGTTTCCGAAGGTACAATAGTCAATTGCATCAATATTCAAAAACTCTATGGCATCCTCATTACCGTCAGAATGAAGTATGGTATACACTTTCTTCAGACTGGATTCTATTTCAGGCCTTTCATGCTCCTCATAATACACACGTATCCACAATGTATCCTCGTCGTTACTATCATACACCACAACCGAGCCAGAGAACCGAAGTAAATCATCATAAAATACCGGGATTTTTATTTTTCGATTACATTCCTTTAGATATTTATCCAACTCATCGTTAATAGGATACGTTGGTTTTTTTTTCGACATTAATTTTTCTTCCATAACATACTTCTCTAAGACAAGCAAGTTACAAATTTCAAATCCCAAACACCAAAACAATCAATTAACAGGAAGTAACTATTTTTTGTAACAAAAACCACTACTTGTCGTCTTGTTTTATATAACCGCCAAAATAATTTCAATTGGAAAATATTCTAACACTTACTAATCTTACCAAGAAATTTGGTCCTATTACAGCAGTAAAAGATCTTTCGTTTACCATAAAGAAAGGAAATGTTTATGGTATTTTGGGCCCTAACGGGAGTGGAAAATCAACCACGCTTGGTATTGTACTTAATGTAGTAAATAGAACATCAGGAGCGTTTAGCTGGTTCGATGGTAATACTTCTACCCACGAGGCTCTGAAAAAAGTAGGAGCCATTATTGAGCGACCTAATTTTTACCCCTACATGACCGCTGCTCAAAATCTGAAACTGGTATGCCAGATCAAAGGAGTTCCCTCTGATAGGATTGAAGAAAAACTCGAAATAGTAGGGTTATTGGACCGTAAGGATAGTAAGTTCAGAACATTTTCTTTAGGAATGAAACAGCGTTTGGCAATTGCCTCTGCATTGCTAAACGATCCAGAAATATTAATCCTGGATGAACCTACCAATGGCCTGGATCCCCAAGGGATACATCAAATAAGAGAGATTATCAAAAAGATCGCTTCCAAAGGCACCACTATCTTATTGGCTTCTCACTTGCTGGACGAGGTTGAAAAAGTTTGTAGCCATGTGGTTATTATACGAAAAGGGATGAAATTGTATTCTGGACCCGTTGATGAAATGAATGCTAGCCATGGATTCTTTGAATTAAAAAGTAATCAAAATGGTGTTTTAAAAGAATGGTTATCCAAAAATGATGCTTTTGGTAATGTAAAAGAAGAAGGTGATAAAATTGTTGCTTTTTTAACTAATGAATTAGATGAAGAAAGTCTTAACAGGCAATTATTTAACGAAGGAATAGTTCTTACGCATCTTGTAAAACGAAAAGAGAGCCTTGAAGAACAATTCTTACAATTAACCAACAAACAAAACTAAAGCCATGTTACGATTACTCAATATAGAATTTCAAAAATTACGATATAACAAAGCCGCAAAGGTAATTACAATCACATATTTTGTTTTGATCACTTTTATAGCTTTGATTGCTTCTATAGAATTTAATTTTGCGGGAGTAAAATTTAGAATCGCTGATCAAGGGATTTTCAATTTTCCGTATATCTGGCACTTTAATACCTTTATTGGTTCTTGGGCCAAATTGTTTTTAGCCATAGTTATTGTATCAATGATGGCTAATGAATATAGTCATCGTACCTTAAAGCAAAATCTTATTGATGGATTAAGCAAAAAAGAATTTATAGGCTCTAAGTTTTTGACAGTACTTGTTTTTTCTTTGGTTTCTACCCTGTT
Organism: uncultured Aquimarina sp.; assembly: GCA_947496555.1. GTDB lineage: Bacteria > Bacteroidota > Bacteroidia > Flavobacteriales > Flavobacteriaceae > Aquimarina. The sequence continues at coordinate 39,400 of CANMDH010000019.1, read as the reverse complement.
CTTATTTATCGTATCTATGATATTAGGGTTAAGCTTTTCAGACTACAATGAATTGTCTATTATCTTTTCAGACCTCGAATATGTTATTGCTTATTTCGTTAAACTCATCGGTTTCTTTGCTTTTTGCATGTTCCTGGGGATTTTTGTTAAACGATCTGCATTTGCATTAGGCTTTTTATTTATTTGGTGGATTGTAGAAAATATTATCTACGCGGTATTAAAGTTCAAAGTATTTAAAGGAACTGATATTGCAGATAACATCGTACAATTCTTTCCTTTAGAGTCAATGGATAATTTAATTAGCGAACCTTTTAGCAGACTTAATTTCATACAATCGGCTGCTAACCAATTAGGAGAATCATTTCAAAAGGATTATGCAGTACATTGGTATGAGATTTTAATTGTTATGGTATGGACAGTAGTTTTTATCTATTTTTCTTATGCATTATTAAAAAAGAGGGATCTGTAAGTCAAACGTTAAGAGTATCAAAAACGGCTCGGTTTTAAAGTGTTCTCTCGTGTGTATTCAGTATCTTTATTCTTAAAAAGAAAGAGGCTACACGAAGTTCGTACTTGAATCAGAATTAAACCCACAGGAGATCAACCTGACGCTATACAGCAACTAGTCAAGAGTATTGAATCAAAAGAAAAATACCAAACACTTTTAGGAGTAACAGGGTCGGGAAAAACATTTACGGCGGCCTAGGAGAATCATTTCAAAAGGATTATGGAGTACACTGGTATGAAATTTTAATCGTATTAGTTTGGACGGCATTGTTTATCTATTTTTCATACGCATTGCTTAAAAAGAGGGATCTCTAGGTTTTTTTATCAAGAAAGCCTGTTTTAATTATTTAAAAACATAGTGGTTTATTATTAGTTAGTATATTTGTAAGTAAACATGAGCATATTTGTAAGTAAACATGAGCATATTTGTAAGTAAACATGAGTATATTTGTAGGTAAACATGAGTATATCAATGAAAAAATTACTACTTGTTTTTGTGTTAATACACGTTCTCGCATTTTTTTCGAGCTATGCACAAAATGAACCAACAGATTGTGTAAATGCTATTACCATATGTGGAGATACTAATCTGGACTTAAATTCTAATGGGTTCGGAATTAATGATTTTTCATTACCTGGTAACAATCGTCCATCGTGTATTATCCTTGAAAATCAGAGTTTGTGGATCAAAGTGAACATTGTACAGTCGGGAACATTGGCATTTATCATTACTCCAGAATCTCCAGACCCAGCTGAGGATTATGATTTTGCTATATACGGTCCTAATCTTGATTGTAGTAACCTTGGTAGCCCTATACGCTGTTCTTTTGCTTTCCCTAATTATGGCACAATAACAGGACTTCGAGATGCTGCAGCAGACCTAAGTGAAAACGCCTTCGGTGACGGATTTGTAAGATCTATAGATGCCCTTACAGGAGAAGAATATTATATCCTGATAGATAATTTTTTAAGAAACAACCAAGGTTTTAATATCGAATTTACAGGAACTGCAACCCTTCCAGACTATCCTGTTAATGAAGCAGCAATAAATTCTACCAATTTAGATCTTTCAAAATGTGACGATACAGGTGATCTAAATGATGGACTTTCTACTTTTAATTTAGATAGCAATACACCACTAATACAGGGATCACAAACCAATGTAATAATTACATATCACAACACAGAAGAAGATGCCAGCGTTGGAGCTAATCCTTTATCCAGCCCATATTCAAATATAGAACGTATAGAAAGGATATATGTCCGGGTCGAAAATGTAATCTCAGAATGTTTTGCAGTCGATTCGTTTACCCTAACTGTTTTTGATGAGCCACAGATCATCGTACCATCATCATTTATACTATGCGACAATGATGATGACGGAACCGAAGATGGGGTTACAGAAATTGATCTAACACAATTTAATAATCAAATCCTTACAGGAAGTAATAGTACTAATCTATCGATTTCTTACTTCCAAAATATTGAAGATGCACTTAGTGAATCCAATTCGATTACAACATATACAAACAGTGTACCTTACACCCAAGGACAAGATGTAGTTTTTGTCAGGGTCGAAAATAGTATCAATCAATGCGCTAGTATAAATCAGGTTCAAATATTCTTAAATAGATTACCTGATATTTTGATTGAAGAAGAATATTTTTTATGCCAAAATCAAACTGAAATTATAGTAGATGCTGGATTACCCCCAGGAACCGATCCATCCCTATTCAACTATTTATGGTCTACCAATGATCAAACAGAAACTATAAGTATTAGTCAATCTGGCACTTATATGGTTACTGTTACCAATGCTCAAACCGGGTGCAGTAAGGACAGACAGGTTCAAGTATTCTTAAATAGACCACCTGATATTTTGGTTGAAGAAGAATATTTTTTATGCCAAAATCAAACTGAAATTATAGTGGATGCTGGATTACCTCCAGGAACCGATCCATCCCTATTCAACTATTTATGGTCTAGCAATGATCAAACAGAAACTATAAGTATTAGTCAATCTGGAACTTATATGGTTACTGTTACCAATGCTCAAACCGGGTGCAGTAAGGACAGAGTTGTAGAGGTAATCGCTTCGGAGGCTCCTTTAATTCAATCCATAGAAGTAAATGATGAACGCGAAAATAATACCATAACCATAAACGCTCAAGGTGAAGGAGATTATGAATATGCCATAGAAATTGATGGAGTAATCAGTTCGTATCAAGACAATCCCACGTTTACCAATGTACCTCCTGGATTTCATATAGTTTATGTGAGAGATAAAAATGGTTGCCTACCTATCACTACCCAAAATATTTCAGTAATTGGAGTAATTCCGAAATATTTTACTCCAAATGGCGATGGTTTTCATGAAACATGGAATGCAGAAGGAGCTTCAAACCAAATATTGTCTGGCTCTTTAATTTATATTTTTGACCGTCATAGCAAATTAATAAAACAAGTTAGAATCGGTGGAAATGGTTGGGACGGAACATTTAATGGTCGACCAATGCCCTCTAGTGAATATTGGTATCGGATAGAGCTGGAAGACGGCAGAACACTTACCGGAAGTTTCTCTTTAATTAGATAAAACTATTCATAGTATTCAGTATCTTTATTCTTAAAAAGAAAGAGGATACATGAAGTTCGTACTTGAATCAGAATTCAAACCCACCGGAGATCAACCAGAAGCAATAAAGCAACTTGTAGAAGGTATAGAATCAAACGAAAAATACCAAACACTTTTGGGAGTTACAGGATCTGGAAAAACATTTACTGCGGCCAATGTCATCGAGAAGGTTCAGCGCCCTACTTTGGTATTAGCACATAACAAAACCCTAGCCGCACAGTTATATTCTGAGTTTAAACAATTTTTTCCGACAAATGCAATAGAATACTTTGTCTCTTACTATGATTATTACCAACCCGAGGCCTATATTCCTACCTCTGGAACGTATATCGAAAAAGACCTATCTATTAACGAAGAAATTGAAAAGCTACGCTTAAGCGCCACTTCTTCCTTACTTTCTGGCAGAAGAGATGTTTTGGTGGTTGCTTCAGTATCTTGTTTATACGGTATTGGTAATCCTGCAGAATTTCAAAAAAATGTAATTTCGATAGAATCGGGTCAGTTTGTATCCAGAACTGCATTATTGCATCGTTTGGTGCAAAGTTTATATTCAAGAACTGAGGGAGAATTCAAACACGGAAACTTCAGAATTAAAGGAGACACTGTTGATATCTTCCCTAGTTATGCAGATGATGCATTTAGAGTACATTTCTTTGGTGATGAGATCGAAGAAATTGAAGCTTTTGATGTACAAACTAACGCAATCATAGAAAAGTATGACCGGTTAAATATATATCCCGCAAACATGTTTGTAACCTCTCCGGATATTTTGAATAATGCTATAGACCAGATAGCGCTGGATTTAGGTAAACAAGTCGAATACTTCAGGGAAATAGGAAAACCACTCGAAGCTAAACGATTAGAAGAACGTACTAATTTTGACCTCGAAATGATTAAAGAATTAGGGTATTGCTCTGGGATTGAAAATTATTCCAGATACTTAGATGGCAGAGAACCCGGCACAAGACCTTTCTGTTTACTAGATTACTTTCCGGATGATTATCTAATGATTGTTGACGAAAGCCACGTTACAATACCACAAACGCATGCTATGTATGGTGGAGATCGATCCAGAAAAGAAAATTTAGTAGAATATGGTTTCAGGCTTCCTGCTGCTATGGATAACCGTCCTTTAAAATTTGAAGAACTCGAGGCACTTCAAAATCAAGTAATGTATATAAGCGCAACCCCGGCCGATTATGAATTACAAAAAAGTGAAGGAACCTATGTAGAACAAATCATTAGGCCTACAGGACTATTGGATCCCGAAATTGAAGTACGCCCGAGTCTAAATCAGATTGATGATCTTATTGAAGAAATCCATAAAAGAATCGAAGTCGACGAACGTATTTTAGTAACTACATTAACCAAAAGAATGGCAGAAGAACTTGCCAAATATCTTACTCGAATCGATGTACGCTGTCGTTATATTCATAGTGACGTAGATACCCTAGAACGTGTGGAAATCATGCAAGACCTAAGAAAAGGGATTTTTGATGTATTAATTGGAGTGAATCTACTTCGAGAGGGGCTTGATTTACCTGAAGTGTCGCTAGTTGCCATTCTAGATGCAGATAAAGAAGGTTTTTTAAGAAACAAAAGGTCGCTAGTCCAAACCGTAGGTAGAGCTGCACGAAATATAAATGGAAAAGCAATCATGTATGCCGACAAAATAACCGATAGCATGCAGAAAACAATTGATGCTACTGAATACCGCCGCGCCAAACAAATCGCTTATAATACCGAACATGGCATCACTCCAAAAGCGATTAAAAAATCATTAGATAGTGCATTAGCAGGCAAGAAAGTAGAGCCTTATCAATTTGAAGCCGCTCCGTCATTGAAAGCTGCAGAAGAAGAAACAGCGTATTATACCAAAGAACAATTAGAAACCAGGATTCGTAATGTGCGTAAAGAAATGGAAAAAGCTTCCAAAGAACTTGATTTCATTACTGCAGCACGATTGCGTGATGAGATAAAAATGTTGCAGGACAAAATACAAAAACAAAAAGTGTAGACTATGGAATATGACTAATAAAAGTTACGAATAAGTCTAACTAAATTATAAAAATCCATGTTTCCTTTCCCTCTGGGAGAAGATTAAGGTGAGGGTTTCGGATCAAAAAAAACCTCATCCTAACACCTAGCTTCTTCTCGCCCATTGCTATCGCAATGTCGTCCAAGGAGAAGGAACTCTTAAGAATATCAAGGTTATTATGAGTACAACTACAATCAAAAAATTTATTGAAGGCATTCCAAAAGCCGAACTTCATTTGCATATTGAAGGTACGTTTGAACCAGAGCTGATGTTTGAAATTGCCAAAAGAAACAATAAGAAAATCAAATACAACTCTGTAGACGAGCTAAAAAAAGCATACAGCTTTAATAATCTTCAAGAGTTTTTGGATATCTACTATGCCGGAGCCAATGTTTTAATAGAAGAACAAGATTTTTACGATCTAACCTGGGCTTATCTCACCAAAGTACATGAGCAAAATGTGGTGCATGTAGAGATATTCTTTGATCCTCAAACACATACCGATAGAGGTATCGCTTTTGACACGGTTATTAAAGGTATTTATAGAGCCTTACAGGATGGAGAGCAACAATTAGACATTAGTTTTAAGTTAATCATGTCTTTTTTACGACATCTGGATGAAGCCTCTGCATTTAAAACACTTGAAGATGCCCTGACCTATAAAAACTGGATAAGTGCAGTTGGTTTAGACTCTTCAGAAGTTGGAAATCCACCATCTAAATTCGAACGTGTTTTTGCTAAGGCACTGGAAGAAGGATTTATTACAGTAGCACATGCCGGAGAAGAAGGCCCCGCAGAATATATCTGGGAAGCGCTGGATTTATTGAAAGTGACTCGAATTGATCATGGTAATCGTTGTTTGGATGATGATAAACTGGTAGAACGATTAGCTGATTTACAAATGCCACTTACCGTATGTCCTCTATCTAATCTAGAGTTAAAAGTAGTGACCGATCTAAAAGATCATCCTATACCAAAAATGATAGAAAAAAACTTACTGGTAACAGTAAATTCTGATGATCCCGCTTATTTTGGAGGATATATGAATGAGAATTACCTGGGTATAACTCAAGCGCTCAATCTTTCAAAAAAGCAAATCACTCAACTTGCAAAAAACAGCTTCAAAGCAAGTTGGTTGACCGATCGCGAAAAAGAAAAAAGAATTGCACAGATAGAAGAATATTTTCAAAACAATCACTAGTAAAGATCATAAAATATATGCCACATTTTATTTTAGACTGCTCAGAGCATATCATTGAATTAAAATCTCCTGAAGAAATCATAACGGCAGTTTATAATGCTGCTGAATCCACCAAACTTTTTGCCGAAGGCGATATCAAAGTAAGAATTAACCCTTTTAAATATTATACCATTGGGAATACAAAAGATGATTTTATCCATGTATTTGGAAATATCATGGAAGGTAGAAATGATGAGCAAAAAGCTAATCTATCAAGAAAAATTGTAAGCACTTTGAAATCCATGTTTCCCGATGTCCCTATTCTTTCTATCAACATACGCGAATTTGAAAAGTCTTCCTATATAAAGAAATCAATGGTATAAACTCTCATTTAGAAATAGTAACGACCTGACCAGAAAATGCTGCATTTCCTGTTAACGTATCCATCCGATCATGATCGGATATATCATTAAAACTTACTCCGGCATGAGCTTCTGCCACTTTTAATCGGGAGCCTTTTCTAGTGTGTCCAAAACCATGGGGTATACTTACTACTCCTGGCATCATATTTTTGGTCACTTCAATAGGTATTTTAACCTCTCCTACTCTGGATTTTACCATAACCTCATCTTCTTTGGTAAGCCCTAATCGTTCTGCATCCAAGGGATTCATCATAACAGTACATCGGTTTTTACCACTCATCAGCTTATCCACGTTATGCATCCAGGAATTATTACTACGCAAATGTCTTCTTCCGATTAAACGGAATTCATTATCCCCAAGTGTATCTTTATCGGTAGAAAACTTTGTATGTAGTACCGCTAACTGTTCCAAAAATAGTTTTGGTGCAAGGTGAATTTTTCGGTCTTCAGTTCTTAATAACTTCGGAAACATTGGGGTTAACGGGCCTAAATCCACACCATGAAGCGATTTTCTAATCTTACGTAGGTTAAGCCCAGTAAACAATTGTTTTATACCACTGAAATTACCATACGGTCCATTAAGCAAAGCCAATCTTAACCACATCTTTGGTGTACTGATCTTATACATCCATGAAAGCTTCTTTTTTGACAATCGTTTGGTCAATGCCTTGAAAATCTGCCAATCGTGAAGCTGTCCATCTTTTGGTGGAAATAACGCTTCTGAAAACTTTGCGGTATTTGAAACAGCAAAGCTGTTAAATATAAGGTCATAGTGGTCTATTTCTAAACCTGTTGTAGGTGGTAGAATTATATCAGCGTGTTTGGTTGTCTCATTCAGGTAAATATCTATTGATACCATAAAATCTAGTCCTTCCAGCGCTTGATCCAAACGTCCCCCGTTTGGGGTTGATAGTACTGGGTTACCAGCATGAGTGATCATTGCTTTGATTTGACCCTTACCCTTGGTAATTATTTCTTCTACCATGGTTGAAACAGGCAGCTCTCCCTCAAACTCTGGCAAATCTCGTACTCGACTCTTCCATCTGCCATACGGATTATGTCCTACCTTATTTCGTACCATTGGTACAGCAGGATTTGTAAACATTGCACCTCCTTCAGTATCCAAATGTCCGGTAAGAATATTGATCAGATTGATCAACCAATGACACAAACCACCGTATTCCTGAGTACTTACTCCCATTCTACCGTACAGCACCGCTTTTTCGGCATCTATATATTCATTCGTGATTCGTTTAATATCTTCGGCAGCAATGCCCGTGATTGATGAAATTTTTTCTGGTGCATACGGTTCTGCAATTGACAATACAATATCAAGATCATTAATATGAGGCGTTAGTTGTTTAAGATTATATTTCTTCTCTATAACAATAATATGCAACATGGCTAGCAGAAAATACACATCGGTGCCTGGTCGAATAAACAAATGCTCATCTGCCGACTTTGCCGTTTCGGTTCTTCGGGGATCAATCACAATATATTTACCGCCCCGTTGCTGTATATCTCGTAATCGTTTTTGTACTCCTGCGGCAGTCATTATACTACCATTGGATGCCGAGGGATTTGCTCCCATAATAATCATATACTCGGTTCTATTAATATCAGGTATGGGCATAATCATCCCGCTGCCAAACATAAAATGGGAGGCAAAATGGTGTGGCAATTGATCCATAGAGGTAGCTGTATAGTTATTTTTGGATCGTATCGCTTTTTTAAAAGCTCCTACATACATCATAGCTCCATAATTATGCACAGTAGGGTTACCAAAATACAGCCCAATAGCATCGTTACCATATTGATCTCTAATAGCATTAAGCCTTTTACCCACAATATTGAATGCCTCTTCCCAATCAACTTCTACGAAACCGGTATTTGTCTTTTTTAGAGGTTTTCTCAACCGATCGGGATCATTGTACATTTCGCCGATCACAGCACCTTTGGGACAGATACTCCCTTTACTAAAAGGGTCTTTTTCATCTCCTTTTACACTAAGCACTTGTTTACCATCGTGCGTGATCTCAAGCCCACACATGGCTTCACAGAAATTACAAACCCGGTAATGTGTATAGCTTTTTTCGGTTGAAACGGTGATAGAAGAAGTATCCATGTGATCTTTGGTTTTAGAGCGATTATTGTGCTATTAAATGTAAGAAAAAGTCTTTAGTATTTTACTTCCTATTTTTAAATTAGTAATAAGTTAAGAATAGCAAGGCATACTTTTTGTTAATTTACCAAACACAAAAACTTTTAATTTTGAAACCACAAATACTTTACACATTCCTTTTATCATTATTTATAATCAGCACTATAAAAGCCCAGAAACAGGTTAAAACTCATGAAGGTGTAGAAATAGGAGGAATAAAACAATGGATTGGTGCCAAATCAGACGATGATTCAAAACCTCTATTACTGTTTTTACACGGTGGTCCAGGCTTTTCCTCCAGAGCGTACTCAAAAAAATTTATTAAACATCTCAAAAAGGATTTTATAGTAGCGCAATGGGATCAGCGCGATACAGGAATCACAGCTGCCTGGAATAAGCAGAACGATACAATCGCCCTAGAACAAATGCATAAGGATACAAAAGAGGTTGTAGATTACCTGTTGAAAAAATTTAAAAAAGAGAAATTATATCTGGTTGGATTCTCTTGGGGAGGTTTCTTAGGATTAAATTTTGCAAATGAACATCCCGAATTATTACATGCCTACATATCAGTTAGTTCTATTATTCATGGTAATGAAAGTGAAGAATTGACATTAAAGCTTTTAAAGGAAAAAGTTCAAAACTCGAATAATAAAACAGCTATAGAAGAAATCTCGAAAATAAATATTCCTTTTCATTCTTGGGAGGAGTTGTATTATCAAAGAAAATGGACAGCTCATTTCTTCAATAAAAAAGTATCTAATAGACAGTACCCAAAATCTTTATTTGAAGAATGGTCCCAAAAATGGATGGACATATTCCAAGAAGCATCTAAAATAAATTATGCGGAGAAAGCTCCAGAGATTGGCTGTCCGATTTATTTTTTTCTCAGTAAAAATGATTTTATAACAAACTATGCTATCGCAGAAAAGTATTATACCAACTTAAAGGCCGATCAAAAACAAATCATCTATTTTGATCAATCTTTTCATGAAATACCAACCGATGAGCCAAAGAAATTTAGCGCTGAACTGATAAAAATTAGTAAATGAATTTCAAAAAGTTAAATTTTGTAACATCTCTAATTAACCTAACACTAATGAAATAGGAAAACAATAACAATTGGATACAATGAAAACAAGAAAAAAACAAAAAAGAATCTTAGGGTTTAGTATTGCAACATTTATTTTTATTCTTGCCTTGCTTGCGTTTATTGAAAAAATGCATATTGGCGTTTATAATGTTTAAATAAAATACTTCATTATTCTTTCAAAATATCCTTAACGATCTTAAGATGATGCCGAGTATGGATTTCGATAAATCGTTTTGCCTGTTTTTTATTTAATCGATCAAAAACCGGGTGCCTAAAGTTTGTTTTTTCATCCAAAGCATCCAAACCAACCATTTTGTCTCTTGCCAATGCCAACTGTTTGACAATATCACCTGTCTTTATGGTATCAGGTGGCAATACCGATTTTGGTGATTGTGCTCTACCTCTTGGAATAAATCCAAAAGTAAAAGAAAACAATCTGGGGACATTAAACTTCTTCTTATATTTTTTTGGATCTGATGCTTGTAATGTATCACAAATACCATTAATTACCTTTAAACTATGATCTAAATGCCAAGCTACAGCCACTTTAGACACTTCAGTATTAAGACTGTCTCTATGCACCAAATACTTTTCTATTGTATTTAATTCACTTTTCATAAAATTATCCTTTGATGGCTGCTCCCCAACTTTTACAAAACCTATAAAAATCAGAGATAAGATAAGAACTATTACGATTGTCTTTTTCATAATTACATAATTTATTCACATACCACTTTTTAATTCTTCTATAGTACACTATGATCAGAAGGAAGAGTACAAGCACTATATAGGCTAATTTTTTCATTATATCCTTCTATTTTTCAGTTTACTATTGCTCCTTCCCCCTCCAGGGGAAGAAAGCATAGCAAACTATCACTCTAAACAAACTTAAAAACCAAACTAAAATTGAAACTTATATCCAAAATCTGGAAAGAAGCCGATTTGATCCACTTCGTCTACCTGATTGGTTAATCGATTATAGCGACGTACAAAAATATTTCCGTTGTTGGTTACATTCTGAAGATCTACATAAAACTGATGCGAACGTTTTTTGGACCTACTATTAATTTTATACCCAAGCTTTACATCCCATCTAAAATAGTCATCAGCCTGCTCGCTGAAGGCAAGATCTTCTCTCAGTACTTCAAAACCGGCTTGTTGAGAAGCTTCGAGGTTTACAGGTGTAAAATATCTTCCTCCGGATAGGGTAACTCGAGTATCAAGGGATAGCACATTTTTTCCTCCTTTACCGATTTTAAATTCTTTCCCGGCCAGGAGATTTACCACATATCCGTTGTTAAAAGGTGTATTACGCTCAATCCTATCACTACCTTCATATTTACTTTCAAACAAAGAAGTAGTTAATAACCCGTAATAACCGTCGCTAAAGAATTTCTCTAAGGTAAGTTCGATACCTTGATTAAATCCGGTTCCTTCGTTTACCAAGGACACCCGATCGTTCTGAAATCCAAAATCTGCACCTTCTGTCAATGAAGAGTAACTGGACGGAAAAGACTCTACTGCCGCATTATCGATGTCCTGATAATACACTTCAAATTTACCTCTCCAACCTTTACTAATTCTCACATCATATCCTAAAACATAATGACTGCTTCTCACAAAATCGAGATCAAGATTTGTTTGCTCTAGCGCTCCGTTAATTTCTTCATTCAAAAATAATAGGGGTAACGAAACGGGTTGATGATGCAATCCATATCCTAGGTTAAAACTATGGTTTTGCCCAGCTTTATAGGTAAGTCCTGCTCTGGGTTCAATTACAAATTGCTCGTTTAGGGTACTATACTGCCCGTGAACCCCAGCATTTAATGTTAATTTTCCTGTTAACCTAAGTTGTGTTTGAATATATGGCTGAACGATACTCAAATTTTCATCAATATCGGTAAACGTAAACAAATCGGGATCACCATCACCATCATTATCGGGTTGCTCTAAGCGATCTCTTTCTAAAGATTCTATTTGAAAGTTTTCTAACAAAATTCCAGTTCTCAAAGTCGCTTTATTACTTAGTTTGCTATTAAATAATGTTGAAAATGTAAGTCTTGATTCGGTATTATCGGCTTCGGTATATCTAATGATTCTTTCTTGCGGAGTGTCTTTATCAATAAAGCGATCTGCAATAAAATCATTGATCGAATATGATCCCGAAACGATGGTTCTTAAAAAAGAGTTCTTTCCGATACCAATTTGATGTTTCAGCCCTACTACTCCGAAACCAGAATCTACAAAGGTATTTTCATCTTCAGCGGCAAATAGATCGTCTTCATCGATATCATCTCCAAGAAATTCGATATCAGAAAAACCAATAATTCCGAATAATGATAAGTTTCCAAGTTTACCTTTTCCAAAATCAATATTAAAAGAGATATCACTATAATTTGGCGCCGCCGAAGTCCCTCCTGCACCAACTCCTAAAATTCCGACAAGTGAATATCTTCCGGCTATTAAGAAAGAGCCTTTATTTTTTCCCAATGGGCCTTCAGTCATGGCTTCTACTCCTGTAAAAATTCCTACCTGTCCGGTGAATTCATAATCATCAAGATTTCCTTTTCTAAAACCAAGGTCAAATACGCCACCAATTGCATTTCCGTATTCTGAAGGAAAAGCCGAGGTAATAAAATCAGAATTCTTCAATAAATTAGGGTTTAGAGCAGAAACCGGACCTCCTGTGGTTCCAAGGGTTGAATAATGATTGGGACTGGGGATAGGCACACCTTCTAGCCTCCATAACAATCCAACTGGTGAATTACCTCTTACTACAATATCGTTACGACTATCATCGGGCGCAGATACTCCTGCAAAATTAGCCGCCAATCTTCCTACATCACTTCTTCCACCAGAAAAACGGGTCACCTCTTCGACTCCAAACTGACGAGCAGATACAGAGGCGAGCTTATTAATTGCCTTTGCCTTGGCATTCTCATTAGTGATTATTACTTCATCTAATTGATCAAAGGCTTCAATTAACGATAGATTTATAACAGCATCTTTTCCAGAAGTTACTACAATATTGGGCAATGTTATGGATTCGAAACCAATATAACTTACTCGTATAGTTTGGCGTCCAACGGGAACGTTTTCTAACACAAAATACCCGTCTATATCGGTTACCACGCCATTGGTTACTTCTGCATTAAGCAATTCTATAGTTGCTCCTACCAAAGGAGTTTCTGACTGTTTATCGACAATGGTCCCTTTAATTACACCGGTCTGCGCACTGGCTATATATGCTGTTAAAATAAAAGTGATGAAAACAATCTTTTTCATAATGTCTTTGGTTTTAAAGATTTTATCCAAAGTTGCACGCTTATCAAAAAGATTGAAACTCAAATAATCTGAACTGATATTTTTACTCCTGAAATGCCAAAAGTTTACGTTAAAGTCATAATTATACCTATCTATATCATTTTTTCGGGTCAGATCTGGTTTTCTACGGTTCAACTCTTAATTTGACAACCGAACCGATTACGAAGTCGCTATTGTGAATGAGTTATGTATCTTTATACATACTATTATCATAATTGTTATATGATTTCAAAAGGATATATAAAAGTATTTGCCATACGTTTTCTAATTATTAATCTGGTTTATTTCCTGGTAAAATTAACGATAGACCATGATGATGATGATGGGACCGTATTTGATGCTACCGGGATTTTTTATTATTTCAGTGCTTTTTTTCTTTTGATGCTAGCTTGGGAATTCAACGATTGGTTGATACGCCGTGAATTAAATAATGATATTGGTAAGACCCTTGACATGTCAAACGGTATTAAAATACTAGGAATCAACCTACTAATTATTCTTCCTGTAGCCGCATTACTATATTATTTGGCGATTTTTGAGCTTGATCACCTTTGTAAAATTGATGCAGATGATCCTTGGTTGCGATTTAGGATTGATTTTTTTAGGGCAGCAGTTCTAGGCTTTGCTGCGATTCTCTTCAATATGTTCTATTTTGCTCTGAAGCAAAAGAAAGAGTTAGAAAACAATATGAATAAGCTCAAAAAAGAGGCCATGACTTCTAAATATAAATCGTTAAAAAATCAGATAAGTCCTCATTTCTTATTTAATAGTCTGAACACTTTAACTTCGTTAATGTATGAAGACCGGGATCTTGCTTCAGATTTTGTGTCAAGACTAGCTTCTTGTTATCGATATATTCTTGATAATCGTGAAGAAGATTTGGTAAGCCTGGAAAAAGAATTAGTTTTTTTAGATTCTTTTATATTTATGATGAACGTGAGGCACGAAGGAGCTCTATGTATTACCACCCATATTTCTATTGCTCCAAAAGAATTCTTGATACCTACACTCACATTACAGATGCTAGTTGAAAATGCGTTGAAACACAACTATTTTTCAAAAGAAAAACCATTAGAAATAAGTATAATTTCTGTTGATAAAGAGAGCATTGTAATTCAGAATAATCTGCATGTTAGGAAACAAAAAGAAGAATCCACAAAGCTTGGGCTTAAAAACATAAAAAAGAGATATTCGTTTTATACCAACCAAAAAGTAGTAATTGACACAGAAAACGGATATTTTAAAGTCACGATTCCTATGTTGTCAAAATCCATTAAAGAAATTGCTATAACCAAAGTTTCATAAGATGAGAGCAGTAATCATTGAGGACGAAAATATTGCTTCAAGACGCTTAGCTAATTTGATAGGCGAAATTGCTCCCGAAATTGAGATCGCAAGTCAGCTTACCTCGGTAGAAAGTAGTATGAATTGGTTTGAAAGCAATCCACTGCCAGATCTAATATTCTTAGACATTCAACTTAATGATGGGTATGGATTTGACATTCTTGATACGCTGGAAGATCATCCCCCAATAATATTTACTACTGCATACAACGAGTATGCAATTAGAGGGTTTAAGTATAACGGAATCGATTATTTATTAAAACCCATTGACAAAAAAGATCTTCAAAATGCTTTAGCAAAATATCGAAAAAATCATATCAGCTCTGATTCAGAATTTAGTGATGATAAATTTGAACGCATTAAAAGCCTGTTTTCAAAAGAATATAAAAAACGATTTATGGTGAAGGTAGGCAATCAATTTAATTCTTTTGATGTAGAAGATATTGCTTACTTTAAATCCAATGAAGGGTTAATTTTTCTATACACTCATAAAGGGCAACAGTATCCGATCGAATATTCTATCGATCAATTAGAAGATATTCTGGATCCCGTTCAATTTTTCAGGATAAATCGAAAGTTTATGGTTTCGGTAAAAGCCGTGATTGAAATTCATAGTTACTTCAACAGCAGATTACTGTTGAAGCTAAAACCGAAAGATGACGAACAGATTATAGTTTCTCGAGAACGGACCTCTAATTTTAAGAGGTGGTTGGATCTTTAATAATAAAAAAAGTTATTTGCATAATTTTTGCATTTTCTACTAATTTTCTACTGGAATCGTAAAGCTAAATTTACTTCCTTTTCCTAATTCACTTTCTACAGACATAGTTCCCTTATTTTGTTCAATTAGATCCTTACACAACATAAGCCCTAGACCAGTACCTACCTCACCCGAAGTACCTTTTTGAGAGGAAACTTTTTCATCATCAAAAATTGAATTCATAGTTTCTGTATCCATACCAACTCCATTATCGATTACAGAAATCTCAACAAATTCATTGGTTGATTCACAATCCAAAATTATTCTACCTCCCTCTGGAGTAAATTTAATTGCGTTGGCAAATAAATTTCTAATTACAAATGATATGGTATTTTTATCTCCATAAATAGTATCGTTAAAGTTTATATGATTATAAAAATCTATATTTTTCTTTTTGATGTTATCCTTAAATAGTTCGGCTATCTCTTGGGTTACCTCATATATATTTACATCTGTTTTCGCCCTTTGTTTCCCGGCTAATTGTGACTTTACCCAATATAAAAGATTATCCATTAAGGATTGTATACCATGTAATTCGTCCTGTACAAGAGACGTATAAGTAATTAGCTCATTTGGTCCCATTTCAATTTCATCATCACTAAAAATTTGCAAAAGACCATCCAACGTAGCCAAAGGTGCTCTTAAATCGTGAGATATAATAGACAAAATCTTATCTTTCAGCTCATTCAATTTTTGAAGTTCTTGATGTTGTTGGGATATCAATGTCGCTTGATTAGAAATCTCCTCATTATTCTTCTTAATCTTTAAATAGGCATCTTGCAGTTTTAAAGTTGCAGTTATCCTGGCCATGAATTCTAGTTTATCGAATGGCTTTTTAAGATAGTCGTGCACCCCGGCATCAAAACTTTCTTTCATTGATGTAGCATCCACCTTTACAGCAGAAATCATGATAAAAGGAATGTCCTTTGACGTATCGGAAGCCTTTAAAGTTTTTAGTAATTCTAAGCCATTCATTTCCGGCATTCCCCAATCAGAAAGTATTAAATCAGGAACAACCTTTTCTACCAGTTCAAGTGCAATTTTACCGTTGGGAGCAGAATATGTTTTCTTTCCCAATCCCATTTCTTTTAACAGAAGGCTTATAAATTTGATATTTTCTGGTTGATCATCTACAACCAGTATTGAATATTCCATTTAAAGGTAATTAAGAGTATTAAGGTTTACTAAGGTTTTTTATCGATCTCTTTAAGAGTTATCTCTTCTACCATTTTTTTAAGGTGCAAAAAGGCATTTTCATCAAAACTAGTAATGGCTTCCATCATCATATTTTTCCATCTCTTAATATTTTCTGTTTCTTTCTCAACCAAGTCATCAAAAACATCCAACCATTCGCCCATTTCATAAATGGTTAAGGTATTAATTTTTTCTGAAAATGGATTCAATAAACTTAAATCTTTTGCGTCCAATTTAAGGTCATACAAAGGGTTTTCGTAAGTATCATTTCCAACATTCTCCTGCTTTTGAGCAAGAACACTATCTTGAAGTCTTGGAAGTGTAAAAAAGAAGGAACTTCCTTTATTAATTTCAGATTCAACCCAAATTTTACCTTTATGAGCCTCTATAGCCATTCTACAAAAAGTAAGTCCCAATCCGGTTGAGCGTGCATTACCTGAATCTCTTGCTTCTGCTTGAGAGAATTTTGTAAAAATCGAAGAGACCTGATTTTCAGGTATTCCTGCACCATAATCTTTTATACATACTAAAACCCGGTTTGGCTCCCCATCTTCTACTTTGGCAAAAAAATCAATCTTACTATCCGGATGAGAAAATTTAATAGCATTGGTTAGTAAATTGACACAAACTCTTTCTACCACATCTTTATCAACATTCACCCTGTATTCTGGGTTTATATCATTAATTACTTGTATTCTCTTTTCGGTTGTTAATAAATCCGTTTGATTTATAGCTTCCTTTACCAGGCTTTTAAGATTATATCGATTCGCACTGATCTTCACATCAGTATTCTCAAATTTTTGTACCTCTAGCATATTCTCGATTAAATAAAGCATTTTTTTACCTGATTTATTAATACTTTGAAGATTAGAATCAGAAGAATTTTCTGAAGAATATCCCAAAATGGTTACCAAAGGATTCTTGAGATCATGAGCCAGCATACTTGTAAACTCATCCTTGAAACCTTCCAATTTTTTCAATTGCTTATAAGCCTCTTCCGTTTTTCCTTTTGCTATTTCAAGAGCTACATTCTTTTTTCGAATAGTCTTTGTCCTATTTTCCACCTCTTTTTCAAGTAATCTATTACGACGTCTTACCTGGTTTATCTTTATCCTATAGTAACTGTAACTAAATCCTAACACGATTAATAACATACTTAGTCTGAAATACCATGTCATATACCAGGGAGGGGGTACGTATAAAGAAATGCTGGTATAATGTTTGTTCCAAAGTGCATCTCCGTTGGTAGATTTCACCCATAACTCATATTTACCAGGATCAAGATTTGTAAACTCCAAATACCTATTCTTTCCCATTGTACGCCAATCATCATCTTGCCCAATAAGTTGGTATGCATAATCAATATTGTTAGTTTTATCCGGGTTAACAGCAGCATACTCAAAGGCTATGCGATTTTTATATGGTATTTCCAGTTTTTCAGGAATGAAATTATATGTGCTATCCTCTATTTTGATATTTGTAAAAGCAATCCGAGGAAATATTGTATCGGATTTTACATCTTTCGGATTGAAATAGGTTACTCCGTTTTTACCCCCAAAATACAGTATCCCTCCCTTTGTTTTTGCATAAGCTTCGAGGTTATAATCATCACTTCCAAGGCCATCATTTACTGTAAAATTAGTAAAGGTCTCACTAATAGGGTCAAAACGCGATAATCCATTATTTGTACTTATCCAATAGGTCCCCATATGATCAGGTAACATACCCATTGTGGAATTATTGGATAGTCCATTATTTTCAGTATAATTAAAAAACTTCTTTTCTTTATAATAGAACTTATTAATCCCTCCCCCAAGTGTAGTTATCCAGAAAAAATCTTTCTCGGGCTCATCAAATATATGTAGTGTTTTATGATTATTAATACTATATTCTTTTTCAGGATCTGGCAAAAATCTTTCGAATTCCCCAGTATTCTTGTCATAAGCATTAAGGCCCCCACCATAGGTGCACACCCATAGTATTCCTTCCTTATCTTGATAAAATGAAGTGATATGATCATCACTTAAAGATCGTGAATCTTTTTGATCATGAACTATTGACCTGAAATCATTTGTATCCGGTTGGTAGATATTAATTCCTCCTCCATAAGTACCAATCCACAATTCTCCATCGGTATCTTCAAATATGGCTGTAATAATATTGTGATTGAGAGTATTTTTTTTACCTAACTTTGGTAAATAACGCTCAAATTTTTCAGTATTCTTATTAAATCTGTTTAGACCTCCACCCCAGGTACCAATCCACATGGTATTGTTACTATCTTCATAAATAATTCTCACCCAATCATGACTTATCGAGGTTGGATCATTTTCATTATGCCTATAATGTTTAAATTGATTTATTTGGGGATCATATCTATTAAGTCCACCTCCAAAAGTACCAAACCAAAGGATACCCTTATTATCCTTATACATACAATAGACGTTATTATTACTGAGCGTGTTTTCTCTTTTGGGATTTGCTTTTATGGTTAGAAAAGGTGTTGAAATTACTTTATCGAATCCCTTCATATAAAAACCTACATATAATACCTCATTAGCACCAGCATATATACTGCTTACATCATTATCAAATAATGAATTAATATCATACGGGTTCTTTTTATAGTTGTAAAACGTTTTTCCTTGGTATGAATAATAAGAAAGACCCTTGGTAGCACTTCCTATCCAAATCTGATCCTGATGACCTCCTGTAATTGTTTTTATTTTATCCCCGGCACTATATCTATATTCTCCTGAATGATCTTTAAAAAAAATAAATTGGTCAGAATCTTGGTTATACCTTGCTAAACCATCAGTATCTGTTCCTATCCAGGTATTTCCTTTTTTATCTGAATATAAACTCCAAATAACCTTACTTGTAAACCTTTCTGTACTTGCACAACTAATTACACTAGATCGGTTCGAGGATATGATGAAAAGTCCCATGTTTTCTGTCCCCACCCATAAATTACCAGAGAGGTCCTCTGTAATTGCACTTACTTTTGCACTTTTCGGAATAAGTTCAATAGCCTCAAAAGTTTCCTTTTCAACAGAGAAAACATACAATCCATCACCTTCAGATCCCACATAAAACTGCCCATTTCTATCTTCAAAAAGTGTTTTTATCGCTAAAGCGCTTGATGCCTCTTTATTTTCTCTTATAAAATAATTTGTAAAATTATCTTCTCTACGATTATACTTGCTAAGACCTGTTTTTGTTCCTATCCAAAGTATGCTATTACTATCTTCCATAATAGTCCATACTGAATTATCAGAAATCGAGGAGCTATCATTAAATTTATTTACATAGGAAGTAAAATCATATCCATCAAACCTATTAACCCCCCCAAAATTAGCTATCCATAGATAATCTTCAGAATCCTGAAAAATAAAATTTACACTACTCTGGTTTAGGCCATCTTGTTTCCCATAATGCGTAAACTTTTGCGAGATTTTTTGTGCATAAATATTAAAACCAAAAAGCAGAAATCCTATTATTAAAAGACAGTAGCCTTTAATAATAAAATCAAATAAATAAATTCCTCTTATCACCTTCATTCTTAGAAAACAACTACCTTATTATTTTATAAAAGTAAGTTATATAAAGATACTGTGAAAAATCAGATTAACAATTTGATAGAATTAAACAATTTTTTGATTTTATTAACAAGTTATTTATCAATAAAATCAATACCGGAAAAGATCCTGTGACGGTAAAAAGTATGGAAACTATAAGTTTTATTACGCTTATACCATAAAAAATATGCTTTATTAATGCATCTTTCCTATTAAAATAATTCCTACCTTTATTATGATTTTATTAAGAATTGTATATCAATAGATAAAAATAGTTAATATTCCATACCCATTTAATATTACTATTAATCAATCACATAAAATCTACACAATATTCTTCGCTGATGAACTAAAAATATAAAATCATTTTTTGGTTTTACATAAATATTTTATTCTGATCCAGGTATAAAGGCCTTGATAAATGTATATAAAATTATAGATGGGACATCTATAGCTGGTTTAAGAAAAAAGAATAATTTTTATTAATTATATTACATTATGACCGAGAACAAACATACATTATGTATTGTAGACGATGATATCATTCATCATTTCATTATTAGGAAGCTTATAAAAAATATTGAAATATACAACAAAGAACCTCTTGTGTTTTCTAATGGTGAGGAGGCGATTACTTTTATAAAGTCGGCTTCGCAAACTTCATATGAACTCCCTGACTTGATCCTATTAGATCTAAATATGCCAATCATGGATGGATGGCAATTTCTTGATGAGTTTAGCTCTATTGCCCCAACTTTATTAAAACACATTAGAATTTATATACTCTCTTCTTCGGACAATCCTGAAGACATAGAAAGAGCTAAAGAATATGAAAAAATTTGCGATTATCTCATAAAACCTATAAATGAATTACAGCTTACATCACTCTTACGAGTAGTTTAAATTATGGAGGCTTTATCATACAAAAAAGATATCTATTTAAAATAAATATCTTTTTTTACAATCTAAAGGTATTACAAACGCTTTAATCCTTTCCTTTTGACTTTAATCGTTTGGCATCCTTCAGGCTTCTATGTATCATCCATTCTAATTGACCATTCACACTACGAAACTCATCGTCTGCCCATTTCTCTATTAACTTAAAAGTTTCTGGGTCAATTCTAAGTACAAATGATTTCTTTTTACTCATAAATTATGAATGTAGTGTCCCTGTATTAATTACGGGAGTAGCCTCTTTATCCCCACATAAAACTACCATTAAATTACTAACCATAGATGCTTTTTTATCATCATCAAAATCAATAATATCGTCTTCAGATAATTTTAATAACGCGTCTTCTACCATACCCACGGCTCCTTCTACTATTTTCTTTCGAGCCGCTACGATAGCAACGGCTTGCTGTCTCTTCAACATAGAACTTGCAATTTCGGGAGCATAAGCCAAATATCCAATTCTAGCTTCCATAACTTTAATTCCTGCAATCGCTAATCGTTCTGTTATTTCATTCTCTAAAGCCTCATTCACTTCATCTCGCCCTGATAACAATGTCACCTCGTGATGACCTTCTGCAAAATTATCATATGGATAAGAACCTGCAAGTTTTCTTACCGCAGCATCAGTTTGTACTCGAACAAACTCTTCATATTGATCAACATCAAAAGCCGCTTTATAAGTGTCTTCTACTTTCCAAACTAAAATTACATTAATCAAAATCGGATTACCTATTTTGTCATTCACCTTTACGCGCTCACTATAAAAATTTCTTGCTCTTAACGATATTCGCTGTCTAGTATAAAAAGGATTGGCCCAGAAAAAACCATTATCCTTTACCGTCCCTTTATATGCGCCGAATAAAACCAAAACTTTAGAACTATTTGGATTTACTATAAAAAAACCCTTAATAAATAAAATAATAGCCGCCATTAAAATTAAAAACAATGGATTTCTGAAGAGAACTATTCCCGAAATCATTGAGATTATGGTAATCAATAACAAAATTAAAACTGCATAACCGTTACTCGCCTTTATACTTTTTTCGTGTTTCATAATAATATCATTTTGATATCACAATAATACAAATAAAATTTTAAATTTAAAAATCTACTTTATCACATAACCTTTAAAAAACGAGAAAACGCCCTTAGAAAAGAGCGTTTTCGCAACATTAATTAACTAAATAAAATCTCAAATCAAATCAAATTATGAAATCTCAATCAACCTTTTGGGTTGTACTTTTGCTTCTTCTTTTTTAGGTATTGCGACCAATAAAACTCCATTTTCGTAAGAAGCACTAATTTCGTTACCATTAGCAGTATCAGGTAATGTAAAAGATCTTTTAAATGACTGATAGCTAAATTCTTTTCTAGAGTATTTACCATCATTCTCTTTGGTTTCTTTTTCAGATTTCATTTCAGAAGAAATTGTAAGCACATCATGATCCAACTCTATATTAAAATCTTCTTTGATAAGTCCAGGAGCAGCAAGTTCCAATTCAAAACTATTATCAGTTTCTCTAACATTTACCGCTGGCGTATTTATACCTATTTTACTAGTATTAACAGTTCCTCCAAACCAATCAGAAGTAAAGAAATCATCAAAAATGAAAGGTAATCTGTCTGTTCTTTTAATTAAACTCATTGTATTGTATTTTTTAAGGTTATTCAAAATTTTAACTTCAATGAGTATATTGCAATTTGGATTCCATTACAGAAAACACGTCATTTTGACACTATTATATACCGAATCAATGACTTTTTGTCACTAATGTATCGTTATTAATGACAAAAAATCAAAAAAGTCTTAAAAGTAAATTATCCCTTACAATTTACTTTTAAGACTTTTTCCTGAGCATAAAACCTCAGTTTACTCCTATTTAGAGTACTTCAAATAAGTTACCTGTGAATAGCATTACTACATGCGGCAGGTAAATGTTGAACAAATTGCTTTAAAGCTTTCAAATCAACAAACAATATTCCGTAAAAAATCTTCATATGCATACTTTTTAAGGTTTCACAAAATCTGAATTAAATATAACAAATTAATAATCAATAACTTAAAAACAAAACACCTACAAATCGATAAATGACATCAGTTTTCGACGAAATACGTAAAAAAAGCGTAAATCGGGGAAAATTCCGCTCTATAAAGTGACTGTTTGACCACGTAGATTCAATTCTCTTTAAGCTCTTGAATTTGCTATCTTAATTAATTATAAAAACGAGTGAAAATTGCTATTAACACTTTAGGAGGAATAACTTTGTCTGGATATTTATGCATTTCTTTCAAAACAGTATCAACAGCTTCTGGTCTTAAACCCATTTGTAATCCTATGTCTTTAATACCATGAATTTCTGGAGGTGAGATTTCCCGATCTACGTTCATAAGCAGTACCAATCTATGAAATTGAAGAATTCGCTGTGATTCTGGTTGCAGATTCTTCTTGTCTGCTCCATTCTTTACCAAATTGTCAACTTCTTCTTTAGTCACCCCTAATTGCACCGCAATGGTAACAATAAAATCATATTCCTGTTCTTTGAAGTCATTATCTACTTTTGCAAACTGAATCATTTCAGAAAGCAAACTTAATTTTTCCTCTTTACTATACATGAAACCAATTACTTTCTGTCCAAAATAGTAAATTTCAAAATATAACGGTCACTTTTAGACAACAAAGTATACCTTTGCAAAATGGGATTAACGAATAATGATATTTTTAAAAAGCTTCGTGTAGCACACAAACTACGCGATGATGATATTGTAAAAATTTGTTTATTAGTGGACTTTAAAGTAACTAAAAGCGAATTGGGGGCATTTTTTCGAAACGAAAATCATCCAAAATATATGGAATGCGGGGATCAAATATTACGTAATTTTTTAAATGGACTTATTATCCATTTGCGAGGACCTATGCCAGAAAAAAAAGATACACCCAAACCGTCGAACAATACAAAATAAGGTTCCAATCTTCAAAATAAATCCTTACTTTGGTGGTAACAACCAACAACCATTCAATATAAGTATTTATGCTTACCACCGCCGAAAAACAACAATTCAGAGAAGAACTTTTTAGACATTTGGATGGAATCACTGTTGCTCCTGTAGCCTATTGTTTATTAAAGAACAGTGTTACTCAGTATTTACTTACCCATAAAGAAACGACACTAGCTGAAATTACCAAGGATTGCAATGCTAATGAAGGTTATCTAAATGTCGCTCTACGTATTTTAAGTGCTCAAGGATGGATAACCTATAAGATCGATTCAGAAAAGGTAATTATTAACCTAAACGATCGTTCTGAAATTGCTTTTAACCACTTTCACCTATATGCTGATGTAATAGATTTGCTAGAGTATTCTGGAAAATTTCACCCCAGAAAATTCGAGCTAGACCCCTTTCATAAATTAGAAAAATTATTCAAAAAATACAGGAATCGATTTGATTTAGAACCCACTGAAGATAACATTACAATTGAAATCCAAAATCAAATCTTAAAACACATCGAAGGAATCCTTGTTGGACCAACTACTGTACATTTAGGCATGGGAGGCATGTTTCACAAATACTTTATGGAAGCTTCTTTTAGTGCCGACGAATATCACAAGTTTCCAGAAAGTTTTGACACCATTCTATCCTTTCTATCCCACCTGGGATGGTTTAGTAAATCCAACGACACGTACACTTTTACTCATAAAGGCTTATTCTTTGCCAAAAGAGCCAGTGCCTATGGAGTCACCGTTTCTTACATACCGATGTTTAGGCAGATGAAAGAGTTATTATTTGGAGACCCGAACATATTATGGGGTTCGGCAAGTGAAAATGAAAGCCATGTAGACCGAGAAATGAATGTTTGGGGGAGTGGAGGAGCGCATGCTTCTTATTTTAAAAAAATAGATGAAATTATAATAAGTTTATTCAACAAGCCCTTAGAAGAACAGCCCAAAGGAATACTGGATATGGGGTGTGGTAACGGAGCTTTTCTGATCCATCTTTTTGAAGTTATAGAATCTAAAACATTACGGGGAAAACACCTCGAAGACCATCCTCTTTTTCTTGTTGGTGCAGACTACAATAAAGCTGCATTAAAAGTTACAAGGGCCAATCTTATTCAGGCCGATATATGGGCAAAAGTAATATGGGGTGACATTAGCGATCCAGATCTATTGCAAAAAGACTTAAAAGAAAATTACAAGATTGAGTTAAAAGATCTACTCTCGGTAAGAACATTTTTGGATCATAACAGAATTTGGAGTGATCCAATTTCAACTTTAAACAATCCAAGTCAATCCACCGGTGCTTTTGCCTACAGAGGAAAACGGCTAAACACCAATGATGTTGAACGCAACCTTAAGGATCATTTCAAGAAATGGGCACCTCATATCAACAATTTTGGATTAATAGTAATCGAATTACATACAATACCTCCAAGTCTTACGGCCCAAAATCTTGGTAAAACTGCGGCCACAGCTTATGACGCTACACATGGGTTTTCTGATCAATATATTCTTGAAATTGATTCTTTTATAAAAGTTATTGAAGAAATTGGCTTGAAAAGTGATCAAAAATATTTTTCGAAATTTCCAAATTCAGATATAGCAACTGTAAGTATTCATTATCTAATAGGAGAAAAGTAAATTTCGTTTTAATAGTACATTATACCTGTGCATTTGTATTTTTCGAAATCATAATGCAAGAATTTAAAAAATGATTAACAATCCACAAGTTATAAAAGCTGTACTTTAATCCCTCCTTAATCTTAAAAAGATTTTAATCATTTATCAATCACATAAATCATGAAAAAAATATATTCTTTTTTTATTCAACTTTTATTTATTTTATTCTTAATCCCTTTACAAGTATTTTCTATCGATCCTAATGATACGAGAATGCTTCATCAGCCAGCAATAAGTCAATCACATATCGCCTTTATTTATGCAGAGGATTTATGGATTGCTAATCTTGATGGAACACAACCCAGAAGACTTACTATAGATAAAGGGGTCGAATCTAATCCAATCTTTTCTCCTGATGGTAATCACATTGCCTTTAGTGCAGAATACGATGGTAATGTTGATATATTTATCATCCCAGTACAAGGAGGAATCCCAAAGAGACTAACCTGGCATCCGGGAAGAGATTATTCACGAGGGTTTTCGCCCGATGGAAAATCAGTTTTATTTAATTCTGGAAGAGCCATTCACACCAATCGATACTCTAAACTCTATCAAGTTTCAATTACCGGCGGTTATCCTGCCGAACTTGAAATACCAAATGCCTGGCATGCAACTTATTCTCCAGACGGAAAACACATAGCCTACACCCCTATCAGAGAAAGATTTCATCAATGGAAAAACTACAGAGGAGGGACCACCGCTAATATTTGGATATTCTCTTTTGAGGATAAATCTATGGTCAAAATTCCGCAACCAGCAGGAGGAAGTAATGACGTACAACCCATGTGGAAAGATGATACCATTTTTTTCTTAAGTGACAGAAATGGAGAATTTAATTTGTTTTCATATTCCATTACCACAAAAGAAATAAATCAACGTACCCAGTTCGATGATTTTCCAATAACTAATGCCAACCTTGGCAAGAATAAAATCATCTTTGAACAAGCTGGATATCTTCATCTGTACGACCTTTCATTAAAAAACACTACCAAATTGACTATAGGAATTGCAACAGATCTATTAGAGTTAAGAGAACGCTATGTTAAAGGAAATAAGCACATTCGATCTGCCAATATATCGCCTTCCGGAAAAAGGGCCGTATTTGATTATAGAGGTGAAATTATAACTGTTCCCGAGGACAAGGGAGACCCTAGAAATCTTACATTAAGTACGGGCGATCATGAGAAATACCCAGCATGGTCTGCAAACGGAAAGCAAATTGCCTACTTCTCTGATGCATCAGGAGAATATGAGCTTCATATTAAATCTCAAGATGGTAAAGGAGAAGCACTAAAAATAAAAATTTCCGGTACAGGATTCTATGCATACACCTCTTGGTCTCCAGATAGCAAAAAGATTAGTTTTTCGGATAATGGGAGAAATTTATATATCCTGGATGTAGCTTCAAAAAAAATAACCAAAATTGCTAGTGATGACTACTATTTTCCAGGAGCATTCAGAAATTTATTTGGTGACTGGTCTACTGATTCTAACTGGATTGTTTATTCAAAAATAATAGACAGTAATTTTGAACAAATCTTTTTATACAATATAAAAGACTCCAAATCTTATGCTATTTCTGATGGATTAAGCAATGCCAGCGATCCTATTTTTGATGCCGGTGGAAAGTATATCTATTTTACCGCATCGACTGATGCCGGTCCTGTGGTAAATTGGTTCGATCAATCCAATCAGGACATGTCGCTTACAAACTCCATATACCTTGTAACGCTTCAGAAAGATACAATCTCTCCATTCATGAAAGAAAGTGATGAAGAAGAGCCTAAAAAAGACAAAAAAGAAGAGCCTAAAGATCAAAAAAAATCTGAAAAAGATAAAGATGATTCTATAAAGCCAATACAAATTGATCTAGACAGGATTCAAAACAGAATTGTTGATTTACCTATCAACGCTGGGTACTATTATAATTTAAGCTCTGCAGAAGAAGACAAACTACTATACATATCTGGTGATTCTAATAATAATGAAGAGTCACCAACGCTCCATCAATACGACATAAAAGAACGTAAGGATTCCGAAGTTATGAAGTTAGATCGTTATGTTATTTCTTCTAATGGTAAAAAAATGTTGTATAATTTAAAGAATAAATGGGGAATTACAGAAACGGCTAAAAAACCTAAAAATGGAGAAGGAATCCTAAAGATTGAAAATATTGAAGTAAAAATTATCCCGATAGAGGAATGGAAAAATATCTTTAATGAGGCCTGGAGAATTAATAGGGATTATTTTTATGACCCCGGCATGCATGGATCCGATTGGACTGCAATGAAGGAGAAATATTCGCAATTCTTACCTCATTTAACATCTAGAAGCGATTTAAACAGAGTAATTCAATGGATGTGTAGTGAACTATCCGTGGGTCATCACAGACTTCAAGGAAGTGGTGAAAGATTAAATGCCCCCAAACGTATTCCTGGAGGACTTCTTGGAGCTGATTACAAAATTTCTAATAACAGATATCAATTTGAAAAGATTTATGGAGGCCTAAACTGGAATCCAAAACTTAGATCCCCGTTAACAGAACCAGGTGTTAACGTTAATCAAGGGGATTATTTGTTAGCAGTAAATGGAAAAGACCTGACTGGTGATGATAACATTTTTAGCCAATTTGAAAACACGACAGATAAGATTGTAGAATTAACTGTTGGACCAAACCCAAACTATAATAATTCCAGGGTAATAAAAGTTACTCCGGTATCCAGCGAATATGCTTTAAGAAATCGGGATTGGGTTGAAAGTAATCTGAAAAAAGTGCACGAGGCTACAGATGGTCAAGTTGCTTATGTATACGTACCTAATACCACTACAGCTGGTCATGAATATTTTAAAAGATATTTCTATCCGCAAGCCAATAAAAAAGCAATAATTATTGATGAGCGATTTAACGGGGGAGGACAAATCGCAGATTATTACATTAATCTTCTTATGAACCCCTATCAATCTCATTGGAATTTCAGATATGGCAAGGATCTTAAAACTCCTAGCGCTTCTATTCAAGGTCCAAAAGTGATGCTTATTGATGAGACTGCCGGATCTGGGGGCGATATGTTACCCTGGATGTTTAGAAAATTTAAGGTCGGAACTTTAATAGGTAAACGAACTTGGGGAGGCCTGGTTGGCGTATTAGGATTTCCAGAGTTTATAGACGGAGCTAGTGTTACTGCACCAAATGTAGCTATCTGGACAGAAGATGGGTTTATAGTAGAAAATGTAGGTGTGGCTCCAGATATTGAAGTAGAACAGCTTCCTTCTGAAGTGATAAAAGGTAAAGATCCACAGTTAGAAAAGGCAATTGAAGTAGTCTTAAAAGAGCTTGAAAATAATCCTCCCAAAGAACCTAAAAGACCACCATATCCCAAAAGGGCAAGAAATTAAATACAAAAACACACCCGATTTGAAATAATCGGGTGTGTTTTTTATATCCTAGTAAATTGGGTGATCACTTCATTATATTTTGGATATTCTTGTACCAAAGATTTTCTTTCTGCCAACTCAAAGTCTTCAAAATCAAACCCTGGTGACACTGTACAACCTACCAATGAATAACTATTGGCATCCTTAACACTTGAAGCAAACCAACATCCAGCAGGAACCACCAACTGTGGTAATGCTCCCTGATCAAGATTAATCCCTACTACATATCTTTTGTATTCTCCATTGTGATCAATTACATGAACATATAGTGGTGACCCCTGATAATAATGCCATATTTCGTCTTGTTTAATTCTATGAAATGCCGAAAAATTATCAGACGTAAGCAAGAAGTAAATCGCAGTACAATAATTACGATCTCCCGTAAACTTATTATCCAAAGCATGTTTCTTAATAATATCATTGCTACGATATGTTTCTTTATAAAAACCTCCTTCTGGATGAGGGTTCATATCCAATATCTTAACTATTTCATCTATTTTTTTATCCATAATTTATATTATTTTAAGAGTATAAAAAAAAAGCGATCTTAAGAAGACCGCTTTTATATATATAATGTGATTATTTGTTAAGCTAATACCGCTTGTACTTTATCTGCAGCTTCCTGAAATAATACTGCACTTTGCACATCCAATCCACTATTGTCGATTAATTCTTTAGCAATATCTGCATTGGTTCCTTGTAAACGAACAATGATAGGTATCTTAATTGCGTCTCCCATATTCTTATAGGCATCTACAACCCCTTGAGCAACTCGATCACAACGAACGATTCCTCCAAAAATATTGATAAGGATTGCTTTTACATTAGGATCTTTAAGAATAATTCTAAAAGCTGTCTCCACTCGTTTTGCATCAGCTGTACCTCCTACATCAAGAAAGTTAGCCGGCTCTCCTCCTGCTTGCTTTATCAAATCCATAGTTGCCATCGCTAGGCCTGCTCCATTTACCATACAACCAACATTTCCATCAAGATCAACATAGTTAAGACCAACTTCCTTTGCCTCGACTTCGATTGGGTTTTCTTCACGAATATCGCGCATATCCACATAATTTTTGTGACGATATAGTGCGTTATCATCAAGAGTAACCTTAGCGTCTACAGCCATTATTTTATCATCACTGGTTTTCAAAACCGGATTGATTTCGAACAAAGAAGCATCAGATTTTACATAAGCAGTATACAATGCCATCACAAATTTTACCATCTCTTTAAAAGCCATACCGCTTAATCCAAGATTAAAAGCTACTCTACGTGCTTGGAAAGGTAAAATCCCAACAGAAGGATCAATTTCTTCAGTAAAAATCAAATGAGGTGTTTCTTCAGCAACAGTTTCTATATCCATCCCTCCTTCAGTCGAATACATAATCATATTACGACCAGAAGTACGATTCAATAAAACTGACATATAAAATTCATCAGGCTCATTATCGCCTGGATAATACACATCTTCTGCCACTAACACTTGATGTACTTTTTTACCCTCTGCAGACGTCTGTGGAGTAATTAAATTCATCCCTATGATATCTTCAGCGATCGATTCTACTTCTTTAAGGTTTTTGGCCAACTTCACTCCTCCACCTTTTCCTCGTCCACCTGCATGTACTTGTGCTTTTATGACATACCAACTTGTCCCGGTTTCTGTAGTAAGTTGTTTCGCCGCCGCAACAGCTTCATGTGCATTTTGCGCAACAATACCACGCTGAATGCGCACGCCAAAGCTGCTTAATATCTCTTTACCCTGATATTCGTGTAAATTCATACTATAATTTTTTTACCTTTTTTAGGAGTCCCAAAAATAGGAAAAGTGAAGTTACTGTGCCAATCTTTTCTAGTAAAAAACTTTACCAGAATATTACTCACAAAATAGCACAAAATATTACCAGATATTAATGTATAGGTGTTACAACTGAAAGTCTTCAAAATCAAGAGGGTCGAAATTTTTGAAATGCCCATTCATTTGAATCACTTCTTTGGCTCTATTCATTTCTCGTACCACAGGGATTGTTATTTTAAGATGCCCAATTAAGTAATTCAATCTCTCCAACTCACTTCGCAATGTTAACAAATGATATTCTTGATGTAATGCTAAACCAATTTTATGTGCTACTTGATAGCTAATAAAGGGTATATCAAACACCGGAGGGTTCTCTATAGTAAGTTCTACGTACAGAATTGCAATATTTTTGAGCAATTCTTCTTGGAGTTCTTGAGCACTGTTATCATTATCATCCAGAAACTCGACTTCTCCACCAGCATAGAGTCTATCTGGCATTTGTTCATAAAAATTCTTAACCCTAAAAATCCTTTTTCCTAAACAAACAACATCACTTTCGCCTCCGGGGTATTTCTTGGAAATCTTCTGAAGCTTTACTTCGGTGCCATAATCGAGTTTTTTATTGATATAAGTAGGTATTCCAAAGGTGATATCTTCTTGTTCACAATCTTCAATGAGTTGCTGATATCTTTTTTCAAAAATATGTAACGGAAGTTGCTCTCCTGGATAAACAACCGTTTGTAATGGAAAAAGAGGAAGCATAGTTTTTTATTAAAAGTACTAATTAACTGTATTTTTATGACTTAAACACACGTTAAAATCTCAAAATCTATCGTTGTAGTAGATTTTTTCTTCACTCTGCATTAATATCTCTAATTTTATTGATAATTTCGTAAGCTTAAATTTGTGACACGATGGAAAATGAAAATTTATTAGCAGTAGTAAGAGAATTTGGGAGTCCGGTTTATGTATACGATTCCTCAAAGATTATTTCGCAGTACAACCGTCTTTTTGATGCCTTCAAGAAGGTCAAACGGGTTAAACTTAATTATGCTGTAAAAGCACTCTCGAATCTTGCTATTTTAAAGTTAATGAATTCATTGGGTGCTGGGCTGGATACTGTTTCTATTCAAGAAGTACAATTGGGATTGTTGGCAGGTGTAAAACCAGAAAACATTATCTTCACTCCAAATGGTGTTTCTCTTGAAGAAATAGAAGAGGTTTCGGCTATGGGCGTACAAATAAACATCGATAATCTTTCTATTTTAGAACAATTTGGAACAAAACACCCTAAAGTTCCAGTTTGTATACGTATTAATCCGCATGTTTTGGCCGGTGGTAATAGTAAAATATCTGTTGGACATATCGACAGTAAATTTGGTATTTCTATTCATCAAATTCCGCATATACTTAGGATAGTTGAAAATACTGGAATGAATATCAATGGTATTCATATGCACACTGGTAGTGATATTCTGGATGTTGAAGTATTTTTATATGCGAGTGAAATATTGTTTGAAACTGCCAAGAATTTTAAAAATCTTGATTTCTTAGATTTTGGAAGTGGATTTAAAGTCCCTTATAAAGAAGGAGATATTGAGACCAATATTGAAGAATTTGGAGAGAAGTTAACCAAACGTTTTAATTCTTTTTGTAAAGAATACGGAAAAGAATTAACCTTAGGTTTTGAACCAGGGAAGTTCTTGGTGAGCAAGGCGGGATATTTCCTTGCCAAAGTAAATGTGGTAAAACAGACTACTTCTACTGTATTTGCCGGAATCGATAGTGGACTTAATCACTTGATCAGACCTATGTTTTATGGTTCACACCATGACATAATCAATGTTTCGAATCCAGAAGGAAGAGAGCGCTTTTATTCTGTTGTAGGATATATCTGTGAGACGGATACGTTTGCTACCAACAGAAGAATTCCCGAAATCACCGAAGGTGATATCATTGCCTTCAAAAATGCTGGGGCCTATTGTTATTCTATGTCTAGCAATTACAATTCACGTTACCGCCCTGCTGAAGTCTTATGGCATGAGGGAGAAGCACATTTAATTCGCAAACGTGAAGAATTCGAGGACCTAACCAAAAATCAAGTTGATATTGATATTTTTTCTAAGGTTACCGAGTCGGTATCCTAACAAAAACTAACAACTATATATATAAGGCGCCAGACTAAAATTTGGTGCCTTTGGTTTACACATTTATTCTTTTATTCCTGGCTGTAAAATTTTAAAATCTTCTTTTTCCTTAGCTTCATCAACCATTCTTTTTACGTCGGCTAGTAATTTTTTAGCATCATATATTACCCCATCTTTAACCGTATATTTTACACCGCCAGCACGTATCACTTCATTATCTTCAGTAAGTCGAACAGCCCCGGTGCCGTACAACACTTTTAAATTCTTTAGAGGGTTTTCATCAACAATCACAAAATCAGCAAATTTACCAACCTCTACAGATCCTATCTTTTCAGAAACTCCTAGAGCTTCTGCCCCATTTAAAGTTGCCGATCGTATAACTTCTAATGGATGGAAGCCTGCCTCTCTAAGCAACTCCAGCTCCCTTACATAAGCAAAACCATATAACTGGAAAATAAACCCTGAATCAGATCCTACGGTAACACGACCTCCTCTATTCTTATATTCGTTTACAAAAGTCATCCATAGGCTATAATTCTCTCTCCAGACCACCTCTTGCTCGGTTCCCCAATCATGCCAGTACGAACCATGAGAAATTTTGCTTGGTTGATAGAAACGCCATAGCGATGGCAATGTATAGTTTTCATGCCACTCTGCTCTACGGGCACGTTGTAAATCTCTGCTAGCCTCATAGATATTAAACGTTGGATCTAAAGTAAAATCGAGTTCCAGAAGCTCATTCATAACTTTATTCCAATGATCCGAATAGGGTTTTGCTGCTTGTTTCCACAACTTTCCGGCCTCTTCAAATCGATGTTGTTCATTTTGATAATTATAATCCAAAGGATAATCTTGCACAGTTCTATCATCAAAAAGGGCCTCTGGCAGTCCATACCAATGCTCCATAGAGGTAAGTCCAGCTCTAGCCGAGTTTAAAACATTCCATCGTGCTACATCGGTTTGCGCATGATGACATGCAGAACGTAATCCTAATTTTTTATTTTCATCCAGAGCGGCTTTCATTATTTCTGGAGCTGCTCCAAAAAACTTAACCCCATCTGCTCCTTTTTTTGCATTCTCTCTAACCCAATTACGTGCCATTTCAGGGGTACTAATAGGCTTTTTACTACCTTGACCAAATCCTGTATACGCAAAAATACGTGGTGCTATAATTTCATTCTTTTCACTAGAACGTTTTAACTTCAATGTCCAATCAATACCTCTTCCACTTGGTTCTCTAACCGTTGTTACCCCATGTGCCATCCAGAGTTTAAAAACATAATCAGCTTCAGCTCCTTGAGCCACACCACCAATATGACCATGCATATCTACAAAACCAGGCAACACATATTTCCCTTCAGCAAGAATCTCCTTACCTCCAGGTTTTAACTTTGGACGCTTATCTGCGTCAATAGGCACTCCTGGGTATCCTACGACAATAACGTTTTTAATGATATTATTTTCTATAACAATATCGACCGGACCTCGTGGAGGCGATCCATTACCATTAATTAATGTAGCTCCTCGAATTATAAGTTGTGTAAACGGCCCTTCACTGAAGTTTTGAGTAAAAGATGGGTGAATGATAAAAAAAACCAGCGCCCAAAAAAGATATTTTTTGATATTCATTATAGTTGAAATAGATTATGTGTGACATTAGATAAAGACTAAACTTACAGAATTCATAACACAATTAACAAACTGCTAAGAATAATTTAACTGAACTCACTTTTATTTCCATAGATTCCTTCTCAATAATTTTCCCTGAAAAATCAATGTACTTCTTTAAAAGTACTGCGGTACAGCATTCCCTCCAGGATGAAGTTTAAAGGTTGTATTTAACAATATCAATCGAATGTTTACGGATAAATAGTTTATGGAGGGCCAATATGTTATTTTTTGGGACTTCCCATAAGAAATCATAGGAACTCAGACAATAGTTATATCTAACTTTGGCAGGCTTGTTTTATTTATTTAAACCAACATAAGTTTATGTTTTTTCTAGTCTTCCTTCAGCACTTTATGAAATAAATCGGCCAACCGTATTTCTATATAGGTAATGATTTTATCTTCTGGTTTTTCTTTAAGGTACATTGTGTAGATTTTCTTGATATAATGCCTCTTCATTTTCTTTAATTCCCCCTGCGGTTTACGGATATCTTCTGGAGTTAATTTCCATTTTTTGATAGAAAATAACATAGTGGTATGGGCATCAAATTTTTTCTCAATAACAATGAGGGCCTCAATATCTTCAGGTTTTTTATACGTATTAACCTTTGCTTTTAATATGGTATATTCTTGTCGTATTTCAGAATTCACAGCTTCTCCTTCTTCAATTAATCTTAAATAGGCCTCATAAATCCAGGCGTCATATTTGTCAAGAAAATCTTCATAGAAAAATAATGCCTTTAAATACTCCAATGCAGCACTTTTATAGAACTTTTTATGGCTTTTTTCAGATTTTTTAACGGCTCTGGCTAGTAGTCGCAATTCGTCCTTCTTTTGCTGCACCATTGCATCGGCTTCTTTTTCTTTGGCTATGGCTTTTAATTGTGGAGTAATCTCCCACGGAGTTCCTTCAAAAGTGCGTTTCCGGTATGAAAAACGTAACCAGGCATTATCTTTTCTATTAAAATTCGGTT
This sequence comes from uncultured Aquimarina sp., assembly GCA_947496555.1. Lineage (GTDB taxonomy): Bacteria > Bacteroidota > Bacteroidia > Flavobacteriales > Flavobacteriaceae > Aquimarina. The sequence goes on along the minus strand of CANMDH010000019.1, from coordinate 3,517 downwards.
TTTTAATCCCAAATCGATAATTATACCCAAATGTGGCTGTTAGCTCACTTAAATCATCGGTGGTTGTTCCGCTTCTAAAAAGTTGGATTGCACTTACACTAAAATTATGACGTTCTTTTAAAACATAACTCAAATTGATCCTGGCATTCGCTACCTGTGTTTTTCCGGTAGTGCTTTGAGATTCGTTATACGATAATCCAAGACGCGTATTTAGTTTCTTTTCAAAGAATCGTTTACCAACACCAAGATTTGGTCCCCAGGTAGTTGCGTTTTCTCTACCTATAATATTATAGGTCCCATTGATTGCTGTATTAATACTAAGGTTATGCTCTGTAAAATTAATGCTATGTGTTACATTGATATTATGGAAGCTAGAGGCATCCCCAATTCGCACAATGCCACCTTGCTCATTGGCAGCATCATTTAATGCATAATTAAAACTTAGGTTTTGTTTGGATGACTTCTTATTTGATAAGATGTAGTTGATGTTTGCATTCGCGCTTTGGGATAACTGTCTAAAATCCAGGCTTTCTAATTCTTCATCTAGTAGATCTGCATCATTGATCTCATCAAACTGGTTTGGTTTTATATTGGTAAAGGTAGAAAAGTTGGAATATGAGCCTGCAATAGTCAATCGTTCTGTAAGATTTAAAGTAGCATTCACAGCACCTACTGTTCTATTGGTGCTATTGGCTTTTAGGTTATCCAAATCATCGTGTTGGTACCCAAAATTTATTACCAACGTGAGTTTATCCTTAAAAAATGTATTGGAAGCATCCACGGTAATATTTTCAAAATCGTTGTTAAAAAAGTAGGCTCCCAGCGTTTCGTATCCAGGATCTACGCGTTCGTAAGAAAGACCAACACTAGTTCTTCCTGCTGTATAGCCAAATCTTGTTTTTATAGCATTGTAGTATTCTGTAGAGGCGCGATTGTTAAATAATGAACCTAAAGGCGAAGTACCGGGATTATCCACTTCTTCTGCACGCAAATCTTTGGTAATAACCGTAGCAGCATATTCTGCCTGTAGGGTATAGTTTTTTGCTAATTTAGCTTCTGCTAATACACTTACTACCAAATTCTCTTGAGGGAGTACTCCTTTTGCTTCTGGAATAGCATCAATAGCGTTTTGATTGTCTTTGGCATAAAAACCAATTAATCCTATTTTAAACTTTTCTTTTTCAAAGGCTGTTTTAAGACCATATCCCATTCTACTAAAAGCGGGTACTGTACGCTCATCTCCATCATCGGGAGTTGCTCTTAATAATTCTCCTGCCATTGCACTTATTTTAAATGCTCCCGGTGGAGTTACCTCTACTCCCCCTCCAGTAAACTGGTGCCCATTTAACGTATAAGGAGAAAATGTCATTGCAACATTACCAATATGTCCTGTTATCCATTTGTATTTTGGGTGTAAACTAATACGATTGAAATTAAAAGGTAACGCATAATCCAGATTTTCTCCTTGATTGGTAAAACTATACGATGCTGGGATTGCAAAACCATAAATGCTAACATTTAGATTCCCTCTTAAAAAATAAGTAAAAGGTTCTCGGTCACTGTTTTGGTTTGAGTTATAATATACCCCACTAGCCGATACTTCACCACTCACCTTAATGGGCTTAGCTTTGCCTACATCTTCAAAATCAATGTTTTGAGCGGTAGCTAATGTAGAAACAAACATAAAAAACAGTAGGGTATAGTTTTTCAATACCTTGTAATTTTTCCGTTATTTTTTTAAAAAGAGAAATAAAATTACTATTCATACATATCAAAATGAGCTGTAGCTCACCAAAAAAGATTTAAGATTTTGTATATACGTCTGTAAAAACTTTTCCTGCTTCTGTATCTTCTATAATCAGTTTTCCTTCAGACAACATAAAGATGGTCGTGTAGGTTTCTATATCATCAGCAAAAGTCCCTGAATACGTACCATCATCGTTTTTAGTCCAGGTTCCCACTCCTTTTACGAGATCACATTGCGAATTAGCACCATCCTTATAAAAATTATCTTCTGAAGTATTGTCTAAATTGAAAACATAATTTCCTCTTTTTTCACAATCGCTTAGTGCAACCTCCTGGCCGTCTTCTAGAGATTGTGTGTAGTTCCAGGTCCCTACAATTGGATCTTCTTCTATTACAATTTCATTACTCTCTGAAAAACCTCCGTTTTGATCTTGTGCAATCACCTTAAAAGTAATCGGAAATACTAAATCCAAATGATCTCGGGTAATAAACGTATATTTCAAACGCTCTATGTTTTCTTTTAAGGTTATAGCGTTTGCTTTAATATCATAAGTTACAACATCTCCATCTGGATCTGTAGCAGCATTCCAGATAAAATCTATGGAGGAACTAGCATTTCGATTTGCTATTTCAAGAATTACTGCTGAAGGTTTATTATTAACTTCATCATTGTCATCATCACTACCACAAGAAATTGATAATGCACTTAAAAATACGGTGGTTACTAAAATTGCTTTTTTCATCTGTTTATATTTATTGTTTTTTAATGGTCATATGGAATCGCCAATAATCATTTAACTCTAGTTTAAAATTGTTTTAGGAGTCGTTGAACCTTCGGTTTCGGTTAGATATCAACAGAATTGTTATGGCTTATTTCATAGTTTTAAAAAATTAGGTTTGTAAATATTTGTTATTGTTTTTTGTTTTTTTAGTTATTTACTTTTGTCTTTGATCGTTCCTCGAAATGAGGAGACTTTGCCGAACGGGTCTGCCCCTTTGCAGGTGCGAGCGCCTCGCTCGTATCCCAAGTGTTCTATATCATTATTTTATTTTTTCAAAGAATGTATATACTCTCATCGGTACTATTTTCTTACGCTTACTGCCCTGCTCTGCAAAGCCTCCTGACTTCATTGAGCAGGGTGTTTTTCAAATTCTATATTATTTAAAATCTCTTAAGGCATATTTAGACCTGCATGTATTTCGCTTATCGATATATTCGAACCTGTTCTTAATTCTCTTAATATTTTACTCGATAATCGAGATTTTAATGCTCTGAGGCAAGCCTTGATTTTTTTAAGCTTTTTCCTAACGAATGCCTCGTGGGCTAGCCCGGTAGTTGACTAAATAAAACATCAAAAAAAAGAATGTCTGTTTAGAATAAAAATTAAATGGGATAAAACGATTTAATTATGGGATAACAGCTATTTGATGTAATGACCACATAACTGCAACAACTTCCTGGGAGGACTATTTTCGTTCATAAAAAGATCGCTGAAATTGCGAAAAACAGTGCCATTAAAACATAATCTTTACTATACTTGTTTTGGTTGTAATTTTTTTGAAATCTCTAACCAAATCTGGCAGTTGCCCCTTTTCTTATTGTATCATCATATGTATGTGATTACTCATAATTACATACCCCTACAACATCAATCCTTTATTTTTGATACCATAGTCAAAACATTCTTTTATGATAGATCAAAATCATCATTCAATGCTTGATTCACTTCTTTTTTATCGTTGAGTCTGCGCTCTACCGATAGATTATATT
>CANMDH010000018.1 GCA_947496555.1 uncultured Aquimarina sp. | reverse complement strand
TTCGCTTTACATAACCCGCGGTTACTGAATTTTTCATTACACTAAATTTTAGTGTATCGCTATTTTAGGACGAGACATATAATAGAAACAAAAAAGCCTTACATTTTGTAAGGCTTCTTGTGATCGCGACAGGATTCGAACCTGTGACCGTCTGCTTAGAAGGCAGATGCTCTATCCAGCTGAGCTACGCGACCGGATTGTTTTAGTTTGGAAGGATTAACTACGTTGATCCTGTTTCTTAAGAAAGCAAGCTTTCTACAAAAACTCTATGCTTTATTTTGTCGGGGTGGCAGGATTCGAACCTGCGACCTCCGCGTCCCAAACGCGGCGCGATAACCGGGCTACGCTACACCCCGAAAACAAAAATGCGGAGAGACCGGGATTCGAACCCGGGCAACACTTACGCGTTGACAGATTAGCAATCTGCTCCATTACCACTCTGGCACCTCTCCTGTAAATTTGTTAAGAACTCCGCATTAATATTTCAAATGCGGATGCAAATGTAACTTTTATGTACCTACAATGCAACATTTTTTCTGCATTATTTTTTATTTGATTTTACCTTATTTTTAAAAACTTGAAAATCAGTTTTTTCTTATCAATAAAATTGGCCTAAACTTTGTACTACTACCCAAAAAAACCTTTTTATATATTTGTATTCGATTGACCTATGATGCTATGTCGTAAGTATCCATAAAAACCATACAGAAATGAAAACCAAATCTATTTTTTTCCTCATTTTATTTATTAGCTGCCTTGCTTTTGCTCAAAAACCTGTACTCCTAAAGGATTTTAAACTTAAAACGGGAGAAAAGTATAAGCGAATCAAAAGTATGAATACCTATCATGTGGCTTCGGGTAACCGATTGGTCTCTATTAAAAAAGGACGTAATTCGATGACCATACAGCGGTATTCTTTGGATAAACTCGTAGAAGATGTAAAACAAAGACAAGTAATAGAGGATAAAGGTAATTTTATAAGTGTAATGCACCTAGGGGATAATGCAGTGGTGTTTTATTCTAATAATGATAAGGCTTATGGACAAAAAATTTCACCTACTGGTATTATAGCCAAAAAGTCAATTCTTCTTATTAATGATAAAGAAAATATTGATCGTGATTTTGGTTTTAAAAGTACTTATGGTTTTGATGCCGGGGGCCGCATCAACAAGTTTGCTTTTAAAAAATCTCCAGATGGTAAAAAACTTTTGGTTTTGTTTAGAATAAAAACTGCCGACAATAAAGGAGATAAAGTGGGAGTTACTGTTTTTAGCGATGGACTCAATTTGTTATGGAGAAGAAAAGTAACGATGCCGCATCCATCTAATCTTATGCAAGGAGAAGATTTTGCCATAGATAATCAAGGTAATTTTTATATGACAGCTACCTTTTTTGGTGAAGTTACCGACAAAAAGGACAAACTAGAAACTTCGTATCGCACCGAAATCTATAAAGTAAATGAAAAAAGTGGCCCAATAGTGGCACATAAATTGGATATCCCTGGTCATTCAATTACTGATGCGGTTATCGAATTTGATAAAGGTGATACACCAAAAGTTTCGGGATTCTATTCACCAAACATTAACAAAGCTGAGGTTTCCGGAATTTTTTCTGCAACTATTGCAGGTGATGGATCGGTAAGTACTATGGCAAAGAGTGATATTCCTGCAGAGACTATCGAGAACTTTATGCTGCAACGAGAAGCACGAATTAATGAAGGAACACAAAAAGAAAATGATCTTATGGATCTTGAAAAACTACGAGTGAATGATGTGGTTTTTAATGCCGACGGAAGTACTACGATGTTTGGAGAACAACGTTTTGTAGATGCTTTTACTACATCAAGTTCTTCAGGATCAAGAACTACCTATAAATATTATTATCGAGATATTTTTGCATTTAAGTTATCTGCTGAAGGGAAGATGTTGTGGATGCATAAACTTCCAAAATGGCAAATGGGCACAATTGGAAAAAGAAGTATGTCGTATTTGAACTTTGAAAATGCAGGAAAGCATTATTTGTTCTATATTGATGATTTTACCAACCTTAAACGATCTTTTGAAGAAACTCCAACCCGATATTTTGATGGTAAAAAAGAGTTTATTTACCTTACTTCATATGTAATTGACAACGCAACCGGAGAGGTTTCTAAAGAAGCTATTTTAACAGGAAGCGATATTAGAAATTCCCGTTTGGATGTTTTAGAACTTACAAAGGCTGCCAGGTTACCAAATAAAGATATCATTCTAGAGGCGTATGATGGTAAAAAGAATAATTTATTACTTAAGATATCTTTGGCAAAGTAGATAAATCATGCAACTTATTCATGGGTTTACCGTTCTATAATACAAATCTTGATTTTAGATGAAAATAGTATCCGTTTTAATCACCATTTTGTTTATCAATTCTTCTTCAGAAAATATTAATTTAAAGGACATACGCGATGCATACAAGGTTTGTAATCAATCAAGAGCACATGGCGATAAGTTTTATGAACTTACTAAACAAGCTTTACACAACCAAGGAGCTATTTATAAGGGATACCATGGCGCAGCATTGGCATTAAAGGCTTCCTACTCATGGAACCCCATCAGTAAGATGTCGTATTTCAATAAGGCTAAAAAAACAATTGATGCTGCGATACAATCTGAACCTAAAAATATAGAGCTACGAATGATTAGATCTAGTATTCAGTCTAATGTACCCAAAATATTGGGGTATCATAAAAATATTGAGGAGGATCGTGATTTCATTCTTAATAATGTGAAAAATGTTGCTACTACAGAGTTGAAGGAATATATAGAAGGATATATAGAGTATTCCGATGTGTTTTCGAAGCTATAAGCTACATCTTTTTGCATTGGATTACGATCTTTTTTTCGTTAAGATCGGTGGTGAAAAAGAGGTAAATATCACCTCCATCCTTAATTTTGTGCTTTTTTCTTAGGCTAGCGACACTTTCGGGGAAGTTACGTATTGTGATATTGGCTTTTGTGATTTCTGTTTTAGCAATCGTTTTTTTCTGATACGGAAAAACAGCCGTAATCTCAAAACTCCTTCCTGGGAAATCGATTTTCTCCTCTGTAGTATATAAATGAGAGTGTAAATGAAGTTTTTCTAAAGAGAAGGCATTGCCAACACTCAAAAAACCGCCACTTTTTAAAATTGAAGCATTGGGTTCGTACAGAAATACCTTGGGTTCTCCTAGAACTAACGATTGATTTGCTTCTTCCTTTAAAATGAAAGAGAATTCTTGAGTGTTGTTCTTTAATAGATTAACAGTTTTGATTTTACAATCTCCCTCAAAATTTTTGTCCAGAACCCATAATAATTCTTTTACCTCATTTCCAACAGCAACTACATGAATCTCTTTTACATGTTGCAAAGAGTTTATTCCTACTTTAATATCAAGTAGGGGTGAAGTTTTGATTAAAATATTATCGGTTTTGGTAAAGAGAAATTCTAGATTAGAAGGAATATCGGGCAAACAATCTTCGAGAAAAAACACTTTCCCCTTATGATCATGTCTTCTTGATGGATCTATATAAACCCAATCAACCAAATCATAGTTTGTAAGTGCCTCTAATCCGCCTCCTGCAACGGATTTTATGTTTTTGACTCCTAGAATTTTAAAATTATGAGCGGCAAGATCACTTAAGTCCTTGTTAAGTTCGCAGTGAATGACGTGCTCTATTTTTTTTGAAAAAAAATAATCATCTATCCCCAAGCCGCCGGTAACATCTAATAATGTTTTTCCTGAAACCAACGTACTTTTATATTTGGCAGTTATCTCTGAAGATGTTTGCTCTAGATTAAGGGTAGGAGGGTAATAGACCCCGGTTTTTGCAAACCAGGTAGGTAGTTTTTGTTTAGCTTTTTGTCTTCCAACAATTTGTTGTGCTAGTTCTTGAACCGAAATACCTTCAAAAGGACTACCGCTTAGTATTAGTTTGTTTATATCAATTGGTGTATTCGATTTTTCAAAAATAAATTCTTGTACCTCTTTATGTAGTATGCTTTTGTTCAATTTTTGAAGTTTCAGAGTAACAAATTTGTAAAGAATCTAAGGTTATTTACTTGTGGGCACTATAAATCTTTTGTGAGGGTTTTTACAATCTTGTACTCAGATAAAAATTCTTTAGCAATCACTTTAATGGCTGTATAGAATGGAACAGCCACAATTAATCCGCCAATACCAAAAAGGAGACCGAAGATTAAGATTGCCAAAAATATTTCAAGAGGATGAGATTTTACGCTGGTACCAAAAATCAAAGGTTGATTTAAAAAGTTATCAATTAACTGAATTGCCAGGTAACCAATTAATATATAGGTTAGTTTTGGTAATATTATTGAGGGAAAATCGAATCCTAGATTACTCGTGGTGGCTAGGATTAATACAAATACACCTCCAAAAAGAGGTCCAACATACGGTATAAGATTAAAAATTGCTGCGATTAGGGCTACGGCAATAGCATTATTAACACCAAAAATGAGTAGCAACACAGTATAAAGAACAAACAGAATAAAAATCTGTAACAATAACCCTACAAAGTATCGCGATAGCAGGTCTTTGATTTTTGTAAAGGCCATCATGAACTTGTTTTCATCTTCTTTTTTGGCAAAGACGAGCAGGCTGTTTTCAAGCAAAAGGCTGTCTTTTAATAGGAAAAAAGAAATAAATAAAACAGAAAATAAACCGATCATTACCGATCCAAATCCGCTTAAAAAAGAATTGATGGTATTAGGAACCGCTTTAAGATCAAAGAACTGCATAAGATCTGTTTTCTTTACAAGTTCTACAAGGCTTAGTTTTTCAATATCAAAATAATCACTTACTTCCTGATTAAGCCTGTCAAGGTCATCTCCAATGCTATTCACATCAATTTCACCAATTAATTGCCCTTGTTCAACCACTATAGGTACAAATAATGTAAAAATACTTAGAAACAGTATGATTGTTATAAATAGAGTGCAAACTACAGCTATTGTGTTATTAAATTTCAATTTACGCTTCAGAAATGATACCAAAGGTCTTCCCATAAGTGAAATTACCGATGCGAAAGCAATGTATATTAATACCGATTGTATTTTATATAAAAACCATAATAATCCCAGAACCCCAACTATTATAGCTACTGCTCTTAAAATACCGTATGCAATTGTTTTTGAATTCATTTTTTAAAGGTACAAAGTCATAAAGTTACAAAGTCTCTAAGAATCAAAGTTAAGAAACCTGGATTCTAAATTTTTTAAGTTTCAAAATAAAAACTTGTAAAAACATAAAGTCCTTACATTTCACTAACCATCAGCCATTGCTTTGTGATCTCATATAGAGCAATTCCCGTAGCAGTAGCGACATTCATGCTGCTATTATTACCATGCATAGCGATATGAATGCTCTGCTTTGATAACGCTATAACATTTTCAGATACTCCTAGATTTTCTTCTCCGATCACAAGGGCGATTTTTTCGGAAGGTTCTACACTATATTCTGATATTGGAATACTGTTTTTGGTAATCTCCAGAGATAAAATAGTATAACCTTTGGTTATAAGTCGCTGGACCACATTGATGATTTCATCAGATTGCTCGTATGGTATCACTTCATGGGTTGATCGAGCGGTGCGTTGCATTCTTTTACTAACCACAATGATGTCTTCTCCACAAAAATAAATTTGCTCAACACCAAAACTATCGGCAATCCTAAAAATACTACCAATATTTGCAGGTGAATTAACGTTGTCACATACCAAGGTTATTGGGAATTCCTTTTTTATGAATCGATTATTATTGTGGTGTAGTTGCTGATCCATTAATTCTGAAAAGCGTATTTGATAATATTGGCTCCCATTTTAAGCGCTTTTAAACGAACTTCTTCTGGATCATTATGTACTTCTGGGTTTTCCCAACCATCACCCAAATCACTCTCAAAGGTAAAGAGTAGCACAAGACGATCTTCATGTATAATTCCCAACGCCTGAGGGCGATTGCCATCATGTTCATGAATTTTTGGCAATCCTTGTGGGAAGTTGTAATGCGAAGAAAAGATAGGGTGTGAAGCAGGAAGCTCCACCAATTCTTTATCAGGAAAAACTTTTATAAGTTCTTTTCGAATATAAGGTTCCATTCCATAGTTATCATCTATATGCAAAAAACCACCGCTAAGTAGATAATTTTGAAGATTTTCGGCATCTTGATCCGTAAAAAACACGTTACCATGTCCGGTCATATGTATATATGGATATTGGAAAATATCAAAACTCTCGGGTTTAACTGTCTTGGGCTTATTAGCAATAGCTGTGTTCAGGTTTTGGTTACAGAATTTAATAAGATTTGGCAAGGCGGTTGGATTGCTATACCAATCACCACCTCCTTTATAATGCAAAATGGCTATATCCTGTCCGTAGGTAGTTATAGAAACCAAAAAAAATATGAAATATCCCGTAAGTTTATTCATGATAAGCGTCTAAAATAAAGTCTAAATGTACTAAAATAAAACAGATGCCAAAGAAGCTTTTGATCCTATTAACAAGTCTCTTTTCTATAACCTTGTATGCACAGCAAAATAATGAATCTGCTATGGTATTAGAATTATTCACTTCGCAAGGATGTAGTAGTTGCCCACCAGCCGATGAATTGTTGGATGAGATCAGAGAACAGTATCAAAATCAAAATGTATTTGTATTGTCGTATCATGTAGATTACTGGAACAGGCTAGGGTGGAAGGATCCGTTTAGCAAGGAATCCTATAGTGATTATCAGAGAGAATACGCGCAGCAATTTAATAGTGGATCTATTTATACGCCACAATTGGTGGTCAACGGAAGCGAACATTTTACTGGGTCTAACCGATACAAGGCTGATGCAGCGCTTAAGAGATATGCAAGATCAAAAGTAAGTAACACCATAGTTATCGAGGATATCAAAAAAGAAAGTGAGAAGATATATCTAAATTACGATGTTAAAGGAGGTAAGTTTAATACGGTCACATTTGCCTTGATAGTTTCTGAACGCCTCACTAAAATTTCAAGAGGCGAAAATAGAAATCGATCCCTTAAAAACACTAATATTGTGGTTAATCGTATCGTTACCAAAGTGAGTAACGGAAAAGCAACCATTACCATCCCAGATTGGATTTCTGGAAAAGACAAACTTTCGATAATTGCCTATACGCAAGACGGTTTTTTAAAAACTACCGGAGCTACAATGATTAAAATTTAGGTCGTTTTCTATTATCTTGTTGGGCTATTGATCATGTTAGTAAACCCTTTTGGAATTACATTAATCAAATCTAGATAGAATACTATGAGTCAAGAAAAAATTAAGGAGGCTTATGACGATTTAGCAGAAAGTTACAATGCTATGATTGATCATAAACCTCATAATGCCTATTATGATCGACCCAATACGCTGGAGTTAATTAAAGATGTAAAAGGTAAATCGATTCTTGATGTAGCTTGCGGACCAGGAAAATATGCAGAAATATTACTTTCGAAAGGAGCCGAGGTAACAGGTTTTGACATAAGCCCTGAAATGATAAAATACGCTAAAAAAAGAAATAAAAAATCAGGGACTTTCTTTGTACATAACATGAGTAAACCTTTTAAAATGCTTAAAAAGGATTCTTTTGACATAGTTCTATGTGCTTTGGCAATGCATTATATCCAAGACTGGGAATCTACAATTAAGGAGTTTTATAGGGTTTTAAAAACTAACGGTCAACTTATCATTTCTATAGAGCATCCATTCTTTGAATACAGATATTTTAAATCAACCAAATATTTTGAAATAGAACCTGTATCTTGTTCATGGACAGGTTTTGGGAAACCAATAAAGATTCATAGTTATCGAAGACCCTTAAGCGAATGTATTAATCCATTAATTGAAAATGGATTTTGTATTGATAAATTAATTGAACCCAAACCTGTAAAAGAATTTGAAAAATTAGATCCAAAGCACTATAAAGAGTTAAACGACTTTCCGGCATTTATGTGTATCAGGGCGATTAGAAAATAAAGAATCAAAATAGTAAGAACTTAGTTTCTCAATAAATCATTTACTCTTGCTTTATACATTTTACCAATAGGAATGCTATAGTCTTTTACCTTGATTCTGTTTCCTTCTATAATTTCAATACTAGTTTTGGCCACTACAAAAGATTTGTGCACTTGTAAAAAAAGTTTATTGGGAAGTTTATTTAGTAAATCCGAAATTTTCTCTCGTATGGTGTGTGTTTCCTTTTGAGTCACCACTTTTGCATAGTTTCCGGCAGCTTCAGCATAAAGGATATCAGTAATAGCAACTTGGATATGCTTTTTATCAGTGTAGAGAAAAATATGATCCAAATTTTCACTTTCATCAATGATTTCTGCATCATGACTATTTTTTTCTGTTAGAATGGCTTTGTTTACTGCCTTTACAAAACGTTCAAAGCTAAAGGGTTTCAAAAGATAATCCGATATGTTTAGTTCATACCCCTCTAGTGCATATTCTTGATAAGCGGTAGTTACGATTACTTTAGGAGGTGAAGACAATGTTCTCAGAAATTCAAAACCTTTTAGTTTGGGCATATTCAGGTCCAGAAAAATTAAATCCACAGCGTGTTCTCTTAAATAATCCAATGCTTCTAATGCATCATAACAGTGCTTCATTAATTGCATATCGGGTAACATGTCACCATACCCTTTTATGATTTCATGCGCTATATATTCGTCATCAATAATTAGATATTTGATCATAGTTGTAATTCTAACTTTGCCTTATAAATAGATCCATCATCAGTAAAGGTAAGATTATGTTTTTTAGGATATGCTAATTCTAGTCTGCGTGTAAGATTTTGAATGCCTAATCCAGAGGTTTTAGGAAGTTCAGTAGCATCGAAATTATTTTCGATCTCGAAAGATATGTTTTCATTTTTGGCGGTTAAACTCATATAAACATAGGCTTTTTCCTTCAAATTTTCTACCCCGTGTTTAAAGGCATTTTCTAACAAAATAATGAATAATAAAGGCACTATTTGATAATTATTCTCCTCAATTTTTATGTCACATCTTATATCTATGTCTTTATGATATCGCATTCGATGAAGCTCTATGTAATTTTTTAAGTACGACACTTCCTCCTCGAGAGGAACTGTTTTTTTCTCACCTTCATAAATACTGTAACGCATCAACTCAGAAAGTTTTAAGATAAGTTGTTTGGCTTTTTTTGCATCTACATCTACTAGTCCATATAGATTGTTTAGCATATTGAAAAAAAAGTGAGGATTCACCTGACTTTGTAGGTGCAACAGCTCATTTTTTGTCTTTTCGTTCTTTAATTTTAGCAAAGATTTTAATTGAATAATTACCCAGATAATACCAAAAGCAAGAAGTGTTGCATAATACAACATTATCATGATACTCACCGCTTCAGGGTAATCTTCTAAAAAGACTACAGTGTCTTTTCCTAGTATAATTAGTTCATACGTTGTAATTCCTATCGGAATAGCAATGGTTACAAAGACAATAACTTTTACTAAGAACCATTTATCTCTTTTTAATGTTGAAATCATAAGGTAAAATTAAAAGAATAAGATTCACTTCTAACAAAAAAGTGATAAACAGATATAATCCAAGGATAAAATTGATCAAAAAAGTGATGAAATGATTTTGAGTCGATTGCACAGTTTTGTGTCACTATTTCAAGAGAGTTTATCACTTTAGTTTCTGATAAGATTCTTCAAAATCTACATTTACTTCAATCAAAAAACGAATGGTAATTTAAATCACTCATTAAAATGAAAAAAAGAATCTTACGCTATTTGAAACACATTTTTGGAACCATCATTATTCTATTAACTATTGGTATTATTATCCTGTTATCCGAGAATGGAGCGGTTCATTATGGAGATAACCCTTTGCGATTGGATATGGATAAAGAAGGACCTTATGTTTTTTATAACAACGATAGTATTTTACAAACAAATTACCTTCGGGGAAACAAAACGGAAGGATTTTATTTAGAACAAGAAAGCTTTAAGAGAGACACCACAATTAGGGTAAGTTGTTTTTTTCGCTTGGATTCTACAGAATTCAGTTTTAACCTTAAGCCCAAGTTTGAAATTCCAAAAACCACCTATAATGATGGACAGCCAATTTTGGCTATTTCAGATATCGAAAGTGGGTATCGAACCTTTCGTGATTTTTTAATGAATACCAATGTTATCGATGCTAATTTAAATTGGACCTTCGGCAAAGGACATCTGGTGTTGGTTGGTGATTTTGTGGATAGAGGTTTTTCTACTACTCAAGTACTTTGGTTTATTTATAAACTGGAACAAGACGCAAAGAAAAAAGGGGGATTTGTCCATTACATTTTAGGAAATCATGAACTAAAGAATATGCAGGGGATGTATGGGGCCGCTTCTCCAAAATATCACGCTGTTGCTTCCATTCTTGGTAAGCAACAACACCAACTGTATAATTCGAATTCGTTTATAGGTAAATGGATGGCAAGTAAAAATACTATTGAACTTATCAATGGTAACCTTTTTACACACGGAGGCCTTCATCCAGAAATAGCCGATTACCGTATAACGTTAGATGAAATTAATCACATAAACAGAAACAATTACTATAAGATTTTTCATCCAAAACCAAAAAAAACGATTGATCAATTAATTCTTTCTACACATCAAGGAGTTTCTTGGTATAGAGGGTATTTTAAAGATGATCTTTCACAAGAAGAAGTTGAAAAAGGACTAAATAAATTTGGTGCAAATGCAATAGTGGTTGGCCATACCATTCAGAGTAAAGTAAATAAGCAATACGAAGGAAAAGTGATAGGCATCGATGTTCAACACCCCAATGATTATCATAAAAATTGGCCTAATAAAAAGTCTGAAGGCTTGTTGATCGAAAATGGGATATACTATCGTGTTTTGGCAAATGGCGATAGAAAGGAATTATAAATGCATGTATTTAAAGCCATGAATTATTCGTTCTAGGGAACGACCTTAAAAACAATCAATTGGTTAAGCTGTGGGAAAAATGCATTAAAGTTGTTATCAGAGATCACTACCAAACTTCTGCTACCGTCGGCTAGTTTTGGCCCAAAGGTGATTCCTTCTAGATTATCTACGGTGGTTCGGGTTAATTGACTTCTAATTGTTTCAAAATCGAACAGTAATGTTTTGGTGGCTTTGGTATAGGTTGCATTGGCCAGTGATTCTAGTGATAAGATATTTGTAGCATTGCTGGCATCTACTTTATAGATTTTTACATTGTTTCCGCCGTCTAGATATCCAGAAGCAAAAGATCGTTCTAATGCCAAAAATTTATTTTCATCATATGCTAGAATTTCTACTAACCCATTCACTTCAAAAGTGGTTCCCAGGGTGGCTTCTCTTGCTACCGGATCAAGTTCGTAAGCGAACTGCTGTTCTGCCACTCCGGTTGTTTTGTTTAAATAAGTGATCCGAACTGGCGAATTGGTATCGGTCGTAGTCGGTTCTGGACCGTCTTCGATAAGCGGTAATTCAAACGAAATCCAATAGCCTTTGTTGTCAAAACTCAAAGATAACCCTTCCAAAACACCGTTATGTCTTGGTCCAGATGTGTCATTAACTGTGTTTGCTTTAAAATTATTGGGTAGCGTAAAGCTTCTTATTTGATTTGCTTGTGCAGAAAGTTCAATAAGGGCAGGATCAATGCCATTATTAATAGAGCCTTCACTAGTGTATAAAATAGTATTGGTAGCTGGATCAAGCCTTATCGCTTCGGGATCTACCACACCTTGTTCCAAAGGATTTTCAGATGCATCTTTAATTTCGATCATATTACTAATGTTGACTTCCTGAAACCCATCTTTTGTATATGATATATTGGCTTCATAATAACGAATGGGAGGAGTAGAAGTATCACAGATGATATACCATTTTCCGTTTTGATAATCAATTCCCGAGAATCCACCTATGGGAACGCCATTGATCTCCTGATCTGGGAAAACGAATTCATCGATAAATTCGACAGCACTAATTGTATTTTGATTACTGTCGGGATTAGAGGTGTCGGGATCATTGTTGCTCGAAGAACAATTGAAGAATAGAAAAATTAAAGGAAAAATATAGTAAATCGATTTTGACATAACACTGCATATTGTGAATATGTAAAGGTATCAATTTCTAATGAAAACCAAGCTTTTGAAAATGTGTTACTTGAATTATTTATACAGTAAAACCTTACTTTGTTGTAGGTGTTTAACCCTTGTTTATCAGTTGTATACCTCTAGGAACTTATAAAGGGATGTTATTATTTAGCCTCCAACATTGTTAATGTTGTATCATTTACTTACCCCGTTCTGTATATTCAGAAAAACTTCGAACTACAGTTGCAGATTGTCTAATTGTAAACTGCACAGGATTACAGGAAAACATATTTATTAACCAATTTAATACAAATCATTATGAAAACAATTTATTATTGTATTGCCTGTTTTTTTATTGTGAATATGAGCTTTTCACAGTTTCAACATTCCTACGGGTTCGAAACTTCAGAAATGGGAAGGTCACTTTCACAACTTCAAAAAGTCGAAAAGGGATATTTAATAGCGGGGTATACTGCTAAAAGTTATATTGGTCGACTTGAAGCTACATTAACCAAAACGGATCTTGATGGAAACCAAGTTTGGTCACATGTCTACGGAGGAGAAAATTATGATTATTTTAATTCGGTGCGCCAATCTAATTATTTTAGTCCAAACAATCCGGTAGCATATGTAGCTGCCGGATATACAGATAGTTACGGTTTCGGACAAGGAGATGCATTTCTTGTAGGAGTAGATACTAACGGCTTTCCTGTTTTCTCAAGAGTTTTTGGAGGAGAAAGACTGGATACCTTTCATTGTGTACAAAGTATCAAAGATGAAAATGGAAAACCGGGTTATATTATGGTTGGTGAAACCAGAAGTTATGGTAATGCATATCCGGGATCCAATATTTATGTTGTAAAAACTGATTTTCAAGGAAACCTTACCGCAGCTACCGTTATTGGAGGCGAAGGAGATCAAAGAGGATTATGGATTGAACAAACCCGGGATGGAGGGTACATTATTTCTGGTTCTACTACCAACAGGCGATGTGGAGGAAGTGGAACTTTGACTAATCCTCCAACAGATCTGTTCGTAATTAAACTAAGACCAGATCTTACGCTTCAATGGAATAGAATCTTGGGATATCCAGATGAGATGGATCCCACTATGCAATATAATAATGTGGCTACCTGTGTAAAGCAAAATAAAGATGGGGATTTTGTACTCACCGGATATACCAATAGTTTCGGAATTAATAATTCACAAGATGCCTTCTTATTGTATATGAGTAATGGGGGAAACTTTTTAGGAATGAAGACTTACGGAACTGAAAGAGGTGAATATGGATATGGAATCGAAGTAACCGAAGATGCCTCGGGAAAACAGCTATACACAATAGTGGGATTGAATAATATTTCTTCAACTCGTAAAGCGATGTTGTTTCAGACTGATAGTGGGGGTAGTTTATTATGGGCTCGTAATTATGGTACAGAAGATGAATATGAAATGGGTATGGAATTAGTGAGCGATGATTTTGATAAAGGATTTGCATTTACCGGATTCACAACCTCAATTGGTGCCGGAGGTATAGACAAATACTTGGTAGAAACTACCGATACAGGTAAAACAGGAACGCCTTGCGAAAAAGAAATAGAGCTCAAAGAAATTAAACACGAACCATGTGTAACGCGCAGTGTACAGCAGATCTTTGTAGATGATTATAGAGAAATACAGCATCCTGTAATTAAAGTTGAATTCAAAGAAGATATATGTGGTACGGCAGGTGGTTCAAGAGCAGGAGAAATAAAAGCGCTCGAAAAGAACC
This sequence comes from uncultured Aquimarina sp., assembly GCA_947496555.1. Classification (GTDB taxonomy): domain Bacteria; phylum Bacteroidota; class Bacteroidia; order Flavobacteriales; family Flavobacteriaceae; genus Aquimarina. Next base: position 86,366 of record CANMDH010000018.1, on the reverse strand, counting down.
CAAAAGCAGAGTTGTTTCCCAATCCGGTAAATAACCTTTTAACCATCAGGACTGGTGAAGTATCAAGAATAATAGAAATGAAAATCTTTGATATGAAAGGAAAAGAGGTTGTTGGGGATAATGATGTAAGTCAAACAGGAGAAATTGTAATTTCTACAGAATCTTTAAATCCAGGGGTTTATATTGTAAAACTAAAATCTGAAAATGGTAAAACCCAAATCCTGAAATTTCTAAAAAATTAGAAAAAGACGGGGGTTCAAACTATAGGAAGTTAAACTGTCACTTTTAGGAAACCGAAATGTGGCAGTTTTTTATTAACTCAAAATAAATACCTATTCATTTATAAATGCAACACTATGCGCTGCAACAATGGCGGCTGTTTCGGTGCGTAATCTTGTTTCGCCCAAAGTTACTGGTGCAAACCCTGAAGATAATGCCAATTCAATTTCTTTTGTCGAGAAATCACCTTCGGGACCAATTAGGATAGTAACATTGGTTTTTGGTTGAAGAATATCTTTTAGAGATTGTTTTTTGGTTTCTTCGCAATGCGCGATCAATAATTGATCGGTATGCTCCTGTGCTATAAATTCGGAAAACGAAACTGCCGGATTCAGTTGGGGTAAATATGATTGCAGAGATTGTTTCATTGCACTTTTTAGAATACGTTCAAAGCGTTCGGCCTTTATAACTTTTCGCTCACTGCGGTCACAAATGATAGGGGTAATATGATCAATACCTATTTCTGTTGCTTTCTCCAAAAACCATTCATAGCGATCATTCATTTTGGTAGGAGCAACGGCAAGATGCAAGGCATATGACTTTTCTGGTTGGGTATCAAAAGCATCAATGGTTGCATGACATTGGGATGGATTAGAAAATGTAATCCTTGCAGTAAATAAAATACCTTTTCCATTGGTAATATATAAGATATCGCCTTCTTTTTTACGTAAAACTTTGGCAATATGCCTACTTTCCTCTCTCGAGAACTTTATTTCGGTACTGGATTCAGTAAGTGTATGGTTATAGAATAATTGCATTTTTATTAGTATTGAGTAATCAGTACTTAGTAGTTAAAATTATAGAAGTTCCAAAGTTCCAAAGTTCCAAAGTTCCAAAGTTCCAAAGTTCCAAAGTTCCAAAGTTTCAAAGTTTCAAAGATTAAAAAACTATTTTTATACTCCATCAACCATCAACCATCAACCATCAACCATCAACCAACTAAAACTTGGCTCTGGCTTTTGCAACGACACTCATATTAGTAAAATCACCCTTTAAAAATTTAAGATACCCCACAATACCAATCATGGCAGCATTGTCTGTTGTATATTCAAACTTGGGAACAAAAGTTTTCCAGCCATATTTTTGTTCTCTTTCTTTCAAAGCTTTTCTAATGCCAGAATTTGCCGAGACTCCTCCACCGATCGCAATGCGTTTAATACCAGTTTGTTTAGAAGCTTTTTTTAGTTTATCGATTAGTATATTGATAATGGTATATTGAAGCGAAGCACAAATATCATCACGGTTTTCTTCAATGAAATTCGGATTTTCTTTCACCATTTTCTGAATGAAATATAGTACTGCAGTCTTAAGGCCACTAAAACTGAAATCAAGATCGCTCACTTTTGGTTTTGGAAAAGGAAACGCTTTAGGGTTTCCTAACCGTGCGTATTTGTCAATCAATGGACCTCCAGGGTAAGGGAATCCTAAAATTTTTGCACTTTTATCAAAAGCTTCTCCCACGGCGTCATCGATAGTTTCGCCAATGACTTCCATATCAAAATGATCATTTACTTTTACGATTTGTGTGTGTCCACCACTTATAGTCATTGCCAGAAAAGGAAATTCTGGTTTTTCAAATTCATCTTCGTCTATAAAATGAGCCAAAATATGGGCTTGCATATGATTTACATCTATCAATGGGATATCAAGAGCCAATGCTAATGACTTTGCAAACGATGTTCCAACCAACAGAGATCCCATTAAACCAGGGCCTTGTGTAAAGGCAATGGCGCTTAGATCCTTCTTCTCAATTCCGGCTTGTTTAATTGCTTGATCTATTACAGGAACAATGTTTTGTTGGTGTGCTCTCGAGGCAAGTTCAGGTACTACACCACCATACAATTCATGAATTTTTTGTGAGGCCACAACATTTGATAAAACTTTTCCGTTGGATAATATAGCTGCAGAGGTATCATCACAGGAAGACTCAATACCTAGAATGTATATTTTTTGTGGGTTCATTATGAGGAAAAGGGCATAGAAATTGTTAATATTGTCTACAAAGTTAAAACAATAAAACGTATCAAAAAATTAAGGCAAATATTGTTGAGGATATTTCTTGTCCTTTTATCACTTTCTGCATTTCTTGTAGTCACATTTTCGATTCCCGGAGTGCAAACTTTTTTGGGTAACAAAGTGACAGGATACCTTAATTCTGAATACGGAGTTGATATCAATATAGATCGAATTGGATTAACATATGCAGGAGATATCAAACTAAGAGAAGTCTTTGTAAGAGATCATCATCAGGATACATTGTTGCATGCAACGAGTATCAAGACTTCAATTGGCAGTATGAATGATGCGATAAACAATAAACCGGAGTTGGGTGATGTAGAAATAGAAGATTTGACATTTAAGATGAAGGTTTATAAAGACGAGCAGAGCGATAACCTAATGACCTTTATTCGTAAGTTCGAAAGTGATAACGCAACTTCTTCGGGTCAAAGATTTCTGCTGACCACAAAAGAGATTTCTATAGATAACGGAAAGTATATTTTTATTAATGAAAATTTGAATAATCCCAACGTTGTTCGTTATAGCAATATTTTATTAGATGCCGATCATTTGATGGTCGATGGACCCGATGTATATTTAAATATCAATAGCCTGGGGTTTGATGATCAAAGAGGGCTCCATATTTCTAAACTACAGACATGCTTTTCCATCAAACCTGAAGAAATGCATTTTCAGGAGTTAAGTATAGAAACTTCAGATTCTAAGATCGAGGGCGATATTCGATTTTCTTATGCTGTTGATGGGTTGAATGATTTTGAAAACAAGGTGAATATTAACGCCATTTTTAATAGGGCTTCGGTTTCTACAAACGATTTGATTCCATTTTATAAAGGTTTCGCACGAAATCAAAAGGTTACAATGAGAAACACATCTGTACAGGGGATCCTTAATGATTTCAAAGTTGTTAATGCCAATATCCAAGGGCTTGATCGATCCAGTATCAAAGGAGATATCCGAATTCAGAATGCAGTATCCAACCCAGAAAAATTTAGATTAGAAGGAGACTTTGATAATCTTACCACTAATTATTATGATTTGATAAATCTTATGCCCAAGGTATTAGGAAACTCTTTACCAAAACAATTACATGAATTTGGTAGTGTTATGGCTATCGGAAATGCCATTGTTACTACCAAGGCAGTAGATCTAGATATGGATTTCTTTTCACAACTAGGTAAAATTAATGCCTTTGTATTGCTTGAAAATTTGGACGATATTAGTAAATCTACCTATAATGGAAATGTAATTTCCGGCAATTTTAATGTTGGTAAGTTATTAGGACAACAACCCATAGGGAACTCTGCTTTTGATATTCATGTAGATGGAAGTGGTTTTACACTAGAAAGCCTAAAAACAAAAATCGAAGGTGATATCAGCAAATTAGAAGTAAATGGATACTCTTATACAAATCTAAAGGCTATAGGGAATCTTAAAGATAGGGTTTTTGATGGGGATTTAAAATCCAGAGATCCTAATGCAAGATTTGTTTTTAAAGGAGTGGCCGATCTTTCTGAAGAAATTAATAATTATGATTTTGTAGCTAATGTAGATCACTTGGATCTCAACAGACTCAATATTTTTACTCGTGACAGTATCGCGGTGCTTAATGGAGATGTGTATATGGATATGAAAGGTACAGGTCTTAATGATGCTTTTGGTACCATTTCGTTTGCAAAAACCTTGTATACCAATCAAAATGCAGGGTATTATTTTGAAGATTTTGACGTTACCTCTAGCTTTGATGAAAATCGAGTACGAACTATTACTATCAATAGCCCCGATATTGTTGAAGGAAATGTAAAGGGGGTATTTCGATTTGAGAATGTATATGATCTCTTCAGAAACTCAATCGGAAGTCTGTATACCAATTTTGAAGCAACCGAGATTACCGATAATGAATTTATGGAGTTTAATTTCAGCATCTATAATAAGATCGTGGATGTATTTTTTCCTGAAATTCAATTTGCACCCAATACCATTATCAGAGGAAAAGTCGAGAGTAATGAGTCAGAATTTAAATTCACTTTTAAATCCCCTGCCATAACCGCTTTTGGAAACTATATGGAAGATATAGATGTGCAGGTGGATAATAAAAATCCACTTTTTAATACCTATGTGGCTATAGACAGCATCAACTCAAAATACTATGATGCTTCAGAGTTTAGTCTAATTAATGTAACGCTGAAAGATACCCTGTTTATGCGTTCAGAATTTAGAGGAGGAAAAAATAATGCCGATAACTTCAACATAGAGTTTTACCATACCATAAACGAAGAAAATAACTCAGTGGTGGGGTTCAGAAAATCGGATTTTACCTATAAAGGATATACCTGGTATGCCAATCGTGAGAAAAACAAGGATAAAAACAAAGTGGTATTTGATAATGATTTTAAAAACATAGACATACAATCAATCATACTTAATTATCAGGACGAAGAAATCAAAATAAATGGGATTACCAGGGGTAAAGATTTTAAAAATATAAAAGCGACCTTCGAGAATGTGGATCTCAACAAAATTACGCCTAGAATTGATAGTTTAAATTTTGGAGGGAAGGTAGATGGAGAATTGGCGATCCTGCAGGAGAACGGATTGTATTTTCCAAATTCGACCATCGAGATAAACGACTTATCTCTTAATCAGACATCTTTGGGAGTGCTAAAACTTAATGTAGCCGGAAATGCAGATCTTACCGAATATAACATCAATACCAGGTTAATTAATGAGGATAATCAAAGAACGTTGTCGGCCCTTGGAGCAATTAATGTTTCTGAGAACAATTCTGCAATTGATGTTGATCTTGATTTTGATGGGTTTGATATTTCAGAGTTCAGCGCTTTGGGCGGAGTGGTGGTTTCTAATATGAGGGGATTTGTTTCGGGACAAGCCAAGGTGTCTGGAAATTACAAAAATCCTTCGATCGATGGAACCTTGAATTTGAACCAAGTAGGACTTACATTTCCATACTTAAATGTAGATTTGAATTTTGAGAATAATTCACGTGTGCTGTTGAACAAACAACAGTTCGTATTTGATGATATTAGTATCAGGGATACCAAATACAATACCGAAGGTATTCTTAAAGGGTATATTGCACATCGTCGTTTTTCTAAATGGGATTTGGGCCTGGAGATTCTAGCCAATGATCGGTTACTGGTGCTTGATACCGAAGAAGATGAAGAGTCCTTATATTATGGAACAGGTTTTATAAGCGGTGAAGCCAAAATTACTGGGCCAACCGATGAATTGGTTATAGACGTAAATGCCACTACCGAAGAAGGAACGGTATTTAAAATTCCGTTGAATGAAACTGAATCGATTGGTGATAACTCATATATTCACTTCTTGAGCCCAGATGAAAAACGAGCTCGTCTGGAAGGAAAAGAGATCGTGCTGGATGATATTAAAGGACTAGAGCTTAATTTTGACCTGGATGTAAACAACAATGCCGAGGTTGAAATCGTAATAGATAAAAATACAGGGAGTTCTCTTAAGGGACGCGGTGCAGGAACATTGTTGATCGAAATCAATACCAATGGTAAATTTAATATGTGGGGGGATTTTGTGGCATATGAAGGAACCTATAATTTTAAATATACATCCCTGGTCGAGAAAATATTTACAGTACGTGATGGGGGAACCATCAACTGGGATGGTAGTCCTACGCGTGCAGTTTTAGACTTAAGTGCGGTATATAAAACCGAGGCCAACCCTGCAATTTTACTTGAAAGCGCATCTGTAAACCGTAAAATTCCGGTAGAAGTAGTGGTAGATCTTCAAGGGCAATTGATACAACCGGATATTAGTTTTAATATAGAGTTTCCTAACCTTAGCTCGGTGGTAAAAAATGAATTGGATTACAAGCTTAGTGATCAATCAAATAGAGAAGTTCAAGCCTTGTCACTAGTGTCATCTGGGCAGTTCTATAGTGGTACACCAGATGCAAATGCCATAGGTGGTTTTGTAGCTGAAGGAGCATCTAGTCTTTTTAATGGAATATTTTCTGGTGAAGATGATAAGTTTCAAGTTGGATTAAACTATGTGCAAGGTACAAGAACGTTGGACCAGGAAAATGCTGACCAATTCGGACTTACACTTTCTACGCAGATCAATAACCGAATTTTGATCAATGGTAGAGTAGGAGTTCCTATTACAGGAGTTGATGATTCTAACGTAATAGGAGATGTAGAGATCGAATATTTATTTAACGAGGATGGCTCCCTACGCGGTAAGGTTTTTAATAGGCAAGATGATATACAGTACATAGGAACCTCTAATCTTAATTATGAGCAAGGAGTCGGACTTTCATATTCGGTAGATTTTGATAATTTTAATGAACTGTACACCAAGATTTTTAAAAGCAAAAAAGTTAAAGATTCGATCATAAAACCTAAGGATACAGTTAAAATTGACAAACCTGATTTTATTAACTTTACAGAAAAGAATAAGTAGTTTTCCAGTTCTTATCTTTATGAGTCAAAATCGTCAGTTCGAGTATTCCAAACTTGTTTGGGATGTATCGAGAACCAGATTTTGGATTGAAAAGCTATTCTCGATACGTTTTTCCTTATGCTATCTCGAACCGAATCGAGATCATTTCGGAAAAACACTCGAATTAACACTTTTCATGCAAGCAGCATACAATTTATTATGCATTAATAACCAACTAAACAACAATACTATATGGCAAAAGAGATCAGGACGATTGGTGTAATGACTTCAGGAGGGGATTCTCCGGGTATGAACGCTGCAATTAGAGCAGTAGCTAGGGCTTGTGCTTACTATAATGTAAAATGTATAGGATTTTATAGGGGTTTCCAGGGTATGATAGAAGGAGATCATTGCATCCTGAATGCCCGAAGTGTACGTAATATCATTAGTAGAGGAGGCACTATTTTAAAATCGGCCCGATCCAAAGACTTTCGAACCCCGGAAGGAAGAAAAAAAGCCGCCGAACACCTCAAAGAAATTGATGTTGATGCCATGATACTTATTGGTGGTGATGGGACTTTCAGAGGAGGACAAATTTTTAGCGAAGAATATGATATTCCAGTCATTGGGGTTCCTGGTACGATCGACAACGATATTGCCGGCACTAATTATACCATAGGATATGATACAGCGCTTAATACGGTAATTGATGCGATCGATAAAATACGCGATACAGCAAGTTCACACGATCGCTTGTTTTTTATCGAAGTAATGGGGCGTGATTCTGGTTTTATTGCACTCAATACCGGAGTAGGTGCAGGAGCCGAGGAGATCCTGATCCCAGAAGAGGATATGGGACTCGACCGATTGTTGGAATCATTGAAACGCAGTAAACGATCAGGAAAATCTTCAAGTATCGTGGTGGTGAGCGAAGGCGATAAAATCGGTAAAAATGTATTTGAACTGGCCGATTATGTTACAGAAAATCTACCCGATTATGATGTGAGAGTTACGGTGTTGGGGCATGTACAACGTGGCGGTTCTCCCACTTGTTTTGATAGAACATTGGCGAGTAGATTATGTGTAAAAGCTGTTGAATTATTATTGGACGGCGAAAAAAATGTAATGGTTGGATTACTCAATAATGAAGTGAAAATGATGAGCTTTGAAGAGGGTTTAAAAGAAGATCATGGTGTCAACAAAGAACTGCTTCGTATTTCTGATATACTTTCAACGTAAATTAGTAGTTAGAATATTGAATATAATCAAAATGCGTCAGTTCGAGTGTCCCGATGATAATCGGGATGTATCGAGAACCGGATTTTGAGTTAAAAGGTCATAAGCCATTCCAAGATACCTCTAGGAGACTTATTTTCGTACACTGTACTCTTTGACTTGGCTCAGTGCAGGCTTAGCCGAAGGTTGATAGACTATGGAAAAACAATTCCGGGCTTCGAGAGCCTCAGCCCTCGGTACTGATTCGAACCCTGAGGGTCATACTGAGCACTTCGACTACGCTCAGCACAGGCTTGCTGAAGTGTTCTCGAACCCTGAGGTGTCATACTGAGCACTTCGACTACGCTCAGCACAGGCTTGCCGAAGTGTACTCGAAGGGTGAGGTGCTATGCTAGCGTAGTCGAAGTGTACCGTCAAACAAACAATAGAAAAACCTATCAATTCCCTCCTTGAGGAGGGTTAGGGAGGTGTTTTTTTCGCAGTTATAAATTTTTATCAACAATTTTCGTCGAACTTTTTTCGAGCAGTAGTAAGACTTAAGCCCTCCTAACAGGGGAAAAATCCCCTGCATCTCTTATGGAAATCCGTAAACCGCTTTCAAATTAATTACTTAGTTTCGTGATCTCTCACGCAAATCGCTCCTTATAAAGGAGACCTTATCAATTCAGTACATAAGGATTATTCTTAATGAATATTTGTACTGTGGTTTTTTACAAAGCTATGGTTTAGGGTTACTTTAATTTTGAAAAAATATAATAGAAATAATAGTAATGGTTTTGCTTAAATAAAGATGGATGTCAGAAATACTAAAATATGGAAGTTGGATGGTGGCGGCTGTAAATTTGATTGGATTAATTGTTATTTGGATTAAAGACAGTAAAAAATCCAAAAAGATTTCTGAATTAGAACTGGTAATAGAGCAATTAAAACAAAATAATCAGATTATTAATTTACAAGGTGAGTATATAAAAAATATAGACAGCCCAATAATTGATTTCTATAAGTCGGGATATATCATACAAGAAAATGATAACACCTTAGATTATGATTTTGCTATAAGGTTTTTAAATGCAGGTAAGAGACCAGCAATTAATTTCAAATATAAAATTATTTTGTACGAGTATGATGCAGTCAATGACAATTTAGAATTAATTACTAGTTTCGAGGATGAATCTGTAAACCCTATACCTCAAAAAAATGATGTAAAATTGGGATATAAGTTTAAAAAAAGAAAAAATAACAATGAAGTGTTTTTGAAATTGACGTACTCTTATCAGGACATATATAATTCAAAAATTTCAAATGGAGTTATTTTTAACAAAATGTTATTAAGTGAATTGAATAATGAAATTGGATTGTTTACCATAAACTTTATGGAAAAGGAAAGAATTGAGGCATTTAAATCAAATTAAGCATAATACAGTGTAACAAATCATAGCCGTCTATTGGGCTGGCTATACTTGTTACACAAACTCGTTAGCCAGCGATAAATAATTAAGTATGAAAAACCCTTATATCACTTTAGTTGAAACTTCAATATTAAATGGACACTTTAACCTTGATGTTCCTTTAAAAAATGGATTGAATATTTTGAGCGGAGAAAATGGGACAGGAAAAACAAAATTTTTAAAATACATTAAACAACAAATAGGCAAGGATAAGATTGTATTCCATGAAGATAGAGTAACAAATAAAGTTGTTGCAATTAGTCCAAAAAGAAACGCAAATAAGCAAAATGCAGATGAAATAATTAATTCAATTCGACAGCAAGGGATTGATTTGTCACAGTACAACAATCAACTAGTTCAGAAAAGACTTCAAGATCAAAGCTTCACAAATTATACATCTTTTGGAGAACATTTTATTGTATTAGTTGAAGACTTAGTAAAGGAAGGGAATCATACTTATCCACAAGCAGTTGACCATATTAAAAATGATTTTGAAACAATAATGCAGATGATATTCAAAGGGTATCAGATTCATGCAATATGGGAGAACAAACGTCCTACAATTAGTCTTACAAAAGGAAAAACACTAAAAGTAAATATTGATCAACTGAGTTGTGGAGAAAATGAAATTCTTTCGCTTGTCTTTAATATATATAGTTCAAGAGACAACACTGACATCTATTTAATCGATGAACCAGAAATCCATCTGAACTGGAGCCTAGAAGAAAATTTGTTTGATTTTTTTGAATGGTTTTGTAATACTTACAACAAACAAATCATTGTAACATCGCATTCAAGGGTGATTTTTAAAAAACAATATTTAGCCAAATCATTATTTTTCAAATGGAATGAGGATAAGGTTGAATTCTCAGATCACCTAGATGAAGATATAAAAAGCTCGATAGCCGGTGAGGCTATAAATATTATTGAAGGAATTTCTTTATCTGATAAAATTTGCTTTGTTGAAGATAAGACTCATGAGAGTGTTATTAAGGAGTTGGGGAATTATAAAAAAATTAAGGTAGATATTAGAATAGAAAATGGAAGAACCAATGTAGAGAAGTTATCTCAGATACTGAAGAAGGAGAAAATAGATAATGCTATTTTTATTGTTGACGGAGATAACCGACCTGCAGATAAAGAATTGCTAACCAATCATGCATTTATCCAACTTGACAAGTATTGCCTTGAAAATTACTTTTTGGACAAAGAGGTTCTTGAAAATTTAACAGGGAAACCAGATATAGGCACACTAATTGAAGCCAGTATTAAAGAATGTCTTGACCCAAGTTTTGTAGTGGTAAAAAAATTAATCGATAATGGGATTGCTCTAGACGAGAACATATTGGATACACTAGATGGGTCTAAGATAATTAAGAAATTGGCTCCGAAAATAGGCTATTCAAAAGTATATGATCTTATTCCTCCATTTATTGAAAAAGCTAAAGAGTTAAATAAATTGGAGGTTCTGTTCAAAACTGTATTAGATAAAATATAAAAACCTGATAGCCCAGATTTCCAATCCATACAATCACATTTCAACAAAAAAAGTAACAAAACCTAGACACAGAACATAAACGAAAAGCAATATCAAAAGCAAAAAAGGTAAGATATTGTACGAGAAGTAACGTACAAAATAAAATACGATATTGCACCGCTAAACAAACAACTAACAGGGAAAACAAAAAACAACCATCATGAACAGAGAAGAACAATTACAATTTTGCAGGATCTGCAAAAACCAAAAGTTTGATATGAAACAAGGGATCATCTGTGGTCTTAGAAATGCCGTAGCCGATTTTGAAGATACGTGCCCTTCGTTTGACGAAGATACCGCACTCAAAGAAAAAGAAGCAGCTACAATGGTCACCAGAAATGTATATGATAACCAGGTAAGCCAGGGAACGCGATTTGCCAATCGTTTGATTGACTATATATTTATCTTAGTTTTTGGCGTTGTGATTGGTGTTGTATGGGCATTGGTGTCCCCTGATACTGTATCTGCCCTAGAGGAAGGAGGACGATTAATGGATTATGTGTTTGGGATGATTATTGGGATGATTTATTACACCCTTTTTGAGATAATCACGGGTAGAACCTTGGGTAAATTAATCACAGGGACCAAGGTGGTTGATGAAGAGGGTAATACTCCTGATGCTACTAGGATCCTACTACGTAGCTTATGTCGTTATATACCTTTTGATGCATTTTCGTTTTTGGGAGACGGTCCGGGATGGCATGATACCTTATCAAAGACGAGGGTAGTAAAGGCGTAAAATAGTCCATTTCTCCTATTTTTAAGAAATCGACAACAACTTGGTGAGCTGGATAGTGGTATCTTTAGGAACAACAATCTTTAAACCCGTTTTATGCACTAGAACTTCGTGATGAAGCTTTCAGATGCAATAAAATATGATATTTTCTAAGTTTTAGCATAGCACCGCTACGGTTACACTTAAAAATGTAGCGTAGCGCTATATTTTACAGTAGCTGAAAGATGTAATAGATTTTCTAATGCGTAAAACGGGTTAAAAACCACACATCATGCAAATTATTCCGCTATTACTCAAAGAACTAGAAGACGAGGTTACCACCTTGCGAAAATTTTTAGGGCAAGTACCCGCCGATAAATTGAACTGGAGACCGCACGAAAAAAGTATGTCGATGCAAATGCTGGCAGTTCACCTGGCCGAAATACCGGCCTGGGCTGATATGGCACTAACCACCACCGAATTGGATTTTGCCAAAACTCCATATGAGCCAACTCCGGTAAAAAATGCCAAAGAGTTGTTGGATGTATTAGAGGAATCTTTCGAGAAAGGGAAAACAAGGTTGAGCAACGCCAAAGAAGAAGACTTGCTTCCAAACTGGACCATGCGTAGTGGGGATCAGGTGTTTCAGGTGTTTACCAAATACGAAGTGATTCGGCATGCACTGGGGCAGATGATTCACCACAGGGCGCAATTAGGTGTATATTTCAGGTTATTAGAAATTGCTGTTCCGCCTTCCTTTGGTCCAACTGCCGATGTTCAGATGATGTAAAATAATAAAAAATAAGAGCGCTATTACTTGAACAATATGAGAAGGCTCTGTTCTTTATTATAGAATTTAGAAGGATGGGAAGGGTCTTAAATTCTTAACTTGATAGACTGCTAATTATTTTTCATCCCCCTCTTTCTTCTTTTCGTAGACTCAAAGAATTCATTCTCCCCCTTAACTAAGGAGGAGAGCTTTTTTTATTTATGGTGGTATTAATTATTAAAAATCTGGGCATCAACGATTTCGGTAAGATTAGAGGTTACTTCGTAATACATTTTAAAAACGCCGTCGATACGATCGGCATCAGTAATGTCTGGAAACCGCTGGTAGTTGGTTCCCGCTCCGGGAGGCCAGGCAACAGATTCGGCTTGTACAACGATATTTTGGTTTTTGATACCAATATCGGTGATGTTAAACCCATTGGTCTTACCATCATTTTTTTTGGCTATGATATACGTGGCTTTTTGGATCTTACCTGTATCAGGATTTAACTTGGCGATGATTGATACTTTGGGTCCGCCACCAGTGCCATAATTTTTTTGATACACATTAGAGAAAGCACCATCTTCGACTGCTTGTGTAGTGATATAGGTAAGATTATTGCTGCCACCCACTACCGTAAATACTACCCAGGGAGTGTCATTACTATCAATTAGGATCATCTTAGTTCTTCCGTCAACTTCAGATTTTTCATGTTCTACATACCACAACGTTTCGCCAGCAGGATTTTTCTTTCGTACAAAAGGGTCCTGATTGATAGAAGAAACCTGATTAAAACCTACTTCGTAGGTGTTGCCATCACTATCTGTAGCGGTCGTAGCATTGGTAAAATCTATGTTTTCGAGATTAGGGTTTTCGTTACCACCATTTCCATCGGCATCAGAGTCATCTGAAGAACAGCCCAGGGTAAAGATCAGTATAGAGCAACAAAAAATCGATCTTCTCAGGTAGCAAAAAGATCGATTAATGTGAATTAAATACGCCATTTCGCTTGTAGGTTTAAGTAGTATACTAACGAAAAAACGAGGACTTTATTTTTTAACTTTTAAACTTATTGCCAGGCCACCACCTGCAGCTAACTTAAATGTTTTCTTTACGGTATTGTCTATTGCTGCGGTATCTATTTGTATACTGGTTGGGTTTTGATCCCAATGTGCATCATTCCCATCTTTGTAAACAATTACTTCATATTCTTTGCCTTTTTCAAGGAAATCAAAATTAATCGTGATTTCTCTTTGGTTCTCGTCGGTGATGCTACCTACAAACCAGTTTCCGGTTTCTCGCTCTTGTCTGGCGATAGTTACAAAGTCTCCAACCTCTCCGTTAAGTACCTTGGTTTGTTCCCAGTCTACGCCGACATCTCGTATAAATTGAAAAGCAGGCTGGTCTTTATAATGTTCTAATAGATCACAGGCCATCTGTATTGGGCTGTAAATAACTACATATAATGCCAACTGGTGTGCCAGGGTGGTGTTTACCTGGTTATTGGCCTTATAGGGATCTAATTTTATATTGAATACCCCCGGCGTGAAATCAATAGGCCCTGCCAGCATTCTGGTAAAGGCTACGGTAGGAAGATGATCAGGAGGGTTACCACCGTCGGGAGACCAGGCGTTAAATTCTTGTCCGCGTAGTCCTTCACGAGAGATTGCATTTGGGTAGGTACGACGTATCCCGGTTGGTTTTATAGGTTCGTGAGCATTGATTGCTACTTTGTGTTTTGCAGCCGTTTCGAGTGCTCTGCGATAATGATTTACCATCCATTGGCCATGATGATATTCTCCTTTGGGGATAATTTTACCCACATATCCCGTTTTTACAGATCTAATATCGAGTTTGTTCATAAGTGCATAGGCACTGTCCATTTGTTTGTCGTAAGTTCTGGGTGCCGATGAGGTTTCATGATGCATAATAATCTGCACACCCTTATCTTTGGCATATTTTGCAACCTCTTCAAGGTCATAATCTGGATAAGGAGTTACAAAATCAAACACTCCTTCGCGGTCCTCAAAACCGATCCAATGTTCCCATCCTGTATTCCATCCTTCAACCAATACCCCTCCAATATTGTTTTGTGCTGCAAAATCAATATGGGCCTTTGTATTTTTTGTAGTGGCCCCGTGTTTTCCGCTTTTAAGGTCCCAACTGGATTTATCGAGGTGCATTTCCCACCAGATACCAACATATTTCATAGGTGTAAACCAATCTACATCTCCCAGTTTGTTAGGCTCATTCAGGTTTACAATAAGGTTTGATTCGATAAGGCCAGCTGCATCTTCGCTAATCTGAATAGTTCTCCAAGGTGTTTTAAAAGGAAGAGTACGCTTCACTTTATATCCGGTAATATCGGAACCTACCAGGCCACTGGTCATCATCAGGTTTTCTTTATTGATGCGTAAGGTCATTCCCGAATAATCAGTTAGGTTTGCTTCATGGAAACTAAGATGAAGCCCATCTGCGGTGCGCATGGTTACCGGGGTGTTGACAGAATTTTCAGGAATACTGGTTTGAGCCAATGCTTTATGACCACGTTTTGAAATCGCATCGATAGCTGTAAAATCAGATTCTGTATATAGGTGTTCATAGATATCCCAATCACCGGGAATCCACCAGGTTTTATGATTACCAGTAAGGTTAAACTGGCTATTTTCATCAAGAATGATTACCTCGTTTAAGCCTGGTTGTTCTGGGAATTCATACCTGAAGGCAACTCCGTCATCATACGCCCTAAAATATAGTGTAAGCAGGCGGTTCGGTGCTTTGGTTTCTTGTAGGGTAACAGTAATCTCGTTGTAGTTATTTTTTACCGTACGTTGTTCTCCCCATGGCATTTCCCAGCTTTTATCATGTGCGACGGCTGATGCCTCAATAATATTAAAACCTTTTTGAAGTGGTGCCTGGTCTTTAAGAGTAAAACCAATCGCAGAAGTATCAATTACTGCAGTTCCTTTGCGTTTTACGAGGTAAAAAGGAGATCCATCTTCTTTTAGATCAAAATTGATAGTAATTTCTTGTGAAGGTGAAGAAACCGTAGTTTCAAAAGTAGTTTCTTGTGGTTTACAGCCTATTAAAATAAAGGCAGCTGCTCCCAAAAATGTGAGGTTTTTAAGATAATTCATACTGTGGTGTTTACGATTAATAAAAGTGTTGAAATAGAATATCAAATATACAGGCTATTTTTTTGACAAAATGCAAAAAGAAGGATTGAGAATTAGATAACGGTACAGAAATGGGGAAAGAGGCACTCTTGAGATTTTCCTTCTGCCATTTCAAACGTCCAAATAAAGTTGTCGGTACGCTTGAAATGGCGAAATGATAAAACTAATTACTTCACAGCAATAACAGAGATCTCTACATTTACAAACTTGGGTAGTGCGGCTACAGCAACGGTTTCTCTTGCAGGAGCGGTATCTTCATTAAAATAACTACCATACACTTCGTTAACCAGTGCAAAATTGTTCATATCACTCAAAAAGATGGTTGTTTTAATCACATTTTCAAAGGACATATCAACCTCGTCAAGAATAGCTTTTAGGTTTTGCATTACCTGTTCGGTTTCTGTTTTAATGTCATCCAGCACTAATGCTCCGGTTTCAGGATTAATGGCTACCTGTCCAGAGGTATATAAAGTGTTCCCATTAAGTACTGCCTGATTATAAGGGCCGATCGGAGCAGGGGCTTTGGTTGTTGTGATGATTTTTTTCATGTGAAAGTATATTTATTTAGTTCATAATTTTACTTCAAACCTGTACCCTTAGCTTGCCGATGAGTCAAGCCCACTATTATAATTGCCTATCGGGTTCTCTTCGTTTATCCCACTTAATATCACTAAGTACCGAAGATTTTATCCCGATAAAGAAATTCCATGAGGTTCGATCACTAAAGGGTATCCAATTAAAGTTCATTGTCCAACTCTCTAGATCCCGTTGAAACCTTAGATTGGTAAAGGTAAATCCTGGATTCGCAAAGTCATACCCTGATGATACTCCAACCGACCATCGCGGTGCAATTTCTACATCACCAGAAAACTGAAGCGAATGTGAAGATATCCTATTTTCCCGGGCGTTATTACTATAATTTACATTATAGGACAACCGTAGTGTCCAGGGTATTTTATAACTGTAATCCTTGGCGTCGGGATCTATTTCTTTACTTCGGTCTCTATCAAAAGACCTGTCATCACCAAAGTCAGTAACACCTCCAAAAAGATCATCGGGTCTACCCTCATTCCTGAAATTTTGGTTTTTCAGTGGATCTTCGATGACTTTTCCTTTTTCAAAATCCTTACTCGAAAATGAATACCCAAAATTAGCACTTGCTCTTGTAAGTCTAAACAAACTACCTCCGTTTTCGATATTCCAAACATCGATCTTACGGTTATTGTTGTCCAGAGCATAGGGATCTAATGTGGCATTAAAATTAATATCTAACTTATTTTGGATGATAGGAATGTTTCCTGTTACTGATAACGGACTTAATTTCAACGAATCTCCTGCAATATTATACGCCGTGCTAAGATTTAGGTTATTTAGCAGGATCACTTTTTTGGGTTCTGTTGCTGTGGTATCTTTATCAGTTACTTTCATCTCTACATTATTGCTAAGAGAAAAGCCAATACTACTTGAAAACACATTACTAGGAGCACCAAAGAAACCTCCTTCAAATCTAGAGTATTCTACTACTTCTTCAGTTTCAACCTGGGGAGTATCGGGATCATCTTCTACTGGTCTCGTATAAGTGTCATAAAATTGATCAAAAGCGGGATTGATACTATAGCTTATCGATGGCCTCATGGTATGCCTGATCGCCTGTATTTTTTTTCCTTTTTTAAAGTTGAAAGTACCATAAATGGTGGTTCCTAAACTAGTTGAAAAATTATAGGTCCGAAACGTGTCAAAACCTTGAATGGTATCACGAACAACTTCACCTGCACCATTATTAGCATCTGGGTCAAAATCCTGTTTGATTGTTTCGAAAACCCAATTTTCCTGGTAGTTGGTTCCTGCAGTGGCACTTAAATAGTTAAAAATTTTGAAATTTGTACTTATAGGGATCGAATGTTGCATTCCTATAGTAGCACCTTCAAACATTTCAGCAGAAAAAAGATCATCATCGGTAGTTTGTATTCTATTTTCTCCTCTAAAGTTATATTGCGTATTTATATTCTGAATAATTCCTTTTTTAACACCAATTTTTGGTGCAAACGGAAATACCCTGGATACACTAGCATTCATATTTGGCAATGACATATTTACGATACCCGTATTGGTATTTGAGTTATGCGTGGCCGCCAGGTTGATATTTACCTGTGGATCTCCTGGGAATGTTTTTGAATACGATATAGAAGAACTAATTTGGTTATTCAGGAAATTACCGGTGTTTAATTGGTTTGTAGACTGTTGAAAGAAATCACTACTACCAAAATTAACCGAAGCCGAAAAGCGAGAATTAGGGCTCGCTTTGGCATCCTGACTATGGGTCCACTGGATGTTATAGGTTGTTCTTTGCGAAAAATCCGGAAAACCCCGTTCACTAGTTAGGTTGTTCTCATATCGAAATCTTAGGTTACCTCTAAATTTATATCGAAGTGCATAGGCAGATTCTAAAGCCAGGGTGTAGCTTCCGTTGGTATAGTAATCTCCCAGAATTGTTAAATCAACATAATCGCTAATGGCAAAATAATATCCTCCGTTTTGCAAAAAATATCCACGATTATTTTCTTCTCCCGGATTAGGAATAATAAATCCGGAAGTTCTATTTTCGGTAAGCGGGAAATATCCAAACGGCAACCCCAATGGTGTTGGTACATCGGCAATAAACATATTCACCAATCCGGTTACAATTTTCTTCTTCGGTACAAATTTAATGCGCCTTGCATAAAAATAATATTCAGGATCCTCAATGTTTTCTGAAGTGGTAAACTTCACATTTCGCATGTAAATTACAGAGTCATTTTCACGTTTTGAGACCTCATTTTTGATTTTAAAACCGTTCTGCTCTGTTCGCGAGTTATATATTAATGCCTTTTCGGTATCAAAATTAAATCGAATCGAATCGGGCTCTACTACGTTCTGAGCCTGTTTAAAAACAGGTGTTTGTGTATATTCTCCCAGAGAATCCTTGATACCATAGGCATATACCTCACTTTTTTCATTGTCAACAACTATACGACCTGCATTAATCTGCATATCGCCATAGATAATTTCGGCCTCATTATAGAGATACATTTTATTTTCTCTGCGACTCATCCGCATATAATCGGTGGCCTTGTAATCTACTTTGTCTGTAAGTAGCTGCGGAGTCGCAGCAATCGAATCTTTTTTAACGGTGTCTTGTACTTGTTCACCAATAAGCTCTTCAGGATTAACAATAACTTTGGTAGTATCGACATTTGTAGAGTCCTTTTCTACAGGAATAGGTACCTCGGTAGTCTTATTTGTTTCTTGTGCAGTTATTTGACAAATACAAAAAAGTGAAAAACTTAGTGAATAAAGTATGTATCTTACCGTTGTTTGCAATGGTTTAAATCCTATTTTTGTATAACTATGGCTTAGTTTTTGAAGTGCCAAAATTACATATATTTTTAATGCCTAGATTGTAATTGATAAAAAAATAAAAAATTATGTTATAGTTCTGCTTCTAAAAGGTTCTTTTTGACCAGGGAAGCAATAAAGTATATATGCCATAAGTTACTAGTTTTTATTGTTTGTTATTAAATACTGAAACAAAAAGGGAATGTTTCAAGTATCAAGTAAAATTATTTTAATTAATGAAACGGAATATAGTATATAGTATTTTTCTTGGAGGGCTAATTTTTATAGCATCCGCTTTTCAAACTAAAGGAACTTCACAAGGAGAAAAGAAATTTGTGGTTGTTTTGGATGCCGGTCATGGAGGACATGATTCTGGTAATCGCGGTAATGGATACAAAGAAAAAGAGATTTCACTTAATGTGGTTTTGGCTATTGGCGCCATTCTTGAAAAGGACCCAAGGTTTGAAGTAGTATATACCAGAAAGACGGATGAATTTATAGAGCTGCATGAACGAGGAAAAATCGCCAACAAGGCAAATGCTGATCTTTTTGTATCGGTACACTGTAATTCGCATCGGTCACAGGCCTATGGCACAGAAACATTTGTGTTGGGGTTACACGCCAATGACGAAAATTTTAATGTTGCCAAAAACGAAAACTCGGTAATTTTACTCGAGGAAAACTATGAAGCCAATTATGATGGGTTTGATCCTAACTCACCAGAATCAATTATAGGACTTACATTAATGCAAGAAGAATACCTGGATCAAAGTCTTACATTAGCTAGTTTTGTACAAAATCGATTCAAAAAGTCTTTAGAAAGAAAAAGTAGAGGAGTAAAACAAGCCGGATTTGTAGTATTGCATCAAACATATATGCCAAGTGTTCTTATAGAGCTTGGTTTCCTTACTAATAATGGAGAAGGAAAATATCTTAACTCGAAAAAAGGGCAAGAACAAATGGCAAAATCGATCACTACTTCTATAGTTGATTATAAAGAAAGCCTTGATGCAATCTATTATGTCCCAAAACCTGAAACTCCCGAGGTGGTGAATGTTACTGCCAAAATGGAAGGAGATAAGGTGTATGAAGACATAACATTCAAGGTGCAAATAGCCGCAGGATCTACAGATGTAGCCTTGGAACCCTTTAATTTTAATGGTTTAGATCAATTATCAAAGGTGAAAGCGGGAGAATTATATAAGTATTACTTCGGTAGCACTTCAAACTATACATTAATACAAGAGTTAAAAGAAATTGCCGTTGGCAAAGGCTTCGATTCTAGTTTTGTGGTTGCTTTTCGTGATAATGAATCAATTCCTTTAACAGAAGCGCTAAAAGCTAACACATCTTCCAACTAATCTTAATAAATACTAAGAATTCCTTAAAGAATAATCCTTAGAAATGTATTTTTTATTCTAAATTTGTCACCTAAAATTTAATCTATTTTGAAATTTACTCGAGAAGTCAAGACCGGAATATTAGCACTATGTGCCATTGCACTTTTAATTTTTGGATATAGCTTTTTAAAAGGACAAAATCTTCTTGAAAATGATAGAACGTTTTATGCAGTCTATGATAATGTAGAAGGATTAATCCCTTCTTCTCCGGTGACAATAAATGGATTGGTCGTGGGGCAGGTTGTAGCTATTAATTTTGCTGATACTAAAGGTAATTTGGTAGTAGAGTTTAATGTGGATAGCGAGTTTTCTTTTTCGAAGAATAGCGAAGCAAAAGTATACGGAGGCGGATTAATCGGAGGAAAGTCATTGGCGATTATCCCAAAATACGAACAAGGCCTTGAAGCAAAAGATGGCGATACATTACCAGGTAGAATAGAAGCAGGATTACTCGAATTAGTAAACGATAGGCTTACGCCATTACAGGAAAAACTGGAAGCAGCCATTACAGATGCCGATACATTATTGACTTCGGTTAATGGAATTCTTAATGTAGATAATAAAAATAATCTGAATTCAATTTTTAAGGATTTGAGTATTGGTGTTAGAAAATTTAAAGGAACCTCTATAAAGCTAAACAATTTGCTAGAGAACAATGAAGAAAAGTTGAATAAAGCTTTCACTAATGCAGACGAAATCTCAACTAAACTCAACAAAGTTTCAGATTCTCTTTCTCAAATTAATGTTAAGCAAATTGGAAAAGAACTGGAGGCAGTATTAGCCAATTTCGAAAAAATCTCAAAAGATCTTAATACAGGTAAAGGAACTGCAGGAAAGTTGCTAAAAGACGAAAAATTATATACAAACCTTGAGAGAACTACTAAAGAACTAGAGTTACTGCTTCAGGATCTACGATTAAATCCAACCAGGTATATCAATGTATCTGTTTTTGGAAAAAAGAATAAACCCTATCAAAAACCAACAGACTCAATAAATTAAAAACTATGCAATACATTCCTAATATCTTATTTGTAATTGCCTTGGTAGCTGGAATTGGATATTTCACAAAAAACATCCGTAAAGTTATCCGTAATATTCGTCTTGGTAAAGATATTGATCGGTCGGACAACAAAGGGCAGCGGTTTAAGAATATGGCGATGATTGCACTGGGACAATCCAAAATGGTAAGAAGACCAGTAGCAGGAGTGTTGCATATTATTGTATATCTTGGTTTTATTATTATTAATCTAGAAGTTCTTGAGATTATTATCGATGGTATTTTTGGTACCCATAGGATTTTTGCCTTTTTAGGTGGGTTTTATGATTTCTTGATTACCTCTTTTGAAATTTTGGCATTTTTGGTATTTGTGGGAGTAATTCTATTCTGGATACGTCGTAATGTGATCAAACTAAAACGTTTTTGGAATCCTGAGATGAAAGGTTGGCCTCAAAATGATGGAAATCTTATTCTATATTTTGAAATGGTATTGATGACCTTATTCTTGGTAATGAATGCTTCAGACTTGCAACTACAAGAATTAGGAGCAGATCACTATATCAAAGCCGGATCCTATCCCATTAGCCAATTTATTTCACCATTGTTCAATGGTATGTCTGAAGGTAGTTTGATATTGATTGAAAGAGGAGCTTGGTGGTTACATATTTTAGGAATATTAGTATTTCTGAATTACCTATATTTTTCAAAGCATTTGCATATCCTTTTGGCATTTCCGAACACGTATTATGGTGATTTAAAACCGCAAGGTGAGTTTGATAACCTTGAGGCGGTTACTAATGAAGTGAAATTAATGATGGATCCAAGTGCAGATCCTTTTGCAGCTCCTGCGGAAGATGAATCAGAAGGGGAACCAGAAAAATTTGGAGCTTCTGATGTAATGGACCTTAATTGGGCCCAATTACTTAATGCATATACCTGTACAGAATGTGGCCGTTGTACTAGCGAATGTCCGGCAAACCAGACAGGCAAAAAATTATCTCCTCGTAAGATCATGATGGACACCAGAGATCGTCTAAAAGAGGTAGGGGATAACATAGATCAAAACGGTAGTTTTGTTGATGATGGAAAACAACTGCTAAATGACTATATCACACCCGAAGAATTATGGGCGTGTACTAGTTGTAATGCTTGTGTAGAAGCATGTCCCGTAAGTATTAGTCCATTATCAATTATCATGGATATGAGAAGGTATTTGGTGATGGAACAAAGTGCTGCACCATCAGACCTTAATAATATGATGTCTAATATCGAAAATAATGGAGCTCCATGGCCGTTTAACCAAATGGATCGATTGAACTGGAGTAATGAATAATGAATGAATAGTAAAATTAACCTAAAATATTAACCAAGTAAAAACCATAAAAATTAAGAGAAAGTAAACGTTATGAAGAAGGAAGAAGTAGAAAAGTTATTGCATGACAAGGTAGAAGCAGGAGAACATATAAGTCCGGTATTACCAGAAGGGATTAAGAATTATCTTATCGATATCGATGGGACTATTACAGAAGATGTGCCTAATGAAGAACCAGAGCGAATGGAGACTTGTAAACCATTTCCAGATGCCTTAGTCACCCTAAATAAATGGTTTGATGAAGGACATGTCATCTGTTTCTTTACTTCTAGAACCGAGGATCATAGACAAGTGACAGAGGCTTGGTTAAAAGAACATGGATTTAAATATCATAGCCTTTTAATGGGGAAACCTAGAGGAGGAAATTACCACTGGATTGATAATCACCTGGTAAAAGCTACACGCTATACAGGTAAATTTACCGAACTGGTAGAAAGAGTGGTGACCATTGAGGTTTTTGATGATGGAAAACACGATTAATTAAAGGGTCTTAATACCTTTAAATTATAAAATTAAGAAATATAAAGTACTACGTATGAGTGAGACTATAAAGGTGCCAACAATGGCAGAGTATATGGCAGAAGGCAAAAAACCCGAGGTTTTGTTTTGGGTAGGTTGTGCCGGTAGTTTTGATGATAGAGCCAAAAAAATAACAAAGGCTTTTGTAAAACTACTTCATAATGCTAATGTAGACTTTGCTGTTTTAGGTACAGAAGAAAGTTGTACCGGCGACCCTGCAAAAAGAGCAGGTAATGAATTTTTGTTTCAAATGCAGGCGGTTACCAATATTGAAGTAATGAATGCATACGAAATTAAAAAAGTGGTTACAGCTTGTCCTCATTGTTTTAATACTTTAAAAAATGAATATCCATCTTTAGGAGGAGATTACGAAGTAATGCATCACACCCAATTCCTTAAATCTCTTTTAGATGAAGGTAGGCTTACGGTAGAAGGTGGTAAGTTTAAAGGGAAAAGAATTACATTCCACGATCCCTGTTATTTGGGTCGTGCCAATAATGTATATGAAGCACCAAGAGATTTGCTCAAAAAATTAGAAGTCGAGCTTATCGAGATGAAACGTTGCAAACGTAACGGTTTGTGTTGTGGTGCGGGTGGAGCACAAATGTTTAAAGAACCAGAACCAGGAAATAAAGATGTAAATATCGAAAGAACCGAAGATGCTCTTGAAACAAAGCCAGATATAATAGCAGCTGGATGCCCGTTTTGTAATACCATGATGACAGACGGAGTAAAAAATAAGGAAAAAGAAGATAGTATTGAGGTAATGGATGTAGCAGAACTTATTGCCAATGCTCAAGATTTATAGATTTTTTCTTAGTTATATACAATTTAATAAGGGTTAGTATGTTTTTCATATTGACTCTTTTTGATAGGAGTAAATAGAAATAGTTTTTGTTACTTTAGTAACAATTAAAAAGAATAGCAAATGTTGGTAGATTTTAATGACCTTCCAGAAACATCCAGAGTATGGATTTATCAAGCAAATAGGTCATTTTCTGTGGAAGAATTAGAGGGTATTAAGCAAAAATTGGATGAATTTATAACCCAGTGGACCGCTCATGGAGCTGATCTTAAAGCGGGTTATGACATTAAGTATAAAAGATTTATAACCATTGGATTGGATCAAGGAATCAATGCCGCTTCTGGATGCTCTATAGATGCTTCAGTACATTTTGTTCAGGAATTAGAAAAAACATACAACGTAGATTTGTTGGATAAAATGAATGTATCCTTCAAACAAGGAGAGTTTGTTGCGTATAAAACGCTTACTGATTTCAAGAAAATGGCAAAAAATAGATCGGTATCCCCAAATACTATCGTTTTCAATAACCTGGTGACTAACATTGCTGAATATCGGACCAATTGGGAAGTGGCGGCAAAGGATAGTTGGCACAACCGTTTTTTAAACTAAAATTTTCGTGTGGCAAATAATTAAAAACTATATTTCTTTTTTAATTTTTTTTAGTACCATTGGTGTATGTTCCCAGCAGGTGAATCCTTTGGTTACAAAGGATTTTGAGGTTCAAAAAAGTTGGGTAGACAGTGTTTATAATGCCATGACCTTAAAAGAGAAAGTAGGTCAATTATTTATAGTCGATGTCCTTTCTTCAAAACCAAAAAAAGATACCGATAAAATAAAGCGATTAATTGAAGAGTATCATATAGGCGGTGTTATCTTTTCTAAAGGAGGTCCAAACCGTCAGGCCAAATTAACCAACGAATATCAGGCTTTGTCCAAAATTCCATTATTAATTGGAATGGATGCCGAATGGGGGTTGGCAATGCGATTGGATTCTACACAAGCTTTTCCATGGAATATGACTTTGGGCGCTATTCAAAATAATGATTTGATCGAGGAAACCGGAAGGCAAATAGCCAGACATTGCAAACGATTAGGAGTTCACATTAATTTTGCACCAGTAGTAGATATCAATACAAATCCCAAGAACCCTATTATTGGTAATCGATCTTTTGGGGAGGATAAAGAAAGCGTTGCCCAAAAATCCTTAGCTTTTATGAAAGGAATGCAAAAGGAAGGAATAATGGCTAGTGCCAAACATTTTCCAGGCCATGGTGATACCGATAGTGATTCTCATAAAACACTACCTACGATTGGTTTTGATGCCAACAGAATTGATAATGTAGAGCTTTATCCGTACCGAAAACTTATTAGTGAAGGGCTATCCAGTGTAATGGTGGCTCATCTTAATATTCCAAGTTTAGAATTTAGATCGGGTTATCCCTCTTCAATTTCTAAAAATGTTGTAACCAATTTGTTACAGGACAGCCTTAAGTTCAAAGGTTTGGTATTTACTGATGCATTAAATATGAAAGGTGCTTCAGATTTTAAAAGTCCCGGTGAGATAGACTTGGCAGCTTTTTTGGCTGGCAATGATATCCTGTTGATGTCTGAAGATGTACCACTGGCTTCTCAAAAGATCATTTCAGCATATTATTCAAAGATAATTACCGAAGAGCGTTTAGCGCATTCTGTAAGAAAAATTTTGTTAGCAAAATATAAAGTAGGTCTTCATAAATATAAACCTATAGAAATGTCTTATTTATATGAAGAACTAAACAGTCCGAAAAATAAAGTATTGCATCATGAATTGGTAGAAAATTCATTGACTGTTATTAAAAATACAAGGGCTACACTTCCGGTAAAGAATTTAGATCTTAAAAAGATAGCTTATGTATCGTTAGGGGATGATTCAGGTGAAGCTTTTTATGAGCAGCTAAGTAAATATACGCAAGTAGACTGGGTAAAAGCCAATCAGCTAGGTGAAATGATCGATCAATTGCGCAATTATAATTATGTAATTGTTGGTTTTCATAAATCCAATGCTTCTCCATGGAAGGATTATAAATTCGCGGATAAAGAATTAGTGTGGTTGTACGAGATTGCAAGACTTAATACAACAGTCCTAAGTGTTTTTGCAAGACCATATGCGATGTTGGATATGCTTACTACAACAAATCTGGAAGGGATTGTAATGGCATATCAAAACAGTATTGTAGCACAAGAAAAAGCCGCTCAATTACTTTTTGGAGCTATCGAGGCAAAGGGAAAACTACCGGTAAGTTTGAGTAAAGATTTTCTAATGGGAACGGGACTTGAAACACGATCATTAAAACGATTGATGTATGGGTTGCCAGAAAGTGTTGGGATGAATTCATACAGGCTTAAGAGAATTGACTCTATCGTAGATCGCACTTTAACGGAAAAGATGACGCCTGGATTACAATTAATTGTAGCACGAAAAGGAAAAGTGATATTTAATAAGAACTATGGGTACCATACGTATAATAAGATACGAAAAGTAAAAGGGTCTGATATTTATGACCTTGCATCATTAACTAAAATATTGGCTACATTACCGCTCACTATTGAGTTAAAGGACAAAGGGCTGATTTCTTTGGATACCCGAGTGGGAGATATGCTTCCTTCTTTTAAGGATTCAAATAAAGAAAATATTACAATACGATCTATGCTTTCTCACTATGCAAAACTTAGAGCATGGATTCCGTTTTATCTGAAAACATTAGATACAATAACCCAAAAACCGGATAGGAAATACTACAGGAATAGCTATTCTGAAGAGTTTAATATAGAGGTAACCAATAATCTCTATTTCCGTAGTGATATGAGAGATTCACTGATGTTAAGAATTAGGGATAGTGAATTACGTAAAAGGCTAAGGTATAAGTATAGCGATTTACCATATTATCTTTTAAAATCCTATATCGAAGATCACTATGGTAATACATTAAATGCACTTACGCAGCAACATTTTTATAAACCGTTAGGAGCGAGTAATACTTCGTTTTTGCCTTTAAAAAAGTTCAAGAAAAAAAGGATAGTGCCAACAGAAAATGATCAAGCTTTCAGGAAGGAGATTATTCATGGGTATGTTCATGATCAAGGAGCGGCAATGTTTGGTGGTATCGGAGGACATGCCGGTTTGTTCGCAAATGCAAATGATGTAACAAAAATTATGCAAATGTACCTTAATGGTGGTTATTATGGAGGAAAACAATATTTCAAGAGTCAGACCTTAGAAGAATTTAATACCTGTCATTATTGTCATAAAGATGTACGCAGGGGAGTGGGTTTTGATAAACCGCAACTTGGAGATATTGGACCTACTTGCGGATGTATATCTATGACAAGTTTTGGGCATAGTGGTTTTACGGGGACTTTTACATGGGCAGATCCCGAAGAAGAAATAGTCTATGTGTTTCTTAGTAATCGAACATTTCCAAATTCGGCAAATAGAAAATTGATATCTAATGATATTAGGTCAGAAATTCAAAGAGTTGTTTACGAAGCAATAGATTATTGATCATATTTTGGATAGTTACTTATAATTAAAGAAAATTTAAATGAAAGTTGAGATTTCTAAAAATGGCCCTGTTTTTTCCCGTATTGTGGCAGGATGTATGAATTGGGGCGAATGGGGGGCAAATCTGTCGGTTAAACAAGCTCAAAAGCTTATAGAGGATTGCATGTCTATTGGTGTTACTACTTTTGATCATGCCGATATTTATGGACATTATACTACCGAAACATTATTTGGAGGTGCAATTAAGAAGAATAACTCACTTAGAGAAAATATGCAATTGGTTACCAAATGCGGTATTAAATTAGTAACCCCTAACCGACCAGAAAATCGAATAAAATCTTATGATACATCAGCTGACTATATTCTTAAGTCGGTAGAGCAATCATTGGTTAATTTGCAAACCGACTATATAGATCTCCTTTTGATTCATAGGCCAAGTCCGCTAATGAATACTCATGAAATAGCTACCGCCTTTTCAAAATTAAAAGACCAAGGTAAAGTTTTGCATTTCGGAGTATCTAATTTTACACCTACTCAGTTTGAGATGCTTAACAGTTTTATTTCTTTACAGACAAATCAAATTGAAATTTCGCCATTACACACAGAGCCTTTTATAGATGGGACTTTGGATCAATGTATTATCAAAGGAGTTAAACCAATGGGGTACTCGACCTTAGCTGGAGGTAGCTTCTTTGTTTCTAAACCAGAGAAAAGAGTAATGCGTATTAACACTATTGTGGATCAATTAGCTGAGAAATATGAAGTAGCCAGGGATCAAATACTTACATCTTGGATTCTTAAGCATCCATCTGGTATTCTTCCGATAATTGGCTCAACCAAAATAAACAGAATCCAGTCTGCAGTTCAGTCTTTAGAGACCGAAATAACGGATGAAGAGTGGTTCATGATTTGGGAGGCTTCTATAGGAGAAGAAGTTGCATAAATAGGATAGAGGTTTTCTATAAAATTAATCTATTACTAGTGTTTTTGGGTATTTTCACCTAGATTGTTTATGGGTTTGCAACAAAATGTTAATGTTAAAATACTTGTAAATTGCGTTATCCATGTGGTTTTTTGTTTATATTTAACTATCGGACTCTTAAACGCACATGCAGTTTTATTTAAAATTGTTAAACGTAAAACCTAGTAAACCTCACACAAATTAAAATCCCTAACATTAAACTCCCCCCTAACCAATGAACAGGTATAAACTTACGCTTTTCGGATTGGTATTGTCTATTTTTATTTATTTTTCTACCATCTTTTTGGAACTAGATCTTTTTGAAAGATTTATGGCTTTTTTAGCTAGTTTGGAGCAATTTGAATTTGATGAAATAATTATTCCTTTTTTGACCTTTATACTTTTTCTTTTTGTTGATACACTTAGAAACAATTGGAAAGTTCGTATGGAAAATGAAAAACTGAATATTTATAAAGCAATGCTTTCATCTAGTCATCACATCTTGAATAATTTCATTTATCAGATGGATATCTTTAAACTTACAGCAGAGGATACACCAGGTTTTGATGCTAAAGTTTTATCATTTTATGAAGATATTATAAGTAATGCGTCTCATCAGATTTACTCGCTAAGTAATCTAAACAGTATTGACGAATTTTCTATTAGAACCTCTGTAATGAGTGATTAGGTTGATCGAGGTGGCTGGTTTCTATTGCCCCTTTTTAAAAAAACTGAATACAGAACCTCCATATTTTCTTGAGTTAGTGAAGTATGGGGTTTCTTCTATAGAAGTATATTTTGAATGCTCTATTATGAGCACCCCATTATCATTTAATAACTCTTTTTCAAAAACCAATTCGGCTATTTTAGAGAACTGCTCGGTAGTAAAATCATAAGGAGGGTCGGCAAAAATAACATCAACTTTTCTAGTTATTTTTTCTAAATAATTATAAACATCACTTTTAACGGTTTCAATAGTAAAATCAAGTTCTTGGGCAACACTTTTTATGTATCCAAGACAGGCATAATGAGTATCTACAGCCGTTATATCGTTGACACCTCTCGAAGCAAATTCAAAACTAATATTTCCCGTTCCCGAAAAAAGATCAAGTACAGATATCTGAGAAAAATTATATTGATTATTCAAAATATTAAATAACCCTTCCTTTGCCATATCTGTCGTTGGCCGAACCGGTAATTTTTTTGGAGCGGTAAGTCGTTTCCCTTTATATTTTCCCGAAATTATACGCATATTAGAAATGACTTAATAAAACAAAATGTTGATGAGGTTGGATAGGATCAATAGTTGGAGCAAGTAATTTTTTTTGACTATGATTACCATAATCTACATGTCGAATATATTTATGGGCCATATCAGAGTATTCACTATCTTTTTGAATATCTCCCAAAAATACGAGTACAAAGTCTTCCGGATTCAATTGTAACTGCTCTGTGGTAAACATTAGATAATACAAGAAATCTTCTTTTGTTTCATGATTAAAAGTATTTGCTAATATGAGTTTTCCTTTATTTATTATGATGAGATCAAAAGATTTTTCGTTCATATTAGCAAAAACAGTAGCTCGATCACTATTTTTTTCCTGTGATAATAATGAACTGGTTAAGATAGTACTTGAATGTTTATAGGTAAACGACCCAAAAGTTTCAAAAAAGAAATTGTTGATGTTTGTATAGGGTATGTAAACAGTTATGATTTCGTGTTGATCCAAATCGTCATAAACTACAAAATCATTTTCCAGAACCTGTACATTATATTTTAAGTATTCTTTCAGAATATTTGGATCAAACAAATCCTTTGGTACTAATGTATAAAGATCGTTTTGATGAATTACTTCTATAGTGTCAAAGTTTCCTTTTAATGCTGGATTGTGATCAAAAGTATATTTGATTTTATCAAGAACTTGTTCTGGAGTAAGTTGTATGCCAAAATTGTCTTGTTCTATGGCTGTTATTTGCTGATTAGCGTCAAGAGTGCAAAAAGAAAGTCCATTCAGGCTAACCTGAATGGACAATGTATTTGATATTGTATTTGTATTATTGGTCGTTTGCTCCATAAGTTAATGGCCAGTTACCAGAAGTCTTTACCTCAGTCATCGAGCCAACGGAAAGAAAAGGTCCATTAACACCATCAACAGATACAACTTCTTTTTCCTGCGCTAAAAGATCTTTGTCAAGATCATATAAAAGAATATCTTTCGGCACTTTTGCTTCAAAAACAGCAATTCTTAAGTCATTTTTATTGATATAACCTGCATTCATTTCAAAATTAGCATCAGAATCTTTAATAGGTACTTTCATCATTATCTTGTGTCTTCCTGTTTTAAATAAAGAATCTTTAACAGAAGCATATCCTAGTGTATCGACTACCACAGTGTCTTTTGGTTCATCAATTTTCAGAATCTTATTAAATCGAATAAAACTAGAGTCTCTTCTCTGTGTAAGCGTAAACTGCGCTGTATCTATAAATGATATTAACTTTTCAGGATTTTTTTCAAATCTTCCGGTAATAGCTCTATGTGCTATTTGTGCAGTTCGAATATCTCTAAGATTTTCAACTGCTTTTGCATATCTGGCTTCTTTGATTTTATTAAATCTTACAGGCCCCATTACGGATTCGTATACAAGGTATCCCAAAAAACCTATCACCACCCAGAGAACTAATTGAATAACAATTTTCATTTTATGATTTAGCTTTAAACATTAGTGTATACGCAAATCTACAATTTTTTTTTAATCGTAAAAGTTTATTGCCAAAAAATCATTCCTATCTTTGATTTATTAACTAAAGTATCAATGCTATATCTTATCGTTTAATGAAGGAAAAAGAGTTTTATGAAGTATTAAGGGCGGATTTTCCTTTTGAACCTACATTGAAACAAGATATTGTTCTACAAAAGTTGTCTCATTTTGTGCTTACGGGATCAAAGGATTCTC
The DNA here is from genome assembly GCA_947496555.1 of uncultured Aquimarina sp. GTDB lineage: Bacteria > Bacteroidota > Bacteroidia > Flavobacteriales > Flavobacteriaceae > Aquimarina. Next base: position 54,831 of record CANMDH010000018.1, on the reverse strand, counting down.
TCTTTCTGCTTAAAGGGTATGCAGGAACCGGAAAAACTACTTTAATTGGGACTTTGGTTAAAAATTTATGGAAAGCCAAGATGAGTGCTGTTCTTTTGGCACCTACAGGAAGAGCGGCTAAGGTAATTAGCAATTATTCGGGAAAGCAAGCCCAAACTATTCATAAAAATATTTATTATCCTAAAAAAAATAAAACCGGAGGCTTGGCTTTCCAATTGAAGCAGAATAAATCCCGTAATACCATTTTTATTGTAGATGAAGCATCAATGATTCCTGATACTCCTAGCGATAGCAAATTGTTTGAAAATGGATCTCTCCTGGATGATTTGATGATGTATGTATATTCTGGACATAATTGTAAAATTCTTCTTATTGGGGATACGGCACAGTTACCCCCTGTTAAACTAGAAGTTAGCCCAGCTTTGAATCCCGACAACTTATCTATGGCTTTTAATAAAGATGTTACGCAAATAGAATTGGATGAAGTGGTAAGACAGGCAGAAGATAGTGGTATTTTAATGAATGCTACGCTGATAAGGGAATTACTTAATGATAATGTATATGATTCTTTTCAGTTTCAGATATCGGGTTACTCGGATATTGTTAGATTTTTGGATGGGCATGAAATTCTGGAAGCCCTCAATGATGCTTATTCTAGTTCTGGGCATGAAGAATCAGTGATTATTCTTCGTTCTAATAAAAGAGCAAATATTTATAATCAACAAATTAGATCACGAATACTTTTTCAGGAAGAAGAACTTTCTGCAGGGGATTATTTAATGGTAGTAAAGAACAACTACTTTTGGCTAAATAATAAAAGTGAAGCTGGATTTATAGCCAATGGAGATATTATAAAGGTTCTTGAAATATACTCGATAAAAGAATTATACGATTTCCGATTTGCCGAAGTAAAGATCAGTATGGTCGATTATCCAAACCAAAAACCCTTTGAAACAGTTTTATTATTAGATACATTAACTTCTGAAACTCCTTCATTATCCTATGAAGAGTCAAACAAGTTGTATCAGGAAGTTATGAAAGATTTTGAGGATGAAACAACAAAGTATAAGAAATTTTTAAAGGTTAAGAATAATAAGTATTTTAATAGCCTTCAAGTTAAATTTTCCTATGCAATCACCTGTCATAAATCGCAGGGAGGGCAGTGGGATAAGGTATTTATAGAACAACCATTTCTTCCTGATGGAATAACAAAGGATTACCTGCGTTGGCTATATACTGCCGTTACTAGAGCTAAGAAAAAACTATATTTAATTGGGTTTAAAAATGATTTTTTTTATGAAAACTAGTATATTTAAGTCCTTTGTTTACATCGATTTAAGATATTTTTAAGACAATTATGTGAAACTAAAAATACATGATGGCAGGAAAATTGATTTAAAAAAGTTAAATTTGCAAATCCAGAAAAGCAACAAACTTTGAACAAAAATACTTTAAAAATCATCGCAATGATACCTGCGAGGTATGCTGCCACGCGATTTCCGGGTAAATTAATGCAAGACTTGGGCGGTAAGACCGTCATTAGAAGAACGTATGAAGCCACCATTAACTCAGGACTTTTTGAATCGGTATATGTCGTCACAGATAGTGACATTATATATCAGGAAATTAAGTCTCATGGCGGGAAAGCTATTATGAGCAAAAAGGAGCATAGTTGTGGTAGTGACAGAATTGCCGAGGCCGTAGAGGATATGGATGTTGATATTGTTGTAAATGTGCAAGGTGATGAACCATTTACGGATCGTGAAAGTTTAGAAAAAGTTCTCAACGTATTTTATGAAGATGATTCTGATCGTATTGATCTGGCAAGCCTTATGACTCCAATAAGTGATTGGGATGATATAATGAATCCTAATAGCGTTAAGGTAATTGTGGATGAAAACGATTATGCCTTATATTTTTCTCGTGCACCGATTCCCTACCCACGTGATAAAGAATTAGACTATACATACCATAAACACAAAGGTGTCTACGCCTTTAGGAAACAAGCCATACTAGATTTTTATAACCTCCCCATGCGTTCTTTAGAGGCTTCAGAAAAAATTGAATGCATACGATACCTCGAGTATGGTAAAAATATTAAAATGATAGAAACACAACACGAAGGTGTTGAAATTGATACCCCGGAAGATTTAGAAAGAGCAAAGAAATTAATTAATACAGAAGATATTTTGAGTACGAAATATATAGCTACCGCTTCCGAAGTGTATACTTCTAATCATAGAAATTTTCCAATGGTACCTAAAGTAGTATTTGGAAAAGGATCTTTCAATCAGATAGGAGGAATTATCTCCTGTGAACGTAAAGGTATTGCTCCGTTTATTTATTTGATAGATAGTGTTTTTGAAAATAATACCTCTTTTATAGAAGATAGAATCCCTTTGTCCTCGATTGACGAAATAATTTATGTGTCTACTGCCGAAGAACCAAAGACTTCTCAGGTCGACGAAATTGTTTCTAAAATAAAAAGGGATTATCAATTTATTCCTAGTGGTATATTAGGTATAGGTGGAGGATCAATGCTGGATTTGAGTAAAGCAGTTGCTATTATGCTTACAAATCCAGGAAGTGCTTCGGATTACCAGGGGTGGGACCTTGTTAAAAATAAAGCGGTGTTTCATGTTGGGGTTCCCACAATTTCCGGAACAGGAGCCGAAGTATCTAGAACAACGGTACTTACAGGGCCCAAACGTAAATTGGGAATCAATTCAGATTTCACACCTTTTGATCAGGTGATCTTGGATCCAGAACTTATTAAAGATGTGCCAAAAGATCAATGGTTTTATACTGGTATGGATTGTTATATACATTGTGTAGAATCTCTTGACGGGACATATTTAAATGCATTTAGCCAAAGTTATGGAGAAAAAGCATTGGATTTATGTAAAGAAATCTTCTTAGGCGATAATCTTAGAAAAGAAGAGGCTGACGCGAAATTGATGATGGCTTCCTGGCATGGAGGTATGAGTATTGCTTATTCTCAGGTAGGTGTTGCCCATGCTATGAGTTATGGATTAGCCTATGTTTTGGGTGTAAAACATGGAATTGGAAATTGTATTGTTTTTGATAAATTGGAAAAATATTATCCCGAAGGTGTTGCTATCTTTAAAAAGATGAAAGAATGTCATGGGATTACGCTTCCCGAAAGAGTTTGTGCAAATGTGACCGAAGATCAATTAGATGTAATGACAAGTGTAGCTTTAAGTCTAGAGCCTCTTTGGGAAAATGCACTTGGCTCTGATTGGAGAACAAAAGTAAATGCTAATGTTTTAAAGGAGATTTATCGTTCTTTATAATACCTTTTGACTTCTTAAATTTTATATGAAACGTTTTTCTTCCTTTATATATCATAAAATTTTGGGCTGGAAGCTGATAGGAGATTTTAATGGTGAAAGTATCAAGAAGTGCTTGGTTATTGTAGTACCTCATACTAGTTGGCATGATTTCTATATTGGACTACTTGTAAGGCAATTGGCCAACTTAAAAATTAGTTTTTTAGGAAAAAAGGAGCTTTTTAAATGGCCCTTAGGTTGGTATTTTAGAAAAGTGGGCGGGATTCCACTTGATAGAACACCGGGGCAGAATAAAGTGGAAGCCATTGCTGAAATATTTAGGAAAAGGGATGAATTGAGATTGGCAATAGCCCCCGAAGGTACCAGGAAAAGGGTAAAAGAATGGAAAACAGGGTTTTATCATATTGCCAAAGCTGCACAAGTACCTATCATCATGGTGACTTTTGATTTTGGAAGAAAACAAAATTCAATTTCTGAGCCATTTTACCCAACCGATGATATGGAAAAAGATATGGAGTTTATGTATGCCTTCTTTAAGGGAGTGAAAGGAAAAGTTGCAAAATATAGTTTTGATGTAGATTAAAACTTGCGAAGTTTCTCCTTTTTTATTTCTTCTGGTTGTTTTTCTTCCGCGTTTCTTCCCCCAAAGATCAATTCTGTACTGGTAAATGTAGAGCCAAATGTTTGGGCCGCAAAGTATACTTGTGATATAGCACTTTCTACTTGCTCATTGGTTAGCTCTTTTAATGGATGGATATATACAGACCATAGAATCCCATTAGAAATAGCATATTTTACATCTAATGCCGAATGAAAATTTGCGGTCAGCGAATCCAATAACAGCTCTTTATCAAGATTATCAGACTCTGTAATAGGCGCAATAATTCGCATTCTGTTGTTTGCCTCATCCGTTACGCAAAGCATCGGTGTTTCTTTGTAAATGAATTTCCAATTGCCAAGTACTCCACCTAAAGTATCTGCATTTTTTTGAATAATTTCCTGTAAAGTATTGTTATTCATATTTTGAGCATAAGAAAAGCTTCCAATGAAGAGTATAAGGAATACAACAGATTTTTTCATATGATTGATTTAGTATGTAGTCGAATAAAAGTAATAAATATTACAAAACAAAAAGACCGCCCAAATTATTGGCAGCCTTTTTATTTTTGGTTAAGATTGTTAATATAGATTAACTATTGAAATTGAAATTCTCCACTGTACGAAATGTTCAATGAAGTATCGTTAGCTAATGCAACATCTGTAGTAAACGTGAAATTAGTTCCCGCACCAGAAACAATAATTTTACCCCCGTCTACATTAATCTTTGTATTGTTTACTTCTATATAGGCAATAGTAAAAAAGAAAGCTGGCTCATTTGGCTCACTCGTAGTATAGTTAAAAGTTCCGGTTCTAAATCCAGTTTCTCCTTCAATTATAGGAGAGAATAACTCTGCATAGAACGTGTAATTTGTGTCGTTAGTAGTACCTTCAAAAGTGAAATCATAGTTGTACGTACCAAAATCTGCTCCATAGTCTTCTATTACTGCAGAAGAAATAGAAATTTCCTCACCACCATAAGTCATAGAATTTGATAAAGTAGCACCACTATCATCATCGCTAGAACAAGATGATACAATTAAAGAGGTTGCAAGAATGAATAAATAAGTAATTTTTTTCATGTTAAATTTGGGTTTAATTAATTTGAGGCGCGAAACTAGCAAAAAAAAATAAAAAGTTAAAGAATTCTTTAACTTTTTATTAACTTATTTTTTAATTCCAAAATCAAATAGAAATTTCTTCCATGGTATGATATACGTTTTGTACATCATCATCTTCTTCGATTTTTTCCAGCAACTTTTCAACATCGGCAGCCTGCTCTGGAGTTAATTTTTTGGTAACCTGTGGAATACGTTCGAAACCGGATGATAAAATCTCAATATTTCGGCTTTCGAGCTCTTTTTGTATAGCGCCAAAACTTCCAAAAGGAGCATAAATTAAAATTCCATCGTCATCCTGAAATACTTCTTCAGCACCAAAATCTATAAACTCAAGTTCTAGTTCTTCTGGATCAATACCTTCGCCATTTATTCTAAAGTTACAGGTGTGATCAAACATAAATTCTACAGATCCCGAAGTACCTAAATTTCCATCACACTTATTAAAATAAGATCGAATATTGGCTACGGTTCTATTGTTATTGTCTGTTGCAGTTTCTACTAATATAGCGATACCATGAGGAGCATATCCTTCAAAAAGTACTTCTTTATAATCTCCTTGTTCTTTATCTGAAGCCTTTTTGATTGCTCTTTCAATATTATCTTTGGGCATGTTTACAGACTTCGCATTCTGTATAACGGCTCTTAGACGAGAGTTAGAAGCTGGATCTGGGCCACCTTCTTTTACTGCCATTACTATGTCTTTACCTATTCTGGTAAACGCCTTGGCCATAGCAGACCAACGTTTCATTTTACGTGCTTTTCTAAATTCAAAAGCTCTTCCCATATGCTAATTTTAAAATCTAAATACAAACATAAGTAGAAACCAAGTTTTTGGCAAATGTTTGTGTGACATCCATTCAAAAATGAGAATATGATTTTCTGGTCTTCAGAAATTATTCGCCTTGGATAATGTCTTCAATGGTTTTGGCAAGATTAAAATCATTTTCAGTAACTCCTCCGGCATCGTGTGTAGAAAGACTAATTTGTAGTTTGTTGTATACGTTGGACCAATCGGGATGGTGTTGTTGTAATTCTGCTTCAAATGCGATACGAGTCATTACGGAAAAAGCATCTTTAAAATCGTTGAATTCGAAAGTAGTATGAATTGCATTTTCATTATACTCCCAACCATCGATTTCTTTTAATTGTTCTTGAATCTCAGATTCTGTCAATTTTTTCATAATAATATTTGGCTTTATGGTATGTGTTTATAATCCCAGTTCTTTTCTCAGAATTTCGTCTTTGTTATTATTCTTACCCCAATAGGCAGATTTAATTTGCTCGATTTTGGTAGCTTTTGTTGTGAGTTCTTTGGCATTAGGTCCGAAACCACTTTTAAAAGTCTCTGTCCAACTTTCAATTTCGTAAGGAAAAGAGCTGTTAAAGGTTATACTAATATTTCTGTTTAATTTAGGGTATTCGACAGTATAAATGTTTGTACTACCTTCATTTTTGAGAGAAGCTTTTGCAGCATATGCTTTGATTTCCTTATGCCGTAATCGAGTATATTCAAAAGAAGGAATGATTTTAATGTCTCCTTGCGGAAGATCATCAGGATTGATCCGTATTTTGGTCCAAAGTTCATTTTCCAGAATAGCTTTATCTAAAGAAAACTCTTGATCGGCCTCATTCTGAAAATAGGAGTGAGACATAATCTCGAATTTTTTTCGATTATTTAATTGTGTATACACATGGCCGCACCATTCTTGCATAGAGCTTGATACTTTTATGGCATGTTGATTATCTGTAACCGGATAAAAGGTACTCTGCATAATCGAATATGGATAAATACCGGTATTAAATTTTTTGGTAGCATTAAGTTTTAATACGGGTATATTATTAGGATTTTGTCCATCTGCTTTTACTTGTACTTTGGGTAAAAAGTCTTCGGTAACATAAATCAGAACGGCTTTACCTGTTCTAATTTCACCATATCGAGCTTGTTCAAGTTGATAGGACGTTATTTCGGCATTACCGGCATACCAATATTGCTTAAAAGCTTCAGAAAGTTTTTTAGGGGATCTTTTATTATCTTCAATAGTAGTCTTACTTATTTTGTTTGATGAATCTGCTTTGATATTACTACAAGCGATCAGTACCAAAACGCCTAATATTCCCGACAGCAAAAGTAACTTTTTCATAGCTATGTTTATTAATTTCCTCTACTTTGCAAAGTACAATAAACCTATGATGTGGCAAGAGTTGTTAACGTTTCATAAACAAGATGTGTTGGCAATCCCATGACATTAAAATAACTCCCTTCTATGGTTGATATTCCAATAAATCCAATCCATTCTTGTATACCATAAGCTCCGGCTTTGTCTAAAGGTTTATACGTATTTACATAATACGCTATCTCTTCTTTGGTAAGCTTTTTAAATGTAACCTTTGTGGTATTATTTACTACTTTTATTTGAGATGTTGTCTTAAAACATACTGAAGTTATTACCTCATGTGTATCATTGGATAATGAAGCAATCATTTGTTTTGCTTCGTCTAGGTTTTTGGGTTTACCAAGAGCCTTATTGTTGTGCCATACGATAGTGTCGCTGGTAATTACTATGTCATTTGGTTTTAAATCTGAAAAAACTTCAGCCTTAAGTTGCGCAAGATAATCTGAGATTTCTTCAGCTTTAAGGTGTTTTGGATATATTTCTTCAACTTCTTTTACCTGTATTATGAAATCTAAATCTAGATCTTTAAAGAATTTTTGCCTTCTAGGAGAACCCGATGCCAGAACTACTGTGTGATCTTTTAGGATGTCTTTTAGCATAGTTTATTTCAGAATAAATTGATAAAACAACAGAGATATAGAGGCAGTAATTAGAATTATCTTTAAAAGAATTTTTAGAGTAACAATATGCTTTTCAGATTCTGCAGTAAAACTCTTAATCATAAAATATATAAGAGGAGCAATAAGCAATATTAATACAAAGATAACTGCCTGTGTATTAGAGAAAAGATATGTGTAGATATAATAAATTACAGCGGCGATAGGTATTATTGCAGCAGCCCCAATTAATTTAATGGTTCTGCTTTTACCAAAAACTATAGGAATGGTTTTGATTCCAATGTTGTGATCTCTATCCATATTAATAGAGTCTTTGATTATTTCTCTTAAAGTGACGATCAAAAAAGCAAACACAGCATAGTCAAGTATGATAGAAAATATAACGGTTTGCGATTCTCTGTTTTTTTCGGTGATGGCAGGTAGAAGGTCAAAAATTCCTACTACTATTAAACTTAATGCGGCCAATACACCAATAACAATGTTTTTAACTATCAATATTTCTTTTAAATACGAAGCATAAATATAAAAGATGCCGGAAACGAGAACAAATAGAGCTGCAAATCCAGGTCTCTCTATAAGATTAGATAGATAAAACCCAATAAGAACCCCAATTGCATTGAAGATAACGAATAACCTATTGGCAGATTTCTCGGTGATAGAGGTATGTAGCAAAACTTGTCCTTCTTGATTATAAATTGCTATAATTATGTTTCCCGCGGCGGCAATAGAAATAGTTGCGATGACGAGTAATACCATTCCGAAATCACTAAGTGTGATGGCTACTCCAAAAGGTTCAAAAAGTCCGTATTTAATACAAAGCTGAGCAAAAGCTATTATCAATAAATTATCATATTTAATAAGCTTCAGGTACGGTAGCATAGATGATTAGTTGATTAGTGAGCAAATGTAATAATTAAAAAAATAGTAATCTGCCGTCATTTTCTTCCTGTTTTTTATTTTCTAAACTTGTTTGTGATCTGAACTTTTAAACAGATTAATTGAAGTCTTATCGATGGTGGTAAGGCTCATTTTTTAATATGGTGAAACCTCTATACAATTGCTCGACAAAAAATAAACGTATCATCTGATGCGAAAAAGTCATTTTAGATAAAGATACTTTACCATTGGCACGACTATACACTTCTGGACTAAAACCATAAGGCCCACCGATTACAAAAACCAATTGTTTTATACCACTGTTCATATGTTTTTGTAAAAAATCAGAAAAACCAACAGAATTATATTGTTTACCATTTTCATCTAATAAAATTAACGAGTCAGAATTTTCAACTTTATTTAAAATTAATTTTCCTTCCTTTTCTTTTTGTTGAATCTCGCTTAAGTTTTTAGCATTTTTGACATCCGGAATAATCTCAAAATTAAATTTGATATAAAACCCTAATCTTTTGATATAGTTATTAATAAGGTCTTCGAGTTGTTTGTTGTCTGTCTTGCCAATCGCTAGTAATTTGATATTCATTTTCTATAAAAATTATTTCTAAAAGGAGGTAAATTTTTTATTCAATATAATGCATAAATACAAATACCCTTTATTTCGCACTTCGTACTTCCGACTTCTTTTTTTACATTAGCAAAAATAACCATTCAATATGATTAGTGAAGTCCAATTCAATAAAGAAATTGATTTGATCATTGCCAATGCCATTCGAGAAGATGTGGGAGATGGAGATCACAGTTCGTTGGCTTGTATTCCTGAAAATGCAACTGGAAAAGCAAAACTTTTGGTAAAAGATGAAGGTGTTTTGGCTGGAGTTGAATTCGCCAAGAAAGTGTTTAATTATGTAGATCCAGAAATGGTGGTTGATGTGCAACTAAAAGATGGGTCTTCGGTTAAACATGGAGATATAGCTTTTTATGTGTCTGGGAGTTCACAATCTATTTTGAAAGCTGAAAGATTGGTGCTTAATGCTATGCAAAGGATGAGTGCAATCGCTACCAAGACAAATTATTTTGTAAAACTTCTTGAAGGCACAAATACCAAAATTCTGGATACACGTAAAACTACTCCGGGAATAAGAGCTCTAGAAAAATGGGCCGTAAAAATAGGTGGTGGAGAAAATCATCGATTTGCCCTGTATGATATGGTAATGTTAAAAGATAATCATATAGATTTCGCCGGAGGCATTACCAAGGCCATTGAAAAAACAAAAAAATATCTTTCAGATAACAATCTTGATCTTAAGATCATTGTAGAAGCCCGAGATCTTAATGAGATAAAAGAAATACTTAAAACGCCAGGGGTATATAGAATTTTGATCGATAACTTTAATTATGAAGATACCCGAAAAGCTGTAGCGTTAATAGGTGATACCTGTCTTACCGAATCGAGTGGGGGAATTAATGAAAAAACAGTACGTAGGTATGCAGAATGCGGAGTAGATTATATAAGCAGCGGAGCATTAACCCATTCGGTTTATAACCTTGATTTAAGCTTGAAAGCTGTATAGTGTATGACAAAAATTATTGAAGATAAGCTTAGCAAAATTCCTGTAATCAACTTTTTGGTAAAGTTCGGAAAGAAAATTATTCTTCCCGGTTTTGAAGGCTTGTCTTTATATGATTTGATAGAAATTTATGTTATTGGTATTATAAAAGGTACATTTTCTGCCAGGGCAAGTGCTATTTCCTGGAGCTTTTTTCTTTCGATCTTCCCATTTTTGTTATTCCTATTAAATCTTATTCCGTATGTGCCAATTAAAAAATTTGAGGAGAACTTCTTCGAGTTTATTAATGGGGCTTTACCCGCACAAACATCGGGGTTCTTTTCAGGAATTTTTGAAGATATCGCCTCTAACCCAAGAGGGGGATTATTATCAACAGTATTTATACTTTCAATCCTATTCATGACCAATGGGATTAATGCAGTATTTTCTGGTTTTGAGTACTCTTATCATGTAAATCTTAATAGAAATTTTTTGCGTCAGTATATTGTAGCTTTAGGAGTTTCGATAATCGTGGCATCGTTATTGTTAATCACGGTAATAGGAACTTTATATTTTACATATTTGGTGAATGATTTAAATGAAATGGGAGTGGTAGATGATACACTTTTTTGGTTAACACTAGGAAGATATTCATTATTTGTGTTCATGATATTTGTAATCATAGCAACATTATTTTATTTTGGCACCTCAGAAGGGAAACAAAATAAATTCTTTTCACCAGGAGCATTTATGACGACATTTTTGATCATCATAACTACCTATTTGTTTGGGATTTATATTGATAACTTTTCAAATTATAACAAATTATATGGCTCTATTGGAGCGGTTTTAATATTGATGCTTTATATCTGGCTTAATGCCAATTTATTGCTATTAGGTTTTGAATTGAATGCATCACTTAATCAATTAAGGAAAAATTTTGACACATAATTTTAACACAAACAATAAACTATTTTTTAAAAATGAAAAAACTAAACGTATTACTTTTTGTATTAATTTCTACGGTATCTGTTCAAGCCCAAATAGAGGTAGGTGATGCAGTTTTGCCAAAAACAGTAACTTTTAATGGAGAAACCTTGTCGATAAATGGGTACGGATTAAGAGAAAAAATATTTATAGATATTTATGCAGGAGGTCTATATCTTAAGAAAAAAAGTAATAATGCAAATACCATAGCAAAGGCAGATGAAACGATGGCGATCAAATTGCATATTGTATCTGGATTAATGTCTAGAAACAAAATGGAAGGAGCGTTGAGAACCGGTTTTGAAAAATCAACCAATGGTAATCTGGCACCGTATCAAGAGCGAATTGATAAATTTGTAGGTTTTATAAAGGATGAAATTGAAGTGGATCAGATATATGATATTGTATATGAAAAAGGAAAAGGAAGTGTGCTTTATAAAGATGGAAAAGAAAAAGGGTATATTACCGGGTTAGATTTTAAAGAAGCGCTATTCAATATCTGGTTGGGTAATAAACCTGCAGACAAAGGTCTTAAAAAAGAATTGCTAGGGGATTATTAATCAATAAGATATAATTGTATTTTTGTATTGAAAAATAAGTAAACATATCTCATAATGTTGTGCGTGCATAATATTTTCTATATTTTCGCGCTAAGGAAAATGATAGAAATTGAGTATTAATCCACCCCAAATAAACCTTATTTAAATAATGAAGAATATTACTTTAGTAGTAGTGGCGCTAATTTCTTTAACCTCTGCTACTGCACAAATTAGAGTGGGTAGTAAAGCAGTATTGCCTTATGAACAAACCTTTGCCGACACGGATCTTAAATTAAACGGAGCAGGATTACGAGAAATGCTTTGGATTGATTTATACGCAGGAGGACTTTATTTACAAGGAAAAAGTAAAGACCCTAATACAATATTAGATGCCGATGAAACCATGGCAATAAAATTAAATATTGTTTCTGGTTTTGTGACTCAAAAGAAAATGATCAAAGCAGTACAAGATGGTTTTACCAAAGCTACTTATGGCAATACCAAAGCATTGGATGAAAGAATAAAAAAGTTCACAAAGTTCTTTTCAGAACCTATCATCAAGAACGATATCTTTGATTTAGTGTATGTAAAAGGAATTGGGGTTAAGGCGTATAAGAATGATAAAGAACTTGGAGTCATTGAAGGACGTGATTTTAAATACGCTTTGTTTAAAATCTGGTTAGGAGATGAACCAGCCAGCGAATCATTAAAGAAAGGAATGCTGGGATTACAATAATCTCAATAATTTCAAAATAGTAAAATAATTGAAGCTATCTGATATGAAATCCGGATAGCTTTTTTTATCCTAATTTTATGTTGAATATTTAAATACAAATTATTTATTGTTATGAATTTTTTCAGAATATTTTTTGTTACCGTGTTGATGATTTCTATGAGTATTAATGCCCAAAATGAAGTATTGGGTAAATGGAAAACAATAGATGATAATACCGGTAAGCCGAGATCCATTGTTGAAATCTATAAAAATGGAGATAAAATTTTTGGTAAGATTGAAAGAATTCTTGATGAAGCCGAAAGAGGAAATCTTTGTGAAGAGTGTAAAGGAGGGGATTATAATAAACCTATTGAAGGAATGGTAATTATCAAAGGTCTAGAGAAAGATGGTAATGAATATGAAGATGGTACTATTTTGGATCCAGAAAATGGAAAAGTTTATCGATGTAAAATATGGGTCGACGAAGACAATCCAAAGGTTTTGAATGTAAGAGGATACATAGCCTTTTTATACAGAACGCAAAAGTGGATCAGGATTTAAGTTTATACAGTTTATAGTAGGGTAATTATACTGTAATTTATTTTTTAACATTTTTTTAGTGTTAGTTTTTGGAAGATTATTGAACTAAACTCAAGTAATATTTAAAAATTAAACCATGAAGAGAATAACTACCCTACTAGTTTTATTAATTGTTTCGAATCTAGCCACGTCTCAAATCAGGATTGGAGATGTTGTGGTTCCAGAGAAAGTTACTTTCGACGGGGAGGAGCTTGTGTTTAATGGTGGAGCCATGAGAAAAGTTTTATCATTTAAAACATATTCAGGAGCCTTGTATACCAAAAACAAGTACTCCAATGATAAAAAGATCTTAGATTCTGATGAAACAATGGCAATTCGGCTCAATATTACTTCCAAGAAAGTTACCAACGAAAGAATGATCAAAGTATTTAGAAAGGGATTTAATGATGCAATGTTTGGAAATACACAAAGCCTGGAAGCTAGAATTGAAGATTTTTTAAAACTTTTTAACTCACCAATGCAAATTAATGATTTTTATGACTTGGTGTATTTAAAAGGAAAAGGAATTAAAACCTATAAAAATGGTAAAGAACTGGGATTTATAGAAGGAAGAGATTTTAAATACGCGTTGTTTAAAATTTGGTTAGGTAATGAGCCAGCTTGTCAAATTATTAAAGGAGGAATGCTTGGGTTGACCGAGTAATACTGGAAACATAAAAAATAAAAAGTCCGGTTGATATTTTGGCCGGACTTTTTTATTATTAAAATTACAACATGTTCTTTCGGTTAAACTTGTATTTTTGTCGGATAGAACATAATTTCTTGCTTTTCATTAATAATGATAATGCCATATTTTATAGATGTAATCCTTCCTATACCGCTCGAAAAAGAGTTCACCTATAGCATTAACGAAAATGAGGCAACATTCTTAGAACCCGGAATGCGAGTAGCTGTTCAATTTGGAAAAACAAAAGTATACGCTGCATTGGTTTCCAAGGTACATCAAAACCCACCACAAGTTTATGAGGCAAAAGAAATAGAACATATCCTAGATGAAGAGCCCATTGTAACTAGTAGCCAACTGGAGCTGTGGTCTTGGATTGCGCAATACTATATGTGTTCAAAAGGAGAGGTGATGAGAGCTGCTTTGCCTAGTGCATTTTTATTAGAAAGTGAAACCATTATTCTTAAAAATGATAAAACTACAGTTGATGAATCTTTGATGAGAGATGATGAATTCCTTATACATGAAGCCTTGCAGCATCAGAGTTTACTTCGCATCCAGGAAGTGATGAATATTGTTAGTAAAAAAAATGTACTCCCGGTAATAAAGAGATTGATAGAGAAAGAAGTGATCATCGTTCAGGAAGAAATTTATGAACAGTATAAACCCAAAATGGTTAGGTATGTAAAACTTCATACTGATTACCGTAAGGAAGAAGCATTACGCTTGTTATTGGATTCGATGACTAGAGCTCCAAAGCAACGAGAAGTATTAATGCAATTATTTACATTACAGGCCAAAGCAAATAAGCCAATTAAAGTAGAAGAGTTGGTTAAACAATCAAATACTTCTTCTTCTATAATTAAGGCACTTATTGATAAAAAAATCCTTCAAGAATATCATTTGCAAACAGATCGAGTGCAATTTGAAGGGGAGGGTAGTGCCAAGGTAAAAATACTGAATGAATATCAGGAAAAAGCGCTTCATGAAATAAATGATTCTTTTTCTAAGAAAGAAGTTTGTTTGTTGCACGGGGTTACTTCCTCTGGAAAAACAGAAATTTATGTACAACTCATTGAGAATGTTATTAAAGAAGGAAAGCAAGTATTGTATTTACTTCCTGAAATTGCTTTAACAACACAACTTATTAGTAGGTTACAAGAATATTTTGGAGAAAAACTTACCGTGTATCATTCTAAATATTCGGTAAATGAAAGGGTAGAAGCATGGAACAATGTAAAGGATAAAAAGACCAAGGCACAAATAGTTATAGGAGCCAGATCTGCTATATTTCTTCCTTTTGTTGATTTGGGTTTAATTATAGTAGATGAAGAACACGAAAGTACTTTCAAACAATATGATCCTGCTCCGAGATACCATGCCCGGGATACAGCTATCGTTTTGGCAAATATGTTTGCTGCAAAAGTGTTATTAGGTTCTGCAACTCCAGCACTCGAGACTTATTATAATGCTAAACAAAATAAATATGGTCTAGTACAACTAACAAGAAGATATGGCAATGTTTTAATGCCAGAGATTAATTTGGTAGATATAAAGGCCAAATACAAAAAAAGGGAAATGACTGGGCATTTTAGCGATACGTTGTTAGAAAGTATTCAAAATGCACTTAAAGAGGATGAGCAAGTGATTCTTTTTCAAAATAGGAGAGGATATTCTCCAGTGGTAGAATGTAATACTTGCGGTCATTCACCTCAATGTCCAAATTGCGATGTAAGTCTTACTTATCATAGTTATAGAAATCAATTGCGTTGCCATTATTGTGGATATAATATGGCTATGCTTCAACAATGCATGGCTTGTGGAAGTTCAGAACTGTCTACCAAAGGTTTTGGAACCGAGCAAATAGAGAAAGAATTAGAAGAGCTTTTCCCTGATCATACTATAGGTAGAATGGATCAGGATACCACCAGAGGAAAACATGGGTACGAAAAGATTATAAGTAGGTTCGAAAACGGTGAAATTGATATCCTGGTCGGGACACAAATGCTTTCTAAAGGGCTAGATTTTAGAAATGTAAGTTTGGTAGGGATCATGAATGCCGATAATCTGCTTAATTTCCCAGATTTTAGAGCGCATGAGAGAAGTTTTCAGTTGATGCAACAAGTATCCGGACGAGCAGGAAGAACTAAGAAAAGAGGGAATGTCCTAATACAAACCTATAATCCTTTTCACCAGATCCTTCAGCAAGTTTCCGTCAATGACTATCTTGGTATGTATAAGGATCAAATTGAAGAAAGACACCAATACAAATATCCTCCTTTCTTTAGAATCATAAAAATTACAGGAAAACATAAAGACTATAATAAGGTAAATGACGCTATGAATTGGTTGTCTAGATCTTTAAGAAATGCTTTTGGCGAAAATGTATTAGGTCCAGAGTTTCCTCCGATTTCAAGAATAAGAAATCAATATCACAAAAATGTTCTGATAAAAATTCCACAAAAGCAGTCTTTAAATAAGACAAAAGAAGCCATCAAAAGGATTCATAACTCTTTTAAAAGTATAAAAGAATTTACGAGTGTTCGAATAATAATAAATGTAGATAATTATTAGCCGTTCAAGGCTTCTATCAAAGAGTGTTTTTTATGTCTACTCAAAGGAATTTTTTCGTCGGCAATTTCAATATTACGACTATTATAGCGCTCTACCTTGTCTAGATTTACAATGTAGGACTTGTGGATTCTTAAAAAACGATCACTTGGTAATTGAGCTTCAAAAGATTTCATTGTAGCTAATACTACAATTGGATCTCCTTCTTCCATTATTAATTTTACATAGTCTCCTAAAGCTTCTACATATTTTAATTGACTAAGGAAAATTTTTCGTTTTTTAAGATTGCTCTTAACGAATATATAATCATCGTCTTCAACAGCAGCTCCATCAGTTCCGATACGAGACATGCTTAACGCTTTTTCAACGGCGGCATTAAAACGGTCCTTTTTAAGAGGTTTTCTTAAGTAATCAATCGCATCATAATCAAATGCTTTAAACGCATATTTGGTTTTTCCGGTAACAAATATAATATGAGGTTTGTTTTCCAGATCGTCCAAAAGATCAAAACCGGTAAGGATTGGCATCTCTATATCTAGAAATAGTAAATCAACCTTAGTGTCTAACAAACCATTTTTAGTCTCAATAGCATTATTCCATTCAGCCACTAGTTCTAGCGAAGAATGTTCATCTATAAGCTTAACTATAGCTAGTCTTTGAAGGCGGGAATCATCTACCACCGCACATTTTAATTGAGATTGTTCCACTTGTTTAGTGTTATATATTCTAAATACAATATTAATGAATATATATTATTCCCACAAGCAATTTTGGCTTTTTGTCGATAAAAATAGTGTTTCATCGAGGCGCTCTACCTGCTTGATAGTGGGCTTTTTACTTAATTGGAATAGCGGAAAACCTTGTTTTACAGTAAGTTTTATTCATTTTTTGATTGTCTTAGTTCAAAATGTTTAGTGACTAGACAAATAATTTATTAACATATTATTTTCGTTTTTTTTAGAATAATGCTAAGATTTAGAGAGTTATTTCATTGATTTTATAATCGATTAAATATGTATATAGTTAAGGTTTGAAAATCAAAAAAATAGTCTTACTTTTGCAGCCAATTTTAATTTAATATAGATTTTTATGAATCATTATGAAACTGTTTTCATCTTGAATCCCGTTTTATCTGATGACCAGATAAAGGAAACAGTTAAGAAATACGAAGACATTCTTGTTTCTAACGGTGCCAAGATGATATCAAAAGAGGATTGGGGGCTTAAGAAGCTTGCATATGCAATCCAACACAAGAAAAGTGGTTTTTATCACTTGTTTGAGTTCCAGGTACCTGGTGAAGCTATTAACGCTATGGAAGTTGAGTTCAGAAGAGATGAGCGCATTATGCGATATCTTACCGTACGTCTTGACAAGCATGCAATTGCTTGGGCAGAAAAAAGAAGAAATAGAAACAAACAAAAAGCTTAATTATGTCATCTATAGAACAACAAGCAAAAGGTAAAAAAGATGGAGAGATCAGATATCTTACTCCTCTTAATATAGATACAACAAAAAATAAGAAGTATTGTCGTTTCAAGAAGTCTGGAATCAAGTATATCGATTATAAAGATCCTGATTTCTTAATGGCATTTGTAAATGAACAAGGAAAATTATTACCTCGTCGTTTAACTGGAACTTCATTGAAATATCAACGTAAAGTTAGTGTTGCTGTTAAAAGAGCAAGACATTTAGCATTAATGCCATACGTTGGTGATTTATTAAAATAAAATTTCGTCTTAACATTATGGAACTTATATTAAAGAAAGACGTTGAGAATCTAGGATTCGCAGACGATGTGGTAGAAGTGAAGAATGGTTATGGACGTAACTATTTAATTCCTCAAGGTTTTGCTGTATTGGCGACTCCTTCAGCTAAAAAAGTACTTTCAGAAACTTTAAAGCAACGTGCTTTTAAAGAAAAGAAAGATATTGAGGATGCACAAAAGCTAGCAAAGAAACTTGGTGGTTTTGAAATTAAGATTTCTGCTAAGGTAGGAACCGGAGATAAATTATTTGGTTCTGTTTCTAATGCTGATGTAGCTGAAGCATTTGCAAAAGAAGGTGTAGAGTTAGAGAAGAAGTTTATTACTGTTCCAGGAGGTACCATTAAGCGCTTAGGTCAGTATGAGGCTTCGGTACGTCTGCATAGAGAAGTCGTAACTCCAGTAGCTTTTGAAATTATAGCTCAGGCAAAGAAATAAATGTAATATTTGCAGTTAATAACTGTTTTATAACATTACTAAAAATCGCTCATTCGAGCGATTTTTTTGTTTTAATTTTATTCAGGTTTACAAACATTTATTCACAAAATCATTTATATGAAAAAACTCATATTGTTATCTTTTTTGATAGTAGCGGGATTTATTACTAATGCTCAGGTGACTACTTCGAACATTTCGGGGGTGGTATATGATAATGCAAATCAATTGTTACCCGGTGCAAATGTAACTGCTGTACACACACCAACAGGTACTTCTTATGGAGGGGTTACCAATTTTGACGGCCGTTTTGATCTTATCAACCTGAGGGTTGGTGGACCTTATAGAATAACCATAAGTTATGTCGGGTTCAGAAAACAACTTGTTGATGATGTTTTTCTACAGTTAGGGCAGACATTCAATTTGGATGTGGTTATGATAGAAGATGATAATCAACTTGAAGAAGTTATTATTACTTCAAATAAAAACAACACATTTAGTAGCGAAAGAACAGGTGCCGAAACAAGTATTGGTAATAGAGAACTAAAAGCGCTTCCTACTATAACACGTTCTGCAGCTGATTTTTATAGATTAGAACCAACAGCTTCTAGTAATGGTTCTTTTGGGGGTAGAAACGACCAGTTTAATAACTTCAGTTTGGATGGTTCTATTTTTAACAACCCTTTTGGTTTGGATGCGGCGACTCCTGGTGGGCAAACCAATGCACAACCTATATCGCTTGATGCAATTGATCAAATCCAGGTATCTACTGCGCCTTATGATGTCACACAGGCTGGGTTTACTGGAGCATCTGTTAATGCAGTAACAAAAAGTGGTACAAATACATGGAAAGGAACTGTGTATGGTTTTTATCGTAACCAAGATATGACGGGTGATAAAGTAGGGGATGATGATATTATTGTTCCTGATCTTACCCAAGCCCAATATGGTGTTAGTGTTGGCGGACCTATTATAAAAAATAAACTATTCATCTTTGGTAATTTTGAAAAAGATGATCGTGAAGACTTGGGTTCAAATTTTCTGGCAGCACGGCCAGGTTTAACCGGAGCTAATGTGTCTAGAGTTACGGCAGAGGATTTAGATTATGTATCCGAACAGCTTAGAGCACTTGGTTATGATCCAGGGCCCTATGAAGGATATACACATGAAACAGAATCTACAAAGGGAATTCTTAAATTAGATTGGAATATCAATGATAAGCACCGTATGGCTTTGATATATAATTTTTTGGATGCTTCAAGAGACTTGCCAGCCAACCCAGAAGCTATAGGACGTAGAGGTCCCGATTTAACTACTTTACAATTTCGAAATTCTGGATATCGGATCAATAATAAGATTAATTCATTTTTGATAGAATTAAACTCAAATTTCACAGGAAATATCTCTAATAAATTTCAAGCAGGATATACATTTTTTGATGATAGTAGAGATCCGTTTTCTACACCTGCTCCTCCGATCAATATTGCACAAGATGGTGTAAGGTATATCGTTGCAGGGCATGAACCTTTCTCTATAAATAACCGTTTAGAACAGAAAGTTTATCAAGTTACAAATAACTTAAATATTGTTACTGGTAATCATACTATTACTCTAGGAGGTTCTTTTGAAAGATTCGAATTTGATAACTCATTTAATTTAGGGGTTTACACCTTTTTTAATAATAGTGGACAAGGAGTAGGTACATTTGCAGCAGATTTCTTTGGTGTAAGAATAGATCCATCTAATCCACCACCAGACCCAAGTCTTCTAAGCTTTGAAGAAGCTATTAACAATGGCCTTATTGCAGATGCATTGGCTAATGCTCAAAATGTGTTTAATTCTAGTAATGCGGCTGATAGTTGGGCTTTGGCAGAAACCAATGTAGGCCAGTTGGCTTTCTATGCTCAGGATAAATGGAAAATGAACGATAAACTCACTGTGACTTACGGACTTAGAATTGATCAACCATTATATTTTGATACAGAAGATAAAATAGCCGAAAATATAGAAAGAGGGGCAGGAGGAACGTTCCCAGATGGTAATTATCAGCCAGGAATCACTTATTTTGATGAAAATGGTAATCCCACACAACTTAATAGTTTGGATTTACCCACAAGAAGATTATTGGTATCTCCAAGGCTAGGATTTAATTATGATGTAAAAGGAGATAAAACTTTTCAAATTAGAGGGGGAACAGGGATTTTTACGGGACGTTTACCTTTTGTATGGATAGGGAATCAGGTGGCAAATCCTAATTTCTTTTTCTATACTACGTCGGCACCTAATTTTAGATTTCCGCAGGTATGGAGAAATAGTTTGGGTATTGATTATAAATTTGAAAACGGAATTGTGGCTTCTACCGACTTAATATATACTGAGGATGTTAATGCCCAGATGGTTAGAAATTATGGTTTGGGGACACCTACAGGAACTCTTAGTGGTGTAGATAATAGAGCAATTTACGAGCCGTCAGATAGAGCTCTTAATGAATTTGGAGGTCCTACAAATGCATATGTGTTTACAAATACCAACGTAGGATATTCCTTTAACTGGTCTTTCAAATTGCAAAAGAATTTTAGTAATGGATTATTTGCCAGTATTGCTTACAATTATTTAGAGGCTGAAGATGCCAGCTCATTGGATGCAGAAATCTCTAGTGATGCATTTGATAGAAACCCTGCATTAGGCAACGTAAATCAAGCAGTGAGTACAACGGCAAGATATGGTGATAAGCATAGAATTGTAGGTCAGATTAATAAGTCGTTTAGTTATGGTAAAAACAAAGAATGGAGAACGTCTCTAGGAGCTTTTTATGAATATGCTCAAGGAGGAAGATTTTCGTATACATACGGTGGAGACATAAACAGAGATGGTTCTCCATTAAACGATTTAATCTATATTCCAACTCAAGACGATTTGGCAACCTACAGCTTTAGCGGGACGGTAGCCGAACAAAGTGAACAGAGAGCTGCTCTTGAGGCATATATCCAACAAGATGAATATCTAAATGACAGAAGAGGAAGCTATGCCGAAAAATACGCAATTTTAAGCCCATGGAGAGGACGTTGGGATGTGAAATTACTTCAGGATTATGATTTTCAGATCGGAGACCGAACTAATACGATTCAATTAAGTATAGATATTCTAAACTTCGGTAACCTATTAAACTCTGATTGGGGTGTTATTGAGATCCCGGTTAATGATCAACCGATTGGTGTTTCTGTGGATGCTACAGGTACTCCCACATATAGTTTTGATACTTCTCAAACCAAAACTTTTGCAAATGATTTTAGTTTAGATTCTAGATGGCAAGCTCAGGTTGGATTACGATATATCTTCAACTAAACAGTTTAAAACCATTATAAAAAAAGAGGTTCTGCAAAAGAACCTCTTTTTTTATACAAGAATCATATATAACCTATTGATTAATCAATCTATAAATCATTAAAGCAGCACGCTTAGTTAAGGCTTCAAAAGTAGTAAGATCCAAGGTTTCGTTTGGTGTGTGTGCACCTCTCCCCATAGTTCCCAGTCCATCAAGACAGTCAACATAATCTGCAACAAAAGAGGTGTCGGCTGCTCCGCGCTTTCCAGGATCATAGGCTTTTACTTCTCCTTGTTTAAGATCTTTACTTACATTGTTTAGCAAAGCTAAAAGTTTTAGATTTCCTTCTGTTGGTTGCATAGCCGGGTAACTATCTTTAAAACTAATTTTGGCAGTAGTGTGTGGCAAGTTATCCTGAACAATTTTTTTCATTTTCGACCGGGCATTTTCCTTTTGTTCTTCAGAAATAAAACGTAAACCGCCTTTTACAATTACAGTTTGGGAGACCACATTACTCTTTCCAAAAGCTTTCCCTTTATTTAATTCTTTATCAAATTCGATATCTGTTCCTCCTAAGATTACTCCAGGATTAAAAGTTAAAAATTCTTCTCCTTTAATATCTGTATAAAAGGCATTTAGTATTCTAGAAGCTTCAAAAATTGCTCCTGCTCCTACATTTGTACTAAAAATCCCTGAAGAATGAGCTCTTTTACCACTTACTTCGAGTTGCCAGCCAGAGGATCCTCTTCTGGCGACTGTGGCGTAATCAAACCCGGTTGAAGTCTCAAATCCAAGAGCCACATCGCTTCTTTTTGCTGCGTCGATTAGATCTTTACGACTTGTTTCTAGAGGTTTTCCTGTGCTTTCTTCATCACCTGTAAAGGCAACGATTATTTGTGCGTTGTTAAGAAGGTTGTTTTGATGTAATGCTTTTAATGCAAATAGAACTATTACATCTCCTCCTTTCATATCATTAGCACCCGGGCCATGAGCTATATCACCTTCTTTTTTAAATGTTTGAAATGGACTGTCTTTTTCGAAAACTGTATCCAGATGACCTATCAAAAGTATTTTTTTTCCTTTGGAGCCTTTTTTTTCTGCAAAAAAGTGACCTGCTCTATTTATCTCTGTAGGCATATCAATCCATTGTGTCTCAAAATTAATGGCATCAAACTGTTCTTTAAAAATCATACCTACTTCTTTTACACCTGCATGATTCATAGTTCCACTATTGATATTAACTATTTTTTCTAAAAAAACGACAGCGTTTTGATGATTTTCTTCTACGGTTGTGATAAGATCTTTTTCTTTTTTAGATAGCTTTTGAGCTATGATTAATGAGGTGTTTCCGAACTGAAAAAGAATAATTGTAACTAGGAGGGGTATTTTTAATAATTTCATTTTAGAGTTTTATAAGATTTATAATAAATATACTGACTTTAAGGATTTTATATTGCATAAAAATTGATAATAGACTGTAGTAAGATATAAATAAATCCATGATTACTAAATCATCTTTTATGCCTATTTTTGCATCCATTTTTAATCGAAAATCATTTTGAGTTGAAATATCAAAGACTTACCAAAGAGCAGTTAGAAGAACTACATCAAGAATTTATTAATTTTTTGGCAACACAATCCATTACTGCGGACGAGTGGAATGAGATAAAGATTAATAAGCCACATGTAGCTGAAGAAGAAATTGATGTTTTTAGTGACCTAGTATGGGAAAAGGTATTAAATAAAGCACAATATCTTGAGCATTTTTCTAAAGATCAGATTCATTTAATTGAAATGGGAGAAGATCAGATGTATCTCATAGCAATCAAGGTAAACGATGAATCTATAGATTTGATGACACGAGAAGGGTATGATTGGTTACGTGATAATTTGCTCAATGAAGAGGTCGTTTTTTATAATGCTTCTAAAGGGTATGGAGATGATAAGAACCTGGATAAGTTTAAATTATTACAACAAGGAGCCAATATCACCAAAGGAGAATTGTATCACTATTTTGATAGACTAATTGAAAATAAAGGCGAATAATAATATATTGGATCTTTTATTCGTATCTCAATGACTCAATTGGATCTTGTTTTGCAGCTTTTACTGCAGGATAAAGTCCAGATACCACCGCTGTTAAAAATGAAGTAACCACAGCTGCAAAAATTGCGAGCCAGGGCACGCTAAACTCAAAATTGGAGATTGAAGCCGCAAGAGCCCCAATAGCAATCCCTAGGATTATACCTATTATACCTCCAAACTGCCCAATAAGTACTGTTTCTATAAAAAATTGTCCAGAAATGGTATGTCTTTTGGCTCCAAGAGCCTTTCTTACACCAATTTCACGTGTACGTTCTGTAACCGAAACCAACATAATATTCATTAAAGCTATAGACGACCCAAAAATAGTTATTATACTAATAATCCAAGCAGCATAATAAAGGTAAGAGGTAATGTTGGCTATTCGATTTAGAAGATCATCACTTCGTTCGAGGCCAAAATTGTTTTCTTCGACCGGGTTCAATCGCCTTATATTTCTGAAAGTGACAATAGCTTCATCCTGGGCGCCTTCTAGAAATTGTTTGTCGTCTACTTTTACACTAATGTTATAATTTATGTTAGGAAGCGTATATATCGATCGGGCTATTTGCAATGGAATAAGAACTTTTAGATCTTGGTTATCCCTAAAAGTAGCTCCTTTGCTTTCGAGAAGTCCTACAACCTTAAATTTTACCCCCCTAATGCTAATTGTTTTCCCAATTGGGTTAATGTTTTTAAAAAGGTTTTTGGTAAAATCAGATCCTATTAAGCATACATGGTTGTTGTTTTCGATATCAAAAAAGGTAAAGTTTCTCCCTTTATCGATTTCAGTTCCGGTATTTTCGAGATAATTTTCATTTACGCCTACAACCTGGGCCTCGGGGTCTGTTTTTTCGTTTTCATGTTTTACTTCTGCACTACGAGTGCCTGTAAAAAAAACAGAGGTCTTTGAATATGGATATTGAAATCGGTCATTAAACTCTTTTACATTACGATAGCTAATAATTGGATTTACCTTTTCTCTTTCTCTATTATTTCTTGTGGTAAATTTATAACGTTGTATGTTAAATGTATTAGCACCCATAGAGGCAAAATCACCGGTAATCGTTTTCTCTAATGCCCCTAGAAAAGTAAGAATGCCAACTAATGCTGTAATACCAATAGCAATAATCAATACCGTAAGCACAGTACGTAGAACTTGACCCTTGATAGAATCCAAAGCGATACGAATATTCTCTCTAAAAAGTGAAAACATAATTAGTATTGTTAACCAGTTTGCATTATAAGACTATAGATTGGGTTTAAAGTTACTCAAAAAAGAAGATTTTTTGCTTTTGGTAGAAAGGTCTTTGTACTTTTTTAAGATATTTGCAGCCCTATTGGTTTTCAGTTTCAAGTTTGGGGTTCAACGTTTTTATTTACTAAAACCTGAAACTGAAAACCTTAAAACTATAAACTGATTAAAAATGGCACAAAAACCATCTATACCAAAAGGAACCCGCGATTTTTCGCCCGTAGAAGTGGCAAAAAGAAATTATATTATTAATACTATAAAAGAAAAGTTTCAATTATTCGGTTTTCATCCTATAGAAACTCCAAGTTTTGAAAATAGTGAAACTTTGATGGGCAAATATGGAGAAGAGGGAGATAGACTCATTTTTAAAATTTTAAATAGCGGAGATTATCTAAAAAAAGTAGATGAGAATCTATATTCCAGTAAAGATAGTTCTAAAATCACAAGCAAGATAAGTGAGAAAGCTTTGCGCTACGATCTTACCGTACCTTTTGCACGTTATGTAGTGCAACATCAAAATGAAATTGATTTTCCTTTTAGGCGATATCAAATTCAACCAGTCTGGCGTGCCGATAGGCCTCAAAAAGGGAGGTTTAGAGAGTTTTATCAATGTGATGCTGATGTGGTAGGTAGTAAATCATTATGGCAAGAAGTTGATTTTATTCAGCTCTATGATAATGTGTTTACAGATCTTAATTTACAAGGAGTGACCATAAAAATAAATAATCGGAAAATATTATCGGGTATTGCTGAAGTTATTGGAGCTGGTGATAAATTAATTGATTTCACGGTAGCTCTTGATAAGTTGGATAAGATCGGAGAAGATGGTGTGAAAAAAGAAATGCTCGAAAAAGGAATTCCTGAATCTGCCATCGATAAAGTGAAGCCACTTTTTAATTTCACAGGTACAACATCAGAAAAGGTAAATAAATTAAAAGATTTGTTGGCTTCTTCAGAAATAGGTATTAAAGGAGTAGAAGAGTTAGCGTTTATTGCCAATTTCATTGATCAAATTCCTTTGAAGACTGCAAATTTATATCTTGATGTCACTTTGGCCAGAGGGCTAAATTATTATACAGGCGCTATTTTTGAAGTATCCGCACCCAATACGGTAAAAATGGGATCTATCGGAGGAGGAGGTAGGTATGATGACCTTACAGGGATTTTTGGACTTAAAGACGTAAGTGGAGTTGGAATATCCTTTGGATTAGATAGAATTTATTTGGTTCTGGAAGAGTTGGGACTTTTCCCAGAGACCATTGTACCTTCAACAAAAGCGCTATTCATCAATTTTGGAATCGAAGAGGCGCTTTATTGCTTAAAAACGATTACCAAATTAAGAAATGCAGGCATAATTACTGAGCTGTACCCTGATAATGCAAAAATGAAGAAGCAAATGGGGTATGCCAATAAAAGAGAAATCAAATATGTGGTCCTGGCGGGTGCTTCTGAGATTGAAAACCAAATATTTACGGTTAAAAACATGGAGTCGGGTACACAGGAAGAAATGAATTTTGAGAATTTAAGAGGACTTTTGAAGTAAAAATTTATTAACTTAATAGTTTTAATTTTGAGTTGCTTTTGATATCGAAATACGACTAATGCAACTTTTGTTTTCCTAAAATTGAAATTATGAAAAAGATATTTTTTGTTACTTTACTTGCGGTAACATTGTTATTTGCTATTTCTTGTAAGAAAGATCCTAAAACTAGCAATTTTGAAGCAGTAGAATATCCCGTAGATTCTACATACATCGAAGGAGAAGACAAGGGGGTGATAATAAAAAATCCAGCTACCAAAAAGAAACCTGTAGCCAAAAAGAAAAAAACGACTGCAAAGAAAAAGACCACAGAGGAGGATGGAGTTATGCGCATACCTGGAACTTTTGAGAGAACAAATAATTCATATTCCAAAAAATATATTAGAGATTATGAAAAATATGTCTCAAACTATAAAAAAGCTGTAGAAGCTCATGATATGGATTCTTTTTTAAAGTTAAATGATGCCAGTAGTGATCTCTCTAAACAATATACCCGGCTAATGAGTATTCTTCCTGGAGAGGAAATAGAAAAATTGAGCAAGTATATAGAGATAAAATCAAAACAAATCAATGCACTTTCTGCAAAAATGTAAATACAATTATTAATCATTATATAAACAAAAAAAGGTTGCCACAAGGCAACCTTTTTTATTGATATTGCAAATATTATCTTTATCGTAGCGAGAGGGGGGCACGATCCCCCGACCTCTGGGTTATGAATCCAACGCTCTAACCAGCTGAGCTACCTCGCCAAATAGATGCTACATTAATAATAAATGCGGGTGCAAATATAAAAACAAAATAGATTGACACAAACAATAATTAAGAATTAATTTTTTTTTCATTGTCCTTTTAAAGTCGACAATTAATCTATATATTGGCTTATCAACAATTAATGATATGTCTGAAAAAACAAAATATGAACTTGAATTTGTGGTACAGTCATCACCGCAACTATTATATCAATATATTTCTACACCTTCTGGGCTTTCAGAATGGTTTGCTGATAATGTAAATTCTAGAGGAGAATTATTCACTTTTATTTGGGATGATTCTGAAGAAGATGCAAAACTTTTAAGCAAAAAAAGTGGTGAACGTATTAAATTTAGATGGGTAGAGGACGAAGAGGATGGTAATGATTATTTCTTTGAACTACGTATCCAGGTTGATGAAATAACAAAAGATGTCTCACTTATGGTCACTGATTATTCTGAAGATGATGAGATAGATGAAAATAAAATGCTTTGGGACAATATGATAAGTAATCTTAAACATGTTTTAGGTTCGGCTTAATTCTTCTTTTTTAATGCAAATTTTAAACCCATAAAAATCTAGTGTTTATGGGACTTTTTTTATGATCAATATTAATGGAAATTTATTAAAAACAGATAAGGCATCACTAGAGATACAAAACCGTGGATATACCTACGGCGATGCACTCTTCGAAACAATTCGTGTCAATAGTGGTAAAATTTTGTTTTGGGAAGATCATTATTTTAGGTTAATGGCTTCTATGCGTATTTTAAGAATGCAAATTCCAATGCAATTTACGCCAGAATTTTTAGAAAAAGAGATCTTAGATCTTATCAAAGAAAATAACTCGATAGATTCTTCTGTAAGAGTAAAGCTTATGGTGCATAGAGTAACTGGTGGATTATATGCGCCTACTTCTAATGAAGTAGAATATTTTATATCTATATCACCTTTGGACTTTAGTTTTTATACTATTTCTGAAAAACAGTATGAGGTGACACTTTTTAAGGACCATTATATTGCTGCAGACTTGATTTCCACATTAAAAACCAACAATAAAATAGTTAATGTTTTGGCAGGTATTTTTGCCAAGGAAAATGGTTTTGATAATTGCTTGCTAATGAATTCGAATAAGATGATTATTGAAGCATTAAATGGCAATTTATTTTTGGTAAAGGAAAATGTAATAAAAACTCCTCCAATAACTGATGGATGTCTAAAAGGAGTATTAAGAACGCAGTTATTAAGGATTTTAAAGGAATTACCTGATTATCAGGTTGAGGAGGCTTCCATTTCTCCTTTTGAATTACAAAAAGCGGATGAATTATTTATTACAAACGTTGTTAAAGGTATTCAACCAATTAGCAAGTTTAGGAAGAAAGAGTATAATACTGTGGTGAGCAAAAGATTATTAGGAATTTTGAATGCCAAAATAAGACTAGGGTCTTAGTTGTAAGTTGGGTTTTCCGGAGCGTTCGACCAAAGCATGTAATCTCCTCCCAGTTCCATCATTTTCTCTTTCCAAAAGGTGTCATAGGATTTTCCGAAAATATTCTTTTTGTAGTTGTTTTCAACTATAACCCATGAGTTGGCTTCAAGTTCCTGGTTGAGTTGTTCAGAGTCCCACCCAGAATATCCTAAGAAGAAACGAATTTCATTAGGGGTAATTTTACTTTCTGATATGAGATCAGAAACAACCGCAAAGTCACCACCCCAATAAATTCCACCAGATATTTCAACACTATTGGGAATCAAATGAGGAACTTTATGGATAAAATATAGATTATCCTGTTCTACAGGACCACCATTATATATTTTGAATTCTGAATCTATCTCGGGTATTAAATCAGCTAGATGGTATTCAAGAGGTTTATTCATAATAAAACCAATAGACCCTTGATCGCTATGATCTGCAAGTAAAACCACAGAGCGATTAAAAGACACATCACCTATTATTGAAGGCTCGGCAATTAAAAGATGTCCTTTTGAGGGTTGAAGTGAAATCATTTGATGGCTTTGATTTTATTAAAGCTAAATAATTATTTCTAATAATCAAAACAGTAAAGGTTTTTTTGCGGTAAAACCATAAAAAAAGCCCCCAGTTTAGGGAGCTTTTAATGATATCGAAAACGAACTGATTAGTTTACCGCACTTGATAAATCAGCACCAGCCTTAAACTTAACAACGTTTTTAGCAGCGATTTTGATAGTCTTACCGGTTTGTGGGTTTCTACCTTCTCTTGCAGCTCTTCTAGAAACTGACCAAGATCCAAATCCTACTAAAGAAACACGGTTCCCTTTTTTAAGAGCTCCTTCAACGTTTCCTAAGAAAGATTCTAAGGCTTTTTTAGCCGCTGCTTTAGTGATTTGAGCATCAGCTGCCATTGCATCGATTAATTCTGTTTTGTTCATAATTCTGTTTTTAAATTAATTGTTGGTTAAACCAATCTTTATGTTAAACGCTCTACAAATTTATACGGATTTATGATTCGTGCAAGGATTAGCCCAGTAAATACAAGGATTTGTTGATAACTCAAGGCGATTGTTAATAAACAACTTTAAATTTTATAGATTTTTAAACCTTGGTATCAGGTCAATTTTAAATCATTTTGGCATCTCTATAAAAAATATAACCATTTAACAGAGCCTTGCTGTCCATAACTTTTTTTCCGGGTAATTGAAGCTTGTTTATTACAAGGTACCCATTTTTGACCGCAACTTTAATAATAGAGTCCTCTACAATTATTTTACCTATATCAAAATTATGGGTTTCTATAATTGGAATTGCATCATATATTTTTATAGACTGCGAGGTGCCTTTGTTATATAATTCACACCATGCCGAAGGATATGGGCTTAACCCCCTTATTAAATTATTAATTGTATGAATATCATTCTCCCAATTAATTTTTGTGTTGTCTCTGTTTAGTTTGTAAGCCGTTTTGAAGGTGTTCTCTTTTGGCTGAGGTTTTACTGTTATATTCTCATTTTCTATACTTTTTAGAGTGCGTATTACTAATTGAGCTCCTTCGATCATCAATTTGTCATGTAGCATTCCAGCATTATCTGTATCTTTTATTGCTACTTCTTCCTGAAAAATAATATGACCAGTATCTATTTTTTCATCGATAAAAAAAGTGGTAACTCCTGTTTTTTGCTCACCATTAATGATAGCCCAATTTATTGGTGCAGCTCCACGATAATCGGGCAAAAGAGACGCATGTAAATTAAAAGTTCCATATTCTGGCATGTTCCAAACTATTTTGGGAAGCATTCTGAAAGCTACAACCACATTAAGATTAGGTTTGAGAGCTTTCAATTCTTTAGTAAAACTCTCGGCTTTTAAGTTAGTAGGTTGCAAAACTTTTAAATTCTTTGATAGCGCAAACTCCTTAACTGCTGAAGCTTTTAACTTTCGACCCCTACCTGCAGGTCTGTCCGGTGCTGTTATTACACCAACTACATTATAATTATGTTCTATAATAGATTTTAGGGTAGCTACTGCAAAATCTGGAGTGCCCATAAATACGATTCGTAAGTCTCTCATTTTTATACTAGTTGATAGTTGTTGTCCTGATTTATAGTGATGATTTGATGTTCATTCATTTCGCGTAGCACTTCCAGGATTATTTTTTCTGGATATTTTAATTGATCAATCAAATCTCTTGAAGATAATTTTTTTTCTTGTAAAAGCCTCACGATATCTTCTCTTATTTGATTTATATCGTGTTTAAATTTTTTATTTTGTTTTCTGGTACAGTAGCTACAAATTCCGCAATCTGATGTGTTTTCTTCTCCAAAGTAATGAAGTAATTGTCTGCTTTTGCATTCCGAATCGTTTTCAGCAAATTTTAGTATCGCCTTTACCTTATTTATTTTAGAAGTATTTTGTTCTACCAGATGATGTTTGATTCGGTTAATAGTATGATCATCTTCTCTTGGAACCAAAAATATAACCTGCGCATCAGAAAGCTTATAAGTAAATTCTAACAGTTCTAATGCTCCTAATTTGTTTAAAATGTTAATGATTTCTTTCTCGGGCCTATCTATTTTTGATACTATAAGAGGGATATTTATAGTTGTTTCTTCATCAAAAATCCCTGCATAAGTTCTTAGTATAGTTTTAATAATGATTTCATAATCTTTGTTACTTTCTAAGTAGTTCAAAAGATGATTTCCGGTGGTGAGCATTTTTAACCTACTTTTTTGAGAAAATCGTTGAGTAAACCTTATTATTCCACACCGATCAAGAAATTGTAAAGCGTTATACGTGATTAAAGTGTGAATTTCATAGACTTTGCAAAACGAATTAAAATCAAATTCATGTGCTGTTTGCTCTCCTTCGCCATAGGATATCTGAAAATAATTGCAAAGTTTACGATATACTAACTTTACCGCATCGACATTGGGTAATACTTTTATGAATTGATTGTTTAGTCTTTGATTGTCGTTTTCATTCTTTATAAGAAAGGCGTACGATTTCTCACCATCTCTTCCTGCTCTTCCTGCCTCTTGAAAGTAACTTTCTATACTTTCTGGGATATTATAATGTATTACGGTTCGAACATTTGGCTTATCGATTCCCATACCAAATGCATTGGTTGCTACCATGACTCGAACTTCTTCTCTTAACCACTTATTAAAACGTACAGTCTTTTCTTGAGAATCAACACCTCCGTGATAATAAGTGGCAGTATAACCATTATTATTTAGGAAATCACTCAGCTCAATAGTGGCTTTTCTATTTCGGACGTAGATAATAGAGGGTCCTGGATATTTTTGTAATATCTGGCTGATTTTATATGTTTTGTCTTCCGTTTTCACTACCCAATATGCCAAATTGGGTCTAAAGAAAGATTGCTTAAATACCTTGGTTTGAAATAGATCTAATTCTGTAATAATATCATCGGCTACTATTTTTGTGGCCGAAGCCGTTAAAGCTATCATAGGTACATGGGGATGAAGCTCTCGTAGGATTTTGATTTTCTTATATGAAGGTCGGAAATCGTTTCCCCACTGCGAGATACAATGTGCTTCGTCTATGGCTATGAGGTTAATGTTCATTTGCTTTAATCGTTCCTGTACAATGTCTTGTTGAAGTCTTTCAGGAGAGAGATACAAAAACTTATAATTTCCATAAATACAATTATCCAAAAGCGTATCTAATTCGGTATATTTTATCCCACTTGTTAAGGCAATAGCTTTGATCCCTCTTTGTTGCAGGTTTTTAACTTGGTCCTGCATTAGTGCGATTAGTGGTGAAATCACAATACAAATCCCTTCGTTTATCATTGCTGGTACCTGAAAACAAATAGATTTTCCACCTCCAGTTGGTAGTAAAGCAAATGTGTCTTCTCCTTCAAGAACCGAGTGAATAATTTCTTCCTGAAGTGGTTTGAAACTATTATGTTTCCAGTACTCTTGTAATATTTGGAGAGGAGATTTTATCAATCTATGGTTATGTTTTTAAGTATAAAGTTGTTACGTTCTGTAATAGTTCCAAAAGGAACTTCGATACAATCGTATCCTAATCTACTATAGGTGTTTACTAAATGATGATGAATTTCTTGTGCTTGTTCAAAACTTTCGTAACGTTCTTCATCAGATCGATAGATCTCCTTCCAAGGGGGTAGTATGAAGATTCGATTATAAATATATCTTTTACACTCGTTTAAGAAATGATCCTCATAAGGTTGATTAAAGTAATCCATATAGGCCAAAACATCAGGAATGCCTCGGTCATAAAACAATACATCGTCCTCTTTTGAAGACGCATCTGTAAACTGTTTAATTCTGGCTTTTAGTATTGTTGTATTAAACTCATAGGGGTCTGAAACTGATACAATGGGATTAGAAACAATACTATTTGAGCCATTACTTTTTTTGGCCTCTTGAGTCATTGCTCTTATCACTTCGTGGAAACAAAAGAATTTAGCTTCTTCTAATTTAACAATTACCGAAGTTTTTCCTGTTCCCGGAGCACCTGTGATTACAATTCTTTTCTTTGTCAAAGGAATAATTTTGATGCAAATTTCGTAATTATATAATGAATTTAAAAATACTATTAATAGAAGTATAAAGCTCTGTTAAAGTTGAATTTGCCAAAGTGTTTTTTTACTACCTTCAATAGCAATTCTTATCAAATTGCTTTATTTAGACTAGTTAAGAATAAATCCTAAAACTAAAACTCATGCCAGTTTATAATTTAAAAATAAATGGTCAGTCTCATACTGTTGAAGCTGATCAAGATACACCTCTTTTATGGGTACTTAGAGATCATTTGGATATGGTAGGGACAAAATATGGTTGCGGTATCGGTCAATGTGGAGCGTGTACTGTTCATATAGATGGATCTGCTACAAGAAGTTGTTTACTTCAGGTTTCTATGGTGGAAAATGCCGAAATTACTACCATTGAAGGAATTTCGGAAGATATTTCACACCCTGTGCAACAAGCATGGAAAGAAGTTGATGTTCCGCAATGTGGGTATTGCCAGGCAGGACAAATAATGTCGGCAACAGCCTTTCTCAATCAAAACCCGAACCCTAATAAATCCGAGATTAGAGATGCTATGAGCGGTAATATTTGTCGATGTGCTTCGTATAATAGAATTGAAAAAGCCGTGGAGCTTGCAGCCAGTAAAATGAGCTAACCTTAAAATTACAAAGAAATGAAAAATACAATATTACCTTCCTTTAGCAGAAGGTCCTTTATAAAAACATCGGCCTTGGCTGGTGGCGGAATGTTAATAGGGTTTAATCTCTTTCAGGCTTGTAAACCAGAAGCAACACCCCCTGTCGATATTTCTCAACTTAATTTTAATGATTTTAATGCCTTCATAAAAATTGCTGATAATGGCATGGTGACTATTTTTTCGCCAAATCCAGAAATTGGACAAGGTGTAAAAACATCAATGCCTATGATTATTGCCGAAGAGCTAGATGTGTCATGGGATGATGTGCATGTAGTACAAGGAGCTTTAGATACCAAAAATTTTACGCGTCAGGTAGCTGGAGGAAGCCAATCGATACGGTTTGGTTGGGAATCTTTGAGACAAACTGGGGCTACAGCCCGACAAATGCTCGTTAATGCGGCAGCTGCAAAGTGGGGAGTAGAGGCTTCTTCTTGTAAAACAGAAAACGGGGTAATAACAAATGGAAATGGAGATAAACTTGGGTATGGTGAAGTAGTAAAAGAAGCAGCAGCTCTTGAAGTACCAGAAAATGTAACATTAAAAGACCCAAAAGATTTTAAGATTATTGGTACAGATGCAGGTAATGTGGACATCGATAAAATTATTACAGGGAAGCCGTTATTTGGACTTGATTATAAAGAAGAAGGAATGGCACATGCTGTTGTTTTAAGGCCGCCTGCCTTTGGTAATAAGCTTGAAGTTTGTGATGATACAGCCGCCAAAGCCATAGCAGGAGTGCAGGATGTAATTAAGTTTGGTGATAAAATTGCTGTTTTGGCTAAGGATACCTGGACCGCAATGAAAGGCAAAAAAGCCTTGGAAGCTACTTGGACAGCCGACTCAAAACTTGAATCTACTGAAGCACATGATAAAATTTTGACAGGTCTTCTTAATGGTAAGAAGTTTAAAACTATGCGTGCCGATGGTGATGTGAAAAAAGCTTTTGCTGCTGCAGATCAAGTAATAGAAAGAATATACGAGTCTCCTTTCTTACCGCATAACTGTATGGAGCCTATGAATTTCTTTGCGGATGTAACTCCAGAAAAAGTGAGATTGGTAGGCCCAATACAAACTCCTGCAGGAACAGCAAGAAGAGTTGCAGAATTGTTAGAAAGAGAAGTAGAGGATGTTTCTGTAGAAATGACCCGTATGGGAGGAGGTTTTGGTAGACGATTATACGGAGATTTTGCTTTGGAAGCAGCCGAAATATCAAAACTGGCAAAAAGACCTGTGAAAGTTATATATTCGAGAGAAGATGATATGGGAGCCGGAATTTATCGCCCTTCTATAAAGTATAAGATAAGTGCTTCCGTAAAGGATGGTAAAATTACAGGATACCATCTCAAAGAGGCTTCTGTAAATTCAAATATGTATGGATTGATTCCTAACTTTTTCCCGGCAGGAGCGATAGAAAACTATCAAGTAGATGTTGCTTCCTATGACAGTAAGATAACTACTGGTGCTTGGAGAGCTCCGTATACAAATTTTTTATCGTTTGCTGAGCAAAGTTTTTTCGATGAATTGGCAGAAATTCTTGAAGTTGATCGTATCAAGCTTCGCTTGGATTTATTACAAAAAGTAAAAGGTACTACCGACGAGAGAATTCAATATTCTCCAGAACGATTAGAAAAAGTAATAAAAGTTGCGGTAGAAAAGTCTGGATGGGGCAATGCAAAAGAAGGAGTTTATCAAGGGTTTAGTGCGTATTATTGCCATAACACTCATGTAGCAGAAGTTGCAGAAGTGGAACTCGAGAATGATGTTCCAGTAGTTAAAAAAGTTACTTGCGTAGTAGATTGCGGAATTGTTGTAAATCCCTTAGGAGCCAAAAACCAGATCGAGGGAGGAGTGATAGACGGTGTTGGTCATGCCATGTATGGAGATCTTTCCTTTAAAGATGGGGAGCCACAGAGTAAGAACTTCGATAAATATCGTTTAATACGCATTAACGAAACTCCGGTTGTAGAGACGCATTTTATAGAAAATGGACTATCTCCAACAGGTTTAGGAGAGCCTACTTTACCACCAGCAGGTGCCGCGGTTGCCAATGCAATTAAGGCTGCCAAAGGTATACGGTTGTATAAGCAACCATTTATTAAACATATGACTGCAAAAGCTCCATTAGGATAAACGGTTTATGACACACGAATTCAAAGAAATTATTAAATCTTATGCTTTAGCCAAACAGCAGGGAATATCTGCTGTTATGGCTACTGTAGTAGATGTTGAAGGTTCTTCTTATCGTAGACCAGGTGTGGGGATGCTTATTCTTAAAAATGGAGTGACAAAAGGCGCTGTAAGTGGTGGTTGTGTCGAAAAAGAAGTGTTCAGACAAGCGCAATCCGTATTTGATACTGGGGTCCCAAAGATAATGACCTATGATGGAAAATATCGGTTGGGGTGTGAAGGGTTACTATATATTCTTATCGAAACCTTCGATATTAGCGAGGATGGCATCATAACAATTGAAGAAAAGTTAACCTCCAGAGAACCGTTTGAAATAGTATCATTTTATTCTAAGACAGAAACCAGTAATGGTTTTGGATCAGTTGTACGTTTTGAAGATAGTAAGAAGTTTCCTTTTTCTGATAAAATTGATGTTGAGTCCTCCCAAGTGACAGAACAGGAATGTTTTCAAAGAAAAATGCAACCTTGTTTTCGTTTGGTTGTTATAGGAACAGAACATGATGCCGTAAAACTTTGCCAATTGGCTTCTACGACGGGATGGGAAATCGAAGTGATAGGATCTCCTAAGAACCCAAAACGACCAGCAGATTTTCCGGGAGCTAATAAAGTTCTTAATTATGATCCTGATAATCTAAAAATTGAACAGGTCGATAAACAAACAGCCTTTATTTTGATGACACATAATTTTGCCAAAGATTTATTGTATCTACAAGCTATAAAGGATTTTAATCCGGTTTATATCGGCTTGCTTGGTCCTGCGAGGCGCCGCGAGAAGTTACTTTCTGCTTTTATAGACTATCACCCCGAAGTTAGCGATGAATTTTTGGATAGCATTCATGGGCCAGCTGGGTTAAATCTGGGTGCAGAAACCCCAGAAGAGATAGCTATTTCTATAATTGCTGAAATTTTATCCGTTGTACGCAATCAAGAACCGATACCGCTGCAAGATAAGACAGGTGCAATTCATGATGATCCTAAAAGGAAAAATATAAATGCCGCATACACAAAATCCTAGGATAGCTCAAATCATTCTTGCTGCAGGTGCTTCTAGTAGAATGGGGGAACCCAAACAATTATTACCTTGGAAAGGCATAACGTTAATTGGTCATGCAATTTCGCAATCGTTGGCTATAGAAAAAGTATCAACCTATGTGGTTCTTGGCGCGAATTATGATTTAATTTATAAACAGATCAATCATTTCCCCATAACGATACTTAGAAATCAAAATTGGGAATTGGGAATGGGATCATCAATACAAATAGGGGTTAAAACCATACTGGAAAATAATTATTTGTTCGATGCGGTTTTAATTTCGGTGATAGATCAACCTTTGATACAGCTATCACATTATGATGATTTGATTACCAAGTTTATTAAGGATTCTCCACCTATTGTAGCTTCAGATTTAGGCAGTAGGATAGGGGTGCCTGCCATTTTTTCAAAAGCTATCTTTGAAGAATTAATGCAACTACAAGAAGATTATGGAGCACGTTATATTGTCAAAAAATATTTGAATGAGGTTAAAATTATTCCTCTTGCTAATCAAGGAATAGATATAGATACAAAAGAACAGTATCAAAAAATGGTAAGTGATTTTTCTAATTAATTAAAAAGAGTTTGTGTCTTTCGTCTCGTTTTTATGAATGATAACCTGTATCTTTGGCTTAAAATTTGCTAGATAGCGTATATGAAAGATTCTGAAGAATTTTATAAAAAATTAAAAACACAATTAACAGATACCTCCATTTGGCCAACAGCGTACTTGTACAAGTTTATTGTACCTACTGATAGTTCTAAGATAGCGCAGGTTGAAACTATTTTTGATAATCTAGGAGCGGTGATTAGTACAAAACAATCCAAAAATGGTAAATATACGAGTGTATCTATTAATGTCAGGATGAAAAACCCTGATCAAGTGATTCTTAAATATAAAGAAGTGGCCACAAAAGTTGAAGGCGTTATCTCCTTATAATTGCATCTTTTTTATAAGTTTTATTTATCAAAAGTTGTTTGTAAACTATATAATGTAAGTCGCGAAGACTGACGTGGTATTTCTTACGAATAATTTTATCTAAGTACTATAACTTACTTATTTTATTTTAGTATTTTGCGAGACGAATTATGAATACCTTATCTAACAGGTAGAATACTTCACTTAAATTTTTTTTCATGATAATTGATAATTTAGAATATAACACAGAGAGAGAGAAGCTTATCATACCTGAATATGGGCGTCATTTACAGAAGATGATAAATCATGCCGTATCTATTGAAGATAAAGAAGAAAGAAATAAAGTAGCAAGGGCTATTATCGCTGTAATGGGAAATTTACAACCTCATTTACGTGATGTTCCAGAGTTTCAGCATAAGTTGTGGGATCAATTATTTATAATGAGTGATTTCAAATTGGACGTAGAAGCTCCCTTTCCTATTTTAACCAAAGAAAAACTACAAGAACGACCAGAGCCTTTAGAGTACCCTCAAAATTTTCCTAAATATAGATTTTATGGAAATAACATCAAGAGAATGATTGATGTTGCTAATGGTTGGGAAGAAGGAGATCTGAAAACGGCACTTGTATATACCATTGCCAACCACATGAAAAAATGCTATCTAAACTGGAATAAGGATACAGTTGAGGACAGTGTTATTTTTGATCACCTCTTTGAATTAAGTAGCGGTCGGATAAACCTCAAAGAAAGTGCAGAAGACCTTACGGATTCTTCCAACTTATTGAGAGGCAAAAAGAAAAAGAGTAGCGGAGGTAAAAAGAGCTACAGAAGTAGAGGTAAAAAACGTTATTAAATACCTAACCCAAATACAATTACTAACCACTAATTAACGCTTATATATTAAATGGGTACTTTTCAGATAGAAGGAGGGCATCAACTCAAAGGAGAAATTACTCCTCAGGGTGCAAAAAATGAAGCTCTTCAAATTCTTTGTGCAGTATTATTAACTCCCGAAGAAGTTATAATTTCAAATATTCCTGATATACGAGACGTAAATAAACTTATCGATATTCTGGCTAATTTGGGTGTAAAGGTCCAAAAACTTAAAAAAGGAACGTATTCCTTTAAAAGTGATCAGTTAGATCTTGAGTATCTGGAAAGTGAACGATTTAAAAAAGAAGGAAGTGGCCTTAGAGGTTCAATAATGATTGTAGGCCCACTTTTGGCAAGGTTTGGTAAAGGATATATTCCAAGACCGGGAGGTGATAAAATCGGAAGAAGACGTTTAGATACTCACTTTGAAGGATTTATTAATCTGGGAGCAGCGTTTAGATATAATAAAGAAGAACGTTTTTATGGAGTTGAAGCTCCAGAGGGTCTAACAGGAACCTATATGCTGCTTGATGAGGCTTCGGTAACAGGAACGGCAAATATTGTAATGGCCGCCGTATTGGCAAAAGGTACTACTACCATTTATAATGCTGCCTGTGAACCCTATCTTCAGCAACTATGTAGAATGTTAAACTCTATGGGAGCCAAGATTACTGGAGTTGGTTCTAATCTATTAACAATCGAAGGAGTTAAAGAATTAGGAGGTTGTGAGCATCGTGTATTACCAGACATGATAGAGATTGGATCGTGGATTGGTTTAGCAGCTATGACCAAAAGTGAAATAACTATTAAAAATGTAAGCTGGGAAAACTTGGGGATAATCCCCAATACGTTTAGAAAATTAGGAATTACTTTAGAGAGAGTAGGTGATGATATTCATATCCCTGCACATAAAGATGGGTACCAGATAGAGAGTTATATCGATGGATCTTTTATGACCATTGCAGATGCACCCTGGCCAGGTTTTACACCAGATTTATTAAGCATTGTGTTGGTGGTCGCTACACAAGCAAGAGGAGAAGTAATGGTGCATCAAAAAATGTTTGAGAGTCGTTTGTTTTTTGTAGATAAGCTTATAGATATGGGAGCAAAAATTATTCTTTGTGATCCTCATCGAGCTACTATTATTGGGCATGATTTTGAATCTACCTTAAAAGCTACGACCATGGTATCTCCAGATATCAGAGCAGGGATTTCTTTATTAATTGCTGCGCTTGGTGCCAAAGGTACTTCTATAATACATAACATTGAACAAATCGATCGTGGATATGAAAATATTGATGAACGTCTTAGAGCAATAGGAGCAAAGATTACTAGAACAAAAACATAGTTTTCCAAGTAAAAAAGCATAAAAAAAGGGAATCGTTTAGATTCCCTTTTTTTATGCTTTTTTATAGGGGATCCTAAAATAAAAGGTAGAGCCCTTACCTTTCTTGCTGTCTAACCATATTTTACCATCTAACATTTCGACATAAGCTTTAGCAATTGACAGGCCTATACCTGCGCCCTCCAAGGCATAGCGATCTTCTATATCTGCTTGCACGAATCGTTCAAAAATAGCTTCTTGTCTGTTTTTGTCAATTCCCATACCGGTATCTTTTACGTAAAATTCAAGAAAATCATCTTGTCGGCTATATCCAAATTCTATAGCGCCTTTATTGGTGTATTTGATGGCATTTTTAACAAGATTGGTAAGTACAGCATTGAACTTCTCTTTATCAGTACTAATAATGGCTTCTTCTTCAGGTAAACCATTATTTAATATAAGTGTTATTCCCTTTTTATCAGTTTCCGGTTTAAAGAAATTATACAAATATTCTGTTTGTGCATTAATATTAACTTCATTAATGAATACTTTTACCTGATCGGCTTCAATTCTGGAAATGTCGATAATATCTTTAATAATATTAAGCATTCTTGCTCCGCTTTCCTTTATAAGGTCCAGATATAGTTGCTGCTCATCACCAGAGAGTTTTGGTTCCTTTAGTAATTCAGCCAAACCTAATATGCCATTCATCGGTGTGCGTATCTCATGACTCATATTGGCTAAAAAAGCTGATTTTAGGCGATCACTTTCTTCGGCTCTCTCTTTAAGACTATTCAGCTCTATTTCGTATAACTTGATATCTGTAATATCTGTTATAGTACCCACATACCCGATAACTTGTTTTTTCTCATTATACTCTGGGATTGCTTGTCCTAGAACCCAGGTGATCGAACCATCTTTTCTTAAGAATCGATATTCTGCATCAGAATTTTTTCTTTCCGAAGCATCGTCATACCATCCCTTTTTCAATTTTTTCCTATCCTCGGGATGAACGGCATTGAGCCAACCATCATTAAGAGCTTCTTCTTGCGATAAACCTGAAATCTCACACCATTTAGGATTCACGAACGTAGTTTTTCCATCTGCCTGAGTCATAAAAATACCTACCGGTACAAGATTTGTTAATGTGTGGTATCTACTTTCGGTAAGTTGTATGGCTTTTTCGGCAACTTCAAACTTTTGTCTGTAGGTAAGAGAATGATAAATATCTTTAAAAGAAAGGTAATTTGGTCTAAATTCCTCTTTTTCAACATATTTTAAATAAATCGTGAATAAAATGCTGAAGAAAAATGCCATAAACACCTTAGACACCAACCCCGAATAAAGAATTTTTATAATGTCTTCAAAATACCAGAACGATCCAATAGTAAAGCAGATGGCGTCAAAACTTAATACCAAAGTCATGGTTATTAAAATTCTAAAAAATAGATTCCTAATATGTTTCGAAATAAATTCGAAAATGAAAATGATTAGTAAAGAGTCAACATATAGAATCCCAGTCCCCACAAAAAGAACAAATACATTAGTATAAAAGAATTCTGTAGATATATCAAACGGATTATAGCTATAAGCGCCTTCTATGTTTAAGCGAAAGGAAAGTAAAAGAAAACATAAAATTATGTTCGCTACCACCAAAGCGTAGATTAGTTTTCGAGCAGTACTAGCGTCTTCTTTAATATAAATTAACAGTACAGCAAATAGAGTACCCGAAAACAATACAGAAGAACCGGGCGATACCACAAGAGTATCCGAAATTTCAAAATAAAGGGTGCTGGCTAGAAAAACTTGAATAAATTGAAATAAACCTAATGAGGTAAATAGTAAACCATGCCCCATTACAGCACGCAAGCGAAATAATAGTAGTATTAACGATGCGACTATTAATCCTTGAAAAAGGAAAATTGATATTTGATAAAAATTTATTGTGTCCATAAAATCCAATACTCTATTGGATAGGTTGTTAGAGGCCTTTTTTGGAAAGCGCTGCAAATATAGGTTTTAATTTAGTTTAGAGTTTCTTTAAAGCTACAAACAAAAGTTAAATTATGGCTGCGGTAAACCCGTAATATTTAAGAAAATTGAAAAAAAAGTGATTTGAGATAAAATAATTAGGAGAAATAGTGCGCATTTTGAGACAACTAGCGCTAATTTTTGCGATGTCAAAAATATTTCGTTTTTTCGTTAAAAACACCGTATAACCTTGGAAGACTTAAAAAGAACCATACGATCTTATACACATGTTAGTGATGCCGATATGGAATTTGGTCTTCAGTTTTATAAAAAACAAATTTTTAAGAAAGGAACATATCTTCTTAAACCCGGTCAGTACATCGATAGTTTTTATTTCATGAAACAAGGATGTGTCTCATATTATACTATGGAAGAAGGCACCACACAGGTTATGGAGTTTTTTACTGAAGGCTATTTTTTTACAGATTTGTATGCATATATAGAAGATATCCAGTCCCAATCTTATTTGGAAGCACTTGAAGACACTGTTGTATATACCATTTCAAAGGCAGATGTGCAAAAGGTTTTTGATCACTCACATCAACTAGAACGCTTTGGGCGATTATCGATGCAACGAACCTTTGTGATAAATTTTCAGCGCATTAATCAACT
The DNA here is from genome assembly GCA_947496555.1 of uncultured Aquimarina sp. Lineage (GTDB taxonomy): Bacteria > Bacteroidota > Bacteroidia > Flavobacteriales > Flavobacteriaceae > Aquimarina. The sequence goes on along the minus strand of CANMDH010000018.1, from coordinate 11,666 downwards.
TAGAAACCTTTCTAATCAAGAACGCTATCTTGAATTACTTAAAAAACGCCCTACATTATTTCAGCGTGTACCTCAATATTTGATAGCTTCATATCTTGGCTTAACTCCCGTCGGACTTTCAAAAATCAGAAAGCGACTTAGTCAAAAGTAATAGGTATACGTTTTTCAGGCTGTTATCATATTTTTCATTTTTACTCTTCTTGTAAGAAAAGTTAAGACTATCTAAAATTTGATATTTATTAAACTAGTTTAATAAGAATTCATCAAATATTCCCGAAATTTATTACAGTTTTAATATCCAACTTCAAAAAAAATCACACAATGGCTAATCAATATATAGATTTCGAGACGTTAAAGTACCTTTTATACGATGTACATCAGTTAGAAGATGTATTACAAGCAGAACGTTTTGCCGATCATGATACAGCATCGCTAGACATGTTTTTGGATTCGGTTAAGGAGTTTTCTGATAGAGAACTATTTCCGTACATCAAAGAGATGGATGAAAAACCGGCGTATCATAAAGATGGAACTGTAATCGTACATCCGCAGGTTGAGGTTATGATGAAAAAAGGCGGTGAAATGGGGCTCATTTCGGGTACTTTTGATTATGAAGCAGGAGGATTACAGTTACCTATGATGGTATTTACTTCTGCAGCTTTCATTTTGGATGCCGCCAATAATCATTTGCCGGGTTATGCTGGGCTTACCCTTGGATCGGCAGAGCTGATTGTGCATTTTGGTAATAAAGAGCTTAATGATACGTATGTACCTAAAATGATTTCAGGCGAGTGGGCAGGTACCATGTGCCTTACCGAACCTCAAGCCGGTAGTTCCTTGTCTGATGTGGTAACCAAAGCAACACCTACAGATGATGGTTTTTATAAGATTTTGGGTCAAAAAATATTTATTTCGGGAGGAGATCACCAATATTCAGATAACTTCGTTCATTTAGTATTGGCACGCATAGAAGGAGCACCAGCGGGAACCAAAGGTATTTCTTTGTTTGTGGTACCCAAAAAACGACCAGATGCCAACGGTAACCTAACTCCAAATGATGTTACTACAGTAGCTGATTTTCAGAAAGTAGGACAACGTGGGTATTGTACCACACATTTAGGTTTTGGAGATGCAGATGATTGTCATGGATGGTTAGTAGGAGAACCACATCAAGGATTAAAATATATGTTTTTAATGATGAATGGCGCCCGTATTGCAGTAGGTCGAGGAGCTGCGGCTATTGCATCTGCAGCATATCATGCATCATTACAATACGCCAAAGAACGCCCGCAAGGTCGAAAACTTTCTAGCGATGGAAAGAAAAACCCAGAACAAGGACAAACATTAATCATCAATCACCCCGATGTTCGCAGAATGTTACTGCAACAAAAGGTTGTGTATGAGGGATCTTTAAGTTTGGTGTTACTGGCTTCAAAATATTATGATCTTAAAGAAACACTTCAGGATAAGGCCGAAAAAGAAAAATATGCATTACTCCTTGAATTAATCATTCCGATGGTAAAAACCTATCCTTCAGAGATGGGAGCACAAGCAGTTTCTAACGGATTACAGGTTCTAGGAGGATATGGTTTCTGTACCGATTTTATCTTACAACAGTATTATAGAGATATCCGTATTTTTCCAATTTATGAAGGAACGACTGGAATCCAGTCTCAAGATCTATTGGGAAGAAAATTGCTAATGGAAAATGGGAAAGCACTGGAGTTACTAACTGCAGAGATCATGCAAACCATTCAAAGAGCATCAAAATATGATGATTTAAGAGGATATGCTTCAAAACTGGGAGAAAAATTACAACTAGCACAAAAAGTGATAGGCTTTTTAGTTGGGTTTGCTCAAAAAGGTGATTTTGAACGGTTCTTATCAGATGCTACACCGTTTATGGAGTTTCTGGGGAACATTACTATGGCCTGGATATGGTTGGACATTGCTGTCCATGCTAAAAATGCTTTAGTAACGGGTCAAAAAACACATACTGAAGACTTTTATGAAAGCAAGATCCACGCTATGAAATTCTTTTTCAAGTATGAACTACCTAAAACCAGTGGTTTGGCAGAAATATTATTGGATGAGGAAACACTTACCATTGCTGGAGAGAAGGAAATACTTAACTAAACATCAACTTTTACAAAACTCACCTTTTTAATCAATGAACAATATAAAACAATCCTTCAATCTAGAAGGAAAAGTAGCTATTATCACCGGCTCTAGTAAAGGAATAGGAAAATCAATCGCACAAGGTCTTGCAGAGCATGGTGCCAAAGTAGTCATAAGTAGTAGGAGCCAGGAAGCTGTGGATGAAGTTGTGGCCGAGTTTGAAAAAGCGGGTCTGCAAGCAGTGGGTATTGCCTGTCATATAGGTAAAAAGGAACAACGTGAAAACCTTGTCAAAAAAACCATAGAGCAATGTGGAGGCATCGATATTCTAATAAATAACGCCGCAATTAATCCCGTGTATGGCCCAATTGAGGATGCCGAAGAAGCTGTTTTTGATAAGATTATGGATGTAAACGTCAAAGCTCCTTGGATGTTATCTAATCTGGCAATGCCCTCGATGAAAGAAAGAGGAGGGGGCAGTATTGTCAATATTGCTTCGGTGGAAGCATTACATCCTGGTGCCGGACTAGGATTGTACAGCACCAGTAAGGCGGCTTTGCTAATGCTTACCAAAAATCAGGCAAAAGAGTGGGGGCAACATGGTATTCGTGCCAATGTAGTATGCCCGGGGTTAATCAAAACGAAGTTTAGTGCCGCACTCTGGCAAAATGAAAAATTACTTCAGAAAATTGAAAGGACTTTACCTTCTGCACGAATGGGAATGCCCGATGAAATGGCAGGGATAGTATGCCTATTATCATCAGATGCAGGAGCCTATATGACTGGTGGTGTCTATAATGCCGATGGCGGATATATGATCGCCGGATAAAAGAGTTTTATGTCATTCCTGCGTAGGCAGGAATCTTATTATTAATCTCACACAATATGAACTTCAATTACACCGAAAAAATAACCTCACTTCAGGAAAAGCTCAATGCTTTTTTTGAAGAACATATACTTCCCGTCGAGGAAGAAGTCAGTGCCTTTGTTTATAATCCAGACAATAGATGGAAGCGTTGGCCGGGTATGGAAGATCTTAAAGCCAAAGCAAAAGCAGCTGGTTTATGGAATCTCTTTCTTCCAAAAAATTATGGGGAGTTAAGCCCGGGACTTACCAATCTTGAGTATGCACCATTAGCCGAGATTATGGGACGTGTACTTTGGTCTTCAGAAGTATTTAATTGCAATGCTCCCGATACCGGAAATATGGAGGTATTGGCAAAGTATGGTTCTGCCGATCAGAAAAAACAATGGCTGGAACCGCTGATGAATGGCGAAATACGTTCGGCGTTTTTGATGACTGAACCTCAGGTGGCCTCATCGGATGCTACGAATATAGAAACTTCGATTACCCTTGATGGTGATGAGTATGTGATCAACGGTCGTAAATGGTGGTCGTCTGGAGGGATGGATCCTCATTGTAAAATTTCTATTGTGATGGGGAAAACGGATCCCGATGCCCCACGTCATCAACAACAAAGTATGATTTTGGTGCCTATGGATACTCCCGGACTTAAAATAATACGACCATTATCGGTTTTCGGGTTTTATGATTCACCTGAAGGACATGCTGAGATTGTATTAGAGAATGTACGAGTACCTAAAGAGAATCTTATCCTTGGAGAAGGAAGAGGTTTTGAGATTGCTCAGGGACGTTTAGGACCTGGCCGTATTCACCATTGTATGCGTTTGATAGGGATGGCACAGCGATCACTAGAATTAATGTCGCAAAGAGCCGCAGAGCGAATTGCCTTTGGTAAGACTTTTAAGGATTTCAGTAGTATTCGCCAGGAGGTTGCCCTATCCCAGTGCGAAATAGAGCAGGCAAGATTGTTAACGCTTTCCGCAGCCGATAAAATGGATAAAGAGGGAAACAAAACCTCAAAAGATCTTATTGCTATGATCAAAATTGTGGCTCCCAATATGGCCTTAAATGTGATTGATCGTGCCATGCAGATTCACGGCGGAAAAGGAGTAGGACCCGATACACCATTGGCCCACTTTTTTGTAGCGGCAAGAATGCTACGTCTGGCCGATGGACCCGACGAGGTACATATGTATCAACTGGGTAAGAGCGTGATTAATAAACATGCTACAATTAAAATATAGCGAGTAGTATCCCATTCGAAAACAAAATTGTCAGTCTGAGCTTGTCGAAGACAAATTAACCAATACAATACAATGCAAAACGTACGTAAAGGAGAAGAATTAAATGAAAAAACACTAAAGGACTTCCTTCAAAAGGAAGGACTCATTAATAATAACCAAAGCGATTGGCAGGTAACTCAATTTACACATGGGTATTCCAATCTCACGTATTTAATAGATATAGAAGATAAAGAATATGTACTAAGACGTCCACCTTTCGGAGCTATAAAAAGAGGGCACGATATGGGGCGCGAATTTAAAGTACAATCAGGTGTTTATAAAGCGTTTCCGAAGGTGCCAAAAATGTATGCATATTCTGAAAATGAAAGTATTTTAGGTTGCCCTTTTTATATCATGGAAAAGGTTGAAGGCATTATTCTTAACGTGAAAGAAGCCAAAAAAAGAAACATTCCTGCAAATGACTTTAAAACCATAGCAGACTCTTGGTTAGATACGTTTGTAGAGCTGCATAATGTTGATTATAAAGCGGTAGGATTAGGGGATCTGGGAAAACCTGAAGGGTATGTAGAACGACAGGTGCTCAATTGGGGGAAACAGTACCTAAAAGCGGCTACCGAAAATGTGCCAGCAGCAGAAAAAGTTATGCGTTGGATGGAAGATAATCAACCCACCGAATACAAGCATAGCCTGGTGCACAACGATTTTAAATACGATAACATCGTTTTTAAAGATGATAGCTGGAAAGAAGTCGTTGCTGTTTTGGATTGGGAAATGGCAACTCTAGGAGATCCTTTGATGGATCTTGGAACTTCACTTGGGTATTGGACCATGGCCAATGACCATCCCTTTGTGCAACAAGGAATTCCTTCAACCACAATCATGGAAGGGAACCCGGGAAGAAGTGAAATAGTTGAACTATATACCAAAAAGAGCGGAAGGCAAGTAGATCACCTGGTATTTTACTATGTTTTTGGGCTATTTAAAATAGCAGTGATTGCGCAGCAAATATATTATCGATATAGTAAAGGCTTAACGACAGATCCACGCTTTGCGCAATTAAATAAAGCGGCAGAGTTGCTGTGTAATCTTGCATTGCAGGCGATTCAGAAAAATAAAATTGATTAACAATTCCAATTTAGAATGAATTATTTAAACCCTACATATTTCCTTGATTATGAGTCTGATGAAATTCAGGAACTCGTAAAAGAATTTAATACCGATACACTAACACCAAAAGAAAAAGCCATAGGATTATATCTTAAGGTGAGAGATCAATGGAAATACGATCCGTATAACATACACCTTACAAAAGAAGGATACAGGGCAAGTGAAATTGCCAAAAAACCATATGGTCATTGTGTTGATAAATCAATTTTGTTGATTGCGGGCTTACGGGCACTACAAATACCTGCTAGAATTCATTTGGCCAAGGTGAAGAACCATATAGCTGTTGAAAAGCTAACTGAAAAATTCGGAACCAATGAATTGACACCACATGGGATGGTGAATATAGAACTCAACGGAAAATGGGTGAAGGCTTCCCCTGCTTTTAATCAAACCCTGTGCAAGAAATGCAATGTAGCACCATTGGAGTTTGATGGAGAAAACGATTCTATGTTTCAGGAATATGATAGCGAAGGAAACATTTTTATGGAATATCTAGAAGACTATGGTCATTTTGAAGATGTTCCTTTTGATTTTATGATTGATAATATGAAGACGCACTATCCGGAAATTGTTAACCTGTCCCAGGATTCAGGTATAGTTAGGATATAAAACAAAGTATACTAGATAAAAAATCAAACCATGAGCGAAACGTATGTTGGAGTAACCCCAGAACAATTTCAGGATTTTAGTCAGTTGCCTCTTGAAGGGCCTTTTCAGATGTTGAACCTATTGAAGTTCAAAGATAAAGTTGAAGAAACCGGAACAACCGGAGCTGAGGCGTATGCCCAATATATGAAAGCTGTGATTCCTTTTTTTCAAGCATCCAAAGCCAAAGTAATTTATCAGGGGAAGCCACAGTTTACTTTAATAGGACCGAACAATGGTTTAGAGTGGGACAAAATACTGATTGTAGAGTATGCCCGTAAAGAAGATTTTCTAAAAATGATTACTTCAGAAGGGTATCCTGCAAAAATGCGTAGCCAAGCACTCGAAGATTCAAGGTTGATACTAAGTACTGCTCAATAACCAATTAAATATAGATACACATGCAAGTAAAAGATAAAATAGTAATCGTTACAGGAGCAGGTTCAGGAATTGGAGCTGCAACTGCAAAGCACTTCGCCAAACATCGGGCTAATGTTATAGTTTCAGATATTAAAGAAGAAAAAGCGCAACAAATAGCAGACGAAATCGAGCAGGAAGGTGGTAGTGCCACGATACTAACCGCCAACGTGGCAAAATTTGACGAGGTAGAAAGACTTATTTCTGATACAGTAGCGCAGTTTGGGCGATTAGATGTACTGGTCAATAATGCCGGTATCGGACCCAGAAATATGGCCAGAGTAGGAGAATATACCTTAGACGATTGGGATAGCGTTATTGCCGTAAACCAAACCGGTGTTTTTTATTGTATGAAACAGGCATTGCAGCAAATGACAAAACAAGGAGGTGGCAATATAGTTAACATTGCTTCTTTGGCAGGTTTAAAAGCATCGCTGAATAATATCTCGTATAGTGCCAGCAAGTTTGCCGTGGTGGGAATGACAAAATCCGCTGCTTTAGAATATGCCACCAAAAACATTCGCATCAATGCGGTTTGTCCTGGCTATACCGAATCTGCTTTGCTAGACAAACTATTATCTGTTAGACCCGATATGGATCAACGCCTAAAAAGTGTAATTCCAATGAAACGATATGGTCAGGCCCAGGAGATTGCAGAGGCGGTTGTTTGGCTGGCTTCAGATGACACCAAGTTTATCACCGGGCAAACCATTACACTAGACGGAGGAACATCTTTATAAACACATAGCTAAATCTGTAATAAATGGCACAGAAGATTTGAATGAAAAAAGATGAAGTTTAAGGCAAAAAACACAGGCATAGCCTTAGCTACGACGAGTATTTTTAACGAAAAAATTTATCTTTTTACACCGAAGATTAGTGTTATTTATTACAGATTTAGCTATATAATTCAATTAATAACAATATCATGAGTAACAAACAACTAATATTCAAAAAACGACCTGTCGGGCTTCCCGAGGCGGATACCTGGGAATTACAATCAAATCCAATTCCAGAACCAAAAGAGGGCGAAGTCTTAATTCAGCAACATTACATATCCCTGGATCCTGCGATGAGAGGATGGATGAACGAAGGGAAATCCTATATAGAACCTGTACAAGTAGGTGACGTTATGCGTGCCGGATCGGTGGGTAAAGTGATTAAAGCCAATAATCATCCCAAGTATAAAGAAGGAGATTACCTTACCGGTTGGGGTGGCGTACAACAATATTCGGTGACCGATGGTAGTAATTGGTACCAGGTAGATCCTAGTTTAGCTCCCCTACCTATGTATATTGGTACGTTGGGGATGCCTGGGATGACAGCCTATTTCGGAATTTTAGAAGTAGGAAAGATCAAAGAAGGCGATACAGTTTTGGTTTCTGGTGCAGCAGGAGCTGTTGGGAGTGTAGTAGGACAAATCGCCAAAATCAAAGGATGCCGCGTGATCGGAATAGCTGGGGGAGCCGATAAATGTAAATATGTGGTAGAAGAACTTGGTTTTGACGGTGCGATCGATTATAAGTCTGAAAAAATACATGCGGGATTAAAAAGAGAATGCCCTAAAGGTATTGACGTATATTTTGATAACGTAGGAGGAGAAATCCTGGATGCAGCTTTAGCTAGATTACGTATGCATGCTCGCATCGTGATTTGCGGAGCGATTTCACAATATAATAATAAAACGGCGATGAAAGGACCAAGTAATTACCTGTCATTATTAGTAAATCGTGCAACCATGCAGGGAATGGTAGTGATGGACTACGCCAAAGATTATGGCAAAGCTGCTATGGAAATGGGAGGCTGGATCATGCAAGGAAAGCTTAAAAGCAAAGAAGATATCTACGAAGGCATAGAAAACTTCCACGAAACCTTTTTACGCCTGTTCTCTGGTGACAAAATGGGAAAATTGGTATTGAAGGTAATTGAAGAATAGAATTTAACCTTTGAGATATTTCGAACATTGAGCGTAGTCGAAATGCACAGAATACGATAGGCACCCTGAGGCTCTCGAAGGGTGATCTAACGTCTGATAAATATTAAAGAAAAATGAAAGCAATAGTTTGTAAACAGTTCGGACCACCATCATCCCTGGTTCTTGAAGATATAGAAAGCCCTAAAACCAACGATAAAGAAGTAGTTGTGCAAGTAAAGGCATGCGGAGTAAATTTTCCGGATACCTTGATCATACAAGGGTTGTATCAGTTCAAACCTGAATTACCTTTTACACCCGGTAGTGATATCGCCGGAGTGGTAAAAGAAGTGGGCGCCAAAATTAAACATGTAAAACCAGGTGATGAGGTTTTTGGATTTGTGATGCACGGCGGGTATGCCGAAGAAGTGGTAGTGCCGGGTAATGCCTGTTTCCCGAAACCCCCGGGAATGGAATTTCCGGTAGCAGCATCGTTTATGATGGCCTATGGTACTTCGTATCATGCGTTAAAAGATCGCGGACGACTTAAAGAAGGGGAAACCCTGTTGGTATTGGGCGCGTCTGGAGGTGTAGGACTGGCGGCTGTAGAACTTGGAAAACTTATGGGGGCCAAGGTGATCGCTGCAGCATCTACTACCCAAAAACTAGAATTATGTAAGGAATATGGAGCTGATGCCGTCATTAATTATGATACCGAAGATCTAAAAGCAAGAATCAAAGAACTTACCGATGGTAAAGGAGTTGATGTCGTCTATGATCCCGTGGGTGGTCGATATTCTGAACCTGCCATACGCGGTATGGCGTGGGAAGGACGTTACCTGGTGGTTGGTTTTGCAGCCGGAGATATTCCTAAAATTCCGTTGAATTTGGCTTTGCTAAAAGGATGCGCCATTGTTGGGGTGTTCTGGGGAAGTTTTGCCATGAAAACTCCGGATAAAAATATGCAAAACACCATGCAATTAATGCAATGGTACGGAGCCGGAAAACTAAAACCCCATATTCATAAAATATATCCACTGGCCGAAGCATCAAATGCTTTGGAAGATATGATCGATAGACAGGTAAAAGGAAAAGCGGTTATTGAATGTTCGTGATATCGAAACCTTTCCTTCTCGTCAGTTCGAGTGTTTTGATGTAATGTAATGTAGGCAAAATGCCCGCCTGCCGAGCGGGCAGGTATCGAGAACAATTCTTAGGAAAATGTTTATAATGAAGATGTAATTGAAAACGATTATTCTGTCATCCCGAGCGGAGTCGAGGGAAATTCTCGTTAGGCTGCACCTCGACTCCGCTCGGTGTGACAGTTAGTATTATAAGACTTTAAAAAACAACACATGAGATTAAAAAACAAAATAGCAATCGTAACCGGCGGAGCCCGAGGTATCGGAAAAGCCGTTTCGACCCTCTTTGCCAAAGAAGGTGCCTCGGTCATTATCTGGGATTTGCTCGATGAAGGAACCGGTACTGCCAAAGCAATTAACGCCGAAGGCGGTACAGCAGAGTTTACCAAAATATCAGTAACCGATAAAGCTGCGATAGAGGCGGAAGCTGAAAGAATCCATAAGAAATATGGTAAAATCGATATCCTGATCAACAATGCCGGGATCACTAAGGACCGAACGCTTCATAAAATGAGTGAAGCAGAATGGGATGCGGTGATCGATGTGAATTTGAAAGGCGTATTCTTATGCACCCAGGTAGTCTCAAAATACATGAAAGAAGCTGGATACGGCCGAATTGTATCGGCAGCCTCCAATGTTGGATTGCGTGGTAATTTTGGGCAAACCAATTACTCAGCTACCAAAGCCGGGGTGATTGCGATGTCTAAAACCTGGACGATGGAACTTGGTAAATACGGAATCACAGCCAATGCACTAGCACCTGGTTTTACCCTTACCGAAATGACCGAGCAGATCCCCAAAGAACATTTAGATAAAATAAAATCCCAAATACCACTACAAAAAGCTGCCATGCCGATAGACATTGCCTATGGATACTTGTACCTGGCCTCTAATGAAGCATCGTATGTGTCTGGTATTTGCTTGACGATTGATGGGGGGATATCTAGATAGGAGTGAGGGATGAGGTTTGAGTGGTGAGGAGTATATCCAAAGTGGTGAGGAACGAAATATAGGTAATGAGGAACGAGAGATTACCGGTGAGGAAAGCAACATTAGTGGTGAGGAGTGGGTAAACAAGTATGAGGAATGTAACATTAGTTGTGAGGAACAGGTGTGTAATGGTGAGGAGTGTAATATTTGTTTTACGGAATATAATACCCAGGGTTCGAGAGCACTTCGACAAGCTCAGTATAACACCTCACCACTTTGGATATAGTTCGAACCTCGAACCCTGAGGTGCCATACTGAGCTTGTCGAAGTGCTCTCGAAGGGTGAAGGCTACTCGAAGGATGAACTGACATAGAATTTACATAGCATAATTATTAAAGATTTAAAGATGCGTTCCAAAGCGGCGCTTTGAAAACCTTTTTCACCAGTGTAGGATTTTGTTTGCGTTAAAAAATCTTGAAGCCTTGGAAAGATTTTAGCAAACCAAATTCGGTTTTCGGTGAAACTGAAAAACACCTTGAAAAAGTGTCCTTTCTTTTGGTTCGTTTTCTTTGGACAGGCAAAGAAAATGAACAGAAGGTTAAATAGGAGGAATAAGGTTGAATTTGATTATAAAAGAATAGAACTATGAACCAACTTATTTGCAAAAACTTCGAAGAGTTTAGAAAACACGAAGGAAAACCATTACCAACCGGCGAGTGGCTCACCGTTACACAAGACATGATCAATGCCTTTGCCGAGGCAACACAGGATTTCCAATGGGTGCATGTGGATTTGGAGCGGATCAAAAAAGAATCCCCGTTTAAAAAACCAATCGCACACGGATTTTTATCGGTATCGCTATTGTCTAAAATGTTGATGGATCTTTTGGTGGTAGAAAGCTTTGCGATGGGGGTAAACTACGGACTTAATAAAGTACGTTTCCCACACCCGGTACCCGTAGATTGCCTATTACGATTGCATAGCAGTATCCAAAAGATCGAAGAATATGGCGATAACGGCCTAAAAATCACCTGGGACTGCTCTGTAGAGATCGAAGGAGTCGAAAAACCTGCTTGTGTGGCCGAGTTTGTGTCGTTGATGTTTGAGGGGTAGGGCTTGAGAATTGGGACTTTTGTTGCACGGATTACAACCTTAAATCCGTAGGTCTATGGCAAAAAACAACCGCAAACCTTTAGTAATAAATGGTTTGCGGTTTTTGGTGTTTT
>CANMDH010000017.1 GCA_947496555.1 uncultured Aquimarina sp. | reverse complement strand
TTCGTTTGTCATGATTCTGTCTGAATAAAATTAATGATTAAAATTTAACTCAGACAGAGTTCAGTTTACAGCCTCAAGACAAGGACTAGTAAAAAGGTTTTCTATTTATTTATTATAAAAAAAGATTTTTTAAACAGTCGTCATTTTGGAGATAAACAAAGGAATCTGTCAAATTTAAGTTACTGAATTATTTGCTTTTTAACTTAGAATTCAGTCTCTTTTACTTTATCTATAAAAAATACTACTTCAAAATCTTCTCGTATTGACTTTTATTATTAAGTATTTCCTTGCTTTTAGCAACCTCGGGGTTGTGTTCTACATAATAGGTATACAAACCTTCTCTGTAGAAGTAGCGTTTAATAATTTCGTCAGTAAGTAGATTAACAATTTCTTTTTTATAGGTGTCCAACGCTTTTTCTTTGGATATTTTTATCGAAGCAATCAGCGCATCATAACTGGCAACAATATCCCCGTCTAATTTTTCTTCTTTGGCCGTAAGAAGTGCTCTGCTAAAAGACTTTTCGGTTTTGGTTTCGAAATTAAAATCACTTTGTCTTACAAACTTTTTGAAATCCTCATAATCACTATCGGTAAACTTGAAGTCTCCAGCGTTTTTAAGCTGGTGAGAATAGTAATATTTGGTTCCGTAACCAAAAATAGCGTCAGATTTAAGCAGTGCAGTAGTAATATCACTGTATTTGGATGTTTCTAACTCAATATCTGGCTGTATTCCTCCCCCATCATATACCGTTCTTCCATTTTTGGTTTTAAAAGCTTTAAAATCTTTTTCGTCAATACGAATTGCATTATTGTTATTATCCCGGTTCCAATAATCCAATGCTTGTATACATCGGCCACTAGGAGTATAATATCTAGAAATTGTAATTTTTAATTGTGTTCCGTAGGTAAGCTTTTTTGGTCGTTGTACCAATCCTTTACCAAAACTTCGAGCCCCAATAACTACTCCTCTATCCAGGTCCTGGATACCTCCTGCTACAATTTCACTAGCGGAAGCACTTCTACCATTTACCAATACTACTAATGGTATTTGCGTATCTATTGGTTCTTTCTTGGTAAAATACTCTTTGTTATATTTCTTTACAACAGATTTTGTAGTGGTGATCAACGCTCCTTTTGGAACAAAAATATTGGTAACATTGATCGCCTCGCTTAACAATCCACCAGGGTTTCCTCTTAAGTCTAAAATAATTTTTTCGGCTCCTTTGGCTTTTAAGTCTTTTAAAGCATCAATAGTTTCGCTTGAAGCTTTGTTGTTAAATTTTGATAAAACAATGTATCCTGTGTTGTTGTCAAGCAGTGTATAAAAAGGTACCGCATCAACCTCTATTTCTTCTCTGGTAAGTACCGTTGTTTTGGTTTCGCCTTGCCTTTTATACTTGATATCGACTTTGGTTCCGCTAGCTCCTTTAAGTAATTCTCCAGCATCTTCTTTAAAATCGGCCACTACAATATCTCCTATTTGGATAATTTCATCACCTGCTTTTAAGCCCGCTTTGTCTGCAGGATAATCTTTATACGGCTCTATAATGATGATTTTATCTTTGATAGTTTTTACCGAAGCCCCAATACCTGTATATTCACCTGCATTTCTAATTTTTGAAGCCTCTACATCTTGTTCATTCCAATACTTGGTATAAGGATCCAAATCATCCAACATCGCCTTAATAGCAGTATCCATAAGTTCTGCCGGATTGGTTTCATCTACATAATTCATGTTTAACTCTTTAAACATCGTAGTGAAAATTTCAATTTGCTTAGCGATCTCAAAAAAATCTGATTTAAAACTTACCGTCGTAAAAAAGATGGTAATGGCAAGTATTGGAAAGATTATTTTCTTTTTCATTGGTGTATTTTTTATATAATTACTACCCAAAAAAAGGGTTGCAAATTATTTTGTTTCTATCTCTTTTTCAACAAATTTTAGTAATATTCCTTTTACTTTAGATTCTATAAATCGATACTCGGGCATTTCATTCCCCGAATATAAAAACATAAAAGTGAATTGATGAGTAGTGTTGGGTACAAGATACTTATTTTTTCGATAACTTTCACGAAGTAAACGTTTTATACGATTGCGATCCACAGCTTTTTTAAAATGTCGTTTGCTAACTGAAACAGCCACTTTAATAGGTATCTCACCGTCAAAACTGGTTTTTCTATATACCAATCTAATGGGATAGCTGGAAATCGTTTTTCCTTCAGAAAAAAGTAGTTCTATCTCTTTTTTACTCTTTAATCTTTCTTTGCTGTTAAAAGTTGCCTTCATGGGGCAATAAAAGTAGTGATAATACTAATACTATTTATTCTTTGAATCTAGTTGTAAAAGCAACGCTCGTTTTGTAGCTGTATAAATTCAACTTAATTAGCATACGTATTATTGCTAGGGTTTACATCTGCCATAGTACCTGTTATGTCTATCGCAATGGTTTTTATTTCTGTGATCGGTTTAGGGATCTCTACAATATACGTTGGATTGGTCCAAGGCCAATCTACTAATAAAGTTCTATTTATAGAAGGAATTGGGTTTTCCTTTTCGCCTCGCATCATTCTCAATGGAACATAGAATGACTCAACCGTCCCGTCTTTATATTCGACATATAGGTCTAATGGCATTGGCATTAACCCAATACGTTCCAAAGTTACTTTGGTTCTATTATTATTCGTTTTTTCAACATCTTTAATACCATAGTCTATCCAATTGGTGGTTTGTGTCCAATCGGTTAAATACCAATCTAACTGTATCCCTGAGACTTTCTCTGCCACTCTCTTAAAGTCATTGGGAGTAGGGTGTTTAAATTTCCACGTATCATAATATCTTCGTATCGTTTTTGCAAGGTTGTCTTCTCCGATAATATACCCCAATTGAGATAGAAAAACCGCTCCTTTAGAGTAGGCAGAATTGCCATAAGCAAAATTATGTGCATATCGATCTGAATGCGTAGTTTGAGGTTGTTCTACCCCCGAAATTGCTAACTGAAAATAATCGATATACATTTTTTTTAAAGAATTAGGGTTGTTTTGTTTCATTACTTCATTCATAGCCAATGTAGAAATGTAACTGGTAAACCCTTCGTCCATCCAGGCATGTTTAGCTTCATTGGTAGCCAAAATATGTTGAAACCAGGCATGAGCCATCTCATGAGCCGTCACACCTACCAAACTTCCAAAATTACGCTCTCCGGTAATCAAAGTACACATTGCGTATTCCATACCGCCATCTCCTCCTTGAATTATCGAATATTGATCGTAAGGGTATTTTCCAATCTTTTCACTAAAATATTGCATTAATTCAACCGATTTTGGTTGTAGGTCTTTCCATTTATCGATAATTTCTTCGTTGTTTTTATATAAAAAATGAAGTGTGGGTCCGCCAGACACTTTTACAGAATCATGTATATATTCTGGATCCGCTGCCCATGTAAAATCATGAACATTAGGAGCTTTAAAATGCCATGCCAACTTTTTGGTTTTGTATTTTACTTTGGTACCCGGTGTTTCGTACCCGTGTCCAATTTCATTAGGATTCTGTAGATAACCTGAGCCTCCTACAACATAGTTTTTATCAATATTTATAGTCACATCAAAATTACCCCAAACCCCATGAAACTCTCTTGCGATATATGGATCTGCATGCCACCCTTCAAAATCATATTCTGCTATCTTGGGATACCACTGTGTCATCGATAATGCCACACCTTCTTTGTTGTTGCGACCAGAGCGGCGTATTTGTTTAGGCACCTGACCCTGGAACTGCATCGAAAACGATGTTTTTTCTCCTGGTAAAATAGGAGTATTCAACACAACCTCTAATACAGTCCCGACTACTTTGTATTTTAATTGGTTTCCATTCTGAGACAAAGAGGAAACTTTTAAATATCCTGATTCTTGTGGAGTCAACTTACTTATTTTATCCAAAATCTTTGGGCTCGGGTCTGGAAGGTTTATTGAACGAACATCCATCTCGCTACCAGGTTGAAAAGCATTAAAATACAAATGATAAAAAACCTGATTCAAAGTGTCCGGAGAGTTATTCGTATAGATTAATTCCTGCGTTCCTGTGTACTGAAAATTTTCCACATTCATGTCAATATTCATTGTATAATCGACATGTTGTTGCCAATAAGACATATTATTTTGAGCAGCAATGCTTAGTGCAACAAAGGAAAAAATATGGGTAATTTTTTTAAACATCATTGAAAAAATTATTTAGACATTTTATCGGCCATGATAAGTGCATTATATAGATTCACCATCTTACCAGATTTTGACAATTCTGAAAAGCTTTTGATGTTTGTGGGATCTTCACCGATCACAACATCTGTTTTGGTAGGTAACCCGCTATCCATCAGTATTTTTTTAACCTCAGAAGCTTTAAGTTTTGGGAAATAGGAGCGTATAAGCGCTGCCACCCCGGCAACCGCAGGAGCGGCCATCGAAGTTCCTTCAAGAAACTCATAAGAATTATTCGGGGTAGTAGACCAGATTTTTACTCCTGGTGCAAATACATCCACGTTATTTTCTCCGAAATTAGAAAAAGTGGCTGCCAAATTTGATCCGTATTCATAATTAAGAGCGCCAATCGTAATAAAGTTGTTTGCAATTTCAGAAACATTATCGATTTGATCATTAGGATACACTGCTTTTTGATCCAGGTCTTCGGTTTCATTTCCTGCTGCATTTACAATAAGCACGTCTTTTATTGCAGCATACTTTATTGCTTCTTGTACCCATTCTGGATGCGTACTAAAATATTTACCAAAACTAGTGTTGATCACTTTGGCACCATTATCTACAGCATAACGTATAGCCAATGCAATATCCTTGTCATATTCATCCCCATTGGGTACAGCCCTAATGGCCATTATTTTTACATTTTGAGCCACCCCATTCATTCCAATGGTATTATTTCTTTCTGCCGCAATAATACCCGCAACGTGTGTCCCATGTTTAATTCCTTCTTTCTTTGGGTCTGGTCCCATTACGTTATTGTTTCCATATTTGGTATCTGAAATATCATCTACGTTATCCCCTACCTCTTTTCTCCCTTCAAGTTCTAGGTTTAAATTATAATTTAATTTTTCGGTAAAATGCTCTATTCCTTCTTCAAGGTTATCAATAAATTCTGGAATAGTATCTCCGGGATCCAAGAAACCAAACATCTGAGATAAAAAAGCCATGTGATACTCTACCTCTTTATCTTCGGTCTCAATCTGCATTAACTCTTCTTTGGAATAGTCTTCTTTACCTAAGGTCTTTGTTATGGACTCATGAGACATTCTTGCTTGTTGCAAGATCTGTTCATATTGAAACTTATTTGACGAGGCTTCCTGAAATTCTTTTTCAAACTCGGCTTTGGCTTCAATATAGCTTTGGTATTCGTCACGATCCTTTTCCGAAATTGATGCTAAAAGTTTACCTTCATATTTCGCTTGAAGCTTCTTGATAATTCGTACAAACTCTAGGTTTTCATTTTCAGAATCTCCCAAGAAATTCCATCCATTAATATCATCAATATATCCATTATTGTCATCATCTTTACCGTTTCCTTTGATTTCTTTGGTATTAACCCAAACTATATCATCAAGGTCCTCATGTTCTATATCTACTCCACTATCGATCACTCCAACAATAACTGTTTTTCCTTTTCTGTTCTTTATAATCTCATTGTATGCCTTGTCAATACTCATTCCAGGAATAGTATCAGTTACTAGATCATAGAAAGTCCAGTTTTTTAATTCAGTGTCCGTCAATTCGCTATTCTTTAGCGGAACTGTATCTATATTCTCTATAGGGGTCGAAATTATTGCGGGTGCACCACAACTTACCAAAATGGTCGATGCTGTGATCACAGTTAAAATCTTATTTGATAGGGTCATATTTTGTATTCTCTTAATTAAATATTTCTTTACAGGTGAAAACCTTATCGAGGCGCACACCTTTTTCTGTATGTTTTAAGGTTATTATTTCGTTATGTGCATCATGTTCTAAAAACAAATACCATCCATTATTGGCAGCATTTTCAAGAAATAATTGTTTTTCATCCAAGGTTAATAGCGGTCTTGTATCATATCCCATTATATAAGGCAACGGTATATGCCCAACTGTAGGCAACAGGTCCGCCATAAAGACTATTGTCTTACCTTTATATTCGATATGCGGAATCATTTGCTTTTCAGTATGACCATTAACAAATAGTACGCCAAACCCCAATTCTGAGTCTTTTTGGAATGTTTTATCTGTTATGGAGATAAAACTTAATTGTCCGCTTTCTTTGATTGGTAAAATATTTTCCTTCAAGAAAGAAGCCTTTTCCCGGGCATTTGGCTCAACTGCCCACTGCCAATGCTCTTTATTACTCCATATTTTGGCATTTTTAAATGCCAATTCATAGCCAGTTCTGTTTTCGTTCCATTGCACTACACCTCCACAATGATCAAAATGCAAATGGGTAATAAATACATCGGTGATATCATCTCTATGAAAACCAGCTTTTTGTAATGATTTGTCTATACTATCATCTCCCCATAATGAATAATAACTGAAAAACTTTTCAGACTGCTTATCCCCCATACCCGAATCAATAAGAATTAGCCTGTCACCATCTTCAATTAATAAACATCGTGCTGCGATATCTATGAGGTTATTTTGATCGGCAGGATTGGTTTTATGCCACAAGGTCTTTGGTACAACACCAAACATGGCGCCACCATCGAGTTTAAAATTTCCTGCTTTTATGGGATATAACTTCATTATTAAACTATTTCATTAACTGCTTTTAAAAAAGAATATGTTTACAATTCTTTGCTTCCTGTTTATTCTAATGAAAAATTTTTGCAAATTAGAAAAAAAGGAAGGTATCAGGTTTCAATTTTTGGACTTTTTAACAGTATTTCATCCTGTTTTGTATTGGATATTATACTTTCTAAACGTGTTCCATAATCCAACAAGGCTTTAATCTCTTTAATACTTGCTAATCTTTCTTTTCGCATTAACAGTAATGTATTTCCATTACATTCGATATGATAATATGGATTGCTTTCAAAAAACAATACCAACTCGTTGGTAAAAAATGATCTTATTTGGTCCGGGTTTTCTCCTAAGAGAAAAAATCGTTTTGAAAAATCTGGATGACCCGGAATCAAAATATCCCTGAATCCGGCTAATTTATAGACAAATTCTAACAACCCCTCTCTATCTAGCGTAAACTTTGGCACTTCACTCTTTAGTTGTATAGTGAGAATTGTGGCTCTAACCGATGTTCGTGCAATAAACTCTCCTTCAGAAAACTCGATATCAGAAATTTTGAAAACCTCTTTAGGATCAAAAATAGAGTTGTTTATATAATTGATCTTCTTGATTCTGAAAAACAAAAAATCGTGTAATCTCGATATATCAACGTTCTTCTTGGGATCATACGTCCATGAAAAATCGTTTGCGATACTCTGTAAATCTTTTTGTCTTTTGGTTAAATTCGATTTTGCATCCATTTTGATTTTCTTCGAAAAGGGAATCAAGCTTCGAACAGCTAACGGGTGTT
The DNA here is from genome assembly GCA_947496555.1 of uncultured Aquimarina sp. Lineage (GTDB taxonomy): Bacteria > Bacteroidota > Bacteroidia > Flavobacteriales > Flavobacteriaceae > Aquimarina. Next base: position 94,639 of record CANMDH010000017.1, on the reverse strand, counting down.
CTGAAGAGGCTCCATGGATATCTAAGCCGTTAATTTCAAAAGAACCTCCTTTTCGTTTAAAAGTTTCTTGATAGCCAAGCAAACTTTCTTGTACCGTATAATCTACAAAATCACAATATGAAAAATCTATAACTACATCCTGGTCTTCGGGTATGGTATCTAGTTTTCTTTTTAGTCTAGAGAAATTAAGAAAGCTTGAAAAATTCTTGACACTTACAAAATAAGTTCCGTTAACTTCTTCTTTAAACATAAGCACATTAGGTTTAAAAAGATTTCGCGCAAAAAACATAACGCTTTTGTTAAGTATAAAATGAATAATGACTGTTACCAAAATTCCTGTCAAAATTCCTGTTATAAGATTGGTGGTGATTGTTGCAATAACAGTAGCAAAGAAAATCAAAACCTGCTCTTTTCCAATTTTGGCTATACCCTTAAGATTTCTTGGTGCTGCTAACTTGTATCCTGTATACACCAAAATTGCTGCCAATGCAGTAAGAGGAATTCTTTTAAGCTGGTCCTGAAAAAGTACCACAAACAAGATCAGAAATACCGAATGAAAAAAGTTTGCAGATCTATTTAATCCTCCGTTATTAACATTGACAGAGCTCCTTGCTATTACAGTAACTACATTAAGTCCACCCAAAAAACCACTAGCAATAGATGCAATACCCAATGCAGTAAGATCTTTATTTACATTAGATCTTCTTTTGAAAGGATCCAACTTGTCTACCGCTTTTATACTTAATAAAGATTCTATACTTGAAATTAATGTTATTGCAATTACAACCCCAATAAATTTGGAAGTAAGGCTAATTGAAAAATCTGGGGTTGGAAAGTTCGAAAGCAAATTTTCGGGGATTTGAACCAAAAGTGAGGCATCTATTGGATATGATTGCTCTGAAAAAATCTCGTAATAATAACTTAAACCCACCGCTATCAGAACGATCCACATAGGTGCTGGTACAAGTTGAAAATATTTATTTCTGATTTTGCCGTAAAATATCATAATAAGCAAGCTTACTACACCGACCACAGCCGCTATTACAATATGATTATATTCTGAAGAGAAGAGCCTTATGGTGCTCATAGGAATATCTGTTAATAAAGATATAGTATCTCCTTTAATACTGTTGTTGGCAAGCATTACATGAAATTGCTTCGCAAAAATGCTAATTCCTATGGCGGCAAGCATCCCCTGAATGGCAGAAGAAGGAAAAAAATCACTTAGAATTCCTAAACGCAATTGTCCTATTACAATCATAAGCGCTCCAGAGCATATGATCGCTGCCAAAGTAAATACATAACCTTGATATAAATCTCCATTAGCAAGAGTAGTAATGGCTCCTAATAAGACCACTACCAATCCATTACCAGGACCTGTAATTGTAACATTCGAACCTCCGAAAATAGATACTATAATCCCACCAACTATGGCTGCAATTACACCAGATATTGGTGGTGCTTCAGATGCAAGAGCCAACCCTAAACCCAATGGCAATGCAATTAAAGAAACTACAAATCCAGAAAAAATGTTTTTGGGTAATTGAGCTATAAATCCTGATGTATTATTTCTTGTGCTTTTCATCTATCTCATTATTAATACATCAGTGGGTAATTCAGATAAAATATGTTCAAGATCATGTGGGAAAATACGATCCATAAATGTTGTTATTTCTGGAGCATTCATTATTAAGAGATCTGCTGCTGCCACTTTTGCATAATGGCCGATCGAGTATCCTCGCTTTCCAAAAATAGATTGAGTTTTGATCAAAATACCATTTTTAAGATCCTCGGACACTTCATTTAAAATATCCTGAACCCGTTTATCTTCTTTTTTGGCAAGCTGTTCTTTAAGTAATGTGTCTTTAAGTAATGACTGGTCGTCTTCTACTACAACCTTTACCTCTTGATGAGAGATTTCTTCAACAATCGTTAATTTTTGTGCTCCCAAGTTTTGTGCAATCTCAAAAGAATCAAGAATGGTTTGTTTGGTCTTTTCGTCCTTAAGACCATTCACAACAATATGATTACAAGGTCTTAAATCTTCTGAAGGTTTAATTAACAACAATACCGAGCAATGCGCTCTTCTTGTGATTTTTCTGGCTATAGAACCAATATAAAATTTAAGGAAATCTTCTCTTGGGATTGCCCCCAACATAACAAGATCTGCATTATTTTCTTTGGCTGTATTGATGATTACCTCAACCGGATCACCCTGTTTCCAGATGACTTTTACTTTTTCGTCGTCATCTTCAGAAAATCCAGAAATTAGTTCTTTAATTGTATCTTCTTTTTCTTTTGTATTCTCACCTACATGTACAATAATCAGTTTACAGTCAAAAAAATCGACCATGCGCATTGCTTCAAAAATGTTGTTTTTCAGATTAGGAGAAAAAGCAACACCTATAAGGATTGTATTAAATTTGTGCTGTAATAATTCGCTCAAGACATAGATTTTCTTAGATTTTTAAAAGGGTAGAATATAAACTTAATTTTTCAAACTATAAAATTGTCTTTATTTCTGCTATATTTAAAAAAATTACGATCTTTCTCGTATATAACTAGACTAGACATTAAATATGATAGAACTCGCAGGAATTATTATACTAGGAATATTGGCGCAATGGGTAGCGTGGAAATTTAAAATCCCTGCAATTTTACCACTTATTTTAATAGGGCTTTTGGTGGGTCCAATAGCCACTTTGTATACAGTTGATGGTACCAAACTTATACAGCCTATCTGGAATGGACAAGAAGGATTGTTCCCAGGAGAAAGCCTGTTCTATTTTGTGTCTTTGGCTATTGGTATTATCCTTTTTGAAGGTGGTCTTACGTTAAGACGCAGTGAAATTCTAAATGTTGGACCTGTAATCATAAAACTAATTACTATTGGGGTAGTTGTTACTTTTTTTCTAGCGGGTTTGGCTGCACATTTTATATTTGACCTAAGCTGGCGGATTTCTTTTCTGTTTTCGTCATTGATTATAGTCACTGGACCTACTGTTATTACACCCATTTTACGTAATATCCCTCTTAAAAAAGATATTTCAGCCGTGCTAAAATGGGAGGGGATCTTGATCGACCCTATCGGAGCCCTTGTAGCCGTTTTGGTGTTCGAATTTATTAGAATTGGTGGTGGTGAAGAGTTTACATTTACTGCCTTGATCGAATTTGGTAAAATAATACTGATCGGTCTTACCTACGGTTTTACTTTTGCTCATGCTCTAGCTTTTTCTTTAAGAAAGAAGATCGTACCCCATTATTTGTTGAATGTTGTCACCTTGGCCGCAGTGCTTGGTGTTTTTGTATTATCTGAAGTTTTTGCACACGAATCTGGTTTACTTTCTGTAGTGGTGATGGGAATGGTTCTTGGAAATTTAAATCTTCCTGATCTTAATGAAATATTATATTTCAAAGAATCCCTGAGTGTACTTTTGATTTCGATACTATTTATTCTGCTTTCGGCAAACATTAATATTGAAGACTTAAAATTGGTATTTAATTGGAAAGCTGTTTTATTGTTTGCGGTGGTAGTTTTTATTGTTAGGCCGTTGGGCGTATTTCTAAGTGCTTCAAAATCCGGGCTCAAAACCAACGAAAAATTATTTATAAGTTGGGTTGGGCCTCGTGGTATAGTAGCTGCAGGAATCGCTTCGTTATTTGGTTTAAAACTTTATAAAGAAGGTGTTCCCGGAGCAGAATATATTACTCCACTAGTATTTATGATTGTGCTAGGTACGGTATTACTAAATGCCACTACGGCCCGTCTTTTTGCCAAAGTGGTTGGTGTTTTTCTCAAAAAATCTGAAGGAATTTTAATTATAGGGGCCTCAAAAGTGTCTCGTCTTATTGCGGCTTACATCAAAGACAATAATCGTCATGTGGTTTTGGTTGATAACAATAGAGATAATATTAATAAAGCTAAAAGCTTGGGGATAGAAGCAATTGAAGGAAATATTTATGGGGATCAGCTTAAGGATAATATCGAATTAAATGATGTTGGATATCTTATGGCATTAACGGCTAATAGTGATATTAATAAATATGCTATTAATAAATTCAGAGAGCAATTTGGAGAACACGGATCCTTTAGATTGATAACTCCTGAAGAAATGAAAGACCCAAAAAATAACCCGCAAGAAGGATTGTTTTCTCATACCGACGATTATTATAAACTTATTGCACTCGCCGAAAAGTATCCTGGTATACAAGAAATAAAAATACAGAATCAAAAACACTATAAAACACTCATTGATCTTACCAAAGAAGACAATGAAATTATACCTCTATTTGTCAAAGATGCTGACAAAAATTTACATATTATCTCTTCATATAGCGAAGAAATAGAACAGGTAGAAGAAGATAGTTTTCTTGCCTATATCGGTAAACCTATTGATATCGAGGTCGTGAAATAACACCGACAAAACACTTTTTTTAACGATAAAAAGTAATTTTTTAACATAAAAATTTGTTAATGTAAGATAATACTCTATATTTGGGGCTGTTAAAATTTAAATTTAAACCCCCAGATTATGAAAAAACTTATGTATGTGGCAGTATTTGCCTTAGCTCTTGGATTTACAGCTTGTGGAAGTGATGATGACGGTAATCCAAATTGTAGAGAGTGCGAAGTATTAACTATTCCTGTTTCTGTTTGTGATAATGGTGATGGTACAGTTACTACTTCTGCTGCTGGTGAGTCTGAGACTATTACACTTCCTGATGGAACTACTTTTGAACAATATGCCGAAACACTATGCTCTGGTACAATTACCATTGGATTTTAGTTTTGAATTAGAAGCAAAAAAAGGAAAGGTGACTCATACGGTCACCTTTTTTGTTTTATAAGATAAATATATACCGGAAAATGATCGCTATACCCTCCAATATAGTTTCCGCTAGAGTAACTTCTGTATGGGTACCCTTTATACCTTCCTTTTTGAGTTGTTAAAAAATCTTCATTAAATATTCCCGCTTTATAGTACCTGTATGATGCATAATCTTTATCCAAAAACTCCTTAGATATCATAATTTGATCAAATATTCCCCAACTATCCCTCCAGGCATGAGTGCCTATACCTTTCTTACTCATATTGAGCATAGGATTATAAAACTCTTTTAATAAAATGTTCTTTTTATTAGGTTTTGCGCCCAGAACCTTTTTTATACTCAAATCATTAGGGTTATCATTAAAATCTCCCATGGTAATAATTTTTGAATATGGATCGATAGCAAAAATAGAGTCGATGATTTTTCTATTCAACCTAGCCGCATTTTCCCTTTTGTATTTACTTCGGGCCTCTCCTCCTCGTCTGGATGGCCAGTGATTAACGATCACATGAATCAAATCTCCATCCAAATATCCACTTACAACTAATTGGTCCCTGGTATAGATTCTTTTGTTAGTATCATTATCATAAAGTACTAGTTCGTGAGTCTTTGCATTTTTTGGTTTAAAAAATGATTGTTGATACAACAATGCCACATCAATTCCTCTTCTGTCTGGAGAATCAAAATGTACAATTCCATAGTTCTTTTTTAAAAGTATTGGCTGATTTGCGAGATCTTCGAGTACTTTTCTGTTTTCAACTTCCGAAACACCTATAATTACCGGTGAGTTTTTGGCAATATCAACGCCTATTTCAGAAATAGCAAATGCCATATTTCTTAATTTTTGTTGGTATATCTCTTCGGTCCAATGATCTTTTCCCTTTGGGGTTCTGTCGTCATCAAATGTTATTGGATCGTCTTCAGTATCAAAAAGATTTTCAAGATTATAAAACGCTATTGTTTGAATATTATAGGTCTTTGGTTCTTGTGAAAAGAGAGTTAAAGAAAAGAACATACTAACAATTGCGGTGTTTTTTGGGTTCATGCCACAAATTTTAAATCGAGAACAAAGATTAATTTTTTCAGTTTCAAAAAATGAAACTCATACTGTTTATTATTGCACTTTGTTGAAGTAATGAATTTCAACCCCTTAATGATTAAAAATTTAAAAATATGGTTCAAAAACCATTTGGTTGGATATGCCTGCTTGTCTTTTTCATGTTTATTATTTCTGAAGCAAATGGTCAACAAACAGGGCCGAAAGGAAGAATAATTGATGCCATTACAGGTGAAAATATTGTAGATGCTAAAATCCTCATTAAAGAAACTACGATTTCTGTTTTTACTAATGGCTTTGGAGTTTTTGATTTTAAAGATTCTGTCATTCCGTTTGGTGAACAGATCTTAATTATTTCTGCCAAAGGATACATAACAAAGCGCTTTCCTATTGTGATTAATGAAGGAGAACTATTAGATCTTAAAAAAATCGAATTAGACCATGATTTTGATAACCAACAAAAACTGATAGGAACTATTACACTTACCGACACCGAGCTTGATGATGAAAACGATACTTCTTTTAATATGTCGGCATTATTGCAGGCCAACCGCGATGTATTTCTAAATGCTGCAGCATTTGATTTTAGCACTACATTCTTTCGACCAAGAGGGCTTAAAAATGAAAATGGAAAAGTGTTAATCAATGGAGTTGAAATGAACAAACTGCTTGACGGAAGACCACAATGGAGCAATTGGGGAGGGCTAAATGATGTGCAGCGCAACCAAGTCTTTTCCTTCGGGATTTCTCAAAATGATTATGCTTTTGGTGACCTATTGGGTACTTCAAATATCATCATGCGTGCATCGAAATACCGAAAAGGAGGCAGAGTATCCTATGCTTCATCTAACCGAAGTTATCAAGGAAGAGTTATGGCCACCTATAATTCTGGAATCTCTTCAAAAGGTTGGGCCTTTTCATTGTCCCTGTCTCGCAGATTTGGAGAAGAAGGATATATTGATGGTACCGGATATGATGCAAATTCGTTTTTTGCGTCGATAGAAAAGAAAATTAACAACAATCACAGCCTTAATCTAACAGGTTTTTATACGCCCAATCGCCGTGGAAGATCTACTGCAATTACCGAAGAGGTTTTTAATATAAAAGGTGCTACTTATAATCCTAATTGGGGTTACCAAGATGGAAAAATTAGAAACTCAAGAGAACGCATTGTTGAAGAGCCAGTAATTATGCTTAATCACTACTGGGATATTAATAAAAACACAAGTGTAAATACCAATATTGCTTTTCAAACTGGAAAAATTGCAAATTCGAGAATTGATACAGGAGGTAGCGATCTAATTTCATCTTCTTTTGGGCCCGTATATCTTGGTGGTGGAAGAGGCGCCAATGTTAACCCAGCACATCCTAATAACTTACCCAGTTCTTTCTTAAAAGATCCTAATCCCTCAGCAGTAGATTATCAAAATGCATTTTTGGCCCAACAAAACCTTGTTAACCAGGGTCAATTAGATTGGGAACGCCTAGTTAGGGTAAACCAACAAAATGCGTTACAAGGAAACAATGCGACTTATATTTTATACGAAGATCGAATCGATGATACACAGTTTACCGGCAATATAATTTTAAATAGCCGAATACATAAGCATATTACTCTTAATGCAGCTATAAATTACAGAAACCTAAGAAGCGAAAACTTTGCTGAGGTTAAAGATTTATTAGGGGGCACTGGTTTTCTTGATGTTGACTTGTTTGCCTTATTTGCCTCTGGGTTATCGACTTCAGAATTGGCAAATAGAGCACAGAGTGATATGCAAAACCCTAACCGCATTGTGGGCATAGGAGATCGTTATGACTATAATTATGAAATGTATGCATCCAATATCAATGGATATGCCCAGGCTCAATTTAAGTTTAATAAGCTTGATTTTTTTCTAGCTGGCAACCTCATACAAACTTCATATCAACGTAATGGGCTTTTTGAGAATGGCTATTTTCCTGGTGTTCAATCTTTTGGAAAAAGCCCAAAGGTGGATTTCAAAAACTATGGAATAAAAGGCGGTTTAACGTATCGAGTACATGGTCATCATTCTCTGAACCTAAATGCTGCATATTTCACTAAAGCTCCCACTATTAGAAATACTTTTGTAAATGTTCGACAAAGTAATGCTGCTGTATCTCAGTTAATTGGTAAGCCGCAAGAAAATGAAAAGATCCAGTCGGCTGATGCAAGTTATATTTTTCGTTCTTCAAAAGTAAAAGCAAAAATAACCGGTTACTATACTAAGATCCTAGATGCGTCGAATATATCATTCTTTTTCACCCAGGCAATTTCGGGATCTGGTGCCGGTTTTGTTCAAGAAATTCTTACCGATATAGACAAATTACATATTGGTGGAGAATTAGGACTAGAATATCAAATTACACCAACCTTAAAACTAAAGGGTGCCGCCGCAGTTGGTCAATTTACCTATAGTAATAATCCAGATCTGGCCCTGGCAAGTACAAGTGATATTTTTACTGATTTTCAAGGAATACGTCCTTTCGGAAAATCAGCCCTTAAAGGCTATTATTTGTCTGGTGGGCCTCAAAATGCGGCCCAAATAGGTTTTGAATATCGAGATCCAGATTTTTGGTGGTTTGGTGCTACCACCAATTACTTTTCTAATGCTTTTATCAGTATAAGTCCATTTGCAAGAACTTCCAATTTTAATCAGGATGCAGATGGACTTCCTTTTAATGATTATGATGAAACCATCGCTAGATCTTTGTTAAGACAAGAACGTTTTGATGATTACTTTTTGATAAATGCCATTGGGGGTAAATCCTGGAGGATAAAAAAGTATTATGTGGGCTTTTTTGCTTCCGTAAACAATATTCTTGATCAGCAATACAAGACAGGCGGTTTCGAACAAACAAGAAATGCAAATTATAGACGCGCTTTAGAAGAATCTAAACGAGAAACACCTGTGTTTGGTCCTAAATATTTTTATGGATACGGCACCTCTTATTATATCAACTTTTACATACGATTTTAACTAGTAACATTATGAAAATATCTATTAACAACTTAAAAACATTGGCTTTTGTACTTGTAATAGTACTTATTGAAACAAGCTGTACTCCTGAAGAAGATTTTACAACACCTCCCTTGCTTATAGAAGAGCCGTCAATCAACGGAACAATAGTCGATATCGAAGCTGTTTTAGGCATCATGAACCAAGAAATAGAAAAAGAAGGAGAAAATGCTAAAGTAGTTTTTGACAACACCAATAACTATATGGTTGGTTATGTGGTTTCAAGCGACAAAGGAGGCAATTTTTTTAAAGAGCTTATTCTTCAAAATAAGAACATAGGTCCAACTGCGGGAATAAGATTGTTAATAGACAATTCTCCGTTGTACACCTCCTACGAATTTGGTCGCAAAGTGTTTGTGAAACTTGATGGATTGTCTGCAGGGATAGAAAACGGTGTTCCTACCTTAGGTGTTTTAAACGGAAATACGGTAAGGGCAGTCCCTTCTTTTACGGCAAGCGAATTTATCACCAGATCTTCAGAAGTATTTGCCATTACCCCTCTTGACATTACCATGGAAGATTTCTCAGAACGTTTTTTAAGTCTTTACATTAAAATCAATAGTATTCAATTTAATAAAAATGTCGTTTTAGATAACAATGCTTTTACGTTTGCGGCAGAACCAAACGATGAGTTTGATGGGGAACGGATCATTGAAAGCTGTGAAACTGGAAGAACCACTGTTTTAAGTACCAGTACCTTTTCAGATTTTAAAGGACTTACTTTACCTAATAACCAAGGAAGTTTTACTGGGATACTAACTAAGAACTTTTTAGGAGACACCTTTAATTTAGTTCTCAATGATCCGGAAGGTCTTATTTTTGATATCGAAACCCGTTGTGATCCCGAGGTATTACAATGCTCTTCTACCGAGGTAGGAAATAACATTCTTTTTGAAGAAGACTTTGCAGGATTAAAAATAAAAGACCTGGAAGAAAAGGGATGGATCAATAGCAACACCACGGGCGGAAAATTAGATTTTGAAATTGGTGATTTTGCAGAAAATCAATATGCTCAAATCACAGGTTTTAGATCAAAAGAGCCCATATATGAAGTCTGGCTCATCTCCCCAGAAATTGATATTGCCAATTCGGCCAATGAAGTCTTAAATTTTGATGTACAAACCGGGTACGATAATGGCAATATTCTGGAAGTTTTTATAAGCTCTGATTTTACAAATGAAATTCAAACCGCTTCATGGACAAAATTGGATGCAAATCTGCCTCGTGGACCATTAAATGCCTTTGGAGATACTGTTCCTGCTGGGCCTGTAAGTTTATCCTGTCTCGAAGGGACCATAAGAGTTGGGTTTAGATATATTGGGGGTGATCCAAGAGCCACTACGCGTTATCATATTGATAATGTTGAAATAAAAGGGGAATAACTATTAAAAAACATTGTAACTAAAAAATAGTTACAATTATATTTATGCTTATATTTGCCATGCCAAGAATAGAGAAATTAATCGAAAAGTTTTTATCTGTTCCAAAAAACCTAACCTGGGAAGAGCTTGTTAAAATTCTTAATTACAAGGGGTATTTCGAAAAATCTAGCAAAGGAAAAACGGGTGGATCTAGACGAAAGTTTATTAACAAAGAAAAAGATATTATTAGCTTACACAAGCCTCATCCAAGTAATATTGTAAAACAATACATTATAAAGCAAATAATTGAAAAATTAGAGTTTTAAAACTTAAATATCATGAAAAACTTTATGGAATATAAAGGTTACTTGAGCAGCATTACTTTTAGTAATGAGGATATGACTTTTTTTGGGAGATTGGAAGGAATTAATGATCTGGTGCTTTTTGAAGGCGATTCTGTTTCAGAGCTTCAAAAAGCTTTTCAAAGTGCTGTAGAAGACTATTTGGAGACATGTAAAGAAGAAGGCAAAGAACCCGAAAAAACGTTTAAGGGGGTTTTTAATGTAAGGGTACAAAAAAGTATTCACAGAAAGCTTTCGCGAATAGCGATAAAAAATGGAGTAAAACTTAATGATTTAGTAAATAAGTCACTGCTATTTTTGATAGACCATGAAGATCAGGTTCTTCATAAAAAAGGTGTTTAACTACCTAACCATCCCAATATGCGGGATCCCATCCTCAAGATACTCCTTGCCCACTTGTTCAAATCCATGGGTTTTATAAAACTTTTTTAGATAGGTTTGAGCAGATATTTTGATGTCTTTCGTGTCAAAATACTTTTCTATAGCATCAATACTTTCTTTGATAAGATCATGACCATATCCATACTTTCTTTCGTTTTCTGCAACCACGACACGCCCGATACTGGCTTTTTTAAAATAATCTCCCGCTTCAAAAATTCGGGTGTATGCTACTACTTCATTGTTTTTATAGCCAATTACATGAAGTGCTTTTTGATCTTTGTTATCGATATCTTGATATACACAATCTTGTTCTACCACAAAAACCTGGGCGCGTAAGCGCAAAATTTTATATAATTCTGGCGTTGATAACTCATCAAAACGTTTAACCTTAAATGTAAGATCCATAGTTAATCCTGTACAATTATATCTTTATTATCCTTTTTACCAAACTCTGGCTGAAGCGTTACATGATTGATCCTAAACTCGTCTTGCAATATGTGTTCTATTTCATGAAGAATCTCTCCAAATTCTGACACTAAAATATCATCCTTAAAATCAATATGTGCTTCAAGGTGTGTTTCTTCTTCATTAAGCTGCCATACATGTACATGGTGTATACTCTTTACCTTTGGTAGCTCATTAATTGTTTTTACAATTTCTTTTACTTCAAGAGTATCTGGTGTATATAGCATCAACACTTTAAAAGACCTTTTAAGCAGATCATATCCAACTACAATAAGATAAATGGCAATAGCAAAGGTAAGCACACTATCTATCCAAAAAATCTTGTAAAACCGCATCAACAAACCGCCTATTAATACAGCTACTGATGCCATCAGGTCTGTAATAAGATGCAAATAGGCCGACCGCATATTCATGTTTACTTTACTGTCTTTTCTTAAAAGCAGCACACTTAACCCATTTCCTAAAATTGCTATGGCAGAAAGTATAATCACAATCTGTGCGCTTATCTCTTGTGGATTTTGCAACCGCTCCACAGCTTCAAAAATTAAAATAATAGCAATAACCATTAAGGAAGCAGCGTTTATAAATGCTGCCATAATTTCGGCTCTTTTAAATCCAAAAGTTCTCTTGATAGAAGCCTCTTTTTTCGCTAGTCTGTTAGCAAAATAACTTACCACCAAAGAAATTACATCACTAAAATTATGCAATGCATCAGACAATAATGATAAACTACCGGATATTAATCCTCCTATTACTTGAGCGACTGTAATGCCAATATTTAAAATAATAGAAAATAATAAATTACGCCCAGTAAGCTTTTGATGCGAGTGTGAATGATTATGAGCGTGATGATGTCCCATATACTAAATGCACATAGGTATTTTGTTTACTCTATTAAGATGTCTGCCCCCTTCAAATTCTGTAGACAAGAATGTTTTTATCATATCCAATGCTTGATATTGCGATGTAAACCTGGCTGGAATACATATGATGTTAGCATTATTATGCTGCCTTGTTAATTCGGTTATTTCTTTTGTCCAACAAAGTCCTGCTCTCACATTTTTATATTTATTAGCGGTCATACAAACCCCGTTTCCACTTCCGCAGATTAAAATACCAAAATCTACTTCATTACTCTCGACATCCTTTGCTACTGGGTGCACAAAATCTGGGTAATCTACACTACTTTCTTCATTTGTCCCATAATTAGTTACCTCGATTCCTTGTGATTTTAAGTATTCCACGACTGCAAATTTATATGCTGTTCCTGCATGATCGTTTCCAATAGCTATTTTCATTTTTTAAGGGTTTTTGTTCTTTAAGCAAAGATAATTCAATCCAAAAAAAGTAATATCCAAAAAATCAATTATTTACGCTAATGTTACCCTAATGTTAATAACTAGTACCCTTCTGTTAACACAAGGTGTGAATAAATAGTTCTTAAAATTCTGAAAGTATTTTTGGTCCTTTTGTTTTTTATTCGAATACAAGTACGTCCCAAACAAATCAAAATTTAAAAGCATCTTTTTTTGGAGAAGTTTTCAAGTATTAAGTCAATGTTATGAACTACGGTTTTTCCGTAAAAATATTAAGACTTTAATGTGTTTATTATCTATTAACAACTGTTAATTAAATTTTACTTTTAGAACGTTTTCAGCGTATTAACATACTTATATCCTGTTTATATTTTTCTGAAAATTTGATTTAACTGAAAAAACAAATGAAATGTCAAAAAGTTATACCGCTATCCACACTACATCATAATCATCATATTTAATTTTAAATTTCAAAAAAGAAAAAAGGATGTATATAATATATGTTGAAAACTATTCTTTTTTGTGGAATGAGTTGAAGTGAAAACCTTATACTATCCTAAGGTGTGGATTGGTATTTAAATCATCAATGATTTTAAGTACTTTATCTTTATCTTTTTGATGTACTCTAAGATTGATTCCCCCTAAAGCATTCGAGTAAAAAGGAAAAACACCTACCATGGTTTCGTTTTCGAAGAAATAAGAAATTCCCTCTTGATCAAGAAGAAGTTTTAAAACTGCATATTCATGTGGATACGTGAATGTCTTTATGGTAACAAAATCTTTCATTAAGAATACTTAGATATAGTTTATCTAAATATACAAAATATTAAAAAAAACTAATTTATCTGTACAGCTTGACGATCCGATTCACCAGAGCTCATAGTTTTTGATTCTTGAATAGTTTCTTTTTTCTGGTCGATTGTATTGCTTATGTATAGAGTAAAAGAATATACGCCTAATAGAAAAATTAGAACAAAGAACACTATAATCTTATGTATTTTTTTGATTTTAGGCATAGTTGGTTAAAATACTAAACGGTTTAAGTGAAATAGTGGTGTAATAAAATTAAGTAAATTTTAAGAAAAAAAACCAGATTTGTTGAGAATTTTTAAACGTAAACATTTGATTTACAGATAATGTATTTTTTTATTATTAAACAGATATACGATTTAAGGATTAATAAAAGTTTAAACTTAAAATTACTAATGTTAAAAGATAAGCTGTACTTTTATCGGATATAACATAATTGATATTAATGAAAAGAAAGAGTAGAAGAAGAAAAAAGTCTCCCAAAATAGAGAATATCACCCAAGGAATACTCAAAATATTAAAATCTGAACCTAGCAAAACATTCAATTATAAGCAAATTGCTGCAAAGTTTGGAGTAAATGACGCGAGCAGTAGAAATCAAATCATTAAAAAGTTGGCCCAATTGGCTGCTCAGAAACAAATTGAAGAGGTAGAGAGAGGGAAATTTAAAATAGTACCAAATATAAATACTTATAGCGGGATTTTAGATATTACATCAAAAGGTAGTGGATATGTAATTGTTGAAGATCTTGAGGATGATATTTTTATTCCTAATAATAATTTAAATAAAGCATTACACGGCGATGAAGTAGAAGTTTACATATATCGCCGAAAACGTAGAGGAAAAAGCGAAGGTGAAATCTCTAGGATCATTAAGCGTAAGAAGAATGAATTTGTAGGTGTAATTGAGATTCAGAAGAACTATGCATTTGTAAATATGCAGGATCCCAAAATGTATACAGATGTCTTTATTCCTAAAAACAAGATTGAAAAAGCCGAGGATGGTGATAAGGTATTAGTTAGACTTGAAGATTGGCCAGACAAAGCAGATTCTCCATTTGGTAAGGTTATTAAAGTACTTGGTAAGCCGGGAGAACACAATACCGAGATTCATGCTATTTTAGCACAGTACGGTCTCCCCTATGAGTTTCCTGAAGAAGTAGAAGAATATGCCAATAAACTAGACACCAACATACAAGAAGCTGAGATCAAAAACCGCAGGGATATGAGAAATATCCTAACCTTTACGATTGATCCAAAAGACGCCAAGGATTTTGATGATGCCTTGTCATTTCAGGTTTTAGAAAATGGTAATTATGAGATTGGAATCCATATCGCAGATGTATCCCATTATGTGACTCCAGGAACGATATTAGATGACGAGGCTTATGAAAGAGCAACATCGGTATATTTGGTAGATCGGGTGGTGCCTATGCTACCAGAAGTTTTATCAAATAATGCATGTTCATTGCGACCACATGAAGAAAAATATACCTTCTCTGCAGTTTTTGAATTAAATGATAAAGCCGAAATCAAAAATCAATGGTTTGGTAGAACGGCTACCTACTCTGATGCGCGTTTTGCATACGAAGAGGCACAACATATAATCGAAACAAAAGAGAATACTATTCCTGCAGAGATTTCTCTTACCGGAAAAACGTATCAGGCTGATCAAAAAATTGCTGATGCTGTACTGAAATTAGACGAATTGGCAAAGATCATGCGCAGTAAGCGTATGGGACAAGGAGCTATTTCTTTTGACAAGGTTGAAGTAAAATTTAGCTTAAACGATAGTAATGAACCTGTAGGAGTGTTTTTTAAGACTTCTAAAGACGCTAATAAACTTATTGAAGAGTTTATGCTGCTTGCTAATAAAAAGGTGGCAGAATTCATAGGAAAACAAAATCCAAAGAAAACATTTGTTTATCGAGTACACGACGAACCAAATGATGAGAAATTAGCGGCATTACAAAATATTATAGGTCGATTTGGATACAAATTAGATCTTCGAGATCGCAAAACAACGACCAAATCATTGAATGGTTTATTGAAAGATGTTCAAGGTAAAAAAGAACAAAATTTGGTGGATACACTTGCTATACGAAGTATGAGCAAGGCAGAATACACAACCCATAATATTGGACATTATGGATTAGCTTTTGATTATTATTCTCATTTTACATCACCAATAAGAAGATATCCCGATGTTATGGCACACCGTTTGTTGCAACATTACCTGGATAATGGAAAATCTGCTGCAGAAGAAGAATTTGAAGAAAAATGTAACCATAGCAGTAGTATGGAAAATCTTGCTGCTAGTGCAGAGCGGGATTCAATTAAGTTCATGCAGATAAAATTCATGAAGGACCATGAAGATGAGCAATTTTTGGGTGTAATTTCTGGAGTGACCGAATGGGGAATTTATGTAGAGATTATAAGCAACAAATGTGAAGGAATGGTTCGTCTTAAAGATATGAGTGATGATCATTATATTTTTGACCAGGATGAATATGCTGTGATTGGTCAAACAACCAAAAAAATATACCAGCTAGGCGATGAAGTTTATGTCAAAGTAAAGAATGCTGACTTGGTAAAGAGACATTTAGATTTTACACTTTTAGGAAGTAGAAATGAGATAGAAGAATAATGCTAACCTTTCAATATAAAAACACATAAATCTTAATCTAATTTTAAAATTTAGGACGATGCAGAAATTAATGTTTATAATGGTATTTGTTCTGGCTACCACAGTACAAGCACAGGATGTCATTACAAAAAATGTAAGAGATTTTAATGAATTAAAGGTATTTGATAAAATTCAGGTAATGTTAATTCAAGGGAGTGAAAATAAGGTTGAAGTCACTGGTATTAAAAGAAGACAAGTAGATGTTGTACAAAACGGAAGTCTCTTAAAAATAAGAATGTCACTTGATAATTTATGGGATAATAACAATACCAAAGTGGTAGTATATTATACCCAGATTAATAAGATCGATGTTAACGAAGGGGCCAGAGTTAAGGCTAAAGGTGTTATTAGTGCTGAAACTTTGGATCTACGAGCACAAGAAGGAGCGAGTATAAGAGCAGAAATAGATGCTGGGTTCGTTTTTGCCAAGGCAATTACAGGAGGAGAAATTGAAGTAAAAGGAGAAGCAAAAGAGCAGGAGGTAACCATTACTTCTGGTGGTCAATATTATGCGAGCAGTCTTAGAACCAAAGATACCCAGGTGAAAGTTAGTGCAGGGGGTACTGCTGAAGTGAATGCAAAGAATTATATGAAAGCCAATACAAATGCAGGTGGAGTTATAAGAATTTTTGGCAATCCAAGAGAAATGGATACGCAAAAACTTTTAGGTGGAAAAATTATTGAAGTTAACTAAGTAGTTTTTAACTTTGTAAGAAACACCTATACACCCAATGCTTCAAGATGCTCAAGCTGCTATACCGTTAGGAATATTATTAGCTTTTCTTATCGGACCTGTCTTTTTTGTATTGCTAGAAACCGCAGCTATAAAAGGTTTTAGGGCTGCATTAGCGGTTGATCTAGGTGTTATTTTTGCTGATATAGCTTTTATTTTTATTGCATATTTCTCTACCAATAAAATTTTAGAGAAGATAAAAGATGATCCTGCGCTATTTATTTTTGGTGGGTTTTTATTGGCAACATATGGGGTAATTTCTTTTATTCAGGAACGAAAAAATTATAACCGACTTCGAGATACTTCTGTTGAAATTATTAATAAGCATAATTACTTAATGCTTTTTGTAAAAGGATTTTTGTTGAATTTTATAAACATAGGAGTATTAGGTTTTTGGTTAAGTATCATAATTGTTATTGGTCCTCAATTAGACATGGATACCAACAGAATACTGTATTTTTTCAGTGTTGTTTTGGGTACATATCTCTTTATAGATGTTTTTAAAATGCTTTTGGCTAAGCGACTTAAAAGAAAATTAACACCTAAAAGAGCGTATATTATCAAAAGGGTGATTAGTATTATGATGGTGGTATTTGGGGTATTTTTGATATTGAAAGGTGTTGTTCCCGATGAAGTGGAACGAAAGATTCAGGATAGAATCGAAAAAATAAGACCAGAGT
This sequence comes from uncultured Aquimarina sp., assembly GCA_947496555.1. GTDB lineage: Bacteria > Bacteroidota > Bacteroidia > Flavobacteriales > Flavobacteriaceae > Aquimarina. Next base: position 76,920 of record CANMDH010000017.1, on the reverse strand, counting down.
CAAAATTTGAATAAAAAAATCCTGTAAACATTTTACAGGATTTTTTTGAGGTGTCGAGCGGATTCGAACCGCTGTAGATGGTGTTGCAGACCACTGCCTAGCCACTCGGCCACGACACCCAATTTTTTGGTTGGTTGGCAAATGTAAAAAAATTTATGAATACTTCTTAAATGATTTTACATTAAAACGCAATTCAAAAGTTTTTAAAGCACAAAGTTAACGATTTTTACTTCTAGTAATCGTAACCATTTCAACATTTCCCCCTATTGGTGGATTAATTTTAGAAACATCGATAGTTGCTTTCTCCACCAAAGGAATTTCTTTCAATATACGAACTAAAATACGTTCTGCCGCATGTTCTAACAATTTAGAACGAATCGCCATCTCTTCTTTTACAATATGATTAAGATGTACATAATCTACAGTATCCCCCAAACGATCGGTAGCTGCAGAGTTAGATAGATCGGCTTTAATTTTTAGATCTACCCTATAATCAGAACCTATTTTTTTTTCTTCAACAAGGCATCCGTGATAGGCATAAATCTTAATATTCTTCAGCTTAATTAATCCCACAGAATTTTTTAGCAAAGTTAAAAGTTTCTTTTTATCTATCTACCGGAAAACAACCCTTTTTTTGTTGCCTTACAAGATGAGATTTTTAGTAGTTTTGTAGCTCATTTTATAGGTAATGACAGAAGATAAAAAATCGCTCAATTTCATAGAGCATATTATAGAAGAAGATTTAAAGAACGGAATGGATCCAAAAGATCTTCGTTTCCGTTTTCCACCAGAGCCCAATGGATATTTGCACATTGGTCATACTAAAGCTATTGGAATAAGTTTTGGTTTAGGATTAAAGTATGATGCTCCTGTAAATTTGCGTTTTGACGACACCAATCCCGCAAAAGAAGAGCAGGAATATGTAGATGCGATCAAAGAAGATATTACATGGTTAGGATATCAATGGGATCAGGAATGTTATTCTTCAGATTATTTTCAACAATTATATGATTGGACGGTTCAATTAATAAAGGAAGGAAAAGCGTATGTAGATTCACAATCAGCAGAGGCTATTGCCGAACAAAAAGGAACTACAACCGAACCAGGAACCAACAGCCCGCATAGAGATCGTTCTGTAGAAGAAAATTTGGATCTTTTTCAACGAATGAAAGACGGTGAGTTTGATGAAGGAGAACATGTAGTTAGGGCCAAAATAGATATGGCAGATCCAAATATGTTAATGCGGGACCCGTTGATGTACAGAATACTTAAAAAATCACATCACCGCACTGGGGATACCTGGTGTATTTATCCGATGTATGATTGGACTCATGGTGAAAGTGATTATATCGAAAACATCTCACATTCATTGTGTTCTTTAGAGTTTAAACCACATAGAAAGTTATATGATTGGTTTTTAGATCAGGTATATAGTACAGAGATAAGACCAAAACAACGAGAGTTTGCAAGACTTAATTTAAGCTATACAATTATGAGTAAGCGTAAGCTACTCAAATTGGTTGAAGAAGGTGTAGTATCGGGTTGGGACGATCCTAGAATGCCTACCATATCAGCGTTAAGAAGACGCGGTTATACACCAGGATCAATACGTAAGTTTGTAGAAACCGTTGGGGTTGCAAAACGTGAAAATGTGATTGATGTATCACTTCTGGAGTTTTGTGTACGCGAAGATCTTAATAAAACAGCGCCAAGAGTAATGGCTGTTTTGGATCCGGTAAAATTGGTTATTACTAATTATCCAAAAGGAGAAGAAGAGTGGTTAGATGCCGAAAATAATCCTGAAGATGAGGCAGCAGGATCTAGAAAAGTTCCTTTTTCGGGGGAATTATATATCGAAAGAGAAGATTTTAAAGAAGAAGCAGGGCGAAAGTTTTTCAGACTTACCCTAGGAAAAGAAGTGCGTCTCAAAAACGCGTACATCATTAAAGGAGAAAGTGTTTTTAAAGATGCTAATGGAAATATTACTGAAATCCATTGTACATATGATCCCAAAAGTAAGTCGGGTAGTGGCACCGAGGAGTCAAAACGTAACGTAAAAGGCACATTACATTGGGTTTCTGTAGCTAATGCTGTCCCTGCAGAAGTGAGAATATACGATCGATTGTTTAATGATGAAGCTCCTGATGGTCATAAAGACAAAGATTTTATGGAGTTTTTAAACCCGGATTCTTTAAAAGTAATTATAGGGTATTTAGAACCAAGCCTAAAAGAAGTTGAACCTTTGGATCAGTTTCAGTTTCAGAGACTTGGATATTTTAATGTTGATATGGATAGTAATCCAGAATCATTGGTGTTTAATAAAACTGTTGGTTTACGGGATACTTGGGCTAAAGTTAAACCCACTTCTGCGCCGCAAAACACATCCAAACCACAGCAAAGTAAGCAAGTAGAGGTGTCTGCGATCGAAGAGATTAAAAGAGCAGGGAAGAAGTATACCAATTTACCCGATCAGAAGAGAGAAGTGCTTAAAATCAAAATAAAGGAAGCAGCCAAAAATGTTACTGTTGAAGAACTAGAACCTCTTTATAATACTGCTGTAAAAAAGGCGGGTACTCGAATTGCCACAATGATTTCTCTTGGCGTGATTTTGGATAATAAAAAGCAGGAACCTAATCAATTGGCAAAAGATTTTATAGCAAAAGCTGTCGAGGATAACAACGAATTGTTAAAGGCGGAGGCGACGACTTTAAAAGATAGGTATAAGTTATAAAAAAGTGATCATCTGTCTCATTGAGCGGAGTCGAAATGTAGTGTATACTTGCTCGGTCTATTTCTCGACTTCGCTCGAAATGACAGTTTAAGTGAATTTTTTAATTATCCGCAATATGCTCATCTAAAGGGATCTCTATATCTGTCCTAAACCTTGGAAACAACTTTTTTGTTTCTGGATCATCTAGTAATTTGTTTGATTCTACAAAGTACCATTGATCTTTTTTGTCGTTGTAAAAACCAAACAACGAACTTTTTAAAGTTACCAATCTTCCATTAAAGTCCATCTCGGTAGTGGTCTTGACCAAACAACGATATTCTCTATTTTCTTTTCTAACATCGGTTACTTCATTAACTTTAGAACTAACGATCTTTATTTTTTGAGCATCCATCGTCCTAAAAATTTCATCCATAGTGTCCATAAGCTGTTTTTCACCATAGGCTTTATAAACTTTTGGATGGGTATATTTTAAGATGGTGCTTAAATTTCTATCGATAGATGCTTGAGAAGTTGCTTTAGCATCCCTTGCCGCCTGTTTTTTTAACGTCTTTATATTTTGGGAAAAAACGCTTCCCGAAATAAATAGTAAAATAATTAAGTAATTTTTCATGGGGTTTTATTTTAGTAAAGATAGGCATTTTTTAAACCATAGTATGTTTTTATTATTATTTTAATTATGATTGTTTTTATTTATTAAAAATAACTTCATATAAGATGGTTTAAAGAAATAGAAAAAATGTAGCAGATGATTTTATTATAGAGTATCTGAAATTGCATTAAAAAGCTTAAAAACGATTATTTATTAAAAACTAAACTTTTTTCTTAATGCAAACAAAAATAACCCGATCATAATCATTGATCAGGTTATTTTTCAAAATGTGGCTGTTATTTTTTATGAGTCGGAGTCTGGTTTTTTTCTTCCCAGATTTTTTCTTGCATTTTGTTTTTTCATTTCCTCACCAATTTGATTGGAAGCAGTAAAAGATGCGATCATATTATTTAGCATATCACTTCCTGCTTGTGGAGAATTTGGCAACAAAATTAAATTACTATTTGTTTCTTCTCCTATAGATTGTAATGTATCATAATGTTGTGTAACCACAATCAAGGCAGATGCTTCTTGTGAATTAATTCCAACATTATTCAATACGTCAACACTTTCTTCCAGTCCGCGGGCGATTTCTCTACGCTGGTCTGCAATACCTTGACCCTGTAATCGTTTACTTTCGGCTTCTGCACGTGCTTTGGCAACAATCTTAATACGTTCAGCTTCAGCTTCATATTCTGCTGCAACCTTTTCACGCTCTGCCGCATTAATTCGGTTCATAGCTTCTTTAACCTGCAGGTCGGGATCTATATCGGTAACCAGCGTTTTTATAATATCGTATCCATAGTTTACCATAGCCTCGTTAAGCTCTTGTTTTACTGCGATAGCAATATCGTCCTTTCTTTCAAAAACATCGTCGAGCTTCATTTTTGGCACTTCGGCACGAACCACATCGAATACATAAGAAGTAATCTGATCATGCGGATTTTCTAATTTATAGAAGGCATCGTATACCTTTTCTTTGATTACCTGAAATTGAACCGAGATTTTAAGACGAACGAATACATCATCTTTTGTTTTGGTTTCTACAAGAACATCTAATTGCTGAATTTTAAGGTTAATTCGTCCCGAAATACGGTCGAATACAGGAATTTTAAAATGCAACCCAGAATTTCTTATGCTTAAAAATTTACCGAAACGTTCTACGATAGCGGCGGTTTGTTGTTTTACGGTAAATATTCCTGATAGCAGAATAATAAAACCGAAAATGAATACTGGAATTAAATATAGACCCATTATTTTATGTTTAAAAGTTAGTATTTATTAAAAAATGAATTTACTGATTAATTGTTAAAGATTTGGCTTATTTACAAATTGTTATCATTGCAGTCGATATACCAGAACTACCAGATAACCCAAAGGCAACAGAAACGACTTCCCAACCGTCTTTTGATACATTGTTCAAGGTATCTTCAACTTCTTTTCTTAATTTTTCTGTAGACCACACGTTAGATTTTTTTAAAACTTTATATTGTTTTCCCATAGTCAAAATGTTTATAGTGTTGTATAATATCTGTATATGGTAACACAAAATTGTTACAGTCTCAAAAAAACAGAAGAGGCTTTCTGAAAAGTATATTATTTACGGTCCTGTCACATTGAGCGGAGTCGAAATGTATTGAAAACCAACGGTTATTGTTTCTTGACTCCGCTCGAAATGACAGAGAAAATTACTTTTCAGACCTCTTAGATATAGATATTTTTTTTATTAATTACAGCTTTTCAATAGCGCTTTCTATCCTTCTAATGGCCTCTTTTTTGCCGATCATTGATGCAATCAAAAATAAGTCGGGTCCTTGTAATGACCCAACCAAAGCTATTCGTAGAGGCATCATTATTTTACCAAAACCAATTTCTTTGCCGGTGATCCAGCCCTTTACAATGTTTGAAACGTTGTCTTCAGAAAAATCAGTAATGTCGTCGAGGATTCTCACGAGCTCGTGCATTAAAGTTGGGGTGTCTTCTTTCCATGCTTTTTTTGTTGCTTTTTGATCATATTCATTAGGAGCGATAAAAAAGAAATGAGCGAGGCTCCAAAGGTCTTCAGTAAAAACAGCTCGTTCTTTAACAGCATCAATGATATTAGACACATCAAGCGTTGTTGATATGTTATTTTCCGAAAGGATGGTTAAAAATTGTTCTGTTAAAAAAGAAATGTCGGTACGTTGCAAATGTTGTTGCTGAAACCACTTGGTTTTTTCGGGGTCAAACTTAGCACCTGCTTTATTGACTCTCTTAAGGTCAAATTCCTGGATAAGTTCTTGAAGAGAGAACAACTCTTGTTCTGTTCCTGGGTTCCAACCCAAAAAAGCAAGCATGTTGATCACAGCTTCAGGTAGATAACCATCTTCTCGATAACCTGATGATACTTCGTTTGTTTTTGGATCGTGCCATTGTAACGGAAACACAGGGAAACCCATTTTATCTCCATCACGTTTGCTTAATTTCCCCTTTCCTATTGGCTTTAATATCAATGGTAAGTGCGCAAATTTTGGAGCTTCCCAGCCTAAGGATTTATATAATAAAACGTGTAAGGCTAGAGAAGGTAACCATTCTTCTCCACGGATAACATGTGTGATTTCCATTAAATGATCATCAACAATATTGGCCAGGTGATATGTGGGCATGCCATCACTTTTAAACAATATTTTGTCATCAAGAATGTTTGTATCGATTTTTATATCTCCACGAATCATATCTGATAAATGTAAGGTTTCGTCCTGTGGAGATTTAAACCTAATTACATATGGATCACCAGATGCTATTTTTTCTTGCACATCTTTTTCAGATAACAACAAGGAGTTGGTTAACTTTTCTCTGTTATGCCAATTATAAATAAATGTTTTTCCGTTGGCCTCATGATCCTTTCTATGTCTATCAAGATCCTCTGCTGTATCAAAAGCATAATAAGCAAAACCATTATGTATCAATTGATCTGCGTATTGTTTGTACAAATGTTTACGTTCACTTTGGCGATAAGGTCCAAAACCACCATCTTTATCAGGTCCTTCGTCAAAAGGTATGGTACACCAGTCCAGCGCTTCTTTTATATAATCTTCTGCACCAGGAACATATCGATTTTGATCGGTATCTTCGATCCGAAGCACAAAGGTACCTTTATGTTTTTTGGCAAAAAGATAGTTGAATAAAGCTGTTCTTACTCCTCCTATATGCAAGGGTCCGGTTGGACTGGGAGCAAAGCGTACCCTAATGTTCTTTGTCATGATTGTGTTTTTATGAACTTAAAAGTTTTCAAAATAGAATGGCAAAGATACAATCTTAAAATACGCTATCGAAATGATTTTGTAGGTGAAATTGTCATGAAAATTTTTAAGATTTTTCCTTTTCATGTGGAACATATGAAGTTGTAACTGGTAATATTTATTGTCGTTTGAAAGGTTGTTTTTTTAGAATTTAAGAAGAGTAGTCTTAATAAACATTAATGGGAGTGGGTCCCAATCAGTCCATAACGTATTAAAATGTAATGCGTTGAATTATCATAACTATAACAATGCTATTCGAAATAAAATCGTAGTTTTAAAGGTTAATGAAAAAGGTACGTAATAGCATGGATAGTTTTGAGCATATAAAAAGCAAGCTTGAGAAGTTTATTAGAAAGTATTATGTTAACGAATTGATTAAGGGTTTCATTTTATTTTTCTCTATCGGTTTGCTTTACTTTTTAACTACATTATTAGTTGAAAACTTTTTATGGCTTGGCCAACTTGGAAGGACTATATTGTTTTGGTCGTTTGTGGTCGTCGAAGTGGGTTTGTTTATAAAGTTTATTATACTTCCTATTACAAAATTATTTAGATTGACCCGAGGGATAAACCACAAAGAAGCATCAGGAATTATTGGTAATCATTTTCCAGAGGTAAATGATAGGCTGCTTAATTTACTACAGCTAAGTGAAAATGATTCTTCATCATCTTTATTGTTGGCGAGCATAGAGCAAAAGTCAATGCAATTGCGCCCTGTGCCTTTTAAATTGGCTATAAATCTTAAGAAAAACGTTAAATACCTTAAATACGCTGCAATACCGGTTGGTTTATTTCTCGTTTTAATAGTTTTTAATAAAACTAATTGGATTTCAGATAGTTATGAACGAGTAGTTAATTATAAGATGGCTTACGAACCCCCGGCACCTTTTCAGTTCTTTTTAGTAAATAATGAGTTGAAAGCATTCGAAAATAAGGATTACAATCTGATAGTAAGGGTTGCTGGAGAAATTATCCCAGAGAGTGTAACAATTTCTTATAATGACGAAGTTTATTTTTTAAAAAACACAAAGGTTGGTGAGTTTGAATATAGATTTATTCAACCTAAGGAATCAATAGAATTTGTTTTAAGCGCAAACAAGGTTACTTCTATCCCGTATACATTATCTGTTGTACCAGTCCCTGCTTTGTTAAACTTTGAGATGAAATTAGAGTATCCTGGGTATACAAGAAAGAGGAATGAGTCTTTGAAGAATTCTGGAAATGCAACAATTCCCGAAGGGACAAAAGTTGGCTGGACAGTGTATACCAGAAACACCGATAATGTTGAAATTAAAACCAAGGATACTGTATTGACTCTTACCAAGAATGAAGCGACGTTTTTTAAGGAACGAAGACTCTATTCTAACATGGATTATGAGATAACAACATCGAATAATAATGTAAAGGATTATGATAATCTTTCTTTTAATTTAAATGTCATAAAGGATCAGTATCCAGAGTTAAATCTGAAGTCAGAAAAGGATACGGTGGACAACCAAACCATGTATTTTTTTGGTAGGCTTAGTGATGATTATGGTTTAAGTAAACTTAGATTGGTATATTACGATGATAATGACCCCGCCAAAAAAATCTATAAAAATTTACCAATAGGGACTTCGAATTTTGATGAGTTTATTTATGCATTTCCTTCCGATCTCAACTTGGAATCTGGAAAAACGTATGAGTTCTATTTTGAGGTTTTTGATAATGATGTGATACATAATTACAAAAGTACACGCAGCCAGGTTTTTAATTTTACAAAACTTACAGCTGAAGAATTGGAAAACAAATTATTACAAAAGCAAAACGAAGCTATTTCCGGACTTAATAAATCACTGGATAAATTCAAAAAACAAGAAGAAGAGTTAAAGAGTTTAAGTAAGCTACAAAAAGAAAAGAAGGAGTTAGATTTTAATGACAAGAAGAAACTCGATGACTTTTTAAAAAGACAGAAGTTGCAAGAAAAGATGATGCAGGATTTTTCTAAAAAGCTTAAGGACAATCTTGATCAACTCGACAAAAAAGAAGAACCTTTTAAGGATGCCCTTAAAGAACGATTGGAGAGAAATGAAGAACGTTTAAAGAAGAACGAAAAGTTACTCGAAGAGCTTGAACGCTTAACGGATAAAATTCAAAAAGAAGAACTAACCGAAAAACTAGAAGAACTTGCTAAGGAAAATAAAAACATTAAGAAAAATCTTGAACAACTATTAGAACTTACAAAGCGATATTATGTTATAGAGAAGCATGAGAGATTGGGAAAGGCTTTGGAAGATTTATCTGAAAAGCAGGAAGAGTTGTCAGAGGAAAAGGATGAGGAAAACACAAAGGAAAAACAGGATAAATTAAACAAGGGTTTTGAGAATTTTCAAAAAGAAATGGAGGATTTAAGGAAAGAGAATGAACGATTGAAAAGACCAATGAGTTTGGATCAAGACAAAAATGATGAAGAGGAAATTAAGGAAGAGCAGGAAAAAGCAACCGAAAATTTGAGTAAAGAAAATAAACAGGAGGCCAAAAAGAACCAGAAAAGCGCTGCTCAGAAAATGAAGAAAATGAGCCAGAATATGCAAATGCAAATGCAAATGTCTGGTGAGGCACAACAGATGGAGGACATGGAAATGTTGAGACAGGTGTTGGATAACCTGGTTGATTTTTCTTTTGAACAAGAAGGTCTAATGACTGGCTTTAAAAATATAGATAAGGACAACCCATCATATTCAGAAAAGTTAAAAAGGCAAAGTATTTTAAGAGAGAACTTTATACATATAGATGATAGTTTGTATGCCTTGGCGATGAGAACTCCGCAGATAACAGAAGAGGTTACAAAGAAGCTCACCGATATAGAATTTAATATAGATAAGTCATTAGAAAAATTGGCCGAGAATCAGATTGTTCAAGGTTCGGCAAATCAGCAATACACGATTACAGGTGCAAATGATCTAGCCTATTTATTAAGCAGAACCCTGGACCAAATGCAGAATAGTATGTCGTCTTCTGGAAAAGGTAAAAGCGGTTCGAGCCAGAACGAATTTCAGTTACCGGACATCATTAAGAAACAGGAAGAACTTAATGAGAAAATGAAGGAGGGCTCTGAGAAAGGAAAGAAGCCTGGAGAGAAGAAGGGTGAACAAGAAGGAGGTAATCAAGGAGAAGAGGGAGAAAATGGAGAGCAAAGTAAGGGGAATAAAAACGGTAAGGATGGTAATAATAAATCTGGAAAAAGAGGGAATAAAGAAGGAGAAGGTTCTGAAGGAAAAGAAGGCCAAGGAGAAAGAGAAGATGAGCTAAATGAAGATTTGAATGGTGAGTTGTATAATATTTATCAGCAACAACAACAGCTTAGAAATGCGCTTGAGAATAAAATAAATGAAGAGGGAATAAAGAATAAAATTGGAAGTGATTTACTCAGGAAAATGGAACAGGTGGAGCAAGAGTTGTTAGAAAAAGGATTTGATCAAAACACCTTATCTAAGATGATAGATCTAAAACATGAATTACTAAAGCTTGAGGATGCAACTCTTGAGCAAGGTGAAGAGGAAAAGCGTGAAAGCAAAACGAATCAGATCCAGTATGAGAATCAAATCAAGCAACAATTAGAGAAGGCAAAACAATATTTCAATACTACTGAAATATTAAATAGACAAGTATTACCTTTGCGGCAAAATTATAAACAAAAGGTGCAAGAGTATTTCAAGAAGGACAATGATTAGTTTTTTTTATGAAACAGATATAGAGCCGTTGGACAAAGAGAACTTGGTCTCATGGATAGGGAAGGTTATCTTATCTGAAGAAAAATCAGAAGGAGAGATAAACTATATATTTTGTGATGACGAGTATCTTTTAAAGATTAATCAGGATTTCTTGGATCATGATACATATACAGACATTATTAGTTTTGATAACACAATGGGAGATGAGCTGCATGGAGATATTTTCATTTCATACGAAAGGGTCGTTGATAATGCAAAGAAGTATAGTGTGTCTATAGAGTCAGAATTGAGAAGAGTAATGGTTCATGGGGTGTTGCATTTTTGTGGATACAAGGACAAGGGAGATGATGATGCGAGACTTATGAGACAAAAAGAAGATGAAAAACTGCTAATGTTCCACGTGGAACATTAATGAGTTTTGCAGTAATTTTGTTCCACGTGGAACAAAATATTTTTAAGAAATATGTTTAATGTTCCACGTGGAACAATGGAATAGAATTATGTTTGACAAGGAGTACGATGTGATCGTTGTGGGTGCTGGACATGCAGGAAGTGAAGCTGCGGCGTCAGCCGCAAATTTGGGATGTAGCACTTTATTAATAACAATGAATCTTCAAAACATTGCGCAAATGAGTTGTAACCCCGCTATGGGTGGAATCGCAAAAGGACAAATTGTAAGGGAGATTGATGCGCTTGGTGGGTATAGCGGTATCGTAAGTGATCGTACTGCAATTCAATTTAAGATGCTCAATAAGTCAAAAGGACCCGCAATGTGGAGCCCAAGAGTGCAAAGTGACCGTATGCGTTTTGCCGAGGAGTGGAGACTGCTTTTGGAACAAACTCCCAAGGTAGATTTTTACCAAGAAATGGTGAGCGGACTGTTGGTTGAAAATGGAGAAATAAGAGGAGTAAAAACATCGCTCGGAATTGAAGTAAAAGCGAAGTCTGTAGTGCTCACAAATGGAACTTTTTTAAATGGTTTAATTCATATTGGTGAGAAACAGTTTGGAGGAGGAAGAGCTGGAGAAAAAGCTGCAACAGGAATTACTGAACAACTTGTTGATTTGGGTTTTGATTCTGGAAGAATGAAAACCGGAACACCGCCAAGAGTGGATGGAAGATCTTTGGATTATTCTAAAATGGTTGAGCAACCAGGAGACGAAAACCCAGAAAAATTTAGTTATACCAATTTAACAAAACCTCTTACCAATCAACGATCTTGTTTTATGACATATACATCTCCAGAAGTTCATGATGTGCTTAGAGAGGGTTTTGATCGTTCTCCAATGTTTAACGGAAGAATTAAAAGCATAGGTCCAAGATATTGTCCTTCAATAGAGGATAAGATTAATCGGTTTGCTGATAAGGAAAGGCATCAAATGTTTATAGAACCCGAAGGATGGAATACCGTTGAGGTGTATGTAAATGGGTTTTCAACTTCGTTGCCAGAGGATGTTCAATTTAAAGCACTAAGATCTGTTGCTGGTTTTGAAAATGTAAAATTCTTTAGACCTGGTTATGCGATCGAATATGATTATTTTCCACCAACGCAGTTAACGCATACATTGGAGACAAAGTTAGTGTCGGGATTGTTTTTTGCGGGACAAATTAATGGAACAACAGGTTATGAAGAAGCGGCTTCTCAAGGATTAATTGCTGGTATTAATGCGGCACTAAAAGTACAGGAAAAGGATTCTTTTATTCTAAAAAGGAGTGAAGCATATATTGGAGTGTTGATCGACGACCTAATTACAAAAGGAACCGAAGAGCCATATCGCATGTTTACATCTCGTGCAGAATACCGAACGTTATTAAGACAAGATAATGCAGATTTTAGATTGACACCTATGTCACATAAAATTGGTTTGGCTTCAGAAGAACGAATGAGAAGAATGGAAGAAAAAGAAAAAAAGGCGAGTGACTTTGTTCAATTTTTTAAAGACACAAGTGTGTTGCCCGAAGAAGCAAATCCTGTTTTGGAGGCAAAAAATTCTGCACCAGTGAAGCAGAGCGGAAAAATGTTTAAGTTGTTTGCTCGGCCACAAATTACATTAGAGGACGTTAAGCAGTTTCATAAAGTAAAAGAGTATATCAAAGAACACGATCTTGATAAAGAGGTTTTAGAACAAACCGAAATCCAGGTAAAATATTCGGGGTATATCGAAAAGGAAAAAAACAATGCAGACAAACTTAATCGATTAGAGGATATAAAAATTCCGGAAAACTTTGATTACACAAAACTAAAATCACTGTCTTTTGAAGCTTGCGAAAAAATGTCGAAAATTAGACCCGCAACCATTTCACAGGCATCAAGAATTAGCGGAGTATCTCCTAGCGATATTTCTGTGCTTTTAGTTTATATGGGAAGATAATGAAAAGCATAATTTGTAAACAGGAAAGAGCCCTTAAAGGGAGAATTCTAACCACAATTGTTTTGGTGTTCGCAGTTTTGTATTTGTTTCAAACATCAGAACCAATTTTAGCAAGGTTAATTTTCTTGACGATCACTTTGTTGATTTTTGGCTTTTCAGTTTCTTATAAAATCAATGGTGATTTTAATAATCAAAAATTGTTTTCAGTGTTTGGTGCTGTTTTGTTTAAAACAAAATTAGAGTTAGACTTTCCAGATTATATTTCTGTCTTTTCGGCCTCCCTTAAGTTGGATAATGAATGGGGAGCTGTTAGTGCAATCGGAACCAAAGAAAGACACGACAAACTTGTTGTTCGTTTTTTTAATGAAAATAAAAACTTTACACTATATAAAACAGAGAATTATCAAAAAGCATTAGACAAAGCAAACGCATTAAGCACATTACTTAATGTAGAGGTATATGATGCCACCAAAGAATAGTTCCACGTGGAACAAATCGGGATAATTGGCACATGGCATCTTGTATTTCGCCCTTCGAATAACCTCAGGGTTCAAATATGATTTTCTAATTTTAGAATAAAGTACATAGCGAAAGACGAGGCCCTCGAACCTTGAGCGGAGTCGAAATGTAATGCCGAAATTAATTACAGATCATTTTTAATCAAAATACATTTTGAAAAAGAATCCATTACAAATACTTTTGTTTTGATTTTTAATCAAAAAAGTCTTCATAAAAAAAGAATGAACAAAAAAAGAGATTTAGAAGTTTTTATGGTTTGCAAAGACCATAGTGTATCGGGAGAAGAATTTCAACTGCTTCACGATGTAAAAAACGATATGTTAATCACATCTCCGAAACCAAGTGATCAAGATTTGGGCAAATATTATGAAAGTGAAGATTACATTTCGCACACTGATGCAAAACGTTCTGTTTTTGAAAAACTTTATCATTTAGTAAAAGTATATTCTTTAAATAAAAAAGTAAGACTGATTTCTAAACTAAATAAGGGTCAAGGAAAACTTTTGGATATTGGTGCGGGTACTGGAGATTTTTTGGCGGTTGCAAAAAAGAAAGGATGGAACGTTTCTGGAACTGAACCAAACCATCAGGCAAAAGAGTTGGCAAAACAAAAAGAAATTGTTTTAGAACCTGATACCAAAAATTTTGAAGACGGTACTTTTGATATAATTACAATGTGGCACGTTTTGGAACATGTCTCCAATTTACAAGATCAAATCAGAGAACTTAAACGACTTTTAAACCCAAGCGGATATTTGGTGGTTGCAGTACCCAATTATAAATCATTTGACGCACAATATTATAAATCATTTTGGGCCGCCTATGATGCGCCTAGACATCTTTGGCATTTTTCAAAAAAATCAATCCAACAACTTTTTGGAGAGAAAGATTTAGAGTTAACGAGAATCCTACCCATGAAATTTGATTCCTTTTATGTTGCACTTTTATCAGAAAAGTATAAGAATGGAAAAATGAATTTTTTTAAAGCATTTTGGATTGGTTTTCAGTCTAACATAAAAGGAAATCGATCTAAAGAGTTTTCATCTCACATTTATGTACTCAGAAACAAATAATTTTGATTTTGAGAGGTTTTAAATAAGTTTTCTTCTTCTTTTTGCTAAAACTATATTGCTAATTTCCCGAAAGCCCTTAAATGGCTTAATTTTCATTCATTTTCAATAGTTTTTATTGATTGTTTTGTCAAAGATAATTGTTTTTTGTTATTATTGTGTTTTTTAGAGCTTTATAGTGAACATCATCACATGAACTTTGATATTTTTGCCCAGAACTAAATTTTTGAAAAATGAAAAAATTTTTATGGATTGCAAGTGTCGTTTTGATTTTTGCTTCTTGTAATCAACAAACCGAAAAAACGGGTTTTGTAAATAACACCAAAGTTGTTTCTGATTTTACAGAAATGAAAGAAGCTCAAGACAAATGGACAAAACGTAATAATGAGGTAAGAGCAGAGCTGGAAGAAAAGGCAAAACAGTTTCAGATCGAGGTACAGGGATACCAGAACATCATGAAATCTATGTCTAAAGCTAATAGAGAAAAGAAAGAACAAGAGTTGATGGGTAAACAACAATTGTTACAAAGAGAACAACAAGCCAAAATGCAAGAGCTTCAACAAGGAAGCCAAAAAGAGATTGACTCAATTATTGGTAAAGTAAAGGATTTTATCAAAGAATATGGCAAGAAAAACGGGTATACTTATATCTATGGAGAAACCGAGGTAAGTAATATTTTGTACGGAAAAGAAGAGTTAGATTTAACAGACGAAATTATCAAAGAATTAAACGGCGGTGAGCATGCTGTTCCTGAAGGAAAAGAATAACAATTATCCCAACAATTTTTAACAACCTCATTGGATTTTTTTCGATGAGGTTTTTTTATTTCTTTTTGTTAAAAAAACAGAGAAACCTGTGTAGTTAATTTTTGGATATTAAGGCCGTTTTTTGATAGAAATTTACTTTATCGGATAACACTTAATCGAATAAAGTTGCCTTTTTCGGGTTATTTTTTCCGTAAAGAAAACATCAAAATTTTTAAAATTTCGGTGTTTTCTAATTGATTTTTGATCTTTGTGGGTTAAGATTTAGGGGAGATTTTAGTCCTGTCAATTAGGCAGACAAGGTTTTTTATGTCAACACAAAGAACTGATTAACAAAATTTTATGTATATTAAGACGTTTTTAAGATTTTAAGAAATGCTAGTGTAAATAGGGCAACAAACTAAGAGTCAGAAAATTATTACAAAAAAACATTAAAATTTAGTTTGATATAAACATTAAATTTATAATTTTATAACTTGGTAAAAAATATATTAACAATATTATTAACAAGCGCCCCAAATCGCTAAGTTAATATTAGCATATCGGCCCATAATTTAAGTGCGATATCATGAAAAAAAGACTTAACCTAATATTGATCGTCATTGTATCGTTGTTATCTACAGCTTACATGACCTCCCAGGACATTTCCAGGCCATTGTTTGCCATAGGAAACGCTACCACCGATCAGATTTGTGTTACACCTGCATCTCCAAACCGTGAAGCAGTTGCGATTGCCAATAGAAACTTTTTGGCAAATACAGAATTCATACTTGAACTTTCAGACGAAGAAGGTGTTTTTGCGACACCCCCAAGAGAGTTAACTACATTTACATCGCCCTTAGAAATTTCAGCTACAGAACAAATTAATTTCCCTTCTTTTCCCATTCCTACAGACTTGAGAAGCGATGATTATAGAATTAGAGTACGGTATAGAGAACCCGATAATAATACAAATATTGGTGCAGCTAGAGTTGTTGCCATTCACTTTTTTGATAACACAGAACGGGTAACTTTAATTGGCCCAAATCCAAATACCAATGTAGTTGCATTGTGCGAGGGAGAGTCTACTACACTTACAGTGATTCCGGAAACCTTGGGGCAATATCAATGGTTTTTTAACGGAAACCCAATAGCAGAGGCAACAGAAACTTCTTTAGAAAACGTAGTTCAACCAGGAACGTATACGGTTCTGTCAGATTTTGGATCGTGTAACGATCGATTTAGTGATAATGAGTCCACAGTAACGGTGGTTAATTTTAATAAAACTACAGTTACTATTCTTGGACCTACCATACAAGAGTATTGTCCTAAAGACATAAAAGTTTTAACCTGTAGCATTGCAGCTGCAGGCTTGGGTTACAGATGGTTTAAAGATAGTGAGGAGTTAGTCGGAGAAAATGAATCGTCTCTTATTTTACCAGAAAGTAATTTTGAAGGTTTATATACGGTAGAAGTTACTGGGACTAGTACTTGTTTCGAAACCTCTAATCCGGTACAGGTAAATAACCTGGGATCAGATATATTAACAAGACCACCACCCGATCTTATTCTGCTTCCATCGCAAACCTCAATTCCTTTGGTAATTACAACCAATGCGCCCCCTACAAGTACTGTAGAATGGTTTATAGATGATGTTTCTCAGGACCCCCCAACACCGATAAGCGATGCTGGGGCATTAACTTTTATAGCAACAGGCCCGGCCGAATATCGTGCAGAGATCATAACCGATGACGTATGTAATGATGCTTTGCAGGTAGTAACTACGGTTTATACGGCTACAAGCATAACTGTAGAAATTGCAAGTATATTAGATTGTGATGACAACTCCTCATCAACTTTGGCGCTCGAAAACCTCTTTGGAATAAATAATGCTGGAGCCCAGGTGCCTTTAACCACCGATCAATATGCGTTCTTTAACTTTGAGTGGTTTAGAAACAATGTTTCTACAGGTGATACAGATACTACAATTGCTATTGGAGATGGCGATGTGGGACAAACGTACTTCCTGATTGCAACTATTCAGGATGGTACTTTTCCGCCGGCAAATTCAGATGATTTAGTGGTAGAATTCTTAGGTGATACTGTACAAATAGACGTTGAACCACCAGTGTTACCAGAAGGAGGAACGGTTACTTTAACGGCTCCGTTAAGCACCAATTATAGTTATCAATGGTTTCTTAATGACGAGGAGATCCCTGGAGAAATAGGCAATACTATTGAAGTAGATACTGAAGGAGAATATTTTGTAAGAATAACATTATCTGAGTGTATAATTGATTCTGAAAGGATTACAGTGTCATCAACGGCACCCCCAGGAGTTTCAGAGATTATCCCAAATGTGATTACACCGTTTGGAAGCACAGGAATAAATGACACCTGGGTATTACCTACTTCATTAGCAAATCAACAAGACGTAGAGGTAACGATATATGATACTAGAGGACAGGTTGATTTTACAGGGGTCGGTTATGAAAACACCTGGCCGTTACAAAACTCAAGATCCTCGGGTCAAAATCCGATATACTATTATATAATAACAAAAAATAATTCTGTTGTCAGAAAAGGTTCGATAACGGTAATGAGATAGTTTTATGGTCAGAAAATTACTATTATTAATATTGTGTTTATCTCTTAGTCAAGTTCAGGGACAAGAAGAAAGTACTACTTATGGTGTCCTTCCAACAGATATTCCTACGCACAATTTAGTAAAATATAATCGGTTTTATTTTAACCCAACCTTTTCGTTGGTTCGGGAAAATAAGAAGTCTGTTAATGTATATAACAAAACTCAATGGGCTGGTTTTAATGATAATCCACAAACATATTTAATAAACTATACTGCTAATTTTGATGAAAAAACAGGCGTTGCTATAGGTCTACATCAGCAAAATGAGGGGATTTATAGATTTTTTGGAGGAATTGCCAATTTTGCTTATAACGTAGAGTTAAATGATGATATGAACTTCACCTTTGGATTGAACCTTGGTTTTTCGCAAAGCGGAATAAAATCTAATATAGACTCTGCGACAAGCATAGTCTTAAATAATGGAGTTGAAGTTACAGATCCAGTAATACTTAACTATGAAAACAGCTCGGTTTTTCAATTAACACCGGGTATTAACTTTAACTATGCCGAATTTGATGTCGGAGTTTCGGTTGTAAATCTAGCCGCATATAACCTTAGTGGAAGTGAATTATTGACCGACAATATGGCGTTTACGGGTCATGTTATGTATACCACCGCCTTACAAAGACGATCCGATAAGACTATTAGAGGGATGTTATATGCTAATATGTTACCAGAATCTGATTCTGAAACGCAGTTAGAATCGAACTCAAACCTTAGATATGGTGGTAATGTTATTGTAGAATTACCAGAATTAGGATGGGCGCAAGCCGGATATAATAGTTTTTATGGCGCCTCTTTAGGAATCGGAGGAAATATTACATCCAATGTCTCTATTGGATATACCTACGAAATGGGAGTTGGTGATACCGGCGACTTTGGCTCTACTCACGAAGTGGGATTGGCGTATAATTTTGCAACCGAAAAACCACGAAGAAGAGGTGGCCCAAAAACCAGTACAGAAAAAGCCTATGAGGCCAGAGATTCTGAGATTAGAAGGCTGAAAAAAGAAATATTAGAACAAAATAAGCTCATAAGAGAGCTTCAGGAAAACGGAGAAATTCCAACTCAGGAGCAAAAAGCGATGAGCGAACTCGAAAGATCTATTGCTGGAGCTAAAGAGAGAGAGGCAAGAGCCGCAAGCGATTTAGAATTACAACGAGAAGAAGAGGTAAAGTTACTTAACAAAGAGGCCGAAGAACTTGCAGCTCAAAAAGAACTTGAGCGCCAGGTGGCCGAGCAAAAAGCCGAAGAAGAACGATTGGCTGCACAGAAAGAACTTGAGCGTGAAGTGGCCGAGCAAAAAGCTGAAGAAGAGCGATTAGCGGCCCAAAAACTGCTTGAGCGTGAAGTAACAGAAGAAGAGACAGAAGAAGCTAGAATTGCCGCTGAAGAAGCAGCAAGAGAGGCTGAAGCCGCAAAACAACAGGAAGAAGAAGAGCGATTAGCCGCTCAGAGAGAGTTAGAACGCCAGGTAGCCGAGCAAAAAGCTGAAGAAGAGCGCCAAGCTGAAGAGCAGCGTCAAATACAGGAACTAATTGCACAAACCAGACAGGTTATTGCTACCGGTGATCTGGATGCGTTAAGAAACCAGGCACAGATTGTACAAGCAAGCACGATTCTTCCTGAGGCTGATAAGCAAAGCTTAACAGCAGAGCTTAACACGGCGATTCAGGCAAAAGAAGATGCTGCCGCACGTTTGGCAGAACAGCAACGATTAGCTGCAGAAGCAGAATCAGCACGATTGGCCGAGGAGCAGCGCCAGATACAAGAATTAATCACGCAAACCAGACAGGTTATTGCTACGGGTGATCTGGATGCCTTGAGAAGCCAGGCACAGATCGTGCAATCGAGTGCAATTCTTCCTGAGGCTGACAAGCAAAGTTTAACAGCAGAGCTTAACACGGCGATTCAGGCAAGAGAAGATGCTGCCGCGCGTTTAGCAGAAGAGCAACGATTAGCTGCAGAAGCAGAATCAGCACGATTGGCCGAGGAACAGCGTCAGATACAGGAATTAATCACGCAAACCAGGCAGGTTATTGCTACCGGTGATTTGGATGCGTTAAGAAACCAGGCACAGATTGTACAATCAAGTACGATTCTTCCAGAGGCTGATAAGCAAAGCTTAACGGCAGAGCTTAACACAGCAATCCAGGCAAAAGAAGATGCTGCCGCACGTTTAGCAGAAGAACAACGATTAGCTGCAGAGGCCGAGGCGGCACGATTGGCCGAGGAACAGCGTCAAGTACAAGAATTAATCACGCAAACCAGACAGGTTATTGCTACCGGTGATTTGGATGCGTTAAGAAACCAGGCGCAGATTGTACAATCAAGTACGATTCTTCCAGAGACCGATAAGCAAAGCTTAACCAATGAGCTTAATGCAGCAATTCAGGCAAAAGAAGCCGCTGCCGCAGAAGCCGCACGTCTGGCTGAAGAAGAAAGAAAACGTCGAGAAGCTGCAGCCGCTGCAGCCGCTGCAAGTGAGAATGAAGAAGGACTTGACGAGATCAAGAAAGAGTTAGATAATAATGCACGTGTTTCTAGTAAGATATTTGCACGTAGAGATTCATTATTGACTACTAGTCTTAATGTTGATAAGAGAGGATTTAACAGACTTTTAGAATCTCTTGTAAGTATGAATGACGATGCTCAGGAAGCAAAAGATTCTGACCCTGCTAGTTCTAAACGATTAACAGCAAGTAATAGGTTTGTAAAGTTTGCCGATGCTACAAGACCAGAAGCACAGTTTGCCACCAAATTTATACCAGGATATCCTGAAGGATATTATCTGATCGGTAATGTATTTAAAGGTGGAGCATATGCAGAGAAGTTTACAAGTACATTGAAAGATTTAGGATTTAATGATTCACAGATTATAGTAAATCCAGAGAATGACTTCCAGTACGTTGCTATCGAAAGTTATACAGATAAAGACGAAGCTGCACGAAAATATTTAAGCAATATTGATAATAGATATTTTGGAGAAATGTGGATACTACATATCGCAAAAAGTAGAATGGCATCGTTCAAGCGTCTATTACAAGAAACAAAGCTAATTACCGATACCGTAAAGGATGATACCGTATTAACCGAAAGCTTATCGTATATCGGCGGACACAATATTGAAAATGGATATTATTTGATTACCAATATTTTTAAGAGAGAGAATTATTTTGATAGAGGAATGGCAAGGTTAAAAGAACAAGGACTGGAACCTCAGTATTTCAGGAATCCAAAAGACAATTATATATATGTCTACCTTAAGAAATTTAACAACCTTGATGATGCGAAACAGAGCTTATTCTCTAACGTAAACAATTCATACAGCGGTGATTTATATATACTGAAAATAGAGTAAAATAATTACCCCAGATAATGACTAGAATGACCCAAAATAAAACACTAAATACTCAGCTTATGAAACGGATACCTCAATGCAGTAAGCAAGTGCTCATACTCATACTATTCTTGATTGGATGTTTTACATCCTATAGCCAGATACAAAACCCTGCCAGTGTACCTTTTAACCCGGTACCTGGAAGTACCCTCAATTTACGAGGAGAACTAACAATGATAGGAAATAATATTGTGGCTCCCAGTAGATTTAATGATAATACCCCCAGGGACCCTGACCAACCATATTTTGGTACGTTGGAAAATGGGCAATTTAATGAGTATGCCTATGTTGATATTGATAATGACCCAAGCACGTTTAGTTCGAGTAGTGCAGATTTCACAAGAAAAACAACGTGTGGTATTGTAAGGTATGCTGGATTATATTGGTCGGCGACTTATATAGATATGGACAATTTGGTAAGTGCAGGGAGTAGAGGTTTAATTGCAGATTATAATGATCCAACGCTTCCAGATCCAAGACCCGCTTTTAATACGGTAAAATTTAGAGCAGCTAATACTGCAGGATATGTTACCATACCACCAAGTGAAGTGCGTATTATTTATGATGGATATCCTGGATCAATAAATAACCCAAACTTTGGACCTAATGATATGAGACCCGGTGTTACACCCAATCCGGCATGGCCCAATATCAATAACGGAGTGGTGGATTACCCTTACCATTGTTATGCCGATGTAACGCAATACATGAATACAATGAATCCTGATGGGACTTATTTTGTAGCAGACCAAAGAGCTTCGGTAGGTGTTATTGAAACCAATACAGATGGTGGTTTCAACACTAGTGACTTTGGTGGTGGTTGGACTCTGGTGATTATCTATGAGGATCCTTCGTTACCAAATAAATTTATCAGCACAAATAATGGATTAGGAGCCGTTTCTGGCTCTACAGGAGATGTTTCTATTCAATACTCTGGGTTCACAACATTGCCGCCGGGATTACCGGTAAATGCGCGATATGGGATTGGATCTTATGAAGGTGACCGTCCTTTTGACGATGATATAATTTCTATCGAACCCACTACTGTTGTAGATCCCCCTAATCCAACAGTCACTGTTCCTCCCAATTCCACAGATTTGGATGATGGAATAGCAGGACGTCCCAATTTAATAGACAACTTCTTTGATAGTTCTATTTCAGTTGATGGTATTATAACCACTACGAGAAATCCCGCCTCAACCAATACCTTGGGTTATGATATCGATATTTTTGATATACAAAACGAGGAAGATGGTAATGACTTGATTACCAATAATCAAACAGAAGTTAATTTCAGACTTCGGTCAGATGGAGATAAATATCAGGTGTTTGTTCAAAGTTTTGAGGTAGAGATTATAGAACCCGAACTAATTATGACCAAAAGGATATTAAGGGCAAATCCGGCGCAAACAACTGTAGACCCTATTGGTTTTGATGATATTACAGATTTGGATGTAAATTTTAACGAGGAGATATTTTATGATATTAGGATCCAAAATGTTGGTAATGAAGATGTGCTAAACACAGAAATTCTGGATATTTTACCGGTAAATATCGATTTTGTTTCTTTTGAGGTAGTAGATACTGGTATAACCCCCACTTATGATCCAACAATTACGCCCGCTACACCCAATGGATCCGTTCTATTAGAGATTGCAGACAGTGCTGTTGTAGAGGGTGCTCCTGCTATAACATTTCGTTTTAGGGTTAGGGTTGTAGAAGATTGTGCGGCACTACGTGATGCATGTTCTAACGAAATTGAAAATGTTGCAACGTCTCAATATGTTGGTGCGATTTCAGGATTGCCAAGAGGAGATAGTAGTATTGTAGAGCGAGACGTTTGTAACTTTAATGTTGTAGGTGCTTCTACGTTTTTGATTAATGACGGAACATGTTTTAATGAAGCTGAAAATGCACGTTTATGTCGAGATAGGGTTACTCTGCAAGGAGGAGATGGGTTCACCACTTACGAATGGACTCGAGAAGATGATCCGTCTGATTCTTCATTTCCCAGGGATACACAAGATATTATAGTAACAGAGCCAGGAACTTATGTCGTAACTACTACCAGTACCGATTGTAGAGGTACGGTAAGAAGGTTTAACGTATTACCACAATCTGCCCCCGACAATCCTATTGCTCAGATTATTCAAAACGGGGATTTGGATTCAAACCCTAATGCCGATGGAAATGTGCGTGTATGTCCAGATACAGACGAAGAGGTCGCAGAAATTTTCTTATGTGGATCTGGTGTAACCTTACCGTTAGACTCGAATTTAGGAGCTTCTACGGTTTGGGAACGATTAAGAAACGGGGCATGTCCTGGAGTAGACAGAGACGAAGACTGTCCTACTGAAGATTCAGCTTGTGATGCAGAGTGGGAAGTGGTTTTTACTGGAGAGGTACTTACTTTAGACCCTAATAATACTGCTCTTTTTCCTTCGGGCGATACAAGTGGAGAATATAGAATCAGAACTACGGTAGACGGTGATTGTCCAGACGAAGTATATTTTAATGTATTCCAAAGTAATTTTGATCCCGTAATTGAAAAAATAAGAGATATTATTTGTGCAGTTCCTGGAGCGCTTCAGGTTACTGGAGCTTCAAGCCAATATGAATATCAATTGTTCCTTGAGAATCCTGCACCCAACCCACCAACTCCTATTGGCACCCCTCAATCGGGACCAGGGGGCAATGTTTTTGATAATATAACTACCGCCGGTTCTTATTTTGTTAGTGCAAGAGAAATAGGATCACCACTAAGTGCTTGTAGCTTTCCTTCAAATTCAATAACCATTAATGCGGTAAACCCAAATGTGGATGCTCAGGTTACAGATCAGCCTGTCTGTGCTTCGGGTGACGTAAATTCTACAGGTACCATTGAAGTTACCATTACAGGAGGACTGCCTACATATCGTTATGTACTTACAGGACCTCCTGGTTTCACTACCAGAACGATTACAGGATCCTCTGATCCAACTGCAGATTTTACAGGATTAATACCTGGGGATTATGTGTTAAATGCGTATTCAGATGATGATAATTCTGCTACAAGTTGTTTTGAAACAAGAAATTTGACCATAGATGATGGTAATCCATTTGCGGTTTCGATCACACCAGTTGCAAACCTAGAGTGTAATCCAGATTATAATCCAACACCAGACCCAATACCGCCTGGTGATGTTGGTCCTTTTGATGACGATCAATATATAGCTATTGTAGATATAACGATAACATCACCATCACCATCCGGGAGCTACGATTTTAGTACAAATTCTGATTTTTCGCTAACACAGTTTTATATTAATCCAATCGATACACCCGCGCCTAATACATTTAGATTTAGGTTTGCCGATACCGATGTAACTACCGGAGTTCCTTTCACGATTTATGTTAGAGATTCTTCACCTGGAGCCGGATGTGTTACCGAGGGAGGTACAACGATTAATCCTTTGATAGTTACAGCTGCAACAGCATCGTCTATCGACCCAGCCTGTTTTAATGAGTTGGGAAGAATTAGTGTTAATGTAACCGCTGGATCAGGACCCTTTACCTTCTTGATTGATGGTAATCCTGCTGTACCAGCTACTTCACCTGCTTCGCCAGATGGCTTAGGTATCTATACGTTTGCAAATATTGTTCCTACTACCAGCCCGGTAGTGACCGTGCAGGACAATATTAATTGTGATACAGTATTGCCTGCAGTTAATTTTACAGTGCCGGATGAGATTGTGATTACCTTAGGAACCATTACTCCATTAAGTTGTAATGCAAATCCAAATGCTTCGATAGTGGTAACAAACATTGAAGGAGGTGCCGGTGCTGGAAACTATGAATATAGCTTAGATAGCCCAACGGGAACCTTTACCGCGGCACCAGCTACACCATTTACTATTAACAATGTAGTGGGATCTGGAACGCATGTGGTATATGTTAGGAATGTTGTGCCGGTAACCGTACCACCTACAGCTAACTGTTTGGTGAGCGAACCCTTTGATGTCGATCCACTATTAGTGGTCGACTCTGTAACGGTAACACCAGACGCTTTTAACTGTACGGCACAAACCACTGATGTAATACTTTCGGCTGCACCAGCGACAGCTACATATTTGTTTAGAGTAACTCCTAACCCTGCAACAGGAGTTGGTGATACTGGCTTTGTAGCAACTACTACGTATACATTCCAAAACACTACTCCTTATACTGTAGAGGCAAGAAGAACAGATAGTAATTGTGAAAACAACACCATTTTTACGCCACCAAATATTCCGATAAGCGAGATTGTAAACCAAAGACAAACAAGTCCGGTTTCTTGTAACGGAGGTAATGATGGAGCTTTTGAGTTTACAGTAACTAACAGCACAGAATTTAATTATACAATTACAGGACCCGGAACAAATATCACCGTAAATGGGAACACAACCAATCCCGTTGTTATAACGGGATCTGTCGCGACGCCTATTGTGGCGGGAATGTATACGATTTCTATCACAGATACCAGTATAGGTGCTGGCTCTACAGGTTGTACCGATACTGAAACGGTGACAATTACCCAACCGGATCCTATCATATTTTCGATCAATCCTACAAATCAGGATTGTGCCACAAACCTTAACGAGGTTTCGATTAGCAATGTTATGGGAGGCAATGGACCTGCGTATACGTATCAAGTATCGCACCCAACCAACGGAACTTTTGGTCCTGCACCGGTAACCGATGCTATAGATAATATACCTAATGTTCCAGTAGGCGATCCGGTACCTAATTATACCATTACGGTTTTTGATGTTACAGGAATATGTAGTGCACAATTGCCATTAACAATTACACCATTAACACCCTTACAGGCCGAAATAGCAGACACTTCTGATGTTTGTCTGGATGATGCCGCCGTAAGTTTTACTATAAATGTTGATCCAAACGCTAACGGTAGTGTAGGTAACCCCCCATATAACTATACTGTTTCTCGAGATGGAACATTGGTTCAAACCAACACGACTATTGCTGGTCCTCCAATTGTAACAAACACCTTCTCACAGGCTGGAACATATGAGATTGTTTTTAGTGATAGCGAGAATTGTTCGGTAACATTAACCGAAGTAGTAGCACCATTATTAACGATTACTGCAAGAAGGGTCAATGATCTATCATGTAACCCTACTACGGTTGTGGATATAGATGGACGCTTTGAACTTACTATTGCAGGGGGTACAGCAAACTACGACATCACATTTGAAAACACCACGACTACTACCACCGGTAATGTCGCTTTAGGAGTAACAACCACGGCTGCACCAATATTTTTTGACAGTCCAGATGTAGGAAACTATGTGTTTACGGTAACCGATAGAGCAGGTAGTACAGGTACACGTTGTGTAGCTACTGATACAGGAGAGTTAACAGTTCGCGTGCCGCCAACAATTACTGATCCAAATGTGGATTTAACTTGTGATGGTGATCGAGGTACAGTAACGATTACAGTTACAGGGCCAGAGGCTGAGTATTTTGTACAGTTTGATGATAATGATGCAACCACGGTCGATACTTTTGTGCAAACGGTATCAAATCAGATACAGATTCCTAATTTACCTGCTGGGGTATATAATTATGTAGTAAGAGACAGTAGAGGATGTAGATTTCCTGAAACAGTAAGTGTAATTTCTCCTGGTCCTATTGCTCAAGATGGTATGGCTAGAATTGATCCAATTACCTGTGATGATACATTAGTACCGCCTACTCGACCTGGATCTATTGAAATTGACATTGTGGATAGAGGTGCATTGACCTATACGTATACTTTGGTAGCTGAAGCGGATGTTTCAACGCTTCCTCTTGTACCAGTTGTGGTTGTTACACCTACTGTTTTGTCGAATCCTCAAACAATAATGTCTAACACGGTTGTGTTTAATCCGGTGAATGCGGGTAGATACTATATCTTTGTAGAAGATGAAAATGGTTGTGCCGAACGATTAGGCCCATATGAGGTAGCTTCTGACCCGAATGATTTGACCATTTTTGCAGCTACTACAGCGACTTGTCCAGATTTAGTAACGCTAGACGTACAAGTTGTAGGAGGAGTTGGACCATTCTCAATTGAGGTGTTTGACGGAACTACTTCCATTGCAGGACCATTTGGCCCTCCATTAAACGGGACACCAACCCCATCTAGTCCTCCTGACGCACAAGAGAGAAACCAACGAATCTCAAATCTACCATTTAACACTCGTTATAGGGTATTGATTATAGATGATAACACTAGTTGTAGTTATGTGGAATTTGTTGATCCTAAATCTCCTCCATCGGAGCCTGCTTTAATAGACATTGCTGTGACTCCAATAAGTTGTGATGACGGAGACCCAGTGACTCCATTACCAGCAGATGGTGCGTATACATTTACAATTGATGTAAGTTCTTTAGGAACCGTACCTCCTGTAACCCAGGTTAATTGGGCGGTTTTTGAATTTGGAACTAATAATCCTGCAACGGGAACAAATACAACAGGTTCATCTGGCGTTGGTAGTGATGTAGTAGTTAATGTTACGGATTTACCAGCAGGTTTATATTATGTTGATGTTCAAGAATTTGATGGTACACAATGTCCCGTGAGAGTGAATTTTGAAATCGAAGTTCCTGATCCAATTGTAACTACCGCAGACGATCCCACTGTGGCAATTTGTGATACCGAGGTAACATTCTCAGTAACCACTAATGGAGGTACACCAACGGGGGGTATTAATACGACCGATGAAGGATATAGATACCATAGAGTTCGAAGAGGTACTTTTATACCACCAGCTCTGCCACCACTAGCATCTTTTACATTAGATGCAACCACAATTAATGATGCTTTTATAATAGACCCTACAGATCCATTGGATTTACAATGGGATATTTATACTGTAGATGATAATAATTGTATAGTAGGACCATTAGAAATTGATATCAATGTAATCCCGGGACCATCAATCACTGCAAATCCGGGAGTTGTATCAAATCCTTGTGCATTAAGCGATTTTACACTTCAGATTACCACAACGGCAGATCTGTTGGCATTAAATTCTGATGGAAATATATTCTATGGATATGATGACGGAACGAACCCGATAGTTTTTGAAGCTGCACCTCCGGGCAACTACACATATACGTTCCCAAGCCCAGGAACCTATGCATTAGTTGTAAGAGACAATAATGGTTGTGAGGTAGCACCAAGGCCGTCAATTACTATATTCCCACCGATTGAAATTACAGCAGCATTTGTAACACCACCTGATTGTACTTCGATACCACCTTTAGGTGTGATCGAGGCAACACGCGTTTCATCTGGATCGGGTGCTGCAAATCATACATATACGCTACTAGATAGATTGTCATTGACCCCTGTAGGAGGAGTATCAGGAAGTGTGATTGCTAGCGGTTATCGTTTTGAAGATGTACCTGCCGGAGACTATTTAGTAAGAGTTGAAGATTCAGGTATGGGAGCCCCCGGTGTAATATGCCCTTTTGATACGCCTGTTAGTATCGAGGCTCCAACAACTCCAGATATAGATAATACTGTTGGTGTAACCGATGCAAGTTGTAATGCTGCTTCGCCTGCTCCGGCACCTAATACAGGGTTGGGAAATGGTAGAATCGAGGTAAGCTTGAATGGTGGTTTAGATCCAACGGCAACATACCAGTATGCGATTATTACGGCTCCTGTTACTGGTGATACGAGAGGTTTACAGGATAGTAATATATTTAATAATCTGGCACCAGACACGTATACAGTGCGTGTAGTAGTGACCGAGCTTAATGGCCCTGGAGCGACAGACGATGTAGTCTGTATTGACGAAAAGACATATACGGTTAATCCTGCACCAGCAATCGTAGTTTCACTACCAGCGGTATCACCGTTTAGTTGTGATGCAACAGATAATAGTGAACAGTTTCCAGTGATTACAATGGATATCTCTGGAGGAACGCTTACCGCAGGTGGAAATTATAGAATATCCTATACACGACCAGCACCACTGGCACCAGTGGTTGACGAGGTTGTTGTAGATGCCGATGCAGGTGCTGCAGGAATACAGTTCGAAACCATTGCCTCGGTAGCAGGTGTATATAACTTTACCATCAAAGACAGTAATAATTGTGAGATCACTACAAGTGCTACAGTAAATCCATTTATTAGAATGAGCAATGAAACGGTTACTGTTACCGCACCAGGAATTACATGTGTGACTTCTGAAGAAGTTACCGTAACTGTAGAAGGAGGAACGGGTCCGTTTACTTTTGAAGAAATTACAGGTACTGGGTTGTCTCAAGCAGGAATTACTTTTGACAATATTCCTAGTACACCTGTAGCAGAAACGGGTGCAGTGTTTACATTACCAAATGCACCAGACGAAAGTAGAGATTATCGATTCAGAATTACAGATACAAGCACAGATTGTTTTGTAGAAATAGATCATACCGTTGATGCAGTTGATGATCTGGATGTTGTTGCAGAGCAGTTAAATCCAGAGCGATGTACTGGTGATGCTGATGGTACAATACGTATTACGGTATCAGGATATACATTTGATGATGGTACTACCGTTACTGTTGGTGGTGATCTTAACTATGTGATTATCGATCCAGATACAGGGTTAGAAGTTGTTGATGGCTTAGGCGGTCCTATTGCTGGATCTAGCGGTACATTAACCATGACTACAGATCCTCAGGTATTTGATCTACCGTTTGGAGCAGCTGCAGATAACTATATAGTAAGAGTTACGCAAGTTGGAAATCCAATGTGTGATGAGGAAGATCCTGTAACCATTCAAGGTCCTCCAGATTTTGAGCTAATTGTGCCTCCATTTATAACAACTACCTGTGATGTTCCACTTAACAATGGATCTTTTACAGCTACAACAAATGGAGCCAGAGGTACTGTTACCTACCTTATCGTAGAAACAGGAGACACCTCGGCCAACGGTACGTTTACAGATCTGGGACCTACAGATCCAACAACGCCAAGAACGTATACTGTTGTCGCTAGAGATACATTTACAGATCCAACAAGCCCAACAGGCACATCGTTCTGTGAAGATACTGCGACTATAGAAGTACGCCCACCGGCCAACGATGTAAATATTACAGCTGCAAATCCTTTTGGAGTAACTTGTAATGGTGATGTAGATGGAAGAATAGAAGTTATTGCAACAGGAACTGATCTTCCTCTTACATATACTATTACACCGGCAGTAACCGGAGTAGAAAGCGATAGAACCGATAATCCTAACTTTACGTTGCTATCACCAGGAGATTACATCATTACGGTGTATGATAGATCTAATTGTTCTGATGTTTCAGGAACAGTAAACATTCCAGAACCTAATCCGGTAAACATCATTGTAGATGATGTTACTAGTACTACTTGTACTGTAACCACAGCTGATGTAACCTTAACTGTGACATCAGATGTGGCTGCGCCGTATACGGTTGAAGCCAGAGATGTAACCCTAAGAGATGAGATATCTACTCCAAGCAATCCAATATTGGATGCTGATAGAGATCGTTTGGTGCGTCAAGAAACAACCGACGCAACTGGTACGGTGACCTTTACAGGATTGCCAGAAGGTATTTATGAGTTCTTTGCTATTGATGGCAACACTTGTGAATCTCAAAGAACAGGTTCTGTTGTTATAGATGCGCCAGACCAGATAATGGCAGAGCTTGATCTTAGCAATACAATGATTGTATGTTTTGGTGATGCTACAGGTTCTGTTAATTTAATATCTACCACAGGTGGTTTAGGTAATAATATGTATTCGTTGGATGTTATTCCAGCAGATACTTCGATTGCGCCTTTTACTACGCCTCTACAAGGAGATCCGTTCTTTACTGATCTTGTAGCAGGACAATACATCTACCGAATTGAAAGCGTTCCTGGATCTGGATGTCAGTTCTCAGCACCGTTTGAAATTACACAACCAGACACACCATTTGAAGCCACAGCCGAAGCCACGAATATTACATGTAACGGTGAGGATGATGGTACCATAACGGTAACTGCTTCAGGAGGTAATACAAACAACCCTTATAGGTACTCCTTATTTAATAGTGTTGGAGAAAGAGTTTTTGAATTTGTATCTGACGAGGCCGATAATGTTATTGGTAGTCATGTATTCGAAGACTTGGCACAAGACCTTACAGGTTATACAGTAATTGCAGAAGATGGACTAGGTTGTACGGTTACAATTACTCCAGTGATTATTGTAGAGCCGGCTCCAATATTAATTGATATTACTGCAACCACGGCAGAAGTTTGTGCTGGAGATTCTGATGGAACAGCAACCTTCTCAATAACAGGAGGGACAGCTAATCCTGACCCTACTCAACCAACGTATACATGGAGTATTAATGGAATTGATTTTATGCCGGTAACTGATCCTACAAATCTATTTGTTGAAGATCTTCCTTCAGGTACGAATACACTTTATATTAGAGATTTCAATGGTGTAGCTTGTGAGACTCCAAGAGAGTTTATAATCGACCCAGGAGTACTGTTAGAGGCACAATTAGAAGAACGATTAATTTGCCCTATTTGGAGTGATCCTTTAGCAGATCAGGTTCCAACAATCATTACGCCTCAGATATATGAAGTAGAGTTCAATATTTCACCAGAGACAGAATCATTAGGCGTTATCTATCGATTGGTAAGAACCGATGGTTCTACCGGACCAGCAGAGTATTCTGGGTTCCAGCGTGTTTTTGAAGTTACTCCTGGTACGTATGATGCAATTATGCTATTCAATATGTGTGAGAGAACGGTAGGAACTATAGTGGTTCCAGAGTATACACCATTAGATGTGCCAGTAGTACAAATGACGGGTAACCCTCAGGATCCTAATGAATATGAAATTCTTGCTACTGGCGGAAATCGACTTGAAAACGATCCATTCTATACGTTCTTTGTGGCATTACTTGAAGATGGAGGTACAGTTAATGATATTCAATACCCACTAGAAGTTGAGGATAACACCTTTGCTATTCGAGAAACCGGGGATTATTTGATACGAGTAATCGATGCAAGTGGTTGTGAGGTATCCGTGATTTTGAATCTTACGTATATCAACATTCGTATACCAAATTACTTTACACCAGATAGTCCTACAGCGACTCCAGAAGAAAGATTCTGGTATCCTAGACAGATCACACCTAATATTGATGACCCTTTCTTCTTTGAAAACATGGAAGTAATGGTATTTGATAGATATGGTAGAATGTTAGCAGAATTTAGAGGAGATCAACAAGGATGGGATGGACTTTATCAAGGAAAACAACTTCCTTCGGGAGATTATTGGTTCACTATCCAACTGAATGATGTTGACTCGAGAGAGTTTACCGGACACTTTACTTTATATAGATAATATATAGAGTATTAAAGAGTTATAAAAACAATATGGACAAAGCCAAACGACATAATAAAAGTCATATGGTCTGAAATTTAAATGTTAGATGAAGAAGTATATTGTAATATTAAGTCTATTTGCGAGCTGTTATACTTTTGCGCAGGAGTTTATTGCTCCTGTGCAAAACCAATATATTGCAGATAACCCATATTTAATATCCTCTGCTTATGCGGGTATTGGAGACTGTTGGCAAATCAGGGCTTCAGGCTTTGAGCAATGGGTAAATATTGAAGATTCTCCAGGAACACAGTCTTTGTCTATCGATGGAAGAATCTCTGATAGATCTGGAGTGGGAGCGATCTTGTTTAATGATCAAAATGGTTTTACAACGCAAAAAGGTATTCAGTTGTCATTTGCCCACCACCTAACATTAAGTGAATATAACAACCAATACTTATCCTTTGGTATAAGCTATAAGTTTACCCAATTTGGAATTGATACTTCAGAGTTTAACGATGGTAATCCAGATGCGCCTATCAATCCAGGATTAGCAGATGTTACAGTAAATGATTCGAATTTTGATATTGCACTATTATACCGTTTAGGGAGATTCTTTTTAAGTGCCAATGCAGTTAATTTATTGCAAAAAGAGATTGATGATTTCAACCCAACAGAGCCTTCACAGATACAAAACTATTATATCTATACAGGATATACTTTTTATCATAGATTTAGCGATCTAGAGATCGAGCCCTCAATTTTATATCAAAATTTTGCAGGTGATGGTCGTTCTACTACAGATATTAACATAAAGGTTCGTAAGATGTATCGTAGTGATTATCTTTGGGCCGGAATTAGTTTAAGATCACTAGTTGATCAGGATTTTAAGCCCCTTTCGTTATCGCCAATGGTAGGGATCAAAAAATCTAACTTTTATGTTGCTTATGGCTACCAGGTAAATGTAAACGAGGTACTTCAGCCAACCACATCAGCAGGTTCGCATATGATTACCCTAGGACTTGATTTTGGTTGTAGACAAAGTAAGTGTGGATGTACATATTAATTAATAAAAAGAGTACAAAGCATAATTCTTTGTATTAAAACGATATTTGGTGATTATTGGGAGCAAAATACGGGAAAAATCTTTTTGGGTTATTGATAGACTAAAAGGAAGGAGGATTAAAAAGCATTACGACGAAATTGCTTTTATAAACCAACATTTGGATTCGAGAGAGGCCGCTTTGCTTCGTGAACAGTACATGACCAAAATCTTAACTCATGCAACAGATACCACACCGTTCTACAAAGAGCTTAAAGGCGTTAAGAGTATTGAAGATTTTCCGGTTATAAAAAAAACTACCGTTCAGGAGAACTTCGAAGACTTTAAATCTGTTACCTATCAGGACCAACCAACATTTAAAGTTGCTACTAGTGGTTCAACAGGTATTCCTTTTAAACTTTATCAAGACGGTAATAAAAAGAAAAGAAATACATCAGATACTATTTACTTTTTAAAAAAGGCTAATCTCAATATAGGAGAAAAATTATATGATCTAGAGGTGTGGAGGGGAATTAATATGAATAGCCCTCTTAAAGCCTGGATGCAAAATCTAAAATATATCGATGTAAGCAAATTTCACGATCAAGAAATTGAGGACTTTTTGACATCGATCAAAAAAAAGAAATATACACAGCACTTAATAGGATTTGTATCTGCGTACGAAAGGATTTGTAAGTATTTAGACAAAACAAACGCCAAACCTCTAAATACATCGGTAAAATCTATTATAGCCATCTCAGAATCGCTTACAGATTATGTCAAAGACAAAATGCAGCACTATTTTAAAGTTCCTGTGGTCTCAAGATATTCTAATGAAGAAATTGGAATATTAGCGCAACAGCTTCCGAACATGACCGATCGAAGTTTTGAAATCAATTGGTCTAGTTACCATTTTGAAATTTTAGATATGAACGAGGACGTGCCTGCAAAGCCTGGAGAATTAGGCAGAATTGTGGTAACCGATTTTTTTAATTACTGCATGCCGTTAATCAGATATGATACAGGTGATATTGCAAAATTCGGAAAGACATTTGGCAGCAATGGCATCCCATCTCGATATTTTGAGCGATTAGAAGGCAGAAAAATGGATGCAGTGTATGACACAAAAGGTCGAATGATTTCTTCTTTTATTGTGTATACCAAATTTTATAAGCATTATAGCTTATTAAAACAGTATCAGTTTATACAAACAAAAAGGAACGAGTATTTGGTTAAATTAAATGTTATCAACTCCTTTGACTTTGAAAAAGAATTAATCGATGATATCAAACAGGATCTTGGATCAGACGCTAATGTTATCATAAAGTATGTCGATGAAATCCCAGCGCTTTCTTCTGGAAAACGAAAAAAAGTAGTAAACCTTTTTCACACATCTTAAACTTGCAAAAAATTAAGCACCCTTGATTTTTCTAAGAAGCAGGTTTTTTGTGCGATCTATATATTTATAGAGTGTAGGCGCTACATCATAAACTACAAATCTAAACTGGGTGTTATTCATGATAAATTTCCATTTTCTAATGAAAAAGAAGTCTTTTTTAACCATTTTCACAAGACCTTTTAAATTATAATAAGTTTCGTGCTTGAAAAGTTGTTTTGGAAATTCATGTCCTAGCGCACTTAGGATTAGTAAATACGGGAAGTTTATGCCCATTAAACAAGAAGCATCCATCGAACCCCAGAATCTTGGGTTTAGTTCAATTATTTTGTAAGTAGCATTTTCTTCATCATAACGAAGATCCAAATGAGCCACCCCATTCCATTTAAGGGAATAGATTAATTTCTCTACAACCTTAAGCAGTTCTGGGTTATCTAAAAACTCAATTCCCACTTGAGGAGCATAAGGAGTGTCTCCTTGCATAAACCCTTTCTGAATGGTATGCGCTACAATCTTTCCTTCTGCCGCCAAAATGCTACAATCAATATCATACCCCTTAATAAAATCTTGTATGATAATAGGTTGGCTGGCGGCTTCGTTTAAATATTTTGCAAGGTCTTCTTTGTTTGCAAACACCTCTATACCTAAACCCCCTCCAAAACCTTCAAGAGGTTTTACGATTACTGGAAATGTTATTTCTGTAAAAAAAGCATCCGTTAATTTCTCTTCTGGGAGATAAAGAAAACTTTTGGGAACAGGGATTTCATTTTTTGTGCAATAGGTGGCAAGCTCCCATTTATTAATCGTTGTATTAAACGTTTCAAGATCTGGCAAAGAAACCAAACAGTCTTTTTGGTCTAAAAATTCTTGGTTTTCAATTAATCTTCGGATACCTTTTTCAAAAATCGGCATCACAATATCTATTTTATGTCTTTTAACTTCGGTATTAATATGTTCTATCCATTTTTGATCATCTTCGGTTTTTGGATAATAGGTAAATTTTGATATATATCTTGAAAACCGAACTGCATTCCCCTTTGAAGAAGACATTACAAAAATAGAAATGCCGGGGGCTTGACTTAGGCAATTGATTGCATAAATCAAAAGGTGAGTTTCTCCATCTGGTATTAAAACAGATGCTTTTATTGGTTTGGAAACTGACTTTTTATTGAACATACTATTTATAAAATCATATTAGCTTATCACATACAAACCAAATATGGCCACTATAAAGTAACAGGTGATTGTTAAGGCTCCTTGGTAATCTTTTGCTACTCTTTGCCCAAACAGAAGCATTAGAAGTGTTAAACAAGCCAAAAACATAGCTAATGTGGCATAAAAGGTATGATTATCTACAACCAAGTGATAAATACCCATAACGCAGCATACTGCTGTTACGATTTCAACAAGTAAAATAGTGGCTAGAAGTAATGGAACCATTTTGCTCATAAAAGTCTCTGCAAAATGCCCTTTTAACCAATCCAGATTTCCTTTCCAGTCAACCAATTTATCGATCCCCGATTGCAAAAACGTT
Source organism: uncultured Aquimarina sp. (assembly GCA_947496555.1). Classification (GTDB taxonomy): domain Bacteria; phylum Bacteroidota; class Bacteroidia; order Flavobacteriales; family Flavobacteriaceae; genus Aquimarina. The sequence goes on along the minus strand of CANMDH010000017.1, from coordinate 40,511 downwards.
ATCAAAAGAAATAATAAGATAGTAATCGAGACAATATGAGTCATAAAGTTATCCATAGGTGATGTGTTTAGTATGTCAAATATAGGATAACATTTGAAAATTGAAGATAGAAGTTGACACGAACCGCTATTATCATCTACTAGACACTCTTTTTATGAAGTAATCTGGTAAGCTTTATCGAAAGATCGGTAAGAATGATTTTTGCATTTCCATTACGCTCGATATGATAGGCGGCATCCTGTAGTTCGTTACAAATATCCATTATGTTGGCTCCGTGAACAAAAGGAGCGAACTTTTCAAGCTTAAAACCATTGGTGTTAGCCTCAAGAAAAACCAAATCTTTGGCCCCATAGTTCAATAACATAGCTTGCCTAAAAAAATCGAGACAATATTTCAGAAATCGTTTTTGTGTTTCTCTACCCGTACCTGCGATAGATTCGCTCCAGGTAATTAAATCGTTAACAGCCGATTTATTTCCTTTGGCTCTAAATGCGGTTCGCACCCACTGTATAAACCAATCTTCAAATTGGTCATCACCACCATCATGATGCAACAAATGCAACGCCTTGCTATAATCTCCATCTGCTTGATGCGCTATTTTTTGAGCTTCGGCATCTCCTATATGCTCGTTTTTCTGCAATGCCTCTTTGATTACTTGCTCTCCTAGTGGAGGAAAATGTAATACCTGGCATCTTGATCGTATGGTTTGTATAAGCTGTTCTTCGTCTTCGGCGATAAGAAGAAATATGGTTTTTTCGGGCGGCTCTTCAATTAATTTCAGGAGTTTGTTGGATGCTGCAATATTCATTTTATCGGCCATCCATATCAGCATCACTTTATACCCACCCTCATAACTTTTCAGCGAAAGCTTTTTTACGATTTCCAACGCTTCGTCTACGCCAATTTGCCCTTGCTTATTTTCAATCCCCAAAGAAAGATACCAATCAAAAATACTTCCGTAAGGGTTTTCTTTTACAAAAGCTCTCCATTCTTCAGCAAATTGATCAGAGGTGGGATGCTTTTTTACTTTATCGTTTACTGCCACGGGATATACAAAATGAAGATCAGGGTGAGCCAGATGATCAAATTTTATATTGCATGCCTGGATTCCTTCGGTATTTTCTCCGTTTTGATTCTGGCATAAAATATATTGAGCATATGCAATGGCCATTGGCAGCGTTCCACTTCCGTTAGGCCCCACAAAAAGTTGCGCATGCGGGATCCTTTTTCGATCTGCACTAGAGGTCAAATAACTCTTGATATGTTTTAGCCCTAAAATTTCTGAAAAAAGCATTGACAAATATAACGAACTCATCCAAAGTTAAACAATAAAGACCCCAAAGGTTTTCAAAACCTTTGGAGCCTAATTGTATAATCCGAACACTATCATTTCCCTATGAAAAAACCTCTTTTTGTAAAAAATCGATAAAAGTGAAAATTTACTATCGTTTTCGTAGATTTTTTTTGACAGATTTCAGTGTTTTTAACGAAATAGAATTATTTTCGTTTCCTCAATAGCAAGACAGTAAAATGAAGACAATCAACGATTTTAATTTTGAAAACAAGAAAGCGTTAATTCGAGTAGATTTTAACGTGCCCCTAAACGAAAATTTTGAGGTAACAGATAACACACGTATCCAAGCTGCAAAACCAACCATAATTAAGGTTTTGGAAGATGGTGGTAGTGCCGTTTTGATGTCGCATTTAGGTAGGCCAAAAGGGGTACAAGATGAGTTTTCTTTAAGACATATTGTTGATAAAGTATCTGAAGTTTTGGGTGTACAAGTGAAGTTTGTGTACAATTGCATTGGGCAAGAAGCCGAAGATGCAGTTGCAGCTCTTAACCCAGGCGAAGTGTTATTGTTAGAGAATTTAAGATTTCATCCAGAGGAAACCTCGGGAGATGCTGACTTTGCGAAGCAATTATCGAAACTAGGAGACGTGTATGTAAACGATGCTTTTGGAACTGCGCATAGAGCACATGCCTCTACAACGATTGTAGCTCAGTTTTTTCCAGAGAATAAATGCTTTGGAAGTTTGTTGGCAAAAGAAATCGAAAGTATCGATAAGGTATTAAAAAGTGGAGAAAAACCAGTAACTGCTGTTTTAGGAGGATCAAAAGTATCATCAAAGATTACCATTATCGAAAACATCCTGGACAAAGTAGATCATTTAATTGTGGGTGGAGGAATGACCTATACGTTTATTAAAGCACAAGGAGGACAGATTGGAGATTCGATTTGTGAAGATGATAAACAAGAATTGGCATTAGAAATCCTAAAAAAGGCCGCAGAAAAAGGAGTTGAGATTCATTTGCCGGTTGATGTGTTAGGAGCAGATGCTTTTGATAATAATGCAAACACAAAAGTGATTGCCGTTAATGAAATCCCAGAGGGGTGGCAAGGTCTTGATGCTGGGCCAGAAACGATTAAAAACTTTCACGAAGTCATTTTAAAGTCGAAAACAATTCTTTGGAATGGACCTCTGGGGGTTTTTGAAATGGAAAATTTTGCCAATGGTACGATTGCACTTGGGCATTCTATTGCCGAAGCTACCGAAAAAGGAGCTTTTTCTCTTGTAGGGGGAGGAGACTCTGTAGCGGCCGTGAAACAATTTGGTTTTGGGGATAAAGTAAGTTATGTTTCTACCGGTGGTGGAGCTATGTTAGAAAGCCTAGAAGGTAAAACATTACCGGGTATTGCGGCGATAGGAAAATAACAGTAGTGTTAATAACTTGTAAGAAAAAGCAAATTTTTTGTAAGAATATTGAAAAACCGGTCATTTTGGCCGGTTTTTTTGCGTTTTTAACGCATTGATCCTTTGTGGTTTAGAAAAAAAATGCGATTTTCGCTATCGTATTGTTGACAATGTGTTAAAAACAATACTTTTTACCCCAAAATTCCCTAATAATTAAAAGTAAACGGTTTTTAAAATGAAAAACAGGTCTTCATTCATTTTTTCTTTTTTATTGGTTTCGGCTTCATTAATAGCCCAAGAAACTACAATTTCAACAACTCCAGAAGAGAATACTGCTAAAGAAATAGTACTCAAAGAAAACCTGGATTTAAAAAAAGATACCGTTCAGGTGGTCGATACGACAAAAGTAATCAAAATCACAGGTACCGAGCTGCAAACAACCACCATTACTTCTGCCAGTGTAAAAGATAGTTTGATTTATATCGCTCAGGACCATCCAAAGATGTCTCAATTGGATTCTCTTTGGAAACAAGAACTATACAGTTCGAGTCTATTTGATACTATTTATAAATCGGTTACCGAGTTGGAATATGAACCTGTAGCATATGTCGATCTGCCTACCGATACTCTTAAAGCTAGATTAAAAGAGCTTAATGCTCGTACTCCCTTTAATGTAGAGTACAATGCTTCTTTAGAAAGTGTAATTAAAAATTATTTAAAGAATCGCCATGAGCACCTAGAGCGATTAATGGGGCTTAGTGAGTTTTATTTTCCGCTTTTTGAACAAGAATTAGACAATCAAAACATTCCATTAGAGATAAAATACCTGGCCATTGTAGAATCAGCCCTTAAACCAAGAGCAAAATCAAGAGTAGGCGCAACTGGATTATGGCAGTTTATGTTTGGTACCGGTAAAATGTACGGTCTAGAGGTAAGCTCTTATGTAGATGAGCGTATGGACCCTATTATGGCAACAAAAGCAGCGTGTAAATATTTGGCAAAACTCTACCAAATTTTTGGTGATTGGGATTTGGCGTTAGCATCTTACAATTCTGGACCAGGAAATGTAACCAAAGCAATAAGACGTAGTGGAGGATACACCAATTATTGGAATATAAGACACAATCTGCCCAGGGAAACAGCAGGGTATTTACCTGCATTTTTGGCAACCATGTATATTTTTGAATATGCAGATAAGCATGATTTTAAACCCAGGAAACCAGAGTTTGCTTATTTTGAAACCGACACCATCAAGGTAAAACAAATGATTACGCTGGATCAGGTTTCTGAATATATGAATATTGATGTTGAAGAATTACAATTCTTGAATCCATCTTATAAGCTGGACATTATTCCATTCATCAAAGATGAAGACTATGTATTGCGGTTGCCTTTGGATAAAATAGGCACATTTGTCGCCAACGAGAACAATATCTATACACTAGCACAAGCAGAATTTGATAAACGTGAGAAACCACTTCCTAAATACTTCGAGGCTAATGATAGAATAAGATACCGAGTTCGTAGCGGGGATTACCTTGGGAAAATAGCAAGGAGATATGGAGTTAGAGTTAGTAGTATTAAAAAATGGAATGGTTTACGAACTAATAATTTAAGAATTGGTCAGCGACTTACCATATATCCTAGAAGACCAGTGGTGGATAAACCGAAGCCACAAAAAAGTAATGTAGTGTCAAAACCCAAGGTAGTAACAAGTAGTGCAGAGATGTATACCGTGAAGCCTGGAGACACTTTATGGAGCATTTCACAAAAATTTAAAGGCATTTCTGTCGAAAATCTTAAAAATTGGAACGATATTAGCGGTAGCGGTATAAAACCAGGTATGAAACTGAGGCTTTCAAAATCATAACCGCAAATAATATCTTATGAAAAAATTATCTCTTGCAATCATCTGCTTGCTTTGTATCGTAAGCTGTACCGAAACCAAAAAAGATAAAAATAAAAAGTCGCGGGGTGCGATGGCGCATTCTGTAGGTAAAATAAATGAACTTTCTGTAGTGGTTGATAATGATCTTTGGAAGGGTAAAGTAGGTGATACCATTCGAAAATATTTCGGTGCCGAAGTACCGGGACTGCCTCAAGAAGAACCGCTATTTTCTATGCGTCAAATGCCTGTGGAAGCATTTTCTGGTTTAGCAAGAAAAAATCGAACATTTCTTTGGATAAAAAAAGGAGGCGAAAGCGGATTTACCACTTTAGAAAATAAATATGCAACTCCGCAAGTAGGCGCAGTAATTTCTGGAACCGACAATGAGATTATTGATCTGATTCAGAAAAACCATAAAACGATCATTTCAGACTATAAACTTGTCGAAACCAAAGAGAAACAAAAAAGAATAATAAAATCTCTTGAAAAAATACCTCAATTACCTCAAAAATTAGGAATCACCGTAAAAATTCCTTCGGCATATCGTATCGCAATCGAAGAAGATAAATTCTTTTGGATGCGAAAAGATATTCCGCAAGGAAGTATGAATCTTATGATATATGAACTTCCATTGGGAACGGTTACCAAGGATTCTAATACAGTTTCTAGTATTATTAAAATGAGAGATTCTATCGGGGCCAAAAAAATCCCTACCGAAGTAGGTAACTTTGTGACTGAAGAAGCTTATGCGCCATATCTTTATGAAACTACACTTGATGGCCGTTTTACTTTTGAAACCAAAGGTACCTGGGAGATCAAAGATAGGTTTATGGCCGGTCCTTTTGTAAATTATGTAATTGAGGACATACCAAATAACAGATTAATGGTATTAGAAGGTTTTGTTTTTGCTCCTTCAGTAAACAAAAGAGATAATATGTTTGAGCTTGAAGCTATTATGAAGACGATTAGGTTTGAGTAAGATTGTTACGACAATCTGTTTTAATTAATGATGCTTTTTAAGGAAATAGGGACACTGTTATTATGCTAAATTTTTACAAAAATTTAGTTAAAGCTTTAATATAAAGTATTTTTTAGGTCACGGGATTCTTATTTTTAGTTAAAAAATTAGGGCTTATGAGTTGGTTAATACAGTTTTCATTATTTTTTTTATACAATCTAGAACTACATTTTCAAAATAGGGCTTATAATACTTCACCTATATGGGCAAAAGCTAATGCCGATTATTTAATATTTTCAGAAAATTGCTATCCCTTGTATCTAGACAAGACCACCTATGCTTAAATAGAAGAAATTTGGTTTAAGGAATGTATAATATAAATAATTTACTTGTAAAATGAATATTCGTCGCACTGTGATTTTTTTTCTTTTCTTTAGTTCTAGACTTTTCGCACAGTATAATGAGGATATAACTCCTCACGAAGCGAACTCAATATATTTTAAAGCGGCAAGAGAAACAGTATTCCTTCACCTTAATAAAAGCGCATATATTTCTGGAGAAGAAATTTGGTTTAAAGGATACGTATATGATAGAAAAAATAAAAAGCCATTTCTTAAAACGTCTAACTTTAATATAGAAATATTCAATTATAAAGGTGCTGAGGTTTATAGTGGTTTGTTTTTGGGATATCAAGGAATTACCAAGGGTAATATCCTGGTAGACTCTACATGGACATCCGGGACTTATTATATTCGAGTTTCAACAAACTGGATGAATAATTTTGTCGAAGATAACTCTTACACAAAAAAATTTAAACTCATTAATACCACTACAAATACGGTTAAGAAAAAAGAGGGAGGAGAGTATGATTTTCAATTATTTCCAGAAGGAGGACATTTAATAAGTGAGACAAAAAACACCGTTGGATTTAAAATTACTAACCAAAGAGGGTATGGAGTTGGATATAGTGAAGGCGCAGTAGTTGATGAAATGGGCGCTGTTGTAAAATCATTCAAATCTAATAAACGGGGAATAGGGAAGTTTGATATTCATCTAAAAATGGGCAAAAAATATAAGGCAATCCTCAAACTTAAAAATGGAAAAGAAATAGATGCCGAATTTCCTGAAATTAAAAACAAAGGTATTGCATTAAGCGCGAATAACTTGTTTCCCGAAAAAGCCGTTTTAGAACTAAATTGGAATACTAATAAAAAGAAAGACCTGAAAGAAAAACGATACTATTTACTTGTTCATCAAAATCATCTGTCTAAAAAAATAATTGTCAATTTTCCTTCTGACGATACTAATAGAACGATTTTTTTAGACAGGAAAGAGATGTTTCCTGGTGTAAATACAATTACTTTGTTTGAAGAAGATATTCCAATTTTAGAAAGACTACTTTATAACACTTCTGATACTTTATTAACAAATGTCAATGTTTCATATCTTAATAAAGTAAAAGACTCATTAATTTTTAGCTTAAATCTGCCTCCAAAACCCGAAGTAGCATATGATCTAAGTATATCAATACTTCCAAAAGAAACAAAGTCGTATAACTTTGATGACAATATTTTCTCTGCAATGTTACTAAAGCCCTATGTAAAGGGGCATATTGAAGAATCTAAATATTATTTTACAAATATAGATCGAAGGAAGATTTATGACTTAGATTTATTATTACTTACTCAGGGCTGGAGTAAATATGAATGGAAAAACAAGTTTGATCATAAGCCCAATTATCCTTACGGTTTTAACCAAGGTTTGACATTAAAAGGTACAATACAAGGGTCTAATAATAAGGATTTAAAACAAGTGTATCTTTTTCCGACTAAGAATAATAGCTACCGGCTTATAGACTTGGATAGCACTAGGAGTTTTAGTATAGGTAATTTCTTTGCAGAAAGAAATGAGGACATTACACTGTCTGCTTTGAATTCTAGAGGATTACCCACAAAAATAGGATGCTATGTAACAATAAACCAGAACAGATATAAGAAACCCTTGGTCAAAGAGTTAGTTTCATCGTCTTCAGACAATATCAATTTTATTGAAGGAAATATAAAAGCCCCCAAAGGATTTTTTAAAGACTTTGAAGTATTAGAGGAAGTGCTTATAAAAGGAAAAAAATCAGAAAACAAAGAAGTAAATGATCAATCTTTTTTCTATCGGGAGAACTCTGAAAAGATAACCGAAAAAGATGCTCAAGTATATCAAAATGTTTTGGATTATATTAGAATTAAAAGTGGAAAATTTAGAGTACGGGTGAACATAGAAACACAAACTGTTAGTATAAGTTCGAGATCACAAATCACCCTTTTAAATAATAATGAAACTGCAATATACATAGATGATGTTTTAATCGGGGACCCTAGTATTTTGTTAACCATTGCTATGCAAGAGGTTGAAAGTGTTTATATGGATGGCTCTGGGTTTGGCGAAGGTTTACGAGGAGCAGGAGGAGTGATTAAAATTTATACAAGAAGAACAGCTTTAGAGAATATTTCTTTGCCTCAAGGGATGAACGGCGTAGTCTCAAAACACAAAGCCAAAATAGGTTTTGAACCGGTGAAATCATTTTACAGGCCAGCATATTCCAATTACCTAGATCAATTTTTTATAGATTATGGAGTTATTCACTGGGAACCACAGTTGCTAATTTATGAAAATGGATCAAGCGTAATTAAAGTACCAAATACTCAATTGGAAAATATCACATTTTACATTGAAGGAATAGGAAGTGATGGTAGTTTAGTTTCCAAAGCTATTACAAAAAATATAAAGCCAAACAATTAGATTACCATAAAAGCAGTATCTCTAAAAAATTGTAGAAAACTTTCTGTTTGATATAAAATAAACCTTCGTTTTTGGTATTATATTTAGCGATTCTAATAAACAAATACATGAATATCGTTTCTTATATCGCCAAACACGTTCCTGTTTCAGAAAAACAGATCACAAAAACTGTTTCGCTTCTTGATGACGGAGCAACGATTCCGTTTATTGCCCGATATCGTAAAGAGATGACAGGAGATCTTGATGAGGTAGTCATTGGTGAAATTGTAAAATATAAAACGGCTTTTGAAGCACTCGAAAAACGAAAAGAAAGCGTGCTTGCAGCCATCAAAGAGCAAGAAGCCCTAACTCCAGAACTTGAAAAGAAAATTCGACAGGCCGAAACACTTACGCTAGTCGAAGATTTGTATTTACCCTACAAGAAGAAAAGAAAAACGAAAGCATCTGTTGCCAAAGAACAAGGGTTAGAACCTTTGGCAAAAGTTATTATGCAACAAAAAGAAGAAGAAATTCTTTTTGTGGCTTCTCAATACCTTAACGATACGGTAGAAAATGAAGAGCAGGCCTTGCAAGGTGCCAGAGATATTATTGCAGAATGGATTAACGAAGATGAAAAGGTAAGAAACAGACTACGTAGACTATATCAACGAAAAGCAAGCATCACTTCAGCAGTAATCAAAACCAAAAAAGAAGCTGAAGAAGCACAAAAATATCAACAGTATTTTGATTGGGATGAACCACTACACAAATGTCCGTCGCATAGATTATTAGCAATTCTTAGAGCCGAAAATGAAAAGATCGTACGGGTAAAAATTTTGGTTCCTGAAAATGATGCGCTGGATATTATGGATGATGTGATGATCAAAACCAATGTCGAAGCATGTACCGATCATATGTTTTTGGCGATTTCTGATGCATACAAGCGCTTATTGGCACCGGCAATATCGACAGAGGTGCTTAATCAGGCCAAAGAAAAAGCAGATGACAATGCCATCAAGGTATTTGCTCAAAATTTAAAACAACTCTTATTGGCTTCACCTTTAGGACAAAAGAGGATATTGGCATTGGATCCTGGATTTAAATCGGGTTGTAAAGTGGTGTGTCTGGATGAACACGGAGATTTGCTTCATAATGAAAATATTTATCCGCATCCGCCACAACGAGAAACGACCAATGCGATCAAAAAAATACGTTCACTGGTCAATGCCTACAAAATTGAAGCGATAGGTATTGGCAATGGTACTGCTGCCAGAGAAACCGAAGCGTTTATCAAAAAAATACCGTTTGATAGTGCTATCCAGGTTTTTATGGTAAACGAAAGTGGAGCTTCTGTATATTCGGCATCCAAAATAGCACGTGCAGAATTCCCAAATTATGATGTTACTGTTCGAGGAGCAGTTTCTATCGGAAGACGCTTGGCTGATCCCTTGGCAGAATTGGTTAAAATAGACCCAAAAGCCATTGGGGTGGGGCAATACCAACATGATGTGGACCAAACCAAACTCAAAAACGAACTCGATACTGTGGTAATGAGTTGTGTAAATAGTGTAGGAATCAATGTAAATACTGCTAGTGTACCTTTGTTGAGTTATGTGTCGGGTATCGGAGAAAAACTAGCAGAGAATATTGTAGCCTATCGATCCGAAAACGGAGCACTGCAATCTCGCGATGAACTTAAAAAAGTGCCAAGGTTAGGAGGAAAAGCTTTTGAACAAGCCGCAGCCTTTTTAAGAATTACAGGACCCAAAAACCCACTTGATAATTCGGCTGTGCACCCAGAGCGATATCAATTGGTTTCTAAAATGGCAAAAGATGCCGGAGTACCATTAACCGATTTGGTAGGGAATAAAGAAGCGATCAAAAAGATCAAATTACAAAACTATATTACTGAAGAGGTGGGCTTACCTACACTAACAGATATTGTAAAGGAACTTGAAAAGCCAGGAGTTGATCCAAGAAAAAAAGTAACCGTTTTTGAATTTGATCCCAGCGTAAAAACAATCCAGGATGTAAAAACCGGAATGAAACTACCGGGAATTGTAAATAATATTACCAATTTTGGATGTTTTGTGGATATAGGAATTAAAGAAAGTGGATTGATTCACATTTCAAAACTTGCCAATGAGTATATAAGCGATGTAAATGCGGTGGTGCAATTGCATCAGCATCTTATGGTAACCGTTATTGATGTTGACTTAAGCAGAAAAAGAATACAATTGTCTCTTGTTGATTAACATTCCCTCCTTGAGAAGGGTGGCCATAGGCCGGGAGGTGTAGTTTGTTAAGATATTAAATAGTACAAACAAAAACCCCATCTACCTTGGTAGATGGGGTTACCTATTACATTTGACTTCAGAAATTATTTTTTCTCATCAATTTTATTAGGATCTTCATCTTCTTTTGAAGCATCCTTGAATTCCTTAATACCGCTACCAAGACCTCTCATTAGCTCAGGGATTTTCTTTCCTCCAAATAAAAGTAATACAATGATTACAATTAAAGCAATTTGCCAAGGGCCTATCATTCCTAAAAATATACTTGATGATATCATGATCTAAATTATTAGGTTACAAAGTTAACAAGAAATGACAAAACCGACATAATTTATGCAATCTTTAACTAGATAAAACGAATATATCGTTGTTATATCGGGGTCTATAGAAGTTTAAAACGAATAAAATCATAGACATTAGGCTAATTTTACATTAATTTTTCAATTGTTGCAAACAAATTGCACCTTAAAAACGGTGTGCTTAGATATTGACAGATTGCGTATATTTGTGCCTTAAACCTATGGCAAAAAAGAACAAAGAACCGAAGAAAATTACCAAAAAGCTGCTTAACAAGTATCGCTTGGTGATTCTTAATGAAGATACTTTTGAGGAGCGTATATCATTTAAGCTCAACAGGCTCAATGTATTCGTAATGGTTACTATTACTGGAATACTTTTGGTCTTTGGAACGATATTTTTAATCGCATTTACTCCGCTTAGAGAATATATCCCAGGGTATTCTTCGACATCACTTAATTTAAGAGCAACACAGCTTGCTAGTACGACAGACTCTTTAGAAACTGTGATTAATGTAAATCAAGAGTACTATAAATCGATTAGGAAGGTTTTAACGGGTGATGTAAAGACCGTAGAATTTGATATGGATTCTGCAATACAATCTCAAAAACTAAATCCTGAAGAAGTAGATCTTGCTCCATCACCACAGGACATTGAGCTTCGAGAAGAAGTTTCTAAAGAGGACAAATATAGCTTATTTGAAAGTGAAAAATCAAGTACAGATTTCACACTGTTTCCGCCAGTAAAAGGAAATATAACCTCGGGGTATAATGTAAATGAAAAACACTACGGGATTGATGTAGCGGTTCCTAAAGACACGCCTGTAAAAGCAGCATCTTCGGGGACTGTAATTTTTTCTGAATGGACTGCAGAAACGGGCCACGTGATTATTTTAAAACATAACAATAATCTTCTTACGGTATACAAACACAACGCCTCTCTTACAAAGCAACAAGGAGAACAGGTAAAATCAGGAGAAGTAATTGCCACAGCAGGTTCTACAGGTGAATTGTCTACAGGACCTCATTTGCATTTTGAATTATGGAGAGATGGATTTCCTACAGATCCATCCAACTTTATTGATTTTGAACAATAAATAATATAAATGTCTTTAAAAGCACTAGGAGCTAAGATCTTTGCCAAGCGCATTCGAAAAGAAATAAACAAATGGGCTTCAAATCCTATAAAAACTCAGGAAAAAGTCTTTAAAAGTTTACTAGAAACTGCCAAAAACACTCAATTTGGTAAAGATCATGATTTTCAGAACATTAAAACGTATTCAGATTTTGCAGGGCGTGTACCGATACGTAATTACGAACAATTAAAACCCTATGTAAATCGAGTTGTCGAAGGAGAGAAAGATATTCTTTGGCCGGGAAAGCCACTGTACTTTGCAAAAACTTCGGGGACTACCAGTGGAGCAAAATATATTCCGCTTACTGCGGCGTCTATGCCTACACATATCAATGCTGCCCGTAATGCGATATTATGCTATATAGAAGAAACCGGAAGCACCGCTTTTGTAAATGGTAAAATGATATTCTTGCAAGGAAGCCCAGAGATGGATGAAAAGAATGGCATCATGCTCGGCAGGCTATCGGGAATTGTAGCACATTATGTACCAAAATACCTTCAAAGAAATCGAATGCCAAGCTGGGAAACCAATTGTATCGAGGATTGGGAAGAAAAGGTAGATGCCATTGTTGAAGAAACCGTAGACCAAAATATGACGATCATAGGTGGTATTCCGCCATGGGTACAGATGTATTTTGAAAGACTTCAACAAAAAACAAACAAGAAAATAGGAGCGCTTTTTCAAAACTTCGAATTGTTCATTTATGGAGGCGTAAATTTTGAACCTTATAAAAGTACATTCGAAAAACTTATAGGAAGAAAAGTAGCTGGGATCGAATTATATCCTGCATCCGAAGGTTTTTTTGCTTTTCAGGACAGTCAAAAAGAAAAAGGAATGCTTTTACAATTGGATTCGGGGATGTTCTACGAGTTTGTAAAAGCTGATGAGTTTTTTGAAGAAAATCGTAAACGGCTCACTATTGCAGAGGTAGAGGTTGGGGTTAACTATGTAATGTTGATTTCTACCAATGCAGGATTATGGGCTTATAATATTGGGGATACGGTACAATTTACAAGCACTTCACCCTATAGGCTAGTGGTTTCGGGTAGAATAAAACACTTCATTTCGGCCTTTGGTGAGCACGTAATTGGCAAAGAAGTAGATCAGGCGCTTAAAGAAGGTGCAGATGCTGTTGGCGCTATGGTCAATGATTTTACTGTGGCTCCACAGGTAAATGCTGCAGAAGGTGAATTGCCTTATCATGAGTGGTTTATAGAATTTCAGGAATCGCCGAATGACTTAAATACATTGGCATTGGCAATTGATGACTCTTTGCGAAAACAGAATTCTTATTATAACGATCTTATAGAAGGAAAGATCCTGAAAAGATTAAAAATAACGATTGTTCCCAAAAATGGATTTAATGATTATATGAAATCCATTGGTAAATTAGGAGGTCAAAATAAACTTCCCAGACTATCTAACGACAGAAAAATTGCGGATGCTCTCACCGTAATGATCAACAAATGATATCCTCTATTTTAATGTTCAGATAGTATACCCTATATTTGCTCCGAAAAAATATATGGCAAATCTAATTTTACAAGGAAGAACAAGGGCCCAAGAAAGTTCGAGTGCGATAGAACGCATGTACATTACAATGCGTCACCTATTCAATCGTGGTTTTTATAAACCTATGGGAGTCTCTGGTGAAACCCTAAGGGAAGCTTTATTAATTCTGAGACCGGAAATTTATGGATCTGTGGCAGAAGAAAAGGTAGAGCTAAATGGATTGCTGTATGTGATTGACCGTTTGCCTTATGGCATTGAAGAATGTCGATACATTAATCTAACCAGCGAAGAAGGGTATAAAAACTCTCATTTTAAAGCCATTGTTCCTCCAAAACGTCGAAGAAACTGCTACCGGATCGATGAAGAGCAGATGAATATAGAAATCACGCGAGGGCGATCAGAGATTTATGATATTCTTACACACCTTACGTTTCTTTTTATCGAATCCCATAAGATCATGAATAGAGTAGTGATTAATGAAGAAGGTAACGTAACCAGAGATTGGGATAAGTTAGAAAAAGCCATTCAAACAAAAAAGGAGCTTACCAAAGCCGAAAGAGAAGTAGCACTAACGCATACTGCAAATATTTTGGGTAGAACTTTTGAAGAAGTATCTACTATCTACAAAGATTTTTCTTGTCCCGAGAATAAAGAACGGTTTTTGCACATCATCTACTGGTTAGGAAAATTGGCAATTGAAGAGTCAATTGAAGACAAAAAGCGTATTGTAACATTTAGTCCAGTATTAAGAGAAAGATTAGGACATCATATACATGGTGAAATATGGGCAAATGCGATCAAGAAAAAGTTAGAAGAGTTTGATTTGTTAGAACGTCCGATACACATCATAAGTGCCAATATGCATAGCGTGATGAATACACTTTATGCACCTATCGCTCTAAAAACAGAACTAAAAAACAAAACCACTTTTGATATTTATGAGTCATTAAGTGATAATAAAAATGATAGACTAAGAGCAAGAGTACAAAAATTGGCTTCTCAACATGGAATGATGTATATCGAAGATCAGAGTGGAGCCAATATTAATGTTCAGATTTTTGATACTGCCAAATACAATGGAGGTGAACATTCGGCCTTAATTTCAGATCTGGAAGAAAAAGATAAACCTGTTATTGTGGTCATGGATTATGCCTTTGGCGAACAGGCATATGAAACTATGGACGAGCTTTTAAAACCGTATGCTTCGATTTCGGGAATTAAAAAGCATATAAACGTGAAATCAGTGTCGATAATGGGTAAAGCTGGTATTCTTGAAGGAGGAAAAGGAGATATTATGATTCCAACTGCTCATGTCTTTGAAGGGACAGCAGATAACTATCCGTTTAAAAATCAATTAAAAAAGAAAGATTTAGAGGGAAATGGGATTGAAGTTTATGATGGAGCAATGATTACTGTATTAGGAACCTCACTACAGAATAGAGACATCTTGAGGTTTTTTCATGATTCTACCTGGAACGTGATAGGACTAGAAATGGAAGGGGCACATTATCAAAAAGCTATCCAGTCGGCATCAAGGTTAAGAGGCAGTATTAGTCCAAAAGTGAAGGTAAGATATGCCTATTACGCATCAGATAATCCATTAGAGACAGGAAGTACGTTGGCCTCGGGTGGATTAGGAACTACCGGTGTAAAACCAACATATTTAATTACAGAAAAAATTATTGAACAAATATTTAAAGAAAGGTAGGATATTTCTGGCGCAAGTCTGTATTTATTTCGGATTTAGTTACATAATATTATAAAAGAAAGTACCTTTGCCGAATTAATATTAGGAATACTATCTTCAAATGATATTAAACGTATGAGTAACAAAGAAAATACATCAGAAGAAATAGACTTAGGTCAATTATTTACACTAATTGGAAATGTTTTTAATAAATTTTTTCAATTTGTAGGAAATATTTTAAAAGGCTTGTTTCATTATCTTATTGTGTTTCTACAGTTTGTTCAGCGGCATTTTTGGAAATTTACCATAGCTGCTTTCATTGGTTTAATAGGAGGAGGCTACTGGGATTATGTTTCTGAACCTGTTTATAAATCAAGTATGGTTGTTGAACCTAATTTTAATAGCGTTCAGCAATTATATAATAATATTGAGTTTTATAATGAACTTGCAGAAGAGGAAGAATATGAATCATTAGCCGAAGCACTTAAAATTTCCTTAGAAGATGCGACATCAATGAAAGAGTTTTCAATAGAATCTTTTTCAGATCAAACTCAGAAAATCAAACAGTTTAGTGATTTTATACAGGAGCTTGATACGCTTTCCCAGAAAATGGTAGATTATGAAGATTACCTAAAAAACTTTAATAATATTAATGCCAAATTTCATAAGATTACTATTGAGTCAAGAAATCCTAAAGTGGCTAAAAACAGTCAATATGCGATTGTAAGTTCTATAGAGAACAATCAATATTTTAGGCTTCAAAAACAAATTAATGAGGTGAACTTGTCATTACAAGATTCTATTATCGGAAGACAAATGGAAGAAATAGATTCGTTACAAAAATTTTATAGAAAAATACAAACCTTAGAAGCTAGTAAGCCAGAAGGAGCCACTAGTATCAACCTTGCAGAAGGTCGATCTGAAAAAACACCAGAAATAGAATTATTAGATCAAATTAAGCAGTTAAAAACTGAAATAGTAGAACTTAATGACAAAAAAGCCAATACCTCAAATACAATCAATATTATTTCTGCATTTCCTAATAAAGGGGTGTTAGTTAATGATTTTTTTAAAAGAAAGATTGTGTTGCTTCCTTTACTACTAATAGGTACTGTATTTCTGTTTTTATTCTTAATTTCTTTGAATACTTTTTTAAAGGGCTACGGTAAAGAATAGGTTTTATTAAAGTGGCTAATACAAAGAATGTACTATGTATTAGTTCGATCAAAAAATCCAATTGTGATTTCTTATTAAGAAAACAAGAAATATCTACCGAATATTAGGTAGTTGCTGTGATAATAAAATTGTTGTGTTTCTTTACTTTATATGTTAAGAATTATGAAGAGTATTTTGATAACAGGAGGAGCCGGATTTATAGGGTCTAATTTTATCCCATATTTTCTTGACAAAAATCCTGATATCCATATTGTAAATATAGATAAGCTCACCTATGCGGGGGATTTGAAAAATTTAAAAGAAGTCCAAGGGAAAGAAAATTACACTTTTGTAAAGGGTGATATATGTAATCGATCTTTAATAGAATCTCTTTTTGAAAAATATGATTTTTTGGGAGTAATACATTTTGCTGCAGAATCTCATGTAGATAAATCTATTGTATCTCCTGATGAGTTTATTAAGACCAATGTCTTCGGAACCTTCACACTTCTTGATGTAGCAAAAGATTATTGGATGGAATCTCCCTACCAATTTAAAGAGAAACACAAAGGGTGTCGTTTTCACCATATTTCTACAGATGAGGTTTATGGCTCTTTAGGAGAAACAGGAATGTTTACGGAAATGACTCCTTATGCACCCAATAGTCCATATAGTGCATCAAAGGCTTCATCAGATTTTATTGTAAGAAGCTATTTTCATACCTATGGGATGAATGTGGTTACTACCAATTGTTCTAATAATTATGGGCCCAAGCAACATGAGGAAAAATTTATTCCTACTATTATAAGAAAAGCATTGGCCGAAGAAAACATACCAATATATGGAGACGGCAAGAATGTAAGAGATTGGTTATATGTTTTAGACCATTGTACAGGCATTGATTTGGTATTTAGAGCTGGCAAATCTGGAGAAACCTATAACATTGGAGGAAGAAACGAGCGCGATAATAATTATGTTGTTACAAAGATTTGTAAACTACTGGATGAAAAAATTCCAAGAAAGAATAGAAGATCGTATTCAGATCTTATTACGTACGTTAAAGATAGACCTGGCCATGATTTAAGATATGCCATCGATGCGACCAAAATAGAGAATGAATTGGGTTGGAAAGCAGTTGAAAATTTTGAAACCGGAATTGAAAAGACAGTATTCGGGTATTTAAAAAAATATGCTAAATTATGAAAGGAATTATATTGGCAGGAGGCTCGGGAACAAGATTATATCCAATCACACTGGCAGTAAGCAAGCAACTTATGCCAGTGTATGATAAACCTATGATATATTACCCTCTTTCTACATTAATGTCTGCAGGTATTCGCGAAATACTAATCATTTCAACACTCCAGGACTGCCCATTATTCAAAAAACTTTTAGGAGATGGACAAAAATATGGTTGTAGGTTTGAGTATGCGGTTCAAGAACAACCAAAGGGACTTGCGGAAGCCTTTGTTATTGGTGAAAAGTTTATTGGTAAAGATAAGGTAGCACTCATATTAGGAGATAATATATTTTATGGTACTGGCTTGGAGACTCTTTTAATAAACAACAATGATCCAGATGGTGGAATCATTTATGCATACCATGTTCAGGATCCGGAAAGGTATGGAGTTGTTGAGTTTGATGAGAAAGGTAGGGCAATTTCAATTGAAGAGAAGCCAAAAAAACCAAAATCAAATTATGCAGTTCCAGGAATTTATTTTTATGACAATGAAGTCGTTGAAATAGCCAAATCAATAACTCCAAGTTCAAGAGGAGAATTGGAAATTACTGATATCAATAATGCGTATCTCAAAAAGAGCAAGTTAAAAGTGAGTGTATTGGATAAAGGTACCGCCTGGCTGGACACAGGAACGTTTAATTCGCTAATGCAAGCCTCTCAATTTGTGCAAGTGATAGAAGAAAGACAAGGACTTAAAATAGGTGCTATCGAAGAAATAGCGTACAAGCAAGGACTTATAAGCAAAAAACAACTTCATGAGTTAGCAAAACCATTACTCAAAAGTGGTTATGGCAAATATTTATTACAATTAGAGTAAACAATGGAAATAGAATCTACTTATTTAGAAGGTTGTTTTATTATTAAACCAAAAGTTTTTGAGGATGAAAGGGGATCATTTTTAGAGAGTTTTAATCAAGAAACTTTTGAAAAAATGACGGGCCTACAAGTCAATTTTGTGCAGGATAATCAATCTATTTCTAATAAAGGAGTATTGCGGGGCCTACATTTTCAAAAAGGGAAGCATGCTCAGACAAAATTGGTTAGAGTAATAAAAGGAGAGGCGTTAGATGTAGTTGTAGATTTAAGACCGGAATCCAAAACCTATAAAAAACATTTTTCGATTCTATTAAATGATAATAATAATAATCAGCTTTTTATTCCAAGAGGTTTTGCCCATGGTTTTATAGCATTACGAGACGAAACCGTTTTTGCATATAAATGCGATAATTATTATGATAAAGGATCAGAGTCAGGGATTATTTTTAATGACCCGGACCTTGCAATTGACTGGAAGTTGAATATTTCAGAAACTCAATTATCCGAAAGAGATAGGACACTACCCTCCCTAAAAGATTTAGAAAAAGAAGGAAGTATATAATATGTTGAAAATTCTTATTACAGGATCCGGAGGTCAATTAGGACAGTGCTTAAAAGAAATAGAAAAAAACTATCCTTATTTGAATATATACTTTGCGGATTCGAAAGAGTTGGACGTAACGAAAAAAACCAAAATAAAGAACGTATTCTCAAAAACAGCATTTGATTTTGTTGTCAATTGTGCGGCATATACCAACGTAGAGCAAGCCGAAAAAGAACCTGAAAAAGCATTTAATGTAAATGCCATTGGGGTTAAGAATTTGGCAGAAGTATGCAAAGAGTATAATGCAACACTAATTCATATTTCTACAGACTATGTGTTTGATGGTCAAAAGAGAACACCATATACAGAAGAGGATGATACCAACCCCATAAATGAATATGGAAAATCTAAGCTAGCCGGAGAGAACTATATTCAGGCTATTCTAGAAAAATATTTCATTATTAGAACCTCTTGGTTATATTCCAAACATGGGCATAATTTTTTTAAAACTATTTTAAAAAAATTGGAAACCGAAAAAGAGATTACCATTACGTCTTCAGAAACAGGAACTCCAACAAATGCAAATGATTTGGCAAGATTCATTTTTGAATTAATTGATTTGAACGTTTCAAAATATGGTATCTACCATTTTAGTAACCAAGGAGAATGTACCTGGTACGACTTTGCGAAAGAAATTTTAATAATTAGAGGTAAAAATGGCACCATAAAACTTGGAAAAACAGATAATTACCCTACTTTTGCAGTCAGGCCAAAATATAGTGTTTTAAACAAAAAAAACACTTTTAAAATCCTGAAATATAGTGTTTTGGATTGGAAAAAATCCCTTAAAGAAATAATGAAGTAATTAGGTATGTTGTATCCTTTGAAATTTCACCCAATTTTAAAAGAAAAAATATGGGGGGGAAACAAATTAAAAACATTTTTGAACAAACCAGCGATCAAAAATAACATTGGAGAAAGCTGGGAGGTTTCCACAGTAAAAGATAATGTTTCTGTAACTTCTAATGGAATTTATAAAGATAAAGACCTCATTGAATTAATAAGGAAATACAAAGGTGATTTACTGGGAGAAAAGATATATCGCGAATTTGGGAATCAGTTTCCATTATTAATCAAGTTTATTGACGCCAAGAAAGATTTGTCGGTCCAATTACATCCAAATGATGAACTGGCCAAAAAACGCCATAATTCTTTTGGCAAAACAGAAATGTGGTATGTTGTTCAAGCAGATGAAACTGCCAGATTAATTGTTGGGTTTAATAAAAATACTTCAAAACAAGAATATTCAGAGTTTTTAGAAGCAGGAAGAATTGAAAAATTGTTAAAAGAAGAACCAGTTAAAAAGGGAGATAGTTACTTCATTAATGAGGGGACTATTCATGCAATTGGGGCTGGAAATCTCATAGCCGAAATACAACAAACCTCAGACATTACCTACCGTGTATATGACTGGAATAGAAAGGACAATCAAGGTAATGAGAGAGAACTACATACCGAATTGGCCCTGGATGCCTTGGACTATAGGTATAGTGATAATTTTAAACAAACGTATGATCTAATAGCGAATAAGTCTAACGAAATAACCTCATGTAATTATTTCACTACAAATTATTTAAAAATCGAACAAGAAACCAATAGGGGTTATCAAGATCTTGATTCATTTAAATTGTTTATGTGCATAGAAGGATCTGGAACTCTTGAAGTGAATGATCATTCAGAAAACATCTCAAAAGGTGATACGATATTAATTCCGGCAATATTTGATCAAGTGAAAATTAATGGTGCTGAACTGGAACTATTAGAAGTTTATATTAAATAGACTATACAAATGAGCAAGATAATTAATGTAGTATTAAGTGGTGGTTCAGGAACTAGGTTATGGCCTTTATCCAGAAAAAGCAATCCAAAACAATTTTTGAAGATTTTTAATAATCAATCGTTGTTTCAACATACGATTAATAGAAATCAAAAATTAGTAGACGATTTTATTTTGCTTACTAATCAAAATCAAATAGTCGAAGCCAATAAACAAATAGCAGAAACATCAAAAAACTTTTCTCAAGTAATCATCGAGCCCGTAGGTCGAAACACCGCACCAGCGATTGCGCTAGCGTCATTGGCTGTTGATCCAGAAGACATTTTGTTTGTCACTCCTTGTGATCATATGATTCCAAGTGATGACATTTATAAAACATGTTTTAATAAAGCTGTTGAACTTGCTAAAAAGGAGTATCTAGTGACTTTTGGAATCAAACCTTTGGTGGCTGAGACTGGTTTTGGATATATTGAATATAATAAAGAAGACGTAGTAAGTTTTAGAGAAAAACCAGACCAAAAAACAGCAGAATCTTTTTTGAAAGCAGGTAATTTTTTGTGGAATAGCGGGATGTTTTGTTTTAAAGCTGGAGTGTTTCTTGAAGAGTTAAAGAAATACAGAAATGATATATACCAAAGCTGCGTCAATGCATTAAAAACAATCGAAAATGACACTGTCCAAATCGATGCCATGATGGCTATACCAGATGAAAGTGTTGATTATGCGGTTTTTGAGAAAAGCAACAGAATTAAAACAGTTCCATCTAATTTTAATTGGACCGATTTGGGATCTTTTGACGCATTAGTAAGTTATTTTGAGAATTACCCTATGCAAATAGATACTGTTCAAAAACTAGGAGGAATTGATTCAAATAACTCTTATTTTATTGGAAATAAAAAAGCCTTAGGAATTGGAGTTTCTGATATGATAATAATTGATACAGAAGATTGTTTTCTAATTTTACCAAATGGAAAGAGCCAGAAGGTAAAAGAAATATATAATTTTGTAAAGAAAACAGATAGTAAGTTGTTAAACTAATTTTTTAGATGAAAAAAGCATTTATAACCGGCGTTACAGGTCAAGATGGTGCATATTTAAGCGAGTTTTTATTGAAAAAGGGCTATGAAGTGCATGGTATGAAAAGAAGATCGTCTCTTTTCAATACAGATAGGATAGATCATTTATATCAGGACCCTCATGTAGAGAACAGAAATTTTCATCTTCATTATGGTGATATGACAGATAGCACAAATCTAATCCGCTTGATACAGGAAATTCAACCAGATGAAATTTATAATCTGGCGGCTATGAGTCATGTTCATGTATCTTTTCAAACACCAGAATATACAGCCAATGCCGATGCAACAGGAACCTTAAGGTTGCTAGAGGCAATAAGAATTTTAGGACTAGAAAAAAAGACAAGAATTTATCAAGCCTCTACTTCTGAATTGTATGGTAAAGTACAAGAGGTGCCACAATCTGAAACTACTCCGTTTTATCCAAGAAGCCCTTATGCTGTAGCAAAAATGTACGCATATTGGATTACTGTGAATTACAGAGAAGCTTATGGCATGTATGCTTGTAATGGTATTTTATTTAATCATGAATCACCTATTCGTGGAGAAACTTTTGTAACTCGTAAAATTACTAGAGCGGCATCTAGAATAGCATTGGGTTTGCAAGATAAATTTTACTTAGGAAATCTTGATGCCCAAAGAGATTGGGGGCATGCAAAAGACTATGTAAGAATGATGTGGATGATTCTTCAGGCCGATGAGGCAGAAGATTGGGTTATTGCTACTGGCAAAACAACTCCAGTAAGAGATTTTGTAAAAATGAGTTTTGCAGAAGCAGGAATTGAATTGGAATTTAAAGGAGAAGGAGTAAATGAAAAAGCTTTTGTTGCAAAATGCAATAATCCAGAATATCAATTGGAGATTGGGAAAGAAGTTTTGAGTGTTGACCCTAAGTATTTTAGACCAACTGAAGTGGATTTACTTATAGGAGACCCTACAAAGGCCAAAGAAAAATTAGGTTGGACATTGAAATATGACCTACAAGACCTAGTAAAGGATATGATGCAAAGTGATTTGAAATTAATGAAGAAAGATCAATATCTTCAGAATGGCGGGTATAAAACGCTTAATTATTTTGAATAAAAATGAAGAAGGATTCAAAAATATATATTGCTGGTCACAGAGGATTAGTAGGAAGTGCTATTCTTAAAAACTTACAAGAAAAAGGATATTCTAATTTTGTGACTAGAACTCATAAAGAATTAGATCTTACAGACAAAAATGTAGTTGCCAATTTTTTTGAAGAACAAAAACCTGAGTATGTATTTTTGGCAGCAGCAAAAGTAGGTGGAATAGTTGCTAATAATGTATATAGAGCGGATTTTATATACGAGAATTTGATGATTCAGAATAATGTTATTCATCAAAGCTATCTTCACGGGGTTAAAAAATTACTTTTTTTAGGAAGTACATGTATTTATCCTAAGAATTGCCCGCAACCCATGAAAGAAGAATATCTTCTTACTGATACATTAGAGTTCACCAATGAACCCTATGCTATCGCCAAAATAGCAGGAATTAAAATGTGCGAAAGCTATAATTTACAGTATGGTACTAATTTTATTTCTGTAATGCCAACTAATTTATATGGCCCTAATGACAATTTTGATTTAGAAAAATCACATGTTTTGCCTGCACTTATAAAAAAAATGCATTTGGCTAAGTTACTTTCAGAATCAAAACATGATGAAGTGGTGAAAGACCTTAATACACGTAATTTTAATGAGGCTAAAGAATATTTGAAAGGCTTTGGAGTATCAGAAAACAGTGTAGAGATCTGGGGAAGTGGAAAACCAATGAGAGAATTTTTATGGAGTGAAGATATGGCAGATGCCTGTGTCTTTATAATGGAGAATAGAAATTTTGAAGACACCTATTCTAAAGACACCAAAGAAATTCGAAATACACATATTAATATAGGAACAGGAAAAGACATTTCTATAAAAGACCTTGCCCAGCTAATCAAAAAAATAGTTGGGTTTAAAGGAGATCTTGTCTTTAACAAGGATAAGCCAGATGGAACTATGAAGAAGCTAACAGACGTAACCAAACTTAATAGTTTAGGATGGAAACATAAGGTAGAGTTAGAAAATGGATTGAAAGAAATTTACGAATGGTATGTATCAAATATAGTTTCCAATTAATATGAAATCAAATATTCGATCGTTTAATCTGTTATTAGTTTTATCATTGCTTCTTGTATCTTGTAATAAGAAAGAAGAAATCAAATATGAAGAATTAAAAACTTTTACAGAGAATAATTATGTGAATGCTATTATTGAAATCCCTGCGGGTACTAATTCTAAAGTAGAATTCAATAAAAAAACTAAATTATTCGAGATTGATCAAAGAAAAGGAAAAAATAGAGTAATAGATTTTTTACCGTATCTCGGAAATTATGGTTTTATTCCCGGAACCTATTCAGATCCTAACAAAGGAGGAGATGGTGATGGTTTGGATATTTTGGTTCTGTCTGAAAGCATTCCTACAGGAGCAGTTGTCAAAACAATTCCAATAGGGGTTTTAAAGCTAATTGACAATGGAGAACAGGATTATAAAATAATTGCTGTTCCAGAAGACACTGATAAAAGAATAATCAAAGCTACCACCTTTGATGAATTTAAAAAGGAGTATCCAGCTATTTTAAATATTATAGAACAATGGTTTCGTAATTATGATAAGGAGGAAACCGCAGTAATAAAAGGATGGAACGATGAAAATGCAGCAATGAATTTGATAAAAAATAAATAAATGAAAACATTGATAAAAACACTCTTACTTTTTATTATAGTTGGCTGCTCGTCGCCTAAAGAATTAAAAAGTTCCTTTTTCGTTGCTGGACATACCTATGGAGACCCAAGGGATAAAGGAAAAACAAAAGGAATATATAAACCATTTAAAGAGAAGTTCAATTTTATTAATTCTCAGAAAAAAATGAAAAGAGGCTTTTTTCTTGGTGATGTCGTTTGGAGACCAAATGCATGGCCAGATGCAGAAAAGGATATTTCGTTGCTAGAAATGCCAATTGACATAGTTCGAGGAAATCACGATGGGCCTCTCAAGGAATTTAAAACAAAATTTGGAGAATCTTATAAAAGTTTTATTGAAGACGAAAATTTATTCATTGTCTTAGATCCCAATCTGGATGGGTGGAATATATCAGGTGAGCAATTGATTTTTTTGAAGAATACGCTTAGAAATAATAATAAGAAAGTAAATAATATATTTATATTTTCACACCAAGTTTTATGGTGGTCTAAGGATAAGTATAATAAACCACTTCCTAATTCAACTCAAGGTAGAGACAGCAAAACTAATTTTTGGCCTCAAATAATACCTCTTTTAAACAATGTAAACAAACCAGTTTTTATGTTTGCAGGTGATGTTGGTGCTTTTTCAAAGGAACTAAAAAAGACTAATCACATAATTGAATATTTCTATAGTAAGGAAAACAATGTTACTTTTATTTCAACAGGAATGGGAGGTGGAGTCCGGGATAATTTTGTAATAGTTGACGTTTTAAGAGATGGTTCGGTTAATTTTAGATTGGTCCATTTAAATGGAGATGATATTAATGGTCTAGGTAAACTTAAAGATTACAAAACTCCAAATTAAATAATCTTTTAAATTTTAGCTTAAATCAAAAAAATTAGGAGTAATGACACAAAAACGAATAAATACCAGATCAATACTATTTTTGATAGGTATTCCATTGTTGTTTTTAGGGTTATCATTAATGCAAAGCGGCAATACCGATAAGGAGTCCATTGCCACAAACTTTAACCCCCAAGTTCAAGAGCTTCCAGATGAGTATGCTTTAAAATTTTTAAAAGAAGAAAATGTTGACAGTTCTTTTGTTTCTTTTGTTGTCGAAAAATATGCTGTTAGAGAGTTGATCATCCTTAGAAGAAAAAAAATTTTAAAACCAGGGGAGTTGTCAGAACATAAGGGTTTCAAAGTTGAGCTATATTTGGATGGTGAACAGAAAAACAATTCTCCAGTACTTTACAATTCCCCTATTGAAGCGGCAATCTATAGGTTTAATAAAAACGAATATGAGGTGTATAGGCAATCTCTGCCTTTGGTTAACTTACATAAAATAAGTGTTGAACAAAAAATAATCAATAAAAAAATAACTCCTTGGAGGGATACAATTAATACTCCATTTAAGTCAATAGATTATGGCAATAAAATTCCTGAAACGACTTTTAATGGAGAAAAGAGAGTGCCCAATATTTATAAACCTTTGTTTACAAGCATGTTATCGAAAATAGATATTACTTTTTTGCCATACACATATGTTAAAGAAGGAGATACTTTATTCGATATTAGCCCAGCAAAGAGTGAGTACTTTTCAAGTGAAAAAATTACTGTAGTTTCTGTAAAGAGAGTTAATGACTTTTGGGTCAATTTGGTGAAAAACAATAATAAGGCTCTGGATCTTATCTCTGTTAAAGGAGAAAATAAGGAAGACGCAGAGCGGTTATTAAAGGACTTAATAGGAGGGGCCTTAATTTTTTCTGATGTTTTTGATCTTGAGAAATTAGCAAACTTTTATGCGGTCAATACATTATTTGCTGGCAACTGTCAAAGTAGTTTACAGTTTATTTATAACAAGAAAAATAAGCAATTAGAACCCTTTTTCGAAAATTTCAATTGCCAAAGAATTCACGAAGATTTTGTGGAAAAGTCGCCTATAGAAAACCATGAATTCATTGCCGCGTTTTCTAGAGCTTCAAGCCAGTTAGTATCAATGAATTTGCAGGATGAATTTATAGAAGGAGATAAGAAGTTACTGCAAAAAATATCATTAATTAATCAGTATTATCCTGAAAAACTATTCGATGTTGATTTGTTAGAAGTTAACAAAAGAGTGATTCGAAAAAGTTTAGATCCTTCAACTTCTGCTATAGCAGAAATATTAGAAATGGACAAAAACAGATTGACCCTCACTATCCATAATGTTAGTAATTATCCACTAGAAATAGTTGGGTTAAATTATGGTAAGAAGAAAAAAATATTGACCCTTGATACCCCCAAAACAATTAATAGCGGTAAAAAGGATACCCTAGCATTTGATCTTCCAAGAAGTTTTGAAAATCTTTTTGTAACAAAAAAGAAAAAAGAAACAGGATTTGTTTTTCATAAGCACGTTTTTGATATATTTCTTTCATATAATATTAATGGTTTAGCAAACATTCAATATGCTACAATAATTCCTTTTCAACCCAAAGAACAAGTCAAAGAAGATTTGTTCAGAAAAGAGATCGATTACAATAATCATGATTTTCTTCAAATCAATGAAAAAGAAAAGATAATCACCTTTAATAAAGATTCGGTTATTTTATCATCACCACTTGTTGTTGCCAAAGGGTATCGATTTGTCTTAGCTCCTGGAACAAACATAGATATTGTAAATGGGGGTAAAATCATTTCACATTCTCCCTTGTATTTCAATGGTACCAAAACAAAGCCGATTACTATAGGGTCTTCAGACAAAAAAGGCCAGGGAGTTATTGTTTTCAGCGATCAAATAGAGTCAAAATTGAAGCACGTTCATTTTGATCACCTTACCAACCCTAAGCATGGAAATTGGAGCGTAACAGGCGCTGTAACTTTCTACGAATCTTCTGTGCAATTAGATAATGTTTCCATAAAAAATAATAGATGTGAAGATGCTTTAAATATCGTGAGGACCAATTTTATAATGAAAAATTGTGTTATTTCTGGAACCCAATCAGATGCCTTTGATGGGGATTTTGTAAATGGAACTGTATTGGATAGTCAATTTAAGAATTTAGGAAACGATGCTATCGACGTTTCGGGTTCGACAATATTTATAAAAAACGTTGTTATTTCAAATGCAGGAGATAAAGGACTTAGTGCTGGAGAAGATAGTAAAATGATTGTCAATAATGTAGAAATATTGGATTCTGAAATTGCCGTTGCGGGTAAAGATCTTTCTATTGTAAACGTAAATAAATTGAATATCGCTAATACAAAATTAGGGTTTACAGCATTTCAGAAAAAACCTGAGTTTGGTCCATCAAACATTACGGTAAAAGGAATTAACATGGAGGGTATTGAAACAAAGTATTTGATCGAAAGTTCTTCATCTTTGATTGTTGATGGAGAAAAAATAGAAACTTCTCAAAACGTAAAAGACAGAATGTATGGAGTGGAGTTTGGAGTAAGTAGTGATGAAACCCGAAATAGCCAATAATGATGAGTAAAATAGAAGAAATATCCAAAATAGAGGGTCTTCACCTAATAGATAAAAAGCATAATTATCGGTATGAGCGTAAATTCACAATACCCGATAGCTTTTCAACGAAAACAATAGAGCAGTTTATTTTAAGGAATAAATTCTTGTTTAGAGAAGTTTACTACCAACGTCAGGTAAATAATATCTATTTTGACACAGAAGCGTACAATGACTATTTTGATAATGTTTTGGGTGTTTCAAATAGAAAAAAAATTAGGATTAGGTGGTATGGAGAAACCTTTGGAGAGATAAAATCTCCTGTGCTTGAAATAAAAATCAAAAAAGGACTCGTTGGAGATAAATGGTCATACAAATTGGTTCCGTTTACACTGGATAATTCATTTGTCCATGAAACAGCAAAAGAGGTTTTCAAGAATTCCAATTTGCCTACCCCTATTTTAGAATCGGTTAAAATGGTAAAGCCAACGTTAGTAAACTCATATTCAAGAAAGTATTACTTATCTGCGGATAATAGATTTAGAATTACTTTAGATTTTAATTTGTTGTACTATAAAATTGATAAGTTGTTTAATAATTTTAATTTTGCACCCAAAGGCGACGAAAATAAAATTGTAGAATTAAAATATGGTTTAACAGATGATAAAGACGCAAATTCTATTTCGACTGCGTTTCCTTTTAGATTAAATAAAAATTCAAAATATGTAAACGGGGTTAATACTATTAAACGATTCCCTCAATAATAAATACAGAGCTATGCAAGAACAATCTTTTTTAAACGAAATCGCTAATCAATTTGGTTCGGGAGCGTTGTCGGTTATCGATTTTTTAATTAATATTTTTATAACAATTATTTTATCCTATATCATAGGGATAATATATTCAAAATACGGTAATTCACTTTCTAATAGAAAAAAGCTAACACAAACTTTTGTTCTTATAGCAGTTACCGTTATGTTGGTCATTTCAATAGTAAAATCTTCTTTAGCTTTATCCCTAGGGTTGGTAGGGGCACTTTCTATAGTGAGATTTAGAACCGCCATCAAGGAGCCCGAAGAATTAGTTTACTTCTTTGTGGCTATTGCTTTGGGATTGGGTATGGGAGCGAACCAACGAGTCGTTACTTTAATTGGTGCAGTAATCATTATTCTTTATGTGATAATTCAAAACTTCAATAGTGTAAAAAATGCTGTTCAACAAAACCTAATAATGACAGTTTCGAACACATCAGATAATCAACTTAACGAAAAAGAGATATTAGATATCTTAAGAGGATATTGTTCAAAGGTGGATCTTAGGAGATTAGATGAAGTTAATGATACCACAGAACTTTCTTTAAACGTAGAATTTAAAGATTTTGATAGCATTATTAATGCTAAGAATGAACTTAAAGCAATTGGAGATATTCAATTTAGTTTTATTGAAAACTACTAAACTTTATGAAGCTCAAATCTTCAAATAAATTCTCACCATTTTTTTTAATAGCAGTTGCTGTTATGGCGATAATGCTATTATCTCTAAAATCCTATATAGGAAAGGAACCAAAATATCCTATAACACCAGAATTTGAACAAAAAACAGTTTTAGATTTAATTCAGGTTACTGTAAAAGAAAAGGATTTTAGGAAGCTGAAAAAGAAAAGAGATAAAGCCTTAGCAATAGGTGTTTTGGAGACCAGCGATACTGATTATGTGCCCGCTATGATTTCTTATAATGGAGTAGATTTTCCTGCAGATGTTAGATTGAAAGGAGATTGGACGGATCATTTAATAGGAGATAAGTGGTCATTTAGGGTCAAGCTGAAAAATGACAAAACCATTATGGGTATGCGAAAATTTTCCATACACCATCCTCAAACTAGAGGGTATCTTAATGAGTGGCTTTATCATAAAGCCAATAAAGACGAAGGCCTTATAGGGCTTCGATATGGTTTCCTAGAAGGAGCAATACATATAGCAGATAATAAAAACTATATAAATAAAGAAGTCGGAATTTATGCTATCGAAGAAACTTTTGATAAAAGAACAATCGAGAGTAACGGAAGAAAAGAAAGCATTATTTTGAAATTTTCTGAAGATTATTGGTGGGCAGAAGTAAAAAAGGCCAAAATGGTAGGTAATGTATCAGGTATTAAATACGATAGATTTATAAATAGGAATATAAGAAATACCGCAAAAGATAGAATTACGGCATTCTCGATCGATGGAATTTTGGCAGACACTACATTTTCTAATTATTTTAAATTAGGTAAAAATTTACTGGAAGATGTAAGATCAGGCAAGGAGACATTGGATAAAGCATTTGACATTAAAAAATTGGCCATGAATAATGCTTTACTCAATCTGTTTGGAGCGGTACATGGTGGTTATATAATAAACGTAAGATTCTATTACAATCCAATAACGTCCAAGTTAGAACCCATAGCTTTTGATGGTAACTCTGGTTTGAGATTAAAAAAATATGATCATTTCCTGTTTACAGACATGAAAAAAGATACAATGTATCTAAAAGAACTAGTCTATGCTTTAGAAAAGGTTTCTAAACCCGAATATCTTGATAAATTACTAAAAAAGTACGAAGAAGAAATTACCCATTTTAAACCAATTCTTAGGAAAGAATTTATAGAACAAGTGTTTAAGCCTTTTAATGTTCGGTACAATCAAAAAATTATCAAAGAAGAATGTTTGAGGCTTAAAAAAGAATTAGGAATCAAGGAAGAGGAATTAGATAGTGAATTAGCACTAGGTAGATCTAAAGTAAACTTGTTTCCAGAAAACAAATCTTCTTGGCTTTCAAAAGAATTATCTATCAGTAAACAATCCACTGCGTTAAAAGGATCCACTGTATTCAAATTAAAAAGGATAAAAGAAGATACCCCTTCCTATGCGTATATTAAAGATATTTTTCCATATATAGGTATGGATCATGAGTTCAGCATAATGGTGAGAAAAAGTAAAACTGATAATAACAGTTTTGGAATGAGGATTCAAGGGATATATCCTAATAGGGTAGATGCTATTTTTAATATCGCAAAAGGTAAAGTATTGGGTGTAAAAAACAGTGGCGACTTTAATAATATTGTGGCTGATATTAAGCCTGTTGATGATGATTGGTTTCGTTGTTCAATTACAACAAAGCTAGACACCTCTCCCGTTACTTTAATATTTGGTCCAACTGAAAGTTCAAAACCTATAGGTACCTGGGAGGGTGCCACAAAATTAAGATCTGAAGTTTTTATTGCTTCTCCGAGCTTGATGATAGAGTGAATCAATTAAGATCACTTTTGTTGTTTTTAAAATTTATAATATGACTCATAAGTCGATAAAGGGTGTCGAGTTAAAAATTGTAGCTCTTTTACCAATGAAAGGGAACTCCGAAAGAGTTCCAAATAAAAACCTAAAAGAATTTTATGGCAGGCCTCTTTATCATAGGCTTTTAGACACTCTTTTAGCTTCGCAATATATAGACAAGGTAGTGATTAATACCGATAGCGAAAACATTAAAAATGATGTTCTAAAGAATTATCCGGATAATGTTGTTATTTTGAATCGTCCACAAGAAATTATTGGGGACTATGTATCGATGAATAAGATTATAGAGCATGATATTAACAATATAGAAGCAGATATTTATCTGCAGACCCATAGTACTAATCCTTTATTAAAAAAAGATTCGATTGACCGAGCTATCGAAAAAATGATTGAAGTTATTGAAAAAGGTGCTCATGACTCCATTTTTTCTGTAACCAAGATGCAGACCAGGCTTTATGATGCCCAAGGAAATCCATTTAATCACAACCCGAAAGAATTATTAAGAACCCAGGATTTACCACCGTTATTTGAAGAAAATTCTAACTTTTATATTTTCACCAAAGAGTCCTTTAGCAAAGCAGATAATAAAAGAATAGGCATCAATCCTCTGATGTTCGAAATTGATAAGTTAGAATCGGTAGATATTGATGATGAACAGGATTTTACTTTAGCTGAGATGATATTTAAACAATTAAAACAGAAATAAAATGATAATTAGGAAAGCATATTTAGTTTATAAAAACACAGGATTTATAGGCTTGCTGAAAAGAATTTACAATAAATTATTTCCAAAATTTTCATTTGATGAAGTTGATGTTGTAGCCGATGTATTATTAGGAAAAAGAGATGAGAATAACAATCCAAGTGTAATGATTGATGTCGGTGCTCATCATGGCACAGCGCTAAAAAGATTTGCAAAAGACAAATGGCGGATATATGCATTTGAGCCTGATTTAAGTAATAGAAAAATTTTAACATCAGCTATAAAAAATTTTAAAAACGTTACAATCGACTCTAGAGGATGCTCTGACCAAAATACAGAGGGAGCATCGTTTTATACAAGCTCGGAATCTTCGGGAATAAGTGGGTTTAGTAAGTTTGTAGACACACATGAGGAAACCAATAAAGTAGATTTGGTTACCTTAAGTACTTTTATAGAAGAGAAAAAAATTAAGAATGTTGATTTTTTAAAAATTGACACAGAAGGTTTTGACTTTTTTGTAATAAAAGGCTTCCCTTTCGAGACTCATGGGCCAAAGGTTATTATTTGCGAATTTGAGGATAAGAAAACTACTCCATTAGGATATAAAAAAGAAGAGCTTATACAATATTTATTGGATAAAGATTACAGGGTTATAGTTTCAGAATGGCATCCGATAATTCGATATGGTATTTCTCATGAATGGAAAGATTTTTATGAATATGGTAAAGAAAGTATTCAGGAAAATGGTTGGGGAAATATTGTAGCCTGTAAAAATGAGTTTTGGGATGAAATATATCATGGGTTTGAAACGACCAAGGAGAGACTTGAAAAATCAAAATGATTTTCATTTTAATATAAGTGAAGTGAAGAACGGTAAGAAGAAGTAAAAGATGATTTTTGATAGTATTTCTAATTGGAAGCAATATTTTAAGCAGGAGATTTTTACTGAGATTTTTGAAGAGCTAAAGACGCTCAATT
Source organism: uncultured Aquimarina sp. (assembly GCA_947496555.1). GTDB lineage: Bacteria > Bacteroidota > Bacteroidia > Flavobacteriales > Flavobacteriaceae > Aquimarina. The sequence goes on along the minus strand of CANMDH010000017.1, from coordinate 7,388 downwards.
TAGATTCTCCAGATGATATATATCACCGCCGTGATAACTATTATTTTAAAGTCATTACGTATAAAACAAAAGTAAATCCAGAGATTATTGAAAACCATTTAAAAGAGGTGGACATACAGATTTTGTTATCAGGACAAGAGAAGATAAAAGTATATAACAAGGATGCGGTTACGGTAACAAGAGAATATATGGATGATGATGATTGTAAATTTTACAAACAATCAGATAGACCACATACAGAAATCATTTTACAGCCTGGTTATATGGCGGTTTTTTTTAGTAATGATATTCATGGCTGCCAACATGCTGTGGAAGACAATAAAATAGAAAGTTTAAAAAAAATTGTAATTAAAGTCGATGAAAAACTTTTTGCATAATAAGAGTAAATTAAAAAGTAAATTAAACAATAGAGAATTATCTTTTGGTTCTTGGCTAACTATTCCTCATCAATCTATAGTAGAAATACTATCTTCTGCTGGGTTTGAGTGGTTGACAATTGATATAGAGCATTCTGCTATAGATTTACAAACGGTGCAAAACCTTATAGGTCATATTCAAGCCAATGATATGGAAGCCTTAGTGCGGGTAAGCAAAAATGATGAAGTGATCATAAAAAGGGTAATGGATGCAGGAGCAAATGGTATAATTGTGCCTATGATAAAAAATGCAGAAGAGGCTAGACAAGCCGTATCTTGGGTCAAATATCCACCTCAAGGAACTCGGGGGGTTGGACTTTCAAGAGCTCAGCATTACGGAATAGCTTTTAATGAATACAATAAATGGGTGCAGGAAGAGTCTATAGTTATTGCTCAGATTGAACATATAGAGGGAGTAAAAAATTTATCAGAGATACTTGATGTAGAAGGTATTGATGGTATAATTGTTGGACCTTATGACCTATCTGCTTCTATGGGAAAACCAGGCATGTTCTATGATGATGATGTAAAAGAAGTATTAGCAAAGATTGACAAAATTACTTTAGAGAAATCGAAAAATCTTGGTTTTCATGTTATTGAATCCGATCATAAGAAAGTTTTAGATAAAATATCCAAAAGCTATAACTTCTTAGCATTTAGTTTAGACTTTTTCTTTTTGGGTGATACCGCAAGGGAACAGATGCAATTATTAAAATCTAAATTATAAAATGGGTAGAGTTTTAGTCTTTGGCGGATTTGGTTTTTTAGGGTATTATTTGGTAAAAGAACTTTTACAAAGAGGATATGAGGTAACGGTGGCCGATATTGCTGAAGATAAAGAGCTAAAGAACAAAGTTGAATATATATACTGCGATATTTCTAAGGAAGTGGATGTCATATCTGTTTTTGAAAAATATACATTTGAAATTGTTTATAATTTAGCAGGATTTGCAAACCTTGATAATGCGATAAAATTTCCTATAAAAACCATCAATCTTAATGTGATTGGCAATATGTATCTCTTGGAACAATGCGTGAAACATAAGGTCAAAAAATTTATTTATGCAAGTAGTGCATATGCTATGAGTAATAAAGGTTCTTTTTATGGAATAAGTAAATTAGCTTCAGAAAAAATTATAGAAGAATATCACAAGAAATACGATCTTCCTTTTGTAATACTTAGATATGGATCTGTATATTCAGAAAGGGCTTATGATAACAATTATATTTATAATTTGGTGAAAGAAGCTGTTCTTCAGAAAAAGATAGATCATAAGGGAGATGGCAACGAAATTAGAGAGTATATACACGCGGCAGATGCAGCAAAATTATCCGTTGATGTAATTGAATCTCAATCATTTGAAAATCTACATGTTGTTCTTACTGGAACCGAAAGAATGAAAAGAATTGAGTTATTTGAAATGATCAAAGAGATCCTTAATGATGAGGTACATATTAATTGTAATGACTCAGGATATCATAACCATTATAAGTTTACTCCATATTCATTTGAGCCAAGTGTAAGCAAAAAATTAATTGCTAACCCACATATTGATATGGGGCAAGGTTTGCTCGAATGTATCAGAACCGTTCATAAGGATGAAAAAGCATAATCAGGAAATTCTTTATAGCACATTACCTGACTTTGTAGATGTAGCTACCAAAGAAATTTATACTACCATACTTGAGCTTCTTGATAAAAGAGAAACCATAAATATTGCTTTGTCAGGGGGCAGTACGCCAATACCTATTTTAGAAAAACTTAAAGAAGAGACTCTGGATTGGAAACGGATATCTTTTTTTCTTGTTGACGAAAGGTGTGTGCCCTTACAAAGTAAGGAAAGCAATTTCGGAACTATTAAACAAGCTTTCTTTGATTTTACCTCTTCGACATGCTATCCAATGTTTGACACTCTTAAAACAGCCAAAGAATCCGCAAGAGAATACGAAAATATAATAAGGAAAATAGTTCCAGAAGGTAAATTAGGAATCCCCGTTTTTGATTTGATGATCTTAGGAATGGGAGGAGATGGGCATATTGCCTCTTTGTTTCCAGATACATTAGCACTACAGGAAGATCGAAAGATGGTTGTTCACAACGAAGTAGCAAAACTTAAAAATACCCGAGTTAGTCTTACCTATCCTTTAATTATGGCAGCAGACCATAAAATAATGTTGATCAAAGGAGAAGAAAAAATAAAAATATTAAATGAATTGTTGAATTCTGAGAGTACAAATTATCCGGTGAGCAAAGTGTTTTATGATGGCGCTATGAAATGGGTCGTGGGCCAGGAATAATGCTGTTTTGAAGAACTTAAAATACCGACTTGTGGCAATTTCTAACATTTCTTTATCTCCTTCAGAGTCACCAAAGACCAGAATACTTTCAAATTTTTCTAATTCATTTACAATGTGCAATAGCTATATGTCAAGAAAAGAAGAAACAATTGCATAAGTTGTATAGGAATAAACGAGATGGACTTCAGATAGAATGAAGTAAGTGGATTTACATATTTACATATGAAATCAAAGAATCTTTTGAAGAGATAGTACCATGAAAATCAAAAAGGTATAATTTCTCCTAATCCAAGATGATAATCCCGGTAATTACACTTAAAAAAGCAGCATGAAGTTAAATAGATATAATATCTTTGCCTGAAATTTATAAGATCAGAATGAAAATAAAGAATATCTTTTTTGATTTCGATGGCGTTATTGCCGAATCCGTTAATGCTAAAACGGAAGCTTTTAAAGAAATGTATTTACCTTATGGACATGAAATTGCTGAACAAGTTGTAAGCTATCATATTCATCATGGAGGCGTTTCTAGATTTGAGAAATTTAAGTATTGGGAGAAAGAGTTTTTTGGGAAAGATATTTCTGAAGAAAGAGTGCAAGAGTTGGCTAATGATTTTTCAAAATTAGTACTACAAAAAGTGATAGATTCAGATGAGGTAAAAGGAGCTCACGATTTTATAAAAAAATATTCGGATAGGTTTAATTTTTGGATTATTACTGGCACTCCAACTTCTGAAATAGAGATCATAGCAAAAGAAAAAGGGTTAACCGAATTTTTTATGGGAGTACATGGATCTCCAGAGAACAAAAGATATTGGACAGAGTATTTATTAAAGTCCCATAAGCTTAAAAGGGATGAGACTTTATTTTTGGGAGATGCCACTACAGACATGGATGCCGCTACATTTTCAAAACTCCATTTTGTATTAAGAGAAAATGAGGAGAACAAAGATATTTTTAAAGACTATACAGGGTTAAGATTTAAGGACTATGTAGAATTGGAAGAAATAATTTTCAACAAATTAGCTATAAAATAAAAAGCATATTATCTAATGAAAGTATTGTTAACATCAACGTCTTTTCAGGACACCCCTGGCCAGCATCAAGTAGAATTAGAGAATACTGGTTGGGAAATAATAAGAATGAGAGGCCCTTTAAAGGAAGAGAAACTATTAGAAATTATTGATGATGTTGATTTGGTCATCTGTGGAGATGATGAATATACAGAGAAAGTGCTTGAAAAAGGAAAGAAAGCTAGGCTAAAAGGTTTATCCAAATATGGAGTAGGATTAGACTCAATCGATCTTGAAACGGCTAAAAGACTTAATATACCTGTAACTAATTGCCCTGGGGTAAATCAAAATGCAGTAGCCGAACATGTATTTGGGTTGTTATTGACTTTTTTTAGAAACATTCATTCACAAAATGAAACAGTGCAACAATATAGCTGGAAAAGACTAGTGGGTACAGAAGTTTCTGATAAGGTTTTAGGAGTTTTTGGTTTAGGATCTGTTGGTAAAGAGGTTGTTAAAAAAGCAAAGGCCTGGGGGATGGATGTATATGTATTAGATAAATATATTGACCAAGATTTTGTTGATAAATATGAAGTTAACACAGTAGATTCTATCAAAGAATTAGTGAGCAAAGTAGATGTTTTAAGTTTACATTCCCCATTAACAATTGAAACCGAAAATATTATATCTAAAGATTTAATCAGTAACAGTGTAAAACCTGGTATTACCATTATTAATACTGCTAGAGGTAGATTAGTAGATAATGATGCCATATTAGAAGGTATAAACAACGGTATTATTAAAGGCTACTTAGCAGATGTCTTAGAAGAAGAGCCTATTACAAACCCACATCCATTTATAGGTGAAAAGCAAATTTTGATTACGCCTCATGTAGGATCAAGAACATTTGAAAGCGTTCAAAAGCAAGGTCTTTTTGCAATAAGTAACGCAAAAAAGATTTTGAATGCTTAAACTGAATATTTTTAAATGGCTGGAAAAAATTCAAATAATAACATTTTTGTTATTAAGTTTTTTCCCCATTTTAAAATTTAATCATTCTTCAATCTTATTAATTGCTTTTTTTTCTACTTCTATCATTCTTTTCAATGATGGATTTAAAGAACGATTAAAGACTATACCATCAAAGTATTTCTTGCTTCATGCAGGAGCATATTTGATGTTATTGCTTTCATTATTATATTCAAGTAATATCAAAGAAGGAGTTGATAGGATCGTTCAGTTTATGCCACTTCTTTTGACCCCGATAACGATAATATATTTTAATCCAATATCAATTAAAAAATATATACCATATTTTCTTTCTCTTTTTTTGGTTGCCAATATTATATACGGATATATAGTGGTTGATTATTTGATTGTAAACTATGTTAAGGAGGTAAATGAAAAGGGATTTTTAGAAATTATCAGAATTTTATACGAAAGTAATTTTAATACAGCACTTTGGCACTCTGAACAAGCAGCAGAATCGGATATATTAATACATAAAGCATATTTGTCTATTAGTTTTTTAATGTGCTTTTGTATATGTATCTCTAGAATATTGGACATTGGTTTTAAAAAAATACAGTATTGGGGGTATCTGTTTCTGGCATCGGTTTTCTTCATTTCTGTAGTTTACCTGCTTTCTATTCCTAATATTTTGGGATTAATAGGATGTTTACTGTTAATCGTTTTGATAAACTACACCAGAATTGGTAAAAAGAATGTATTAGTGCTTGGCGGATTGTTACTTGTCCTCTCTTCAATAGGATATTATTACGTGATTATAAAAGAGGCCAACAACAAAGATCTTAATAGAGGTGTCAATTTTATAAAATCAGCCATATCCTTTTCTGATACAGAATATAATGACCCTAGAGTAGAGTTATATAAATCAGCTTGGACTTTGGTAAAAAAACATCCTTTATTTGGGGTAGGTATAGGAGACACCCAGGATAGGCTAAAAGAAACTCATATTAAGAGATTAGAAAAATATATATCTCAAAACAAGAATGAATTAAAACTAGGAGAAGAATTTGATAATGATATTTGGTACAAAGGCAACTCTCAAGTAATCAAAAATTTTGCCGCTGCCCCTGATCAAAGTCTGACGGCAGATAAGCTTACCGATAACAAAGTAAATTTTGGGCACAATATTTCTCAAACATTTCATTTTGAAAATAATGAAACCTATTCTTTTTCTATTTTTGCCAAAAGTATGGGGTGTGATTATGTTATTATGAGATTAGGAGATATTAGCAATCAAAGAGTAAGTTTTAACTTGCCCAAAGGAACAATAGATTATAAGGGAAAACTAATAATAGATGCAGGAATAAAAGAAGTAGGTTCTGGTTGGTATAGGTGCCATCTTACTACAGAAGTTTCTGGAAAACAACTGGGTTTAATTGGGGTTTCTACAGGAAGTGGTGTATATAATTATGAGGGTAAAGGCGACTCTATCTTGCTTTGGGGAGCACAATTAGAAAAAGGCGAGGTAAGTTCCTATAAGAAAAATAGTACAGAGTTGTTGCAATATGCCATAAAAGAAGATCTTAATACGCACAATAATTATTTGTTTTTTTATTTATCCGGAGGTCTTTTTTGTTTGTTGATATTTGTGGCCAGTCTAATAAATTTGGGTTGGAAATCCTTTATGGAAAAAAAATACTTATGTGTGTCGTTTATTGTAATCCTTGTGATTAATTTGTTGTCAGAAAATGTACTTTCTAGACATTTTGGATTAATGTTTTACAGCGTGTTTTTTATAACGTTATTTTCAGAAAATTTTAAAAAAAATCAAATTTAAAGCTATGAATTTACTTAGGGTAAAACAGTTAATTAAAAAAAAACTAAAGGATATATATAGGATGTTTTTTAAGACTATTTTCGGCAATGGAAAAATTGATAAGTCTGGTAAAGGGATTATTAATTTGATTGATGTTGGAGCAATTGGAAGTTTACCTTCTCCTTGGTTCGAAAATTCGGGACATATAAAAAATGTATTGGGCTTTGAACCAAATGACAATCAAAAAAAAACCAAGGGAATTCACAAGCTAGATTCTGCTTTATGGAAGAAGAAAGAAAGACGTTATTTTTATATTTATAACCATATTGATGGATCTTCTTTATTTGAACAAAATCACGAATATGTCGACGCGAATTTTGATGAATTAAAAAAAATTGGTAGTTCAAAATTAGCATCGACATGGAAAAAGCGTTCTACATTGGTTAAAACTTTAACATTAGAATGTATAACACTAGATGATGCAATCAAGAGTCTGGATTCACCAATTAATTTTCATTTTCTTAAGATTGATGCCCAGGGAGCAGAATATGAAATACTTCAAGGGGCAAATTTTTTTCTGTCTTCTGATCATTGCTTGGGACTGCATTTAGAATTGTTTAATAAGCCCATGTATAAGGGAATTAAACTATTTGATGAGGTTAACTCTTTTCTTGAAGAGCAAGGATATGAATTAGTAAAAAAATTCCCACCCCATGGGACATTTCTTTCGCAAAATGATTGTTTATATCTTAAAAAAGAATATAATTCTGAGTTCACGAAGATTTATGATCTTATCAAAAGAGGCTGTAAACTGAACTCTGTCTGAGTTAAATTTTAATCATTAATTTTATTCAGACAGAATCATGACAAACGAAG
>CANMDH010000016.1 GCA_947496555.1 uncultured Aquimarina sp. | reverse complement strand
ACTATTAGAGACAAACACTGGAACTGGGGTTGTACCACTGCCACTAAAGGCAGTCTCACTAATGTTTACCCCATTCAAGTCTACATTACCTGTATTTTCTATCATATACGTATAGGTAATCATATCTCCTACATCTGCAACAGTAGCATCCAATCCGCCAGTGATATCTAACACACTCGTCTTAGTAGTGGTCAACTCCGCAGAAGCTGGAATCAACGTTACCGTAGGATCATTGTCTGTACCATCAGCTGGTAAACTGCCATCCAGGTTAGGTGTCTCTACTGTCTCATCACCAGCATCTGAAACATCTGTAATTGCAGCATTCACCGTACCATCAGGATCTGCAGGGGGTGTACCTGTAGCCGTAGCACTGTTCTGAATACCACCAGCATTAATATCATCTTGAGTCAAAGCATACATAGCACTAAAAGTAGCCGTCTCACCAGGAACCAATGTACCCGCAGGACTCGATGGAGTAACTCCACTATTAGCGCCAAAGATAGGAGTCGGAGCACCTGCTGTACCACTAAAAGCAGTCTCACTAACGCCAACACTGGTTAGTGTCGTATTACCCGTATTCTCTATCGTATATGTATAAGTAATCATATCTCCTACATCTGCAACAGTAGCATCCAATCCACCAGTGATATCCAACACACTCGTCTTAGTAGTGGTCAATTCTGAACTCGGTGGAATCAACGTTACCGTAGGATCATTGCCAGTACCATCAGCTGGTAAACTTCCATCCAGATTAGGTGTCTCTACTGTCTCATCACCAGCATCCGAAACATCTGTAATTGCAGCATTCACCGTACCATCAGGATCTGCAGGGGGTGTACCTGTAGCCGTAGCACTGTTCTGAATACCACCTGCATTAATATCTGCCTGAGTCAAAGCATACATAGCACTAAAAGTAGCCGTCTCACCAGGAACCAATGTACCCGCAGGACTCGATGGAGTAACTCCGCTATTAGCTCCAAACACTGGAGTCGGAGCACCTGCTGTACCACTAAAAGCAGTCTCACTAACACCAACACTGGTTAGTGTCGTATTACCCTTATTCTCTATCGTATATGTATAAGTAATCATATCTCCTACATCTGCAACAGTAGCATCCAATCCGCCAGTGATATCCAACACACTCGTCTTAGTAGTGGTTAACTCCGCAGAAGCTGGAATCAACGTTACCGTAGGATCATTGTCTGTACCATCAGCTGGTAAACTTCCATCCAGGTTAGGCGTCTCTACTGTCTCATCACCAGCATCCGAAACATCTGTAATTGCAGCATTCACCGTACCATCAGGATCTGCAGGGGGTGTACCTGTAGCCGTAGCACTGTTCTGAATACCTCCAGCATTAATATCATCTTGAGTCAAAGCATACATAGCACTAAAAGTAGCCGTCTCGCCAGGAACCAATGTACCCGCAGGACTCGATGGAGTAACTCCGCTATTAGCGCCAAAGATAGGAGTCGGAGCGCCTGCTGTACCACTAAAAGCAGTCTCACTAACGCCAACACTGGTTAGTGTCGTATTACCTGTATTCTCTATCGTATATGTATAAGTAATCATATCTCCTACATCTGCAACAGTAGCATCCAATCCGCCAGTGATATCCAACACACTCGTCTTAGTAGTGGTCAATTCTGAACTCGGTGGAATCAACGTTACCGTAGGATCATTGTCTGTACCATCAGCTGGTAAACTGCCATCCAGGTTAGGCGTCTCTACTGTCTCATCACCAGCATCCGAAACATCTGTAATTGCAGTAACAGGTGGCAACCCTGTTATAGTTGGAGGAGTACCTGTAGCCGTAGCACTGTTCTGAATACCACCAGCATTAATATCATCTTGAGTCAAAGCATACATAGCACTAAAAGTAGCCGTCTCGCCAGGAACCAATGTACCCGCAGGACTCGATGGAGTAACTCCGCTATTAGCTCCAAAGACAGGAGTTGGAGCGCCTGCTGTACCACTAAAAGCAGTCTCACTAACACCAACACTGGTCAGTGTCGTATTACCCGTATTCTCTATCGTATACGTATAGGTAATCATATCTCCTACATCTGCAACAGTAGCATCCAATCCGCCAGTAATATCCAACACACTTGTCTTGGTAGTGGTTAACTCAATAACATCCTCTCTCCAATCGGGTTCTCCACCAGGGCTATCTGTATCAGGAAATGGGTTGTTGGCAGTTTGACCTCCATTTGTAGAATCCGGGTTTGCTGTATCCACGTCAAACTCATCATCCAGACCATCACCATCACTATCTGTACCTAAAGCACCAAGATCTGGTGTTGTTCCAATAGTATCTGTACCATCAACCACTCCATCATCATTACTATCATAAGCTTCAATAGTATCACTTTCTGAATCCTCGTCTGAATCTAAATCTAAATAATCAGCCCCATCCGCAAGTCCATCTGTATTTACTGGTACAATAGGGGTACCTGATATACCACAAGTGCTAAACGAGCAATCAGAGTCATATCGATCATCAATCCCATCATTATCGGTATCATTACCAAATGGAGATAAATAACCCGCTGTAGTTTGTGCTTCAATATTATCTACAATACCATCATCATCTGCATCTATATCCAAAAAGTCAGGACCATCATTTATGTTAGTATCTGTATTTGGAGTGGGTAAAGGTGTCCCTGTAGTTACTGTACCTCCAATATTATCTAACGCATCATCTAGTCCATCAAGATCTACATCGATCATTGACGTAGGATCTCCAGGAGTAGGATAATCAACTTCTCCATCAAAATTTGTATCCACTCCTCCTGCTTCTATAATATCTGTAATACCATCATTATCTGAGTCCAGATCAAAGTGGTTAGGCACTCCGTCGCCATCAAAATCAAAGACAGGATCCAATATATCACAAATACCATTGAGATCAGCATCTAAGCATACTGGTGCAGTTGCGCTACCATTATTATCAAAATCCTGATAATTCGGTATACCATCCATATCTATATCAGCAGAAGGATCAACTCCTAATGAATTTTCTGCAGTATCTGGAATACCATCATTGTCATCATCTAAATCTAAATTATCTCCAACATTATCACCATCATTGTTATCAAAAGTAAGGTCACAAGCATCAGATATGCCATCAAAATCAGTATCTGGGCCACCAATTTGCTGATAATCTGCAACTGTATCTGCATCACTATCTGCTGGATCGGTATATCCATCAGTTCCTGAAGTTACAACTCCATTACCATCAACTGTTAAACCTGCTCCAAAAGTTCCAGAACCCAATAATCCATTATCATCCCCATCGGTAAAACCTGCTTCTAATACATCGTTACAACCATCTCCATCACTATCTAAACTTAAATAATCAGGATCTCCAGAACTATCAGTATTGGTTGGAAGAGCTATTCCTGCCCCGCCATTAGCAGAATTTGGAACTCCGCTATTATTTGTAGCATCTCCATCTGTGTCGTTCGCCTGGCCAGGATTTACGCTACTTGGTGTACCTCCTGTTTCTACTACATCATAAATACCATCATTATCACTATCTAAATCATGATGGTTAGGAATATGATCTCCGTCAAAATCAAAAATAGGGTCCAATGTATCACAAATACCATTGAGATCAGCATCTAAACATACTGGTGCTGTTGCACTACCATTATCATCAAAATCCTCATAATTTGGTATACCATCCATATCTGCATCGGCAGATGGATCTACTCCCAAGCTATTTTCTGCTGTATCTAATATTCCATCATTATCATCATCCAAATCGACAGCATCACCTACTCCATCCATATCGGTATCCACAGCACTGAAAATTACCGTGACTGAAGACATAGATGTTGCACAGTTAGTAAGCGTATATTCAAATATATATGTTCCACCTGCTAACCCAGAGCTATCCAAAGTACCTAGGCCTTGATCAAAATTAGCGCCTGGATCATCTCCTCCAGCATCCAAACTCCATGTTCCTCCCGTTTCTGGAGTACCTAATAATTCATTAAATAGATTTATTACACCAGAAGCACCATTAGCATTAACTGTATTATTTATACCCGTATCTGGAGCAGCCTGAACAGAAACTGTAACCGAAGTTACAGCATTAACAGTACAAGGAGCCAAGGCATTTACTGTATAATCAAAAACATACACACCTCCTGTAGTAGGGTCGTATGTTCCCGCTCCTGCATTAAAATCTCCTCCAGGAGCATTTGGTGAAGTACCCGAAACACTCCAGGCACCACCTATATCGGCACCAGTAATCAATGCATTCAAATCCACTACTGCGTCACCTGCACAGGCAAACTCGTCTGTTCCTGTACCAGAATTTGGTGGATCAGTCACTGTAATTTGTACTACATCTTCTGTTGCACAACTCACACCATTATCTCCAACTATTCTAAACCATGTAGTTTCATTAACTATTCTAGATGGTGTTAATGTGCTATTTTCAAAAGATCCTGACCACGGCCCTGCTGGACCTGTAGTGCTATAGGACCATTCATATCCACCTGCTCCACCTACACCTATACCATCTGACAGTGATATTGAATTATCAACACCCGGTGTTGCCGCCGTAAATGGTACTACATATATTGAGGCTGAAGCCGGCGTACAAGAGTTATCATTTATTGGTACCGAAATCGATCCACTAGTATATGTAGCAACATTACCTAATCCGTCATCGAATATTATTGTTACTCCATCTAATGAACCCACATCGGCAGCTACACAGTCATAAACTTGAACGGCCCACCCCCCTTGTCTGGCATCAAAACCAATAAAAGGAGACCAATCAATGCTGAAAGTTGAAGCGCCATCAAAATACTGATCATATGTTCCTGTTAAGGGTGCTGGTTGTACACAAAAATTGAATACATTTCCTACAGCATTACTAGTAAAAGCTAAACTAGATACATTATTACCAGGGTTACAAAAATTTCCTTGGTTTGCCCCTAAGGTTACAGTTGTAGTTCCATCGGGAGCTACAGCAAAAAAACCTAAATCAGACACATAGGTATGTGTCGCATCAAATGTTATAGTAATCTGTGTTGTAGCCGTAATAGGAAATGGCCTGGGTACTGGATCGTAATATGTATATACGGGATTAGTAACAGTACCTGCACCCATCAAATTTACTGTATCTCCAGCACAAGCGTTTTGTGGTGCACCTGCATCCATAACCAATGATGAATTCCAAATCCAGGCTCTACCCTCTTCTACAGTACCTCCATCATTTCTTACTACCAGATACCCTCCATCAGCTAAACCTGTTTGCGTAGGTGTCGATCCTAAGGCAAAAACATCATACGAATTAGTAGTAGGATTAAAAATATACCAATCATATATAGTACCAGCTGATCCTGCCGGGCAAACTAATTCTCCAGATCCAGAGTCAAAGATAAATATTGGATCATCAGAATTTGCTGATTCTAATGGGTCTGTATATGCTGTAACCAGTTCACCGCAAGCTGAAGGAGATGTCAGTGCAATTTCGGTATTACTCATCTTAATAACCACTACAGTAGTTGAGGCATTACTACATGGTGCCGTTCCTGTCACATCGTATCTAAAAATACTACCTCCTAACGGTAAAGTCGCTTCATCTACTATACTACCTGTTAAAGCTCCCGTACCACTTACATCTACCCAAGTACCGCCTGCATCTTCTGTTCCATCCAAACCGGTGAATAGGTCCGTAGGACCATCACCAGTAAATATAACTAATTGACCATTAGTCGATCCGGATTGTGGACCTCTTGTAACAGGAAATGATGCTGTCGCTATATTAGAAAGGTTACCATAAATATCAGTTATCTGAACATCAATTAATCGATTAACTCCCGTAGTTGGGTTGACCAGATTATTGAGATAGAAAATATCGTCCAAAGCCTGTCTGAATTCTGATATAGTTGCATTTCCATCATTAGAAATTGTTATAGTAGTAGTGTTATTTCCCGAAACCAAAATACCTGTAAATCCTCCTGGCATTGTAAGTTCTTCCTGACCAATATCTTGAGGATTTGTTAAGGTAACCGTCATAGATTGAATACCATGTGGAGCAACCAAATCAGACGTTGCTCCAGTATTCGTATTGTCAAGAGGCTCCCATCCAGTAGAACATGCAGTAGAATTTAAATCAATTCCTCCCGCTCCGGTAACATTTGTATCATCTAATCTCACGAAAGGAAGCGGAGCCAGATTCATGGTGAAAGGCTCACCAGAGGCTGCTTCTGCAGGATCGGTAACATAATATTCTACCGATAAGGTAGTAATGGCAATATTACTCTGAACGGTCCAAAAAGTACCTGCTGTAGTAATAGAAGCACTTGAACCAATATGAATTTCTGAAGTATTGTTATTACTTACAAAATGTCCTGTTTGAGCACCTGTAAGATTCCCAGAAAATAAAGCTCCGGCATCCGGACTTGATATTTTTATATTTTCTGTCCTTATTAATTCACTATGTTCTTGAGAACTAAGAATAACATGCACAGGTTCGCTAAAAGTATAGGTATAGGTATTACCCGATACACCAACCGCAGCTCTTGCATTATTAAAACTATTTGTTAATGTTAATGCTGGAGGAATGGCATTGGCCGCACCCCCCGTTGTTGCAGACCCGGTCCTTGTAATATCAACTGTAACAAAAGTGGTTCCATCGGCTATGGCAGATAAACTACTTGTAGTAAAGTTATTCTCGGGTAATGCTCCTGACAATCCTCCCCATGTATTTACAACCTGGGAGGTAACACTATATGATAGTGATAACGAAAAAAACAAAATTGAAGCTACCTTAATGCTCCCATTAGAAAAATATGTAAAAATTTTCATAAACTATTTTATTTTATAAATGGACATATCGAATAATTGGTAAGTCATTTTAAAAACTTTCAACAACCTACTATAGTTTTAGCAGATAGTTCTCAAATTTCGATAAGTGCTCATATTCATATGGTGAAATGTATTTTTGTTTCGACAAAATGTTAATTACACATAATCCGATTTGCAATTCTGGTTAAAAAATTTATTCTTAATACACAATGTTTTTTGTGCAATATGCAGATCGATAGTTCTTAGATTATAAAAAATTGAATTTGGACTGCTATAATTGGATAAAACAGATCGATGTACATGACTATTATTTACATGTTGATCATTTTTTGAAATACCAGAAGAAGTATGTAAAAATATAGTGGCTATAAGGAAATAAACCCCTAGTAAAAAAAGGGTTATTCCCCCCAATGCAAGTAGTGTATTATACTTAAATTTGTCTTGAGTTTGTTTAGTTATATAAACTATATCGACCTCTTGATCGTTATAGTTAAATGGAGCGGATTTTGGTACATCTTTGGACGTACCCGAATATAACTTCATAATGGTTGATTTTATATTAAATTGATCGTTATTCAGACCCCTGCTTTTGTTGGCTCGCCAAAGTTTAGCATTAGCGGGGTTGTTTATATTTTAGGTTATTTTATTTCTATTCTTTACAATTTAAATTTGTCATTTTATTGTTATTATTTATACTAAAGACTAACATAAACGCTCGATATCATTATGTATAATAGACACTAAAGAGCATAATTTATTAATCCGATTAAGTGCTAACTGGTGTAAAGGTAAAAAAGCCTTTGTTGGTTTATTGAAGGAGATAAGAGTAATATTATCCATAGGCAACTTACTTTTAATTAACAGCTTTAAGTTCATTAATTTATACTCTCTGTAATAGGGCATACAGATAGATAATGCAATTCTAACTTAACTAATAAAACAGCTACACAAAAAAAATCAAATAAGACGTGGGGTAATTAAAAAATGTCCTAAGTAATTCTTCTAAATTTGCAGTAACCGTGCTAATTGACGTGTTTACCTTATGTTTTCTTTAACATTATAAATGTATACATAAAACTCCAAAAAGCTATACTTATAAACATCCAAATATTTATGGTAAAACCACAGTACTTATAAGCTCTCCTACACGTTGTATTTTATGTACAAGTACAAATCTTAAAAAAATAAATTACAATTTATTACGGTAATCCATAACCACGGTATAAAAAAATTAAGTATGGCGTTCTGGAATCAAAGAACAACCAAAGATCATTTTCATAATACAACCTGATAATATATCTATATGTCTCATATTATTGACAAAAAAAGATCGCCATTGGCGATCTTATATATAATGAATAATAGATAGCTATATTATTTTATATAAACCCACGTTTACGAGCCTCTTCTAATAGCTTTTGATCATCGGCCTTAGAAATCGAAAACATCTCTTTGATTTGATTTTTTCTTTTTTCTATGGCACTTAATGACAAGCTTACATAGTTTGGTAAATTCTTGGTTTTTACCCCTCGTGATAAGTGATATAATATCTTTAAGTTTTTCTCATCCAGAGAAAACTTATTGGTCATCATTTTTCTGAAATGATCATTTACCGTAGCACTATAATAGGCCTTTCCTTTTACGATATTATTAAAAGCCAAAAGCAGTTCGCTCGAGGTAAGATCACTTTTGATTAAGAATCCGGCTGGATTAATATTTTTAAGAATATTATGGATCCTATGATCTTCTCTATGCATCGTTAAAATAATAATCTTGGATTTTGGCAACAACTCTTTTGCATGCTTTGCTAAATCTTCTCCAGAGGTGATCGTGCCGTCTGATGAAGGTGGTAGTTTAATATCCACAAAAAGCATATCATAAGGTGTAGTCTCTGACGCCTTTACGATTCTTTCGTACGCGTCATCACAATTGGATGCAATGTCGATCTTGATCTGGTATTCTTTTTGGTTTTCACCTAGTAAGGTATTCTTATACCCTTCGATAATCATTGGATGATCATCAATCATAAGAACTTTTAGCTTTTTCTTCATTTTTAAATTAGTAGTTTTTAGTTCTCAAAAACAGGTTCTTCACTTATTTAACTTCGATCCTAGCAAAATATTATGACAGATTCCTGTTACAGCAAACTATTTTAAACATTTTTTTAAACCGGTACGCTTACAGATACCTGAGTACCCGTATTTTTATTACTTAAAAACTGTACCACACCACTCATCTGACTAACCCTTGATGTAATATTTTTTAAACCAATTCCTTTTTTAACCTTTGTGCTGTTAAACCCGATTCCATCATCCAAGATAGTAAGATTTATTTTATCTTCGATATAATCAAAATTAATTTTTATAGTTTTTGCTCCCGAATGTTTAAAAATATTCTGCAATGACTCCTGTAAAATCCTAAATAAGTTCACCTTTTTCTGGTCATCGATATGTTCCCAATCGATCTCTTCGTCGTTATTAAACTCGAATCGTATATTATGTACCTCGCATAAATCACTGATTAGGTTTTCTACCGCATCGATATAGGCCACATCACTTGGCAAGGTCTCTGAACTAAGATCATGAGAGATCAAGCGTATTTCTTTTTCGATATCTTTAAGCTCATCGATGTATTTGTTTCTGGCTTCGGTAAAGCCATCGTTGGCCCGTTGGTTGATCCCATCCAGACTTAATCGTACTCCAAACAATCGACCCAGCACGCCATCATGCAATTCTTCAGACATTCGTTGTTGCTCTAGCTTACGGCCTTCTTCCAACTTAATTTGTTGGTTAAGCAGTAATCGATAGATCTCTTGATTTGCCTCTTGCTGGGTCTGCGCAAATAACAGTTCTTTATTGCTTTGCTGCTGTCTAAAAATAATGTATCCTAATAAAAATAACGCCGTTAATCCCAAGATCGCAATGATCAAAATTTCATTTTCGCGGCTTATCTGTAGATTTTGCTCTGCGATTTCATCGGTTTCGAATTGAATACGTGCAAATTTGTCTCGACTTATGCGCTCTTGGTTTTGAATACTGTCATTTAACTCGATATACCTGTTAGCATATGTTAAGCCTTCTTCCCCTTTGGAAACTTTAGTTAGAAGAAGTAAAGAATTTAATAATTCAAGCTTTAAATCAATTGAGTCCGCTATTCTCTTTGCTTCTAAACCATATATCTTTGCAATACTATCTTCATTGTTGACATGATATAATTCTGCAATATGTATATTATTTGTTATCAATCCTAATTTATCATTAATACTATCTCTTATCTTCATAGGTTCAAGAAAAAATTCGAGAACGTTCTCCTTTTCTCCTGATAAAAATCTAGCATAAGTTAAATTATCTAAAAGTATGGCAAGAGTAATTGGCTTGGATTTAAGTATTTCCTTATTCGCAAGAGCTTGTTTATAATAATCTATTGCGATATCATATTTTTTTTGATTTTTGAAAACTACTCCAATATTGTTCAATGCCTGTACTTCTCTAAACTTGCCATTTTCCATTTTTCTGGCATACTCCAATGCTATCTGATAATTCTCAATGGCTTGATTATATTTTCCTAAATCTTTGGATATTATTCCTAGATTATTATAACATAAATAAAGATTTTTATTTTTTTCTAGACTTTCAAAAACCTTGATTGCATTAACCAAACTGGCTTCACTTCCCACATAATCTTTGAACTTTTTCTGTACTAAAGCCAAATTATACAATGCAGCACCGTATGAAAATTTCACATCATCATTATCCAGCTTATTACTATTGTCCAATTTACTATATATCTCTTTAGCTCGGCTAAAGCTAAAAAAAGCGCTGTCCGGAATGTTTTTTCGATTATAGTAGGACCCCATATTACTATAAGATTTAGCTATTCCCAGAGAGTCTCCTATTTTTCTTGATAATGATAAAGTTTCAATATTTACTTTTTTGAAGAGATCATACTCCTTCATAAAGTAATATATTAAGCCTAATTCTGATTTAATTTTTCTTTTTTCTTTTTCATCCTCAATCTTCTCATTCCAATATAATGCATTCCCCAAGGAACTCAATCTCTCCTCTTTAGATAATGAATTATCTTCCGCAGCCTCTTTATATTCATTGACCATTTTTATTAAGTCCGAATATTGATCTCTATTACTTGCTAATTCATCATTTGAACAACTAAAAAAACACATAATACTAAAAAAAAGTATCAAGAAATATTTGATGGGACTATTAATCATGTTTATTTAGATATTATTTGTAACTAAAATACGTAAATATTAAAAAATAAAAATCAAGGAACATATAAAATGTATCCTTGATTTTTATTTTTTAATATTTATTTAGAAAATCTCCCTAGAAATTATTTTCACTTGTAGGAGGTATTTCTTCTTCTCCAGTATTTTCTGTTCCAACTGTTTCAATATCATTTTCAATTCCAAGTTCATCATCAACCTGGTCTGTCTCACAAGCCATGAACATTGTAGTTAGAAATAATATAGCGAAAAAAGTCTTTATAGTTTTCATAATAATAATTTTAGTTAAATTTCTTTTGATCAAATTTTTGATTTAAATTATTTAGTAGGATCAATTTCTTCTTCGCCAGTATTTTCAGTTCCTAATGTATCAACATCTTCCAATTCAATTCCAACCTCCTCATTTACAGAATCTGCTTCACAAGCGATAAACATGGTACTTAATACTACAATTGCAAATAAAGTTTTAATCGTTTTCATAACTTTTCTTGTTTTTTTGTTAATTCAAAGACAATCAAGTCTTTGCGGGGTAAATTAATTTATTAGTTTATATTTATTTTGGGGATCGTAGCGCTTTACGATTTTTGTAGGAAAAAAAGTTAAAATTATGTTGTCATTTTTCCTTTTGTACACTACAAATGTAGGCCTAATCCTCGCGCGCGCCCAATATATTAAGGTGTCTTTAGTGAATTAACCTCTTTTAAGGGTAGATCGACCGATTATAATGGTAAATGAATGGATTTTAAAATTCACATTTTTCTTGTAGGAATCTGCGTACCCAAATAGTCACTATGTAACGGACAGGGTTTATAACAAAAAAAACCGATAACATACGTTTGTCATCGGTTACTTTTAAGAAAATATTATCTTAATTTATATCTGTATCAAACTTTTTTTAGCAAGATTATCTTTGATTTCTTCGACATTATTTTTGTAAGATTTTGAAAAAGGAATCATATCATTACTATTCTTGATGGCACATTTGGCCTTCCCGAAATGGATTCTGGATACGTATCGGGTATTAATAATATAACTGTTATGAATACGCACAAAATGATCTGGCAACAACTCCTGAAAATGTTTTAAGGTTTTAAATGCCTCTACCTTATTGCCATTACTCATGATAAAATCGGTCGTATTATTATCAGCTTTCAGATAGAGTATTTCATCTACGTCTATAAAGCGATAATCTCCGTATGATTTAAAACATAATGTAGTATCCTCCACTAGATCAAAATCCTTTTCAAACCGCATTAACGTTCTCAAAATCTGACCTCTACCCAAGGGTTTCAAGATATAATCAAGTATTCTATTGCGTATCCCTTCGATAGCATACTCGGTAGTTTTTGTAATCACAATAAACTCTGGCAACCTGGTCATATATTTTGCTAATTCGGTCATCAACGAATACTGAGTTTTAGCACAACTTGTCCCCGGGACCTCGGGTTCTAAAAAAACTAATCGGGGTTTTCTCTCTAAAATTAAATCCAATGCCGTTTGCTCGTCCTTTGCAATTCCGGTACAGATATAATCTGCTTGTTCTTCTAAGGCAATCTGAATGGAATCTGCAATTTTTTGGTCATTATCAATAATTACATAGGGATATTTCATAGGGTTAGTTTTTAGAAATTAGCGTTGGTCTGTAAACATTGTAAAATTATACTCACAAGATAGGATTTTTACTTGTTCTTTTACATACGGTAAAACCGTAATAATACTACGGAACTTATTTAGAATCAAATAGTTACAAATTGTATTTCATCGTAATTTTATCACACTTCATCGAAACAAAAGATGAAGTGTTCTAAAACGTACAAAGTGGTGTCTAAGTATATGATTTTATAAAAAATTGATAAAAAAGAAGTGATTAACCCTAAAACGATCTTTAAAGTGAGACGCAACTATCATAAAAAGCGTTGTAATTATCAAAATCTATTGATTTTCATTATAAAGAATTCAACAATTTTAGATAGCTTTATTCGAACTTACAAATCAAGAATAGCTTATGAAGAAAATCGTTGTACTTACAGGAGCAGGTATTAGTGCAGAAAGTGGTATTAACACTTTTAGAGATGCGAATGGTCTATGGGAAGGGCATGACATTATGGAAGTGGCTTCACCGATTGGATGGGAGAACAATCCAGAACTAGTCCTCGATTTTTATAATAAAAGACGTCGCCAGCTACTAACCGTAACACCCAATAAGGGGCATGAGGCTTTGGTAAAACTGGAAGACCAATACGATGTAACTGTGATCACCCAAAATGTAGATGATCTACATGAAAGAGCGGGCAGTAGTAGGATTGTTCATCTACACGGTGAACTTTTGAAGGTACGCAGTCAGTTTGATCAAAATCTGATTCTTGATTGGAAAGAAGACCTGAATCTTGGGGATTTCTGCGAGCATAACTCTCAATTAAGGCCTCATATTGTATGGTTTGGCGAGATGGTACCTATGATGGACACAGCCATTACCATTACAGAACAAGCCGATATCTTAATGATTATAGGCACATCAATGCAGGTATACCCTGCAGCCGGTCTTTTGCAATATACACGACCGCAAATTCCTGTTTATTTTGTGGATCCAAATTCTGCCATTGCACAATCAGAACACCTTACAATCTTACCAGAAAAAGCAACTATTGGTGTTCCCAAGGTGGTAGAAGAATTAATGAACTATTGATGCTACTTTGCAGTAACACTACTAACCGCCATAGAATCCACTACTTGTTCTGGCAAAGAATCCTTGGTAGGTGCTTTGGCTTTTTCACGAGCTTCTTTTGCCCAACCAATTAGTGTTTTTGCATCACTACCAGAGAGTTCACCGTGTACCCAGGTATATGGTTTTAATGGCATTTTTTTGTATTCGATCTCTTCAATAAGCTCTTCCAATTTACGGTCCTTTTGCTTATCGGTGTAAGATTCCCAGGTAGATACATTAAAATGCTCTTTCCCTTCCTCGATCTTATAAGCCATATAGTGGGTTACTGGACTTACCTCCATAAACCATGGATAGCGTGTAGTATTACTATGACAATCGTAGCAATTATTTTGTAGTACGGTTTTAACCTCTTCAGATACACCCGTAGCTTCTTCAAAACTTGTAATACTATCATAGCTGCCCAGGTTTTTCTCGGGCCTTAAGAACTGTGTTATTATCAGAACCAATAATAGAACGATAAAAATGTTTTTAATCTTCGCAAGCATTGTGTGAGTTATTTAGTAGGGTAAAAACCAAAAAATGATAATCACCTGTTACAGAAGACATAACGATTTTAACAAGTAATTATTATTAAAGCCATTATCTACCGTATTATTATTAATGAAAGCTCTTTTATTTTTTTACTTTTGAAAATAGTATTATGCATATCCCTATGATGTCCCTCGAAGAAGTATTAAATAGTGTAGATCATTCACGCAAAAAAAGAAACCACTTTGCAAATTTAATTCTTGAAAACCCTCAAATGCTTCCTGAGCTTTTAAGTATTTGCAGCAAAACCAATGATGATATTTCGTGCCGTGCATCCTGGGGTCTTGAATTTTTGTGCAAGAAGAATCTTACCGCTATTTTACCCCATATTGATCAAATTATACCCATTGCCCCAAAAGTGTATAAGCATTCGGCAGTTCGACCCATGGCAAAGGTATTTGAATATCTAATCATTGCCTTTTACCAGAAGAAATCGCCTGACGTAAGAAGGTCACTAACCAAAATTCATCGTGAAAAAATCACCGAAATCTGTTTCGACTGGCTAATTACGGATCAAAAGGTGGCTCCCAAAGCATATTCTATGACAACTCTGTATTTATTAGGTACCGAATTTGATTGGATACATCCAGAACTTAAAATCACTCTCGAAAATAATTACAGTACTGGCAGTGCCGCCTATAAAGCTAGATCAAGAATGGTTTTGAAGAAAATCAGCTAGTTGATGGTTGATGTTTTTTACCCTCTCTGTCCTGCGGACATCTCTTTCTAACAGGGAGAGAAACTTAAATATGTTTCTTTAGCTCTCTGGTACTTCATGACTCTGCAATTTTGAAACTTTGAAACCTCAAAAAATCGTACATCGTAAATCGTAAATCAAAACATAAACTTTATCTTTGCAGCTTCAAAAAAGAAAATTATGTCATTATTTCCTTTGCAAGCTATCTCTCCTATCGATGGTCGTTATGCATCAAAAACACAATCGCTTAGTGCCTATTTTAGTGAAGAAGCTTTGATTAAGTACCGTGTATTGGTCGAAATTGAATATTTCATTGCATTATGTGAAGTTCCATTACCGCAATTACAGGACTTTGATGTTTCTTTATTTAGTTCGCTCAGGGAGATTTATACGGCATTCTCGAGTGATGATGCCTTGGCAATAAAAGACATAGAAAAAGTAACTAACCACGATGTAAAAGCGGTTGAATATTTTATAAAAGAAAAATTTGATGAGCTTGGGCTTCAGAAATATAAAGAGTTTATTCATTTTGGATTAACTTCTCAAGATATAAACAATACTGCCATTCCTTTGAGTATTAAGGAAGCCATTGGCACTGTTTATATTCCACAATACACCGAGGTTTTAGATAAATTAAAATCACTAGTTACAGAATGGGCCAATGTATCTATGCTAGCACGTACTCACGGGCAACCTGCCTCTCCTACCCGATTAGGAAAAGAGTTTCAAGTGTATGTGACACGTCTTGAGGCGCAATTTGATTTGCTTAAAGACATCCCAAGTGCTGCCAAATTTGGTGGAGCTACTGGAAACTACAATGCGCATAAAGTTGCGTATCCATCTATCGATTGGAAGGAATTCGGAACACATTTTGTGCAAGAGACACTGGGCTTACATCATTCGTTCCCAACTACGCAAATCGAGCATTATGACCATATGGCGGCGCTGTTTGATGGATTAAAACGTATCAATACCATTTTACTAGATTTGGATCGAGATGTCTGGACCTATGTATCAATGGATTATTTTAAACAGAAAATCAAAAAAGGCGAAGTAGGTTCTTCGGCCATGCCACATAAAGTAAATCCTATAGATTTTGAAAATAGTGAAGGTAATCTGGGTATCGCCAATGCATTATTTGAGCACCTAGCTGCCAAACTACCCGTAAGTCGTTTACAAAGAGATCTTACTGACAGTACGGTGCTTAGAAATATTGGGGTACCTTTTGGACATACCTTAATTGCATTTCAAGCCACTTTGAAAGGATTAAACAAGCTTTTACTAAATGAAGAAAAGTTTGCTGAAGATTTGGAAAACAATTGGGCGGTTGTAGCTGAGGCGATTCAAACCATATTGCGAAGAGAAGGATATCCTAATCCCTATGAAGCGCTCAAAGGGCTGACCAGGACTAATTCAACTATTAATCAGGAAAGCATTGCGAATTTTATAGAAACTCTTGAGGTTTCTGAAGCAATAAAATCCGAACTAAAGCAGATTACTCCTTCTAATTATACAGGGATTTAAGGGTTCTCGATACATTTTGTTTTCTGTCATCTCGAGCATAGTCGAGAGGTCATTACAACAAAACACTCGAACTGACGGTCATAATAAATATTAAAACGTGCGTCACATCGAGTGATCCGACTGCAAGAAGGATTGTGCTTCGACAAGCTCAGCAGAGCTATCGAGATGTAGTATCCTATAAGACTCATATCGTATCAAAAAAGTTCTCGATAGTTCTATTGAGATTGTCGAAATACATTTTTTCTTCATTACATTACGAAAAAACACTCGAACTGACGGGCATTATGAATACTGAAAACGTGCGTTACACAAAAAAAAGCTTTGCCATTTCTAGCAAAGCTTTTTTTATTTTATCCATAATCGTGATTAATCTATATCTATGGTCTCTCCTATTTTTCTAAAGGCTTCTAGGTCAATTTTGCCTTTTTCGACCGATCTAGCAAGTTTGGCCATTTTTTCGGGTCTCATATTATCTCCCAAAACTCGAATCAACGCTAATCCCTTTTTTTGATCGGTAGCAAAAACAATTACTTCATCGATGTCGTCATCGTCTCCAGTATATTTTAATACAATATTGGTGCCGTTGGATCCAAATTTCATTAAGGTTTCGTATTCATCAGAACCCAAAATCTGTTTTATATCTGCGCTTTCCTTCTCAAAACGAGCCTTGTTTTCTTCATTGAGCGGTAAGGCAAGAAAGTTTACTTTTTTAATACTCTCTAGTGCTTCCTTTTCTTCTGCATTCAATTCTATATTTTCTTTATCCAACAAGCTTGAGGGCACATCTACTGCCACAAAATCTACATCTCCTTGATGGTCTACAAAATATTCTTGCAATGATTGACCACTGTTACAACTTGCAAATAGCAATATAGTCGCTACTCCTATTATTTTAAATACATTTTTCATTTTTGATTGTTTTTTTTATCCCGGTTACTTCAGGATAGGTTGATTGTTTTTGATTGATGTTTTAAATCAAACTTCTTCCGGCCCTCCAAGCCAAAAGAAGTTTGATTTTCTATAATAAAAAGGTACTAATTTCCCTTCTTTACATTTTTTAATTCTTTTCCCCCCGGGATATTAAGATCGTTTGCCAATTTTGATACTTGCTTAAGATCAATATTACCGGTTATAGTAAGTATTACGGTTTCCGGTTTCCCTTCATTAGAGTCATTCCCTACCAGATACATAAACAGCTCTCTTACATGATCGTCGTCTTTACCAGGTTTTACATAAAACTTGATATTTTCACCGTCATCACTTTTAATTCGCATTAACTCATCTAGTGAAGCGCCTTTTAAATATTGATCAACATCTCCCTTCATCTTTTGAGCCACCTCTTTGTTTTCGGTAACAAATACTTTGATGTTGTTAATATTTTCGACCAGATTAAGATACTCCTGCGTTTCGGCATCAGTACTTTCGAGGTCTATTTTGCTTAACAGTTTAAACATTTTGTTTGTGATAACCATAGAGGTTACATCATTCATGTTTTCATATTTATCAAAATAGCTTTGTGCATTAGACACGTATGGTAAAACTGCCAGTATTAATACAATTGCTAACTTTTTCATAATTACATAATTTTAAGTCTCGCTACTATTAGCGCTAATTAATTTTTACTTTATAAATTTATTTTTAGTGTTTTCAAATTCGTGCAAGTACACTAAACCCTGCTTGCCCTCATTCATATATTGCGAAACCATATTGAGGATTTTTTTGGTTTCCTGAAGTGCTATTTCTGGATCTTCAAAAGTATCTATTGGATCTGGTGTCGGTGTTTTTGTTAAAAATATACCGGCGATCAAAGCTACTGATGCTGCAATACCTATCCAGGAATACCTGAATGTTTTGCGGGTTTTTATTGTTAAATCCTTGGTAGCAGTTACGTTGCTCTCTTCAGAAAAAAACTGAAACAGATCTTTGTATCTCTCAAGATGTGACGGCACAGTTTCTCTGGTAAAATAAACCTTTAATTCTTTTTCTTCAGAAATGGTCGTTTCGCCTTCGAAATACTTTTCCAGTAATTTTTCAATATTAGACAACTCCATAATTATGTTTTTTTAATAATTCTTCTCTAATTTTTTTTCTTCCTCTTGATAATGCTACTCTCACCGCCGTTTCATTAAGTCCTAGCATCTCTGCTATTTCGGCATTATCATATTGTTCTATATCTCTAAGCTGGATAATCATTCGTTGTTGCTCTGGTAGATTATTCATGATTTTCCCCACCCAATCCAGACTATCCTTTGCTTCTACTTGTCTTTGTAGTGAAGGTCGTTCATCTTTATAATTGCTATGTACGATCTTCAGGTTTCCTGTTTCTTTGGCTTTTAGCTTATCATAACAATAGTTTTTGGTCATTGTCATGGCAAATGCCTCTACGTTTTTATACTCAGCCATTTTGGCCTTATTTCTCCATAGCTTCAACAATACTTCTTGCGTAGCATCTTCGGCCTCTTCATTACTTATAAGCAAACGCTTTGCCAATCTAAATAGCTTATCCTTAAACCCATTAGTAAGCGTGATAAATGCTCTTTCTTTCATTTCGTTTTTTGATTGGTTGTATAAAACTTTGTCAGCTTTATACTAGGGAGACGACTACACTTATAATTTGTTACATTCTTTTTTCAAAATTATAATAAAGTAGTTACTTTTAGTGTTTTACTTAAAAGAATCCTTATGAAGCTTTTGAAGCATTTCTTACTATTATTGGTGTTAAGCAGTATTTATACCGGATGCTTTGATGATAATGATGATGTACCGAAGATAGCAAGTACGCTCGATATAAATGATTTTATCTGGAGAGGCATGAACGTATTTTATTTGTACGAGGCCGATGTTCCTGACCTAGCAGACAATCGTTTCGCCTCGGACCAGGAGTATACAGATTTTTTAAATGGCTTTTCCACTCCTGAAGCAATTTTTAACGCTTTACAGTCCGACATTGATGAATTTAGCTTTTTGGTAGATGACTATGTAGCCTTAGAACAGGCTTTTGATGGAGTTACCAGAAATAATGGAATGGAATATGGTTTGATGCGATACCCTAATAATCCTACAAATGTATTTGGATATGTGCGCTACATTCTGCCCAATAGCGATGCTAAAGCGAAAGGATTAAAAAGGGGGGATATTTTTAATACCGTTGATGGTACACAAATCACAGATCAAAATTTTAGTCAATTACTTGCTCCAGATACGTATAGCATTGGTTTGGCCACCTTTGATGGCACTACGGTTACACCTACCAATACTTCGGTTTCACTAACCAAGGTACAATACACAGAAAATCCTGTTTATATTACAAAAACCATAGATGTGGGCGGAATTCCTGTTGGTTACCTCATGTACAATGCTTTTACAGCCGATTTTGATGCCCAACTTAATGCAGCTTTTGCTCAATTTAAATCTTCGCAGGTTACTGATTTGATTTTAGATGTAAGATATAATGGCGGCGGATCTGTAGAGTCTGCTATAGATTTATCAAGCATGATTACCGGGCAATTTAATGGTGAAGTATTTACCACTGAAGAGTGGAATGCTGATCTGCAAGATCAATTTGGGGAAACTAATCTTTTTAAAAACCAAATTAGAACAGGTGAAGCAATTAATAGCCTCAATCTTTCGAGAGTATATATTTTAACGACCAGAAGCTCTGCTTCGGCTAGCGAATTAGTAATTAATGGATTAAACCCTTACATACAAGTTATTAAGGTTGGAAGTACAACCAGAGGAAAATTTCAAGCTTCTAGAACAGTTTATGATACCAACAATTTTGGAAGAGGAGGCGCAGAACTTGCAGGACACACCTATGCCATGCAACCGTTAGTACTTAAATCAATAAACTCTGAAGGTTTTACAGATTATTTTAATGGTTTTGCTCCAGATGTTTTAATAGAAGAAGACTTTTCTAACCTTGGCGTTTTAGGAAACCCAGATGAACCCCTGGTAAAAGCAGCTATAGATCATATTTTAGAAAATCGAAGTGCAAAAAATTACAACATAATAGGATTAGAAAGTATAGGAAGCAGTAAAATGTTCTTGCCAAATTACGAAAAAATGTATGTCGAAATAGATTAAAAACTTGTTAGCTCAACTAACTTTTGTTAGTTAATTGAAAAAAAGTGTATTTTAGCGAAAAAATTAACAAATTTTAACAAACTCAATGAAAAAGGAAATATTTAAGTTAGGAATACTATTATTTTCATTTCTATTGATTGCTTCATGCTCAAGTGATGATGACGTTGTTGCAAACAATCCCGGAAATGAACAAGAAGTTATAAACAATGACGATGAAGAAATTGATGACTTTATATGGAAAGCCATGAATTTTTGGTATCTATATAAACCAGATGTTGCTGATCTTCAGGATAGCAAATTGGACGATGCAACTGCCTATAGAAAATTTCTAAGCTCTTTTAATTCTCCAGAAGATCTATTTGAAGGGTTGCGAACTCAAAACACAATACAAGGTATACGTGAAGATCAATTTAGTTTTATTGTTGATGATTACATTGCTTTAGAGGAAGAGTTTAGCGGAGTGAGTAAAAGTAATGGTATGGAGTTTCAACTTGGCCGAATAGGTGATTCTGACGATTTATTTGGTTTTGTTACTTATGTCCTATCAGGAACAGATGCAGAAGCCAAAGGTGTGATCAGAGGTGACATATTTACGACCATTAATGGTACTCAATTGACGGTATCTAATTATATAGATTTTCTTTTTAATACAGATGGTTATGACATTGGTTTTAATACCATAGAGAATAATACGCTCGTTCCATCAAAAACGCTTACACTAAACAAAACTGAATATACCGAAAACCCAATATTCATGTCAAAAACTATTGAATATAATGGTGAAAAAATAGGGTACATGCTTTATAACAGTTTTACTTTTGGTTTTAACAAACAACTTAACGACGCTTTTGCCGCTTTCAAAAATGATCAAATTTCTCATTTAATTCTTGATTTGCGTTATAACGGCGGTGGTTCTGTATACACTGCTACTGCCCTTGCTAGTATGATTACCGGTGGTTATGCTGGTGAAGTTTTTGCAAAGAGCATATACAACCCTGATATTCAAGCTATTGTGAGTAATCAATCCAATGCCGATTCATTTTTAAATGACAGATTTTTGGATAATGTGATAGTAGATTTTGATAATAATATTGAAGAACCTATTAATTCTTTGGGACTTCAAAAACTTTATGTTCTTGCTACAAGAAGCAGCGCGTCGGCAAGTGAGTTGGTTATTAATGGCCTTTCTTCTTACATAGATGTAATTCATATCGGAACTCAAACCAGAGGAAAATATCAAGCTTCTAGAACGCTGTATGATTCTGAAGACTTGGGTAGAGAAGGTGTAAATCAAAATCATACCTATGCACTACAGCCATTAGTTAGCAAAATATCTAATAAAGATGGCAATACAGATTATATAACAGGATTTACTCCGCTTGTAGAATTTCAAGAAAATTTTCAAAACATGGGAGTTATTGGAAAAACTTCTGAGCCATTTTTAAACGCAGCATTAGAATATATTGCTAATAACACAGTACCTGCTGCCAGAAGTAAAGCAGGATTTATGAAATTTGATATGGTAGGAGAAAGTAAAATGAACAGGAGATCGTATCAGAAAATGTACCTGGACCGACCATTAAAAGGTTTAAAGGTAAAATAAATGATTTAACACGAATATAAAAACCACAAAAAACTCCCAAATGTATTTGGGAGTTTTTTGTTATTGATAACGAAGTTTAAAACTGGAGGTTAAACCCAATTCTGGCGTTTCTTCCTTTGGTGCTAAATCCAAAAATCTCTTGATAGTCTTCATTGGTAATATTATTCATTGCAGCATATATGCTTAATCTCTTCATTAATTGATGACTGATGTAAAAATCCAGTAACCCAAAGCTATCAAGTGTAACGGCTGCAGGTTCGAATGTAACAGGGTCAAAATTAGAAAAATCAGTATCAGCACGTTCTGTGTTATATTGATAGCTTACCGAGGTATATGTCTTTTTAGTTAATTGATATCCAATACTTGCATTAATCATATGCTCTGGGATTCTAATATTATCATCCAGTTTGTCAATATTTGTATAGGTATAATTTCCTTTAAAAGATAATTTATCATCGACCATCTTTGCCGAAAGTTCTACTTCCACCCCATCTACTTTGATATCATTTGGCGAATTGAAATTCACAAATGTATTGGGATCGAATGTGATGAAGTTTTCAGATGTACGATTAAAATAAACCACGCTTACCGTTGCTCTTTTCTCATGAGATAACTCTATTCCTCCTTCAATGGTTCTACTTTCTTCTGGTTCTAAATCTGGGTTGCCTGTAAAGAATGCGGTATCGTATAACTGAAATAGTGATGGGGTAATATAAGCAGTACTATAAGATGCCAATCCTTTTATGTAATTGTTTCCAAAAGTATAGGTATATGAAGGATTAATGTTATACACCATCTGGTTTCCATAAGCACTATGAACATTTAAGCGCCCACCAGCATTTATATTTAATCCAAAATCTGAAACATATACAAAATTTACATAAGGATCAATAATATCAAATTCTGCTACATTATCATTAATAGTTTCCTCCAGATCAACATTACCAAAGGGAATATTTTGTAAGCTAAAATCACTATACGAGCCATTGGCTCCAATAACTGTATAAAACTTGTTATTAAAAGTATACTTATTGTATGCATCAAATGTGAACACATTACTTTTATATGCTGAAGGAAAACTAGAGCGTGTCAAATCTCTTTCTAAGGATGCATAGCTATTTGTAACTGTAAAACTACCATTAGGATATGTAACTTCCCAAAAAGAACCTGCTCTAAGTTGTTGACTCTCAAATTCATTGTTCCCATCAACTCCTGCACCAGTATCAAAGTCATTTTTATATTGGTCAAGATTTCCAAAGAAATGAAACCTAAAATTATCACTCCATTGATATCCTACTTTGGCATATACATTAAACTTTGAAAATGCATCCGGTTCTGCAGCTTCAGTCTCTGCAGCAGAGATCCCATCACTAAATTGATTTCCGAAGCTTGCCAAATAACTCACCTTTCCCAGCGTTCCATTAACTGAAGCCAGATTAACAAAATCGTTAATGTCATAATCTTGATCTTCCTGCGATTGATTAGTACCAATACTCGATTGAAAACTTGCAGCAATCTTGTCTTTACTCTCGGTTTTGGTCGTTATGTTAATCACTGCCGTCGCCGCTCCCGAACCGTATAAAGTACTCGAAGCTCCTTTAAGAATCTCAATACTTTCTATCTGATTTACCGATAATAACCTAAGGTCAAAATCTCCTGCAGATGTAGAAGGATCACTTACTGTTACCCCATCTACTCTAATTACTACCTGGCGATTTCTTCCACCGCGGACATAGACTCCTAGATCTTGCCCCGGAGCACTACCATTACCATTAATAAATAATCCGGAAGTTCTGGTCAGTACCGTCGCTACAGATTCTCCCTGACTTCTTTTTAACTCTTCTGAAGTAATTTTAGTGATTACTTTACCACTTTGTTCACGTTTTAAATTAAATTTTGAATCAGAAATAACAACTTCTTCTAATGCATTAACTTTTTCATCCTCCTGAATTTCTTGTCCAAATACAGCAGATGATCCCAGCACCAAAAATGCTGCTCTAAAAAACACTTTTTTGTTCATTCTTAACTACTTAATTGTTTATAGTTACCGGAAAAAAGTATGTAGTTTACCCATACCCAAACCTTTATCCCGAAAGTTTGATTAAATTGAATCAAGGCAGGTCTCCTGGCTTGCGTATTGTTGTTTACCTTCCCGTCTCAACAAGTGTCTTGACAGTGGTCCTCTGTAGAACTAACAACAATCATCCCAATAGCTATCGGGACAAAGCTTACAGTTGCGGGAACAGCTCAGGGATTATCAATTCAGAATTATGAATTCAAAATTGGTTCACCTGATTCCCTTTTAATCTTTAACTCTATGATTAGAGTTTCAGAACCAAAATTCAGCGCGAATGTATCATATTTTACTGAATTTGATATTACTTTAACGAATAAATAATGTATTGGTTTAACTTTGCCCTTTTTAAAATCGATTTCTACTATGCTCTATTATATCACGGGAGGTGAACGTTCAGGTAAAAGCAATTATGCTCAAAATCTTGCATTGCAGCTTTCTAGCACCCCATATTATCTTGCTACATCCCGCATTTGGGATGATGATCATCGCAAACGAATCGATCGCCATATTGCAGACCGAGATCAGCAATGGACCTCTATCGAAGAGGAAAAACAACTATCCAAGGTCATTGAAGATAAAAGTGTGGTCGTTATAGATTGTGTAACCTTATGGCTAACCAATTATTTTGTCGATACAAAAAATGATGTGGAAAAGTCACTTTCATTAGCAAAAGACGAGTTTAATAAACTACTTCAAAAAAAAGCAACAATCATTATTATATCCAATGAAATTGGGATGGGTGTTCACGCCACTACCGAAGTAGGTAGAAAATTTACCGAATTACAAGGCTGGATGAATCAATATATTGCCAAACATGCCCATAAAGCCGTATTAATGATTTCGGGTATACCTGTAGAAATTAAAAACTAATAAAGAATCGATGAATTTTGATATAGAATATATTTCAAATAACAATATAGAAGAACATCTTCAACACAAAATCAATACAAAAACCAAACCTATTGGAGCTCTGGGAATACTTGAACAAATTGCACTACAAATAGGCAAGATTCAAAATACAGAACACCCTACACTTACAAACCCAACCATACTTGTTTTTGCCGGAGATCATGGGATCGCCAAACAAGGTGAGGTCAACCCGTATCCACAAGAAGTTACTGCGCAAATGGTCTATAACTTTTTAAATGGAGGAGCTGCCATTAATGTGTTTTGCGACCAAAATAATATTGATCTAAAGATCATAGATGCTGGCGTGAATCATGAATTTGGGGAAATACCAGGATTGATTAATGCTAAAATAGCTTTTGGTACCAAAAATTATCAATTAGTGCCAGCAATGAATGTTGAGCAATGTAGCGCAGCTATTAAAAAGGGTGCCGATATAGTAATTGAAACGTATAATGAAGGTTGTAACATTATTGGTTTTGGTGAAATGGGAATAGGCAATACTTCCTCTGCATCCCTATTAATGTCTTATTATACCAGAACTCCTATTGCCGAATGCGTTGGTGCTGGTACGGGATTGGACTCTAAAGCCATTAAATTGAAACAAAAAATCTTGTCTGAAGCGTATGATAAATATACTCCATCGACAGATACAGACATACTTATGTATTATGGTGGTTTTGAAATTGCCATGATCACAGGTGCAATTTTAAAAGCTGCAGCGTTAAAAATGACCATTATCATCGATGGTTTTATTGTTACTGCAGCATTGTTGGCAGCTCATGACACACACCCCGAAGTTCTTGATTATTGCATATTTGCGCATACATCAGGTGAGCAAGGACATCAAAAGATGCTTAAGTTTTTGAAAAAAGAACCACTAATTAATCTTGGAATGAGATTAGGAGAAGGAACTGGGGTCGCGGTGGCTTATCCAATAATAGCATCTGCAGTAAGTTTTTTAAATAATATGGCCAGTTTTGAAAGTGCTGGAGTTTCAAGTAATGACTAATGAAAAAAGAAATCCACATCTTCTTTACTGCGCTAATGTTTTTTACTCGTATTCCTTGTCCGAAATGGGTAGATCATCATTCTGAATATCTACGATTGAGCTCCAAATATTTTCCTTTGGTAGGGATAATTGTAGGATGTATTGGAGCAGCCATTTTTTACGGAGCCTCTTTTCTTTTTACAATAGAAATTTCAATATTGCTTTCGATGATAGCTACCATTTATACCACCGGTGCTTTTCATGAAGATGGTTTTGCCGATGTATGTGATGGTTTTGGTGGTGGATGGACCAAAGATAAAATCCTTCTTATAATGAAGGATTCAAGATTAGGCACCTACGGCACTATTGGTCTGGTTTCCATTCTTTCATTAAAATTTATTGCGCTAAAAGAGGTCGAAATATATTATATCCCTTTGGTAATAATTTCGGGACATAGTTTAAGTCGCTTTATTGCTACTATGTTAATTTACACACACCCTTATGTAAGAGATACCGAAGATAGCAAAGCAAAACCTGCAGCAAAAAGTATGAGTTTGCTTATGTTAATGATTAGCGGAATTTTTGGAATTGCTCCTTTATTCTTTTTCAAAAATCCATGGATATTTCTTGTTTTGATTCCAATGTATCTTTCAAAAATGTACCTTGCAGCCAAGTTTAAGAAATGGATTGGAGGTCAAACAGGTGATTGTGCCGGAGCAGTACAGCAACTTAGTGAAGTAGTGTTTTACCTTACAATAATCACTTTATGGAAATATATTTGGTAAGACATACTACTCCTAACATCGAAAAAGGTATTTGCTATGGCCAAAGTGATCTTGGTATTACGGATTCTTTTCATTCTGAAATTGAACAAATACATCAACAAATTCCAATTCAGAAAATCGCTAAAGTCTATTCGAGCCCATTACAAAGATGTAAGCTACTTGCCAAAACATTTTCAGAGGAAATCACTTTTGATGACAGACTAAAAGAGTTAAACTTTGGAGATTGGGAATTGCTCCCCTGGGATGCTATTAATAGTAAAGAATTGGACCCTTGGATGCAGGATTTTGTTAACGTTCGAGTAACCAATGGAGAATCCTATGTTATGCTTCAGGAACGGGCACTAGATTTCTTTTTTTCTTTAAATCATATCTCAACCGAAAAAAGTATCATTGTTTCGCATGCAGGAGTGATGCGGTCCATCATTTCACACATTCAAAATATAGATCTAAAAAATTCGTTTAAAATTAAACTTGAATATGGACATGTGGTTACTATAAAAACCACAAAAGATCAGTTCAAAATTACTTCAGGTTTAAACGTATCTTGATTTGCTATTTTCACACAAATAAAAGTAACTATGCGTAGTGTTTTTGTAATCTTATCTTTCGTTTTTTTCTTTGTCTCTTGTAAAAAAGAAAACAAAGAAACCGATCAACTTACGGTTATGTACTTGGCACCGCAAAATATCGAGTACGCCAAAGGACTTGTCATTCAAAATCATGGCACCTACAAAGAAATTAAAGTAACTACACCATGGCCCGATGCTAATGACGCGTTAACCTATATTTTACATCCCAAAGGAACTAAAAAACCTTTTGAATCCAACAAAGCGGTATTTGTAGAAGTACCTATAGAAAGAATAGTCGTAACCTCAACTACAGACATCCCCATGCTCGAATATTTAAACCTTGAGCAAAAACTGGTTGGGTTTCCTTATACTAATTATATTTCTTCAGAAAAGACCCGAGCTTTAATTGATAAAGGCGCCGTAAAAGAACTAGGAAAAGAATATAATTTAAATACTGAAGTAGTACTCGAACTTGCTCCAGAACTAGTTATCGGATTTTCTTCCAGCGGAGACACAAAGACATATGATCTCATTCAAAAAACAGGGATTCCTGTAGTGATGAATGGTTCCTGGATGGAAGAACACCCATTAGGAAGAGCCGAATGGATAAAATTTGTTGCTGCTTTCTTTGGGAAAGAAACTAAAGCCGAAGAAGTTTTTCAAAATATCAAAAAAGATTATACTGAAGCTGTTACTTTGGCTAAAAATGTAACCCATGCTCCAACTGTATTATCAGGCAATATGTTTAAAGATGTGTGGCATGTTCCCGGTGGAAATAGCTATGTAGCGAAATTCCTGAAAGATGCCAACACAAAATATTTTTGGGAAAATACTCAAAAAACAGGAAGTATTGCCTTAAGTTTTGAGAGTGTACTAGAGAAAGCTCAAAATGCCGATCTATGGATTGGTTCTGGTAATTCGAAATCACTTTCGGAGCTTAAAGAAAAGAATCATCAATATGCCTTTTTTGAGGCGTTTAAAAATAAAACCGTATATTCTTCAACATTAAAAATGGGTGCCAAAGGTGGATTAATTTATTATGAACTGGGACCAATGCGACCAGACCTTATACTAAAAGATATAATCCATATAGCGCATCCAGAACTATTAACCGATTACGAACCTTATTTTTTTGAAAAACTTAATTAATTGACCCCAAACAAATCATATAAAAAAGTTTTTATAGGAATTGCTCTGCTTTTGCTGCTCTGTTTTATTGCCAATATTAGCTTAGGCTCGGTTTTCATTCCGTGGTTAGATACACTTAGTAGCTTGGTTGGCGGTCCTGTAGATAAAGAGTCCTGGAGGCATATCATTATAAATTACAGATTACCTAAAGCATTGACCGCTATTATTGTTGGTAGTGGGTTAGGAATATCTGGACTGTTGATGCAAACCCTATTTAGAAATCCCTTGGCCGGGCCTTTTGTTTTGGGTATAAGCTCTGGAGCAAGTCTTGGTGTCGCATTGTTAATACTAGGCAGTTCTTTTGCCGGAGCAGCTTTATCTGGCTTTTTGATCTCAAAATGGGGATTAGTAATTGCAGCAAGCTTAGGCAGTGTAATAGTTTTGTTTGCTGTTATGATCGTTTCCACACGGGTAAGAGATACCATGGCTATTCTTATTATTGGGTTGATGTTTGGAAGTATTACGGCTGCTATTGTTAGTGTACTTTCTTACTTTGCTCCATCAGATCAATTACAGCGTTATGTTTTTTGGGGATTTGGAAGCCTTGGAAACCTATCCTGGTATGAAATTCTTATCTTTTTTGGGGTATTTCTATTAGGGATATTGCTTACAATTGCTTCGATTAAACCGCTAAACACACTATTGCTTGGTGAAAATTACGCCCGAAGTCTCGGTTTAAACATAAAAACCAGTAGGTTCCTTATCATTCTTGCAACAGGTTTATTGTCTGGAAGCGTCATTGCATTTGCAGGGCCTATTGCGTTTATTGGGTTAGCAGTTCCACATCTTACCAGACAATTGTTTCATACTTCAGACCATAAAACGTTGATTCCTGCAGTTCTTTTAATTGGTAGTATCATCATGCTGGTGTGTGATAGTATTGCTCAACTCCCCTCGAGTGAGTATACACTTCCTATAAATGCAATAACTTCTTTAATCGGTGCTCCCGTTGTTATCTGGTTATTAGTACGTAAGCGTAAAATGCTATTTTAAGAACAGCCATCATTAAGATATTCTTAAGTAAAACTTGCCAGAAAAGAGGTATCTTTAAAGGAAAACCAATTTTTATGAACTCTGAAGATTATCTTGAAGGAATACTAAAGCAATTCAAATACTACAAATCCATAGGAGAAAAAACCATCGACCAACTTCCTGAAGAAAAACTATTTTGGCAGTATAATGAGGATAGTAATAGTATTGCCATTATTGTAAAACATCTTTGGGGAAACATGAAATCGAGATGGACCGATTTTTTAACTACCGATGGTGAAAAAGAATGGAGAGAACGTGATGCCGAATTTGATAGCGATATTACTTCCAAAAAAGAACTAGTATCAAAATGGAATGAAGGTTGGCAATGTCTTTTTGGGGCTTTGGAAAGTATTAATAAAACCAATTTTAACCAACCTGTTTATATCAGAAATATAGAACATAGCATCAGCGAAGCCGTTAACAGGCAATTGGCACATTATGCGTACCATGTTGGGCAAATAGTATTTCTAGGAAAGATGATCGCCGGATCAGACTGGAAAAGCCTCTCAATTCCCAAAGGGCAATCTACCGAATACAATAAAAAACGTTTTTCTGCTCCCAAACATAAAGCTCATTATACCGACAAATTGATGGACAATACTTCCGATTCGTAAATCAGAAATCAGAAGCCTTTGATCTTATTTTGTTTAAGATAGTCAATAACTACTGTTGCTTTGTTAATAACTATGGTTTTTTGAATACCGAAATCCTTATAGATTACAATTATATTTGCGTAAAACTGAATATAACTAGTCACACACAGGTATATGAAATTTATAGTATCAAGTTCATATTTATTAAAACAACTACAAGTATTAGGTGGAGTCATCAGCAATAGCAATACGCTACCTATTTTAGATAATTTCTTATTCGAATTAGATAACAATTCTCTAACTGTTTCGGCTTCAGATCTTGAGACTACTATGTCTGCAAAATTAGAAGTAGAATCATCAGATCAAGGGACCATTGCTGTACCAGCAAAATTGTTATTAGAGACGCTTAAGACTTTTCCTGAGCAACCTTTAACTTTTGTAGCTGCCGATAATAATACAGTAGAAATAAGTTCTAATCATGGAAAATATGCCTTGGCATATGCCAATGGAGAGGAATTCCCAAAGGCTGTTGAGTTAGAAGATCCTAGTTCTACGACACTTCTTGGGGATGTATTGGCCACCGCTGTAAGCAAAACAATTTTTGCAACAGGTAACGATGATCTTAGACCAGTAATGAGTGGTGTATTCTTTCAGTTCTCTACAGAAGGTCTGACATTTGTAGCAACCGATGCGCATAAATTAGTAAAATATACAAGACAAGATATTAAAGCTTCACAATCGGCAGAATTTATTATGCCGAAAAAACCACTCAATTTATTGAAGGGTATCCTTGCAGGAAGCGATAGTGAGGTGCTTATTGAATACAATGAATCAAATGCAAAATTTACTTTTGATGAAACGCAATTGATCTGTCGATTGATTGATGGTAAGTATCCCAATTATGAAGCTGTAATTCCGAAAGAAAACCCTAATAAGTTAACAATCGCTCGTACACAGTTTTTAAATTCGGTACGTAGGGTTTCTATTTTCTCTAACAAAACTACGCATCAAATTCGGTTGAAGATCGCAGGTGCCGAGCTAAATATTTCTGCAGAAGATATCGATTACTCAAACAAAGCAGAAGAGCGTCTTACTTGTGATTATCAAGGAGATGATATGCAAATTGGTTTTAACTCTCGTTTCTTAAGTGAAATGTTAAATAACCTGAATGCAGATGACGTACAATTAGAAATGTCATTGCCAAACCGAGCAGGAATTTTAACTCCTGTAGATGGATTAGACGAGGGAGAACACGTTACTATGCTGGTAATGCCGGTTATGCTAAATAATTAAAGACAAAAAGCTATTATAAATAAAGTCCAATCACAATCGTGGTTGGATTTTTTTATATCCGTTTTAGAATATTAAATGGTATTTTTAATGCATATTCGATTCATCATCCAAATCCAATGAGTAGATTTTTTACATTCATACTGATATCAACCCTCCTCTTTTCGTGCTCTCGAGAACATACAAAAGATAAAGTTCTATTTGTTACAACCAATATTGATGTTATGAATGGAGAACCCAATGGAACGTATCTTATCGAATTGGCAGTTCCTTTTGGCGTTTTTTTAAAAAATGGGTACGACATAGACATTGTATCTCCAAAAGGAGGCCTAATACCCATATACCATGTAGGCGATACTACAGATCTTGTTAAACATACCCTAGTATCTCAACTATACCAGGAAAAAACTAAAAATAGCCAAAAACCAGAAAACGTAGATAGTAAAGAATATAAAGCAGTTATTATCCCTGGTGGTTACGGACAGTTTTGGGATACTCACAAAAATGATGAGATTTTAAAGATTATTTCCGAAATTCATGAATCCGGCGGTGTCATTGGTTCTATAGGTCATGGTACGGCCACACTTATCAATGTTACATCAAAATCAGGAGAATATCTTGTAAAAGATAAAACCATGACATGCTTCCCAACCTGGAACGAAAAAAACATTATGAAGCAGTCTAATTATGGCCAATTATTGCCTTATGACATGGAAGAAGAACTTAAGAAAAGAGGAGCTAACCTAAAAATCTACGATCACCAGAAAAAGATCAATTATGAAATTGTAGATCCTCACAACAGATTAGTAACCGCAGCTTTTGCTAACAGCGGTGAATTTGTAGCAAAAGAGGTACTTAAAATATTGAATGTAAACAAATAAGAAATTATTGCACTTTCGTATTATTAGTAATCTTTTATAGATATTTCAATCAATTTCCTTAGCTTCCTAAATTTGAATCCTGATAAAAAATAAATACATTTACTATAACAACCAAGAAATTACTTTGGTCAAGTCAAGGTAATATTCAATAAATAAAACATTATGAAACTATTAAAAAGAATACTGCTATTGCTGGTAGTGCTGGTAGTGCTGGTGGCTATTGTACTAATAGCTGCTCTCTTTGTATCTAAAGATGTATTATACGAAAAATCCATTTCGATCAACGCACCTATCGAAAGTGTATGGGAAAATGTAAACAGTCTTGATGATATGGATAAATGGAGCCCATGGAATGATATTGATCCTAATATGAAAAAGGAAATGCAAGGTCCCGATGGGCAAATCGGAGCCATTGCTAGTTGGGATAGCGATCATAAAGATGTGGGAAAAGGAAGCCAAACTATTGCAAAAATAGAAGCTCCTACCCTTTTTGAAACCGACCTGAAGTTTTATGAGCCTTATGAAAGTGAAGCCAAAGGGTATGTTAAACTTGAGAAAGAAGATAAGGGTACAAAAGTAACTTGGGGTTTTCAAAGCGAGATTCCTTATCCTTTTAATTTTATGATGCTCTTCAACGATATGGAAGCAAATATGGGAGAAACATGGGGAAATGGCTTATCGAAGCTCCAAAAATTATGCTTGGATGAATACAAAAAGCAACTTGAGTTGGAAGAGCAAGAAAAACAAAAACAATTAGAGCAAGAACAACAAGAACAGCAAGAGGAAGGATAATCAAATAATGTATTGATAAAAACATAGCATCCATTTTGGATGCTATGTCATTTTCAGCAATATTGTTTAACACCACAAATCAGAATGATTAAAATAGGAGTCATAGGAGCAACCGGAATGCTTGGCCATCATATAGCCAAACATGTACAAGAGAATAAAGAAAATGTATTAGTGGCGATTCATCGGGAAACATCTAACCTCTCCTCTATTCAAGATTTGAATTATAAAAGTTGTATCGCAGATTTAAATGACAAACAAAGCCTTGCCGAAGCCTTTAAAGATTTGGATTATGTACTAAACTGTGGTGCTTATTATCCCACAGTTCCCAAATCCCTGAATGAAGAGATTAAAATTGCAAAGCAGCAAATGAACAACTTTATTGATGCTGTAAATGAAAGTAACATCAAAAAAGCATTATATCTAGGCGGCTCTATTGCCATTCCAAAATCAAAAGATGGCATCGCCAATGAAGATGAAATATACGATACAAAACCAAAAAATAATGCTGCTTACATACAGGTGAAATGGTTAATGGACAAAATGGCGAGAGATGCTGGAAAAGAAGGTATCCCCATTGTAATAGGCATTCCTTCAATGACTTTTGGAGAGTATGATTATGGTCCCTCTACAGGGCGAATTATAACCAATACCATTAATCAAACTCTACCTGGCTTTGTGCAAGGGAACAGAAATGTGGTGTATGCAGGTGATGCCGCCAGAGGACTCTTATCAGCCTGCATCGATGGCCGTATTGGAGAAAGATATCTTATAACCGGCGAAAATATTTCTATGAAAGAGCTCATCCAAAAAATTATGGCTATTGGTAATGTTGAC
The DNA here is from genome assembly GCA_947496555.1 of uncultured Aquimarina sp. Classification (GTDB taxonomy): domain Bacteria; phylum Bacteroidota; class Bacteroidia; order Flavobacteriales; family Flavobacteriaceae; genus Aquimarina. The sequence goes on along the minus strand of CANMDH010000016.1, from coordinate 69,234 downwards.
AAAATGCCTAAAGAAGTTCCTTTGTCATTGGCAAAATTGGTTTCCAAAATTAAAATGACCAAATACAAGCTCTTTGGAGGAGCATTACCCTTACTTAACGATACCGCGATTGCTGTTATGTCTGCCGGCCAGTTCTTGAATGGAGACAAGGCAAAGAATGAATTAGGGTATGAACCTAAAGTGACTATTGACAAAGCAATTACCCGAAGCATTGATTGGTTTAGAGAAAACAAGTATATAACTGGCTAGTTTTTATTCAATATCATTCCATAAAATATCTTAAATAATCACATTCGGAAGCAATATACCCAAAGGAGTTCCATGATTTTCCTTCAAGGAGTTCCATGATTAATTTCTTTGCTTTTTCTTGATCTCCATTATAAAAATACCAGTTTGCCAAACCATATTTTGTAGCATCATCCTGAGCTGCACCATTATTCTTTTGCAAAGAATCTACAGGTATCAAGCCTTTGTAAAATTTACAAAGATTATAATAACTTGTATTTTCTATGATGCTCATCTGATCATTTACGGGTGCCAATAATATTTTAGCTGCCTCTTCCTTCCGCAGCCTTCTTTGAATCATATAGAGCCAATGCGTACTAGAAACTATATTATCATCGTTTGATTTTAAGTTTCTGCAAATAAGATACGCCTTGTATGCTTTTTCCATTTCATTTTGCAAATAATATGCGAGTCCCAGATGATACCATATATTTCCGTGTATCGTACTTATTGGAATATTTTGAGCATTAGGTAATCCATCAGGCTCAATTTCATTCTCTTTCCCTTCTATCAATGTGGTGGCAAATTCCAGATCGGCAACCGCTTTATCAAATTCTCTTATTGAAATATAACGATGCCCTCTATGCCTGTATAACCGTGCATCATTGGAAAACTTCTCGATTCCTTCTGTATATATCTGTATAGCATCTTCATATTTTCCGAGGTAGCCAGTTCTTCTTCCATACCAAATGATATTCTCAACATTTTTTGGATCAGATTCATAGTCTTGTTTCGCTTTTTGGTATTGATCCAAGGCTTTTTGTGAAGGAACCGGTATTTCTACTTTTTTTCCAATGGGCGTTATAAATAACTTCTTTTCTTCTTTTATTTCTGAAGTTTTTTGATCCTTGCAAGAAATGCTGATAACACATAAAAGTAAGGAAACCATAATTAGTTGTCTGGCGTGCATAACGTATATAATTGATTGGTCTGTATATTTAAAAACTTGTTAAGGTTATTGAAAATGAAAAAGATCCTTATAATCTTTTACATACATTTACAATATCTGCAACCATCTTTAAAAGCATTTTGACATGTTGAAATATCGTATAACTGTTATTGTTCTATTAATATTCTTCTGTTCGTCTGCTCAGAAAATATCAGATAAAGAACTTGACAAACTTTCGCTTTCTTATGCCAAATCATCATTTGATGAATTCGTTGATTTTTTAAGTATCCCCAACGATGCCCACTTCCCTAAAGATATTAAAAAGAATATAGAATGGTGTAAAAATGCATTTAGCAAGAGAGGGTTTAACACCAAAGAACTTATAACAGGGGGTATTCCATTACTACTGGCAAGTAGGAGTTATAAGAATGCCAATAAAACTGTTTTAGTGTATCTTCAGGTAGATGGTCAACCAGTAGATACTACAAAATGGTTTCAGGAAAACCCTTATAAAGCCAACTTAAAACAGCTTGATGAAACTAAAAAATGGAATACAATTCCCATTACCCTTTTAAAAGGAGAAATTAACCCAGACTGGAGAATTTTTGCAAGATCAGCATCAGATGCCAAAGGACCTGTGATCATGTTCCTGAAAGCAATGGATATTATGAACGATTTTAAGCAAGAACCCAATTTCAACTTAAAAGTAATTCTTGATTTTGAAGAAGAAATCAGTTCTCCTCGATTACCAAAAGCTGTATTGGATTACAAAGATGAATTGGCATCGGATATGCTGGTTATTTTTGATGGCCCTAGACATATTTCTAATCAACCTACACTCGCATATGGTGCTCGAGGCATCACAACCCTATCTCTTGAGGTTTTTGGACCTAGAGCACCACAGCACAGCGGACATTATGGTAATTATGTTCCTAACCCGGCGTTACGGCTTTCACAATTATTAGCCTCAATGATGCATGATGATGGGCGCGTAGCCATACCAGGATGGTATGATGGAATAGAAATTTCTGAAGAAGTAAAAAATATTCTAAAACAAGTTCCGGATGACGAAAAAACCATCAGGAAAAAAATGGGTATTGCAGATATCGATAATATTGCCAACACCTATCAAGAATCCATTCAGTACCCATCTTTAGGTATTTTAGGACTTCGATCGGGATGGACAGGTACAGAAACGCGTACCATTATCCCCTCTAGTGCAGTGGCAGAAATGAATATTAGACTGGTTAAAGAGACGGATGCCCAACGCATGGTAAATCTGGTAAAACAACATATTATAAAACAAGGATTTCATATCGTTGAAAATCTTCCTACAGAAGAAGAGCGTATGAAATACCCCAAAATCATTCGATTTAATTACAACATTGCCTATGATGCTTTTAGAACAGACTTTGATACAGAGATTGGACAATGGTTACGTAAGGCTATGATCAGAGCTTTTGGCACAACTCCAGTACAAATAAGAACTGGTGGCGGCTCTATACCTATTTCTCCATTTGTAAATACATTAAACATTCCTGCGGTTATTGTACCTACAGTAAACAAAGACAATAATCAACACAGTCCAAATGAAAATATTAGAGTTGGGAATTATATCGAAGGTATTAAAACCATAACAGCTATATTAACTCAAAAACTATAAAATGATTTCGATTCCTGCTTCTGATGGATATAAGCTTTCAGGAAAACTCTATTCGGCATCAAAAAATATTGAAAAAAACAAAGTTTTGGTGATTAATTCTGCAACAGCAGTCGATAAAAAATTATACCATCATTATGCTTCATTTATGGCCGAAAAAGGGTATCAGGTTCTCACTTATGACTATCGAGGGATTGCAGCTTCCCGACCAAAAAAACTTAGAGGTTTTAAAGCCTCGTTTACAGATTGGGGGAAAAAAGATTTTTCGGGAGTTATAAACTTTGTAAGAAAAGAATTTCCCAATCGCGAAATTGTCACTCTTGGTCATAGTATCGGCGGTACTATTATTGGAATGACCGAAAACAACCATGAAATCAGCGGAATTATTAATATTGGTGCACAAACTGCTTATTACAAGGATTGGGCCAAGGATCAAAAGGTCAAAATTTACTTTCTATGGCATATCTTCTTTCCTATGCTTACTAGATTATATGGTTATTTCCCAGGAAAAAAGCTCGGAATGCTTGAGGACATTCCAAAAGGTGTTATCGATCAATGGCACAACCGAAGAAAGATTACAGATATGAGTACACAAATGAAAACTAAAGGCATAGATCTTTTTTACGATAGTTGTAATGCTAAACTGCTAACTCTAGGAATAGAAGATGATCCTATTGGTACCGAAAAAGCTATTAAAAGAATACATGATTTATTTGAGGCTTCAGACAAAGAAATGCAAATAATCAAATTAACCTCTGTACCTATTGATAAAATAGGACACTTTGGTTTTTTTAGTAGAAAATTTAAGGATACTCTTTGGCTTAAAACATTAACTTGGTTTGACAGCATCTAAGTCTTTATTTTCTTAATCTCCTATTACTACTATTCTTAAAATTCGTTTTTCCTATTAATCATAAAAAAAAGAATAAATATGACAAATAGCATATTTTTTAATGTTATGAATACATAGTTTTAGGGTTATGATACCATAATGCGGTTAAATACGATCTTTTTCAATCAAAATTGTCGACATAGAATTGAAAAGTAATAGCCGTGTAACATAATCATTAGAACATGGGAGAACACAATGTACATAGTAGTATTGATCAAAAAAACAGGGCCGAATTTATAAAACATTTACTAGACGATATCAAGGCACTCGAAATCATGCTCGAGCAGAACTTGATAGAAGATGATATTGTTCGTATTGGAGCAGAACAAGAATTCTGTTTAGTTGATCGAAACTGGAGGCCAGCAAATAATGCTATGGAGATACTAAAAGCCATTAATGATCCTCATTTTACTACAGAATTGGCAAAATATAACCTGGAGATTAACCTAGACCCATTAGAATTAAAGAAAGATTGTTTTTCGAAAATGGAGAGTGAAATAACTCGTTTATTGAACAAAGCAAAAAAAACGGGTGCTGATCGCGAAACTAAAATTCTATTAACAGGAATTCTACCAACCATTAGAAAACGGCATCTAGAAATAGAGTACATGACCCCAAACCCTCGATATTCGGCTCTTAACACCATGCTAAGGTCACAAAGAGGTACCGATTTCGAACTTCATATACGAGGGGTAGATGAATTAAGTATACATCACGAATCTGTACTTTTTGAAGCTTGTAATACCAGTTTTCAAATGCATTTACAAGTACCCCCTCAAGATTTTATATCAAGTTATAATTGGGCACAAGCTGTATCGGGACCAATACTGGGAATATGTACCAATTCTCCTTTGTTATTTGGAAGAGAGTTATGGAGTGAAACCCGGATCGCATTGTTCAGACAAAGTCTGGATATACGAGGTGCATCCCACGCCTTGAAAGATCGAAGGGCAAGAGTAAGCTTCAGTAATCATTGGGCATATGGATCGGTAGCCCAAATTTTCAAAAATGATATTGCAGAGCATAAAGTAATGATATCCCGCGATATTGCCGCTAATTCTCTTTCTGAACTCAAAAAAGGAAATATCCCTAAACTGCAAGCTCTTAATTTGCATAATGGCACGGTATATCGTTGGAACCGACCATGTTATGGTGTTGGAGGAGGAAAACCCCATGTTAGGATTGAGAATCGTTATATTCCTTCTGGACCAACCATTATTGACGAAGTTGCCAATTTTGCTTTCTGGGCCGGTGTGATGATCGGGCGTCCTGCAAAATATGATCAAATGCCTGATTGCATGGATTTTAGAGATGTAAAAGCTAATTTCATAAAAGCTGCTCGCATGGGTAAAGATGCAATTTTAGAATGGATGGAAAGTGCTATTTCGGTTCAGGATTTAATTATAAAAGAACTTTTACCATTAGCCTATTCAGGATTAGAAAAAGCCGGTGTAGATAAAAATGATAGAGAACGATTATTAGAAATTATTGAAAATCGGGCTAAAGGTATAACCCCTTCTAAATGGAATGTCAAAAGCTATCGATTTCTGCGGAAAAGCATGAAAGAATACGATGCTTTACGAACTCTTACCAAAACTATTCATGAAAATCAGCAAAATGGAGCTCCTGCTCATAAATGGCCTATGCTTAAAAATGTACCTAAAACAGATAAATACGCTTCATTAGTTGGTCATATCATGTCTACCCAATTATTTACAGTAGCTGAATACGATTTGGCCAATCTTGCAACCAATATTATGAAATGGAAAAACATACACCATGTCCCTGTAGAAAGTAAACCTGGTAGATTATGTGGATTGTTAACCTGGACTCATGTAAAGAAAGTTCAAAATCAGAAAGTGCATGAAGACGAACTTATTGTTTCTGATATTATGGAAAAAAATGTTATAACGGTATCTACCAAAACTTCAATAAAAGAAGCTATAAAAATCATGAAACAAAATGAAATAGGTTGCCTTCCAGTTGTACAAAAAGAAGAACTCGTGGGAATCATTACTATTAAGGATGTAATTGCATTTGATAATGACAAAAATTTATAATAAAGCATTGAATAAATCATTAGAAGTACAACGAATAATCAAACACCTCAAAGGTTCTCAACCAGGTCCAACACTAATTTTTATTGGAGGAATACATGGAAATGAGCCATCAGGTGTATTTGCGCTGAAAAAAGTTTTTGACGAGCTTGAAGACAAGGAAATTCCAATTCGAGGAAATATATATGCTATATCCGGAAATCTTTGGGCGTTAGAAAATAACAAGCGTTATGATAAACAAGATCTTAACAGACTTTGGACCCAGGAAAGTATCGATAAAATTGTAAGTGGTAAACTAAAAATTGCGAATAAAGATATTGGAGAACAGGTGGAGCTTCATACAGTTATTTGGGATATCCTTCAAAATGAAAGTGGCCCATTTTATTTTATGGATCTACATACCACTTCAAGTAAAACGGTTCCTTTTTTGACTGTAAATGACAGTTTGTTGAATAGAAAATTTACCCAACAATATCCCGTACCAATGATTTTGGGCATTGAAGAATATCTCGCAGGACCTTTGCTTAGTTATATTAATGAATTAGGGTACGTAGCTTTTGGTTTTGAAGCTGGTCAACATGATGACCCTGCCTCTATACAAAATAATATTGCCTTTATTTATCTAACCCTTGTTTTTGCTGGTAGCTTAGAAAAGACTCAAATTGACTATAGGCAATACTATCAAATATTATTCGACAATGCTTTAGAATATAAACATATCTACGAAATCTACTGGCGTCATGAAATTAAGAATGGGGATAGTTTTAAAATGAAGCCAGGTTTTATAAATTTTCAAAAAATAAAAAAGGGACAGGCACTAGCACAAAGTAATGGTAAAATAATTACATCAGATAGAGACGGAAAAATATTTATGCCGCTTTATCAAAACCTGGGAGATGATGGTTTTTTCGCAATAAAAAGAACTCCAAAACTATTCCTTAATTTGTCTGCGGTTTTACGTAAAATACGTTTTGATCACATCTTACCTCTTTTACCTGGTATAAGATGGAGTTCTAATCAAAAAAATACGTTAACCGTAAACCTAAAGATAGCTCGTTTTTTTACCAAACAATTCTTTCATCTATTGGGATATCGTAGTAGAGAAATTGATAGAACCCATCTCAGAGTTAGAAATAGAGAAATTGCATCAAAAACAAGAGATTATAAATATTCTTCTTGGATATAAAATCTTACTTTTAGAGTATAATTTTATATCCCTTTTGATAATGACCAAGCAAGCTATAGAAGATTGCCACAAGCGAATTAAAAATTATATTCACAGAACCCCGGTTTTGACATCTACTTTGCTCAATGAGCTTTCGGGGACCCAAATCTTTTTTAAATGTGAAAACTTTCAGCGAATGGGAGCATTTAAAATGAGAGGAGCTGCTAGTGCAATTTTACAATTATCAAAAGAACAACAATCAAAAGGAGTCGTTACACATTCTTCAGGTAATTTTGCCCAGGCGCTTTCCCTTGCAGCAAAGAGTTTAGGTGTAAAAGCTTACATTGTGATGCCCTCTACAGCTCCTCAAGTCAAGAAAGATGCGGTAAAGGGTTATGATGGAGAGATTATTGAGTGCCCTCCTACTCTTGAAGAAAGAGAAAAGGCGGCTACAAAAATTCAACAAGAAAAAGGAGCAACCTTTTTACACCCTTCTAATGATCTGGATGTTATTATGGGACAAGGAACGGCTGCTATAGAACTTCTTAGTGATTATCCCGATCTAGCATATATTTTCACACCAGTAGGCGGTGGTGGATTAATTGCCGGTACAGCGCTGGCGGCTCATCACTTTGGTAACAACTGTAAAGTAATCGGTGGGGAACCTTTTGAGGTTGACGACGCCTATAGATCATTACAAAGTGGTAAGATAGAAACTAATACGACCACAAATACGATTGCCGATGGCCTTAAAACCCAATTAGGAGATATCAACTTCCCTATCATACAAAAACATGTTTCAGAAATCATTCGGGTTGAAGAAGAAGAAATCATCGCGGCTATGCGGTTAATCTGGGAACGAATGAAAATTATCATCGAACCATCGTGCGCAGTTCCTTTTGCTGCTTTACTTAAGGAAAAAAATCGTTTCAAAAGTCATAAAATAGGCATTATTCTTTCTGGTGGAAATGTAGATTTAGACTGTCTTCCATTTTCGAACTATTACTAAAAATTAGTTCGATTTTTGTTGTTAATTCGAAATATTAACACTATGTTTAGCTTCTAAACAAACTCATCACACAAATGAATCTATTGCTTAGAAGGTTTATCTACCTAGGTTTCCTTATGACAATTGGTTTGGTTTTTAGCCAAGAATCCGAAAATAATAAAGTACATAAAAATCTTTTCAAACTTGGGGCAGGAAAGTTAATTAATAACACTTCAACGACAGATCTTGAGGGTCCCTTAACTCCTACTGGCTATCGTATTGATGTAAATAATCCCACAGGGTTTGTTGGTTCATATACCAGGTTTCTTGGAAAACACATAGGTATCGAAGTATTACTAGGACTCCCGCTAACCTTAAAAATTGAAGGAGCCGGAGAAGCTTCGTTTGTAGAATCTGTTGGAACGGTAAAAGTGTTACCTCCTACGGTACTTTTCAATTACTATTTCACTCCCATCGAGCAAAACCTTCGACCTTATCTTGGAGTTGCGCTCAATCATACTATTTTCTATAATGCAGAATCAAGTCCAGAACTAGAAGAAACTCTTTTTGGAGAAACTGAGATCGATCTTTCATCTTCGACCAATATTGGAGGGTTTGCAGGTCTTAATTATAGAATTTATGATCAATATTTTGCTTCCTTTATGGCTGGATATGTAAATGTATCTACCACAGCTACTACCACTACTGACACCCGTGTTATTGGGATTCCTATAGGTGAAATAGAGCGAGAAATTGAAGTAGATCTAAACCCGTTTGTATTTCTTCTTTCCTTAGGCATGTCCTTTTAGACAACTGCACATTAGTTGACTTTATCATAACTTTAACAAGCTTGTAAAGCTCAATAAACATAAGGCTTTTAATTACAAATCCTAATTTATTAGTTAAACTACTAATTAATTAGTTGTAAAACTAAAATATTCGTAGTACGTTTGTTTTGTAAAATTAAATACAATGCAAAAATTAGCGAAAAGAGAAGAACAAATCATGCAAAGCTTATGGAAGCTAGAGAAGGCTTTCATTAAAGAAATCATCGAAGAGCTTCCAGAACCCAAACCCCATTATAATACCACCGCTACTATCGTAAAAATCCTAGAGGAAAAAGGATTTATTAATCATGTGGCCTACGGAAATACCTTTCAATATTATCCATTGATCACAAAAGATACCTATCAAAAAGAAGTAATAGGTGAAGTAGTAAACAACTATTTTGACAACTCACCTTTGGCTTTGGTAAAATTCTTTGCCAAAGAAGAAAAGATCAACACTCAAGAATTAGAAGAAATCATTCAATTGATAAAAAACAAAAAGTAATGGAATATATTTTTCATAGCTCAGCATTAATAGGACTATCATATATTATTTATAGATTTTTCCTCTCGAAGGAGACTTTTTACCATTTAAACAGGTGGATATTATTATCACTGATTGTACTATCTTTTTCGTTACCCTTCATAACAGTTCCTGAAAACCTTTCCTTCAAAAGTGTTGCAGTCAAGGAGGTCATTCAACAACCTTCAAAAACAGCGGCTTCAAATATCGAAATTCCGCAGAACCCCATTGCTACAAAGGATCAGTCTATCATCTCTAGCACAACACCTGTTACTTCTGATAATACTACTATTTCGTGGGATTGGAAAATTATACTTATATATATTTATGTATTAGGTATTCTGGTTTTTGGTATCCATTTCTTAATACAGCTTGGTGTTTTGCTATATCGTATTATAAAGCACCCTACTGTTGAAGTAGACGACTATAAAATTATTGAAACCAATAAAAAACATGCCCCCTACTCCTTTTGGAATTGGATATTCATGAATCCGAGCCAGTATAATCCAGAAACCTATTTACAAATCCTCAAACACGAACAAATGCATATCAAGGGGAAGCATAGTATTGACATGCTATTAGTAGAATTACTGGTAATGTTACAATGGTTTAACCCCTTTGCTTGGCTATATAGAAAAGCCATTGATAACAACCTTGAATATCTTACCGATGATGGTATGTTAACCATTGGTGAAGATAAAGAGGTGTATCAAATGAATCTATTAAAAGTCTCAACCCCAGATATGCCTACAGGCTTGGCGACAAGTTACAATCAATCATTTCTCAAAAAACGAATACTTATGATGAATTCAAAAAAATCGACAGCTCGATCAGGATGGAAATACCTAATCATTATTCCAGTACTGGCACTTACTGTATTTTCTTTCAACCCAGTGAAACCAAATACAACACTATCACTAGCTCATGACGAAGCGTCTTCTGATATGACCTTAGATTCCGAAAATCTAAAAGAGACTGCTGAAGCAACAAGCGACTTTACCAAAGGAGTTTGGGATGCCGAAGTTGGAGGTGGAAAATTGTGTATCATGTTTAGAAGTGCCGAACCACTTAGAAGAAATTACTGGTCTACGACCAGATGTTATGAACCTTCCTTTTTTGCTAATTTTCCAACAGGGGATAAACAAAAACTCGAAATTACCCGCGACTCAGGAACGATGACTTTTGTAGGTGAGTTTGACGGTAAAATCGGTGATGGACGTTATACATTCACGCCTAACACCAATTTTATTGCATCTTTAAAAAGTTATGGTTTGAATGTCGAAAAAAACGACTTGGCTCATTGCTTTTTAACCGACTTTGACACCAACTATTTGGCCTATCTAAAAAAAGAAAATCTATCTATTAGTCAGGATGATTTTGAAGACATTATTCATAAATCCTTGTCGCTAGATAAGTTAAAGATGTATCGTAAAGAACTTGCAAGGTTAGGATACCAAAATTACACTATGGAAGAAGTTGCTAAGCTTAATTTATTTGATGTAGATGTAAATTACATCTCATTCATAAACAAAATAAATGGATCCAAAGCTTCTTTACGAGAAATCACAAAAGCCAAAATTCATAATCTGTCAAAGGAGTTTATTAACTCTTATAAGAAAAGTGGGTACGGTAATATGTCACTTAATGATTATGTAAAGCTTAAAATTCATAATGTGACTCCTGATTATATTGCAACTTTTAAGAAAGAAGGATATGCAGACATATCTGTGAAAGATGCAAGAAACTTAAAAATTCACAATGTAACTCCAAAGTATATTGAGTCCTACAAAAAAATGGGATACAAAAACATTACATTGAAAGAGGCCAAAGAATTAAAAATTCATAATGTATCTCCAGAGTTCATAAACAGTTTTAAAAAGATAGGATATCCGGATATTACATTGAGACAGGCTAAAGAGCTAAAAATACACAATGTGACTCCCGAACTTATTAAATCCTATAAAAAAGCTGGACAAAAGAATCTTTCTTTAAAAGAGGCGGTTAAGTTAAAAATTCACAATATAACTCCCGGGCAAGCTCAAGTAACAAAGGGGTATTCTTCTAGTTCTACGAGCAACCCTGGAAAAGGAAATAGGAATGTACAACAGGATCCTGATGATTTTATTAAAGCTTTTGCCGATCTTGGATATACAAATGTGCCTATCGATGATATTATCTCCTTAAAGATACATAATGTTACTCCAGAGTTTATAAAAAAATATAATGCCGCCGGTTACAATAACATTCCACTAGATAGAGTGGTAGCCTTAAAAATACACAATGTAACTCCAGAATTTATAGATTCCTTTAAGAAAGCAGGATATAAAAACATTTCTTTGGACGATGCAACTGGTTTAAAAATCCACAACGTTTCTCCTGATACAGCTTCAGCTTATACCAAATTAGGGTACAATAACCTTTCTATCGATGATTTGATGTCATTAAAAATCCATAATGTAACACCAGAATACATTCAAGAATTTAAAAAATCTCGTTTTGGTGATCTTCCTTTGGATGAGATTGTATCTTTCAAAATCCATAATATCACTCCCGAATTTATAAAGAAATTTGAAGATCTTGGCTATAAAAATGTTACAGCTGATCAGGCACAAAGTTTAAAAATCCATAACGTAACTCCAGAGTTTGTGAAATCATTAATGGAACAGGACAAGGATATTTCTTTGAATCAAGCTATAAGAATTAAAATTCATTTTTAGTTTGTAAAAGGCTTTAAAGATCCAAATAATAAGATCCCGCTCTACAGCGGGATAAGTTCAACTAGCCATCTTGATCTCTGATTACTATCGGGATCAAAATAGAGTTTCATTTAATCAATCAAAAAACAAAAGGCAGTCAATTCCCATATTAGTAATAATCTGATAATCATCTTTAAGGTTAAATTATTTTAGGAATTTTCAATTATTATTAAAGTTATACAAATAAAAATGGATAGAATTTGCCGATTAATGCTTATAAGCTTCCTGAGTATGTATATAATGACAGGAAGAGCGCAGGAGTCCCTAGTTTACCAACCTGAACAAATGCAAGCCGACTTAGAAAAATTTAAAACAGCACTGACTAAAGTTCATCCTGGAACTTATACACATCAAACCCGTGAGGAGTTCAATCAAATGATGAATGATTTGATGTTTCGGACTTCTAAACCAATGGAGGCCAAGGCATTTTATAAAATTGTTCTTCGATTGATAGCAAATATACACGATGGACATACGCAAGCATATACATTCGGTAAACTCGGAAGTATTATTAATAGTCAAAAAAGACTCCCCTTTCAAGTATATATTAGAGATGCACGTATTTTTATAGTGAAAGATCTTAGCTCTCTAGAAATTGACGAAGGATCTGAAATTCTGTCTATTGATGGCAACTTGAGTAATGAGATTATTTTTGAAATTTTAGCACATTATTCTTCTGATGGTGAAAGTCGTAGTGGTATGCTACATTGGTTAGGTGGGCCATACAAATCATTCTACAGAATCTATCCGGAGATATTTGGGGAACAACCTACTTACAATCTTGTATATCGGGACTATAAAACCAGGAAAATAATAAAAACAAAAATTGAGGCAGTTTCAAAAGAAGTCTATGAAACTAGAGAATCTAAAAAATACCCGTCAGAAACAACGCCTGAAGAAGCATTTAACTTTGAGATAAATGAGGATGAAAATTATGCGTATCTTAAAATAAGCCGGTTTTTTAAGGATGGTTATGATGAGCCCGAGAACACCTATCCTGATTTTTATAAACAATGTTTTAAAGAAATTTCTAATAGGAATATTAAAAATTTAATAATTGATCTAAGAAATAATGGAGGTGGAAAAGCAAGCAATGCAGCCTACTTGCTCCAATATTTCATTGACCAACCCTTCACTCCTGCAAAAGGGATAGTGACCCTGGGAGATGATAAATACTTTTTGGAAATAACTGGCGACACACTTAATTTGAACGAATCCTTTGGGTTAAAGCTAAAAAAAGACAATACTTTCAAGATAACAAACTATGAATTATTACGTGATTTAATGAATTACAATCCAATTGAAGAATACCATTATAAAGGGAGATTGGTTGTTCTGATCAATGGTGGTACTTCTTCAGCCGCAGGTATTGCTGCGGGTTTACTAAAGGAATATACAAATGCAGACTTAGTAGGAACAGAAACCTACGGATATGCTGGTATTAGCAACGGTGTGCGTCAAATTTCTATCAAGGGAAATCATACTGAGACGGCAATCTATTTACCTTTACTACATGCAGAGTACACAATAGATGAACATATCCAAAAAAGAAGTGTTGTCCCGGATCATAATATATCAAACTCTATACATGATATTCTAGAGGACAATGATGCTATTCTGGAATTTGTATTGAAAAAACTATTGCCAACAATGTATCATTAAAACGGTTTTTAAACTAACCATAAGCAACCTTTTTTCTTAACACTAATAATTAAAATATTAGACGCGCAATTAAATTCTTGGTAAATCACCCTCACCTTTTAAAGGCAAGTTAGAACTTCCCATCAAATAAGTATCTACATGATGTGCTGCCTGTCGACCTTCGGCAATAGCCCAAACAATCAAAGATTGTCCTCTACGGGTATCTCCCGCAGCAAAAACACCTTTTACATTGGTGGCATAATTATCTTCGGTAGCTTTTATATTGGTTCTGGCATCCATATCTATTCCTAGTTGCTCTGCAATGGTAGGTTCTGACCCAGTAAACCCTAAAGCCAATAATGCTAGTTCACATTTCCATTCTTTTTCGGTATTTGGTATCTCCTTTAAAGTAAAACGGCCATTTTCTTTTACCCATTCTACTTCAGAAGTTATCAAACCTTTTAAATTTCCATTTTTATCTCCTAAAAACTCTTTAGTAGAGATGCTCCAGTTACGTTCTACTCCTTCTTGATGAGAAGAGCTTGTTCGCAGGCGCATGGGCCAGAAAGGCCAGGGTTGATTTGTTGGGCGTTCTGTAGTACCCTTACCCATGATTTCAAAATTCGTTACCGAGGTAGCTCCATGCCTCACCGATGTACCAATACAGTCAGACCCAGTATCCCCTCCTCCAATCACAATCACATCTTTTCCTGTTGCCAGGATCTCTTCTCCTAAATCTTTAATACCATCTACCCTTCTGTTATTCTGCGGTAAGAAATCCATAGCTTGCACTACACCTTTCAGATCGGTTCCTTTTACTGGCAAATTACGGCGTACTGTAGCTCCTGTGCATAATACCACTGCATCAAAATCTTCTTTGATTTGATCTGCTTTAATATCTTTTCCAATATTTATATTGGTTTTAAATACAATACCCTCTTTTTCTAAAACATCAATACGACGATCAATCACATGTTTTTCCATTTTAAAATCAGGAATACCATAACGTAATAACCCTCCGACTTTCTCATCTCTTTCAAAAACGGTTACCAAATGCCCGGCTCGGTTCAATTGCTGTGCTGTTGCCAATCCAGCAGGACCAGATCCAATTACTGCAACTGTTTGGCCTGTTCTTTCTTTAGGTGGGTTTGCTTTGACCCATCCATTTTTAAAAGCTTCTTCAACTATATTTTTTTCGATATTTTCAATGGTAACAGGGTCTTCATTGATTCCTAGTACACAAGCTTCTTCGCATGGTGCAGGACACAATCTACCAGTAAACTCTGGGAAGTTATTTGTAGAATGTAAAATGCTTGCTGCCTTTTCCCATTTACCACGATACACTGCATCGTTGAAATCAGGAATTAGGTTGCCAAGAGGACATCCACTATGGCAAAATGGAATCCCACAATCCATACATCGTGCTCCCTGGTCTTTGAGTTTCTTCTCGGGCATGGCCACTGTGAACTCTTTATAATCTTTTATACGATCTTTAAC
Organism: uncultured Aquimarina sp.; assembly: GCA_947496555.1. Taxonomy (GTDB): domain Bacteria; phylum Bacteroidota; class Bacteroidia; order Flavobacteriales; family Flavobacteriaceae; genus Aquimarina. Next base: position 54,054 of record CANMDH010000016.1, on the reverse strand, counting down.
AGGTTGGTACTGTTCTATTTCTCTTTCAAATTCTAAAAATCCAGTTATCTTTCCCATGTTTTTTAAATTTCTAAGTCTCTAAGCGGCAAAGAATCTAAGTTTCAGATTTTCACTAAAACTAGCTCTTCGTTTTAAAAACTTGTTTTTACTTTTCATTGTATTATACTTAGAGTTTTAAGCTTTATCCTATCTAAAGTCCAAAAAAATAAATGATCCACCTCTACCCAATAAACTCAAAACTCTCTTTTTTCTAACCTCTAACCTCTAACTTCTCTTCTTCTAATCGTTTTAAGGCCTGCTTGTATTCCTCGGGGAATATTTTGATGAATTTTGGAAGTTCAATTTCCCAATTTTCAAGGATTCTTTGTGCTTGCGGACTTAAGGTCGCATTGTAATGATTCTCAATCAACCCTTTTAATTCATCAATATCTTTCTGCTCTAACACAGGATCAAGATTTAATGCTTCTTTATTACAATGTGCTTCAAAAGTCTTTTTATCATCATAGATGTAAGCAATACCTCCAGACATTCCAGCTCCAAAGTTTCTTCCCACTTCTCCAAGGATCACGGCTACACCACCAGTCATATATTCACAACCGTGATCTCCGATTCCTTCAACAACAGCTTTGGCTCCCGAGTTACGCACACAGAATCGCTCGCCAGCTTTACCATTTATATACACTTCACCAGCTGTTGCTCCATACAAAGTAACATTACCTGTTATAATATTTTCTTCGGGAATAATAGTGGCTTCATCCGGCACTTTGATAATCAATTTTGCTCCCGAAAGTCCTTTTCCCAAATAGTCATTTGTATTACCATTAACAACCATAGTAAGTCCTTTGGTAGCAAATGCTCCAAAACTTTGTCCTGCTGCTCCGGTGAAGTTCAATTTCAAAGTGTTATCTGGTAACCCTTGCGCTCCGTATATTTTGGAGATTTCATTACTTAAGATCGCTCCTACCGCTCTGTCTGTATTGGTGATATCAAAATCCAAGGTTGTTTTCTCTTTACGGAACAATGCTGTATGTGCTTGCTCTATGATATCAAAATCTATAGACTTACCAAGACCGTGATCCTGGGTTTCGGTATTATAAATATCAACTCCTTCTGGCGCATCTACCTGGTGAAGAATTGGTGTAAGATCAACTCCCGCAGCTTTGTAATGCTCGATTGCTTTTTTATGATCCAACTTGTTAACTTGTCCAACCATTTCATTCACCGTTCGGAAACCAAGTTTTGCCATAATTTCTCGCAATTCTTGCGCTACGAAATACATATAATTTACAACATGCTCTGGTTTTCCTTTGAATTTTTTACGCAATTCTGGGTTTTGCGTTGCAATTCCTACAGGACATGTATTTAAGTGACACACTCGCATCATTACACACCCAGAAGCCACTAATGGTGCAGTCGCAAATCCAAATTCTTCAGCTCCAAGAAGACAAGCGACAGCCACATCGCGTCCTGTTTTTAATTGCCCATCACACTCTACCACTATACGGCTACGTAAATTGTTCCCAACCAACGTTTGTTGTGCTTCTGCAATACCAAGCTCCCACGGTAATCCGGCATGTTTGAGTGATGTTAATGGTGAAGCTCCAGTACCTCCATCAAATCCAGAAATAAGTACGACATCGGCTTTGGCTTTAGCAACTCCCGCAGCTACGGTACCTACTCCTACTTCTGAAACCAGTTTTACATTAATTCTTGCATTTCTATTAGCAGATTTCAAATCATAGATTAACTGCGATAAGTCTTCAATTGAATAAATATCGTGATGTGGCGGTGGAGAAATTAATCCCACATACGGTGTAGAATTACGAGTCTTGGCAATTTCGGGATTCACTTTTGGTCCTGGCAATTGCCCTCCTTCTCCTGGCTTGGCACCTTGCGCCATTTTTATCTGAATCTCGGCTGCACTAGTAAGATAATTTGAAGACACTCCAAATCGTCCTGATGCCACTTGCTTGATCGCACTATTTTTCCAGTCGCCATTTACATCTTTGTAGAATCTTAACGGATTCTCTCCTCCTTCTCCAGAATTACTCTTACCTCCGATACGGTTCATCGCAATGGCAAGATTCTCATGAGCTTCCTGGCTAATGGACCCATAAGACATAGCTCCTGTTTTAAATCGCTTTACAATTTCAGTCCAAGGCTCTACTTCATCAATCGGAATTGGGTCATAATTAGAAAATTCTAGTAACCCACGAATGGTCATCAATGCTTTGGACTGATCATTGATCAATTTGGCATATTCTTTATAGGTTTTTGGATCATTATCACGAACAGATTTCTGTAATTTGGCTACAGATAGTGGATTAAATTGGTGTTTCTCTCCATTACGTCTCCACCTGTACTGCCCTCCTATCTCAAGATCTAAATTAGCATCTACTTCTCTTTCTACATAGGCTCTTTTGTGACGTTTTGAAATCTCTTTTTCAATTTCATATAATCCAATCCCTTCTATACGTGTAGCCGTATTTGGGAAATATTGATCTACAACTTTAGTATTAATACCAATACATTCGAATAATTGAGAACTTCTATAGGAATTCAAGGTAGAGATTCCAATTTTGTTCATCACCTTCAATACTCCTTTACCTACAGCTTTGTTATAGTTGTAGATAGCATCTTCAAAAGTTAGATCGGTAATGTTGTTCTCTTTTATTTGTTCGCCAATAATCTCATTTACCATATATGGATTTATGGCACTTGCTCCGTATCCAAATAATAATGCAAAATGGTGAACTTCTCTCGGTTCTGCAGACTCTACAATAATACTTACTTTAGAACGCTTACCTAATTTTTGTAATCCACTATTTACATACGCACATCCTAATAAGGCTGGTATTGGCGCTCTATGCTTGCTTACATTTCTATCAGAAAGGATAATAATATTAGTTCCTTCATCAATAGCTTCTGAAGCATCTTTTAATACTTTTTCTAAAGCATCTTCAAGTCCGTTGAGGCCTCTGTTGATGTTATATAACATCGGAACCGAAGTTGATTTAAAGCCTTTATCAGAGTAGGTCTTGATCTTATCCAGATCCTCTTTAGAAATTACAGGATTCTGGATCTTTAATTTATTGCAGTGTTTCGCATTAATATTAAAAATATTTTGATCTGCACCTAGTGTTAAACTAATATCACAGATCAATTCTTCACGAATACCATCTAATGGCGGATTGGTTACCTGTGCAAATAATTGTTTGAAATAATTATAAATCAGTTGTGGACGTTCAGATAGAACAGCGATTGGTGTATCCGATCCCATAGAACCAATTGGTTCTTTACCAAGTTGTCCCATAGGCGCAATAATGGTATCTATATCTTCCTGTGTATATCCAAATACTTCTTTACGCTTTGCCATGGTTTCTTCTCCTAAAAACAATGGACAATCATTATAAGGTATATCCTTAAGATGCACCAGATTTTTATCGAGCCATTTTCTATATGGGTGTTTGGATGCAATTTCTTCTTTTATTTCTTCATCATTTACTATTCTTCCTTCACCCATATTTACCAGGAACATTTTACCTGGTTCTAGTCGACCATGTAACTTAATATTACCAGGTTCGATATCAACCACTCCAGTTTCTGAAGACATTATAACATACCCATCCTTTGTTACCGTATATCGAGAAGGTCTTAAACCATTTCTATCTAATACTGCGCCAATATAATTACCATCTGTAAATGGAATAGAAGCCGGACCATCCCAAGGTTCCATAGCACATGAGTTGTATTCGTAGAACGCTTTTTTGGCTTCAGACATTTCTGGGTTTTTCTCCCATGCCTCTGGTACCATCATCATCATTACCTCGGGTAAAGATCTACCGGTCATTAATAATAGTTCTACTACCATATCCATGGACGCAGAATCTGATTTCCCTTTTAATATAACCGGAAGTATTTTTTTGATATCCTCACCAAACCAATCACTTTCTAATAACTCCTCACGAGAACGCATTCTGGTCACATTACCTCTTAGGGTATTGATTTCGCCGTTATGACACATATATCGGAAAGGCTGTGCCAAATCCCAGGTAGGAAATGTATTGGTCGAGAATCGCTGGTGTACCAACGCCAATCTGGTAACCACCTTTGGGTCCAACAAGTCCTTATAATATAACTTAATATCTTCAGGCATTAAAAGCCCTTTAAAGATTAAGGTTTTAGTTGATAAACTTGGCAAGTAGAAAAACTTACTTTCAGAAAGTTTAGAACTATATATTGTATGTTCTGTTACTTTTCTGGCAGTAAACAACTTCAGATTAAAATCAAAATAACTTTGATCTTTATCCCCCTTACCTATAAATATTTGTTTAATGAAAGGTTCTGTAGTGGCCGCTATTTCTCCAAGATGTATATGATCAACAGGAACATCTCTCCATCCTAATAATACCAATCCTTGATCTTCAATATTCTTTTCGAATGTATTGATGCAGAACTGTCTCTGATTATCTTTCTTTGGTAAGAAAACATTACTTACCGCATACTCACCAGACTCTGGAAGATCAAAATCACAATGCTCAACAAAAAAATCATGCGGAATATCAATCAATATTCCTGCACCATCTCCTGTTTTACCATCTGAACTTACAGCTCCTCGATGTTCTAACTTCTCGAGGATCTCAAGTGCTTTGTGAATAATGTCATTTGACTTTTTTCCTTCTAAGCTACATATAAATCCGGCACCACATGCGTCGTGTTCGAATTCTGGTAGATACATTCCTTGTTTCTTCATAATATTTTCCGATCTAAAAAGTATTTCAAGTTCATGAAATTAACAAATCATTAAGGAATGGGAAAGAAAATAGAAGCATTCAACTTCACTTTTCTGAGCTCGATAAAAAAAGTCCCTAATGGATAAAATAATCACAAAATAAGGTCCTCTAATTACGAATTTGATAATGCTGTTTTCCCAATAAAAATGGGATTTCACGCAAAATCACACCCTATTGATACTCAACAAATTCTAATGAAAACGTTTTCGTAAAAAACATGAATTTCTGCAGTGCGAAATCATCATTTTTTACTCTAAAAAATATGTACCCCTAATTTTTTAGGGGGTAAATATTAAAAAATGATAAAAATTACGTGATTACCCCATAAAATTTGGATGTAAAAAATAATTTCACATATTTTTGATTCGAATTTAACATTAATTTTAACTTTTATTCTTTATGAAGAAAATAGAAGCAATTATTAGAAGATCAAAATACCGAGCTGTAAAGGAAGCTTTACATGACAAGGGAGTTATGTTTTTTTCTTATTGGGATGTAACCGGTGTTGGGCACGAAAAAAAGGGAAGTGTATATAGAGGGATTTCTTATAGCACTACAGATATCCAAAGACGCTATTTATCTATCGTTGTAAATGACGAATTTGTAGAAGTCGCTATAGCTACAATATTAGAAGCTGCAAAAACAGGAGAAGTAGGTGATGGGAAAATATTTGTTTCTGATATTGAAGAAGCCTATAGAATTCGAACATCTGAAAAAGGCGGAGAGACTTTAAACTAATGCCTTATCAATAGCATAACAATTACCAACTGAAAACAAAAAATAATTTTAATAGTCATTAAACAATGGAACTTTTAACTACGAACAATGTATGGATGATGGTGTGTACAGCACTTGTATTTTTCATGCACTTAGGGTTTTCTTTTTTAGAAATTGGATTAACTCGACAAAAAAACACAATCAACATATTATTTAAAAACGTATTCATCATCTGTGTAGGGTTATTGATGTACTACATTGGTGGATTTAACTTGATGTATCCGGGATTTGAAGATGGAGACTTCGGATTCTTAAAATTTGCTGGTTTTGGTATTGCCGCGCCAGAGAATGGAATGACACCAGAATATGCAGATGGAGGATACACCTGGTGGACAGATTTCTTATTCCAGGGAATGTTTGCTGCTACTGCTGCAACTATTGTATCTGGAGCTGTTGCTGAACGTATTAAACTTGGAGCCTTTATGATCTTTACAGTTATCTATGTAGGCTTAGTATATCCGATCGTAGGTTCTTGGCAATGGGGAAGCGGTTTTCTATCTTCTTTATCAATAGGAGAGGCTGAAGGATTCTATGACTTTGCCGGTTCTACCCTAGTTCACTCTGTAGGAGGTTGGGCTGCTTTGGTTGCCGTGGCTCTATTGGGATCAAGAATTGGAAAATTCAGTTCAGAAGGAAAACCACAAGCGATACCAGGGCATAACATACCGATTGCCGCTGCCGGAGTATTGATCCTTTGGTTAGGATGGTTCGGATTTAACGGTGGATCAGTGCTTTCTGCAGACCCTGCAGGTACTTCATTGGTTTTGGTAACTACATGTTTGGCAGCCGCTGCTGGTGGTATAGGAGCTTTTATCCTTTCAACAATACTTTACAAAAACTACGATCTTACCATGTTTTTAAACGGAATTCTTGGTGGATTGGTAGGAATTACGGCTGGAGCGGATCTAATGTCCCCAAATGAAGCCGTGGTTATTGGACTGCTTGCCGGTATAATTATTGTTCTTGGCGTTGCCCTAATAGACAAATTGAAACTGGATGACCCTGTTGGTGCTATTGCAGTGCATTTAATATGTGGTATTTGGGGAACTTTGGCCGTGGGAATTTTCGGAGCAAAAGCAGGATTTGACCAGTTTTTGGTGCAAGGACTTAGTGTATTAATTGTAGGTGGATTTTGTTTAACTACTGCATTTATTATCATCTTTACTCTTAAGAAAACTATCGGAATCAGGGTTTCTGAAAAAGAAGAAATTGATGGATTAGATAGTCATGAACATGGTATGGACGCTTATCCAGATTTTAGACTTAACCAACACTAGAGCTTAAATAGTGTTGACCAATAAAGCGGGAGGTTTCATAAAATCTCCCGCTTTTTTATTACTTAATTATGTTTAATGATAATGGATACGAAGGTGTTTCTCCATTACTTGCCTTAATTGCGTTAAGAATAGGAAATATAAAACACAATATGGCAATACCAATTAATCCTAAAGCACCTAATCCAAATAACAAGGTTAATGGAATACAGATAATAGCATATATAAACATACTTATCTGGAAATTCATTATGGATTTCCCATGCTCATCCATAGCCAGTACCCTTTCTCTCTGGGTTAACCAAAGAATTAAAGGCACTATAAATCCCCCAAACCCAGTAATAAGATCCAATAACTGGGATAAATGGGTAATAACTAATACTGATTTGTCTTCTCTCATGATGCGTGTTTTTTTAGTTGATTGATGAATTTGCTAATATTTTTAGCAATAACTACTTATATGACGAAAAAAATTGCATTTTGTTACAATGTACATCAAAGTTTAAGACAAAAAAACATCCCGAAAAAATCGGGATGCTTTGCTTTAAATTTAATGTCTTCTATAATGTTATTTTAATTTATAATTAGCTTCTGAGTACTTAGAACGTTTCCTTTATGCTCTATCTTCACAAGATAAATTCCTGTTCCGAGACCAAAACTGCGAGTCGATATCCTATTATCGCCAGAAGAAAGTTTGATTTGTGCTTTTCTTCTTCCCAAAATAGTATAAACAAACGCATTTACGTCTCCTTTAATATTATTATTAATAGAAATAGAGAACGCATCTCTTGCGGGGTTAGGAAATATTTTCGAACTGAAAGCGCTATATTCATCATCCAAACCTAAAACAGGAGTAATAGACCCACGTTCAACAATACTCTCGGTAAGAGCAGACTGTCCACAAGACCCTTCATAGATTTTCACATTAGAGAAGGTAGAATTGTTTCCAGAACCAGCATCATTGTCATTAATAAATACCAATCGATCCATGGATCCTGTATAGAAACTTCCTACTGGTATTACATAGGTTGTCGTACCGCCCGAATAATTATCATAGTTAGTAACCCCGTAGTTTTGAGTACCATGAACTTTGAAATATCTTGACGATGTCAACGTATTATCATCTTCAAAACCTACCGCGTGAATTTCTCCTTGCGATGTACTACTGAAATCAAACTCTATAACCGTATTGGCTGTTACATTGTAATTAAAAGCAATGTATTTCCAAGTATTATTAGTTAAGGATAAAGCCTCTCCTCCATTTCCGACAGAGAAGTTTCCTGAAGAATCCTGATTAGAGAATGAAGTGATTGTAAAATCATTAAAATTGATGGTATCACAAGTAGGCGGTGGTGGTGGAGTACCGGAACCATTTTGGATACTTACATCATCGATAGCAATATCACTTTGCCAGCCGCTTCCACCAGAACCGGTAACTACATTAAATCGTAACTGAACGCTAGCTTCTCCCGCATAGGCAGCAAGGTCAACATCTGCCGCATTCCAGTTACTTCCTTGCTCTCCTGTTCTACTAAAGACACTAGTCCAGCTACCATCATTATTTGTTCTGGCTTCAACATCAAGGCTATTGATAGCACTTCCTAACATATGATATTGAAAGGTTAGGCTTGGTTCTGTTAAACCACTGAAGTTTAAACAAGGAGAGTTTAAGATCGCTCTTTTGTTAGGATATCCTGTTCCGTTTCCTGAAGCTTCTACATAAATATATGTATTTCCATCCGGCGCACTACTAGGTCCGGTTCCGTTTGATGGAGTTCCTCCAGAATTTCTAGTCCAATTCAGATCATCTCCCGACGAAGCCTGAGCCCATTGTCCAAAACTGGATTCGAAGCTCTCATCAAATGGAAAAGAAGACACATCGCCTGCGCAATCTTCACTTGGCGGTGGCGGTGGTGGCGTACCTAGACCCATCGCATCCCAAAAGGCAGGTATGGTTGCTCTCTCTCCCGAATTTGAACCACCCGATCCAGAACATCCTCCGTAGGCATGAACTCCTACCGCATTTCCTGTTGCTGTATCTATAATAGGGCTTCCAGAGTTACCTCCGGTAGTATCTGTTCTATACCGCACAAAAGTATTATCTGCAGAAGATAATGGCCCAGTGTGTGTTTGCTGCGTTTGATTATCGATCCCTGTATCGGTACCAAAACCAGTAATGGTGATACTACCACTTGGGGCATCCTGTACCACATTAAAAGATTTACCTTGTGCCTCGATAGGGGTTAAACCTGTTTGCGAATTTGCACTTGCGGTAAAAACTCCCCAATCATTTGCTTGACTAGGACTACCAGGATATGGAGAAACAAAATTACCAATTGGGTATTGATCCTCTGGTCCCGGATGCACAATACTTCTATCAGGATTTGATTTCGGAACATTAAATTCTATTACCTGAGCACTACTACCCACGCAATGTCCGGCGGTTACCAATTTACCATTGGTAATGATCCAACCAGTACACCCGATAGGCACCATTCTACCGATAGCATCATCATTCGAATCTACTCTATCGTCATTTGATCCACATTGTGATTTTATTGTAGGATCTAATTCACCTACGCTTAATTCTCTTACGTTGACTCCAATAGCACTTTCACCAGGAGCTACAGTTAATTGTATTGTCACTTTATCACCATTAAAATAAGCACTAGAATTACTCCAGTTTTTAATAGTTTGAGAAGTCAGAATTTGCGTAGCTCCGTCTAATGCCGAAGTAATGGTTAACGTGCTTCTTTGGCCAAGACTTACATCTTTAAAAAATAAACGTAACCAGGTAGCATCTTTTTCAGAAATAGTTTCGGTAATAATCTGTGAACTATTACTTTTTTGTATTGCTGATTTTAAATTCAGGTCATACTTTGTATAATGTCGTTTTAACTCATTTTGAGCTAAAGTAACATTGGTACAAATCAAAAAAACCATGCAAATTAGGACTCCTAATTTTTGCACAGCATGTGGTTTGCTAAAATAAGTTGAGTTTGTGTTTTGTAAATTCATACGAATAAGAATTAGTTATTATTGGTTAGACATTAAATTTAGCGTACATAAAAATTGCTGTAACCACAATTACAACAAAATTATTTCCCAATGTATCCGTGATTAAGTAGTTTGCTTAATTCGGAATCCAATTTTTATCCTAATTCTTTTTTTCCACGAGGAAAAGAGGTAGATACTATAGAAGTATTTTAACTTCTTCCATGCACAAGATAAAAAAAGAAAAACAACTCCTCAAAAAAAGTTTAACAATGCGTATTTAAAGTGAGTATATTAATCTCTATTTTTGCCACTCAGTAAGAAAGATTATGATTCCACAAGATACTATAGTAGCCTTAGCCACTCCATCAGGAGCAGGCGCCATCGCAGTAATTCGTGTGTCGGGAAAGGATGCAATTGCAATATGCTCTCCCTTATTTAGATCTGTAAGTGGAAAGGAGCTTGACAAACAAAAAAGTCATACGATACATCTTGGGCACATTGTAGATGAAGAACGAGTATTGGATGAAGTGCTAATATCTATTTTTAAAGGAACCAATTCATATACAGGAGAACCAACTATAGAGATTTCTTGTCATGGTTCTATCTATATTCAACAAGAAATTATTCAACTTTTACTACGTAAAGGGTGTCGCATGGCAGATGCCGGTGAGTTTACATTGCGTGCTTTCCTGAATGGGAAACTGGATCTTTCGCAAGCAGAAGCCGTGGCAGATTTGATTGCTTCCGATTCTGAAGCTTCTCATCAAATTGCTATGCAACAGATGCGCGGTGGATTTTCTAATGAGATTAAAAAATTAAGAGATGAACTGCTCAATTTTGCTTCTCTTATAGAATTAGAACTTGATTTTGCTGAAGAAGATGTAGAGTTTGCTGATCGTACACAATTTAAAGACCTAATCAACAGAATCACTAAGGTTTTAAAACGTCTGATCGATTCTTTTGCTGTTGGAAATGTTATCAAAAATGGAATTCCTGTAGCGATTGTAGGAGAGCCTAATGTTGGAAAATCAACATTGCTCAACGCACTGCTTAACGAAGAAAGAGCTATAGTTTCTGAGATAGCTGGAACTACTCGTGATACCATTGAAGATGAGATTAATATAGGGGGAATCGGTTTCAGATTTATTGATACCGCGGGTATACGAGAAACCAAGGATGTAGTAGAAAGTATTGGTATACAAAAAACCTTCGAAAAAATTGAACAGGCCCAGGTAGTGATTTATTTGGTAGACAGTTCGCAATTAACAGCCCCCTCTGCTTCCGACATCTCCCCCAAAGGGAGAGAAGTTATTATCGAAATCAATCAAATCAGGAATAAATATCCTCAAAAACCGTTGATCATTGTTGCTAATAAGATTGATAAACTACAACAAGATCAAATTGATCATTTAACTGCAGAGATCGACAACATTCATTTACTTTCTGCGAAAACTGGTTTGGGGGTCGAAGAGTTACAAAACAAACTTCTGGAATTTGTAAATACAGGAGCCCTGCGTAACAATGAAACTATTGTTACCAATACGCGTCACTATGATGCATTATTGAAAGCACTTGAAGAAATCCAAAAGGTACAATATGGATTAGACACAGGACTTTCTGGGGACCTGATGGCTATAGATATCCGTCAGGCGCTGTATCATTTTGGTGAGATCACAGGAGAAATATCCAGTGATGATTTGCTTGGAAATATCTTTGCTAATTTTTGCATCGGGAAGTAATTATATTTTCCTTTGATACACTTTTAGCTTCCTTTCATTGATATATACACAGTTAACAAACATTTAGTTTGCTTTTCATTTCTTTTATCATACCTTTTTTAGTAAATTTATTACCACATTTTTACACCTTTTATATTTCACATTCTATAAAGATGTAAAAAGTACACCATAAATTTATTTTGCATTGAAAATTAGTCTAAAAAAACGAAAACTCAAAAACGGAAAACTGAGCCTGTACCTAGAATACTACAAAGGCTATTCAATAGACGGTGACGGCAAGAAAAAACATAACCGAGATTTTGAATATCTAAAACTATATTTACATCAAAATCCGAATAACGCTACAGAAAAAAAGGAAAACAAAGAGACTTTACAATTAGCGGAAAAAATACTGACTATACGGCAAGCCGATCACATTAAAGGAAAATACAACATAAAGGATAATGAAAAGAGTAAAACATTATTCCTGGAGTATTACAATAAGCTAAAGGAAGAACGATACGAAAGTAAAGGCAATTACGATAATTGGGATGCTGCTTATAAGCATATAGAGCGTTATTGTCCTCCACAAAAAATGCTGAGAGATATTGACGAGGATTTTGTAAAAGGGTTCAAAAAACATCTGAATACCAAAGCCAGAACAAAGAGCGACACTCCCCTATCTCAAAATTCAAAATATACCTATTTTAATAAACTACGTGCAGCTTTGCGAGAAGCTTACGAGCAAGGATATATGGATACCAATGTAATCAAATCAATTAAAGGGTTTGAACAAGGAGAATCTACACGAGAGTATCTCACCTATTCAGAACTGCAGGCAATGTCAACCGCCAAGTGTAAATACCCAATTCTTAAAAATGCATTTCTTTTTAGTTGTTTAACTGGTTTACGATGGTCTGACATTAATAAAATGGTATGGTCAGAGGTACGAGACGAAGATCACGGATCCAGAGTCATATTCAGACAAAAGAAAACAGATGGTCTGGAATATCTCTATATCTCCGAGCAAGCTCGGATTTTATTAGGGGAAAGAGGAAATGAAAGCGAACGTGTATTTGTAGGATTAAAATACGGAGCGCATTTTAATGCCGAAATACTTCGTTGGTGCATGCGTGCAGGAATCACCAAGCATATTACGTTTCATAGTGCTAGGCATACTAATGCAGTATTGCTTTTAGAAAATGGTGCAGATATCTACACCGTTTCTAAACGACTTGGACATAAAGAATTAAGAACCACGGAAATCTATGCAAAGATCATTGATAAAAAGATGAAAGAAGCTGCTAATATTATTCCCGACCTAAAACTAGAATTATGAGAGAGTACTTAATAACCGTATTAATAATTTCTACTTTATTACTCCTTACCTCTTTATTTTTAATAATGAGGGGTTACCTGAAATATTTTGAAGCCTGGTTAAATAACAAAAGTGTTTGGAATCCTAATTATGATAGGTTAAGACTTTTTCTAAACATTTTTTTTTCGGTTTATCCTATTTTTAGATTTAAAGAGCGAGTTTACAAAAGGAAGATTCCGGTCGTTTGAAGTTGGAAATAAAGAAATCGAATTCGTTATTGAATCATCCAATGGAATAGTCAAATCTCAAAAAGTAGAATACTCATCTTTACAGACTGATTTTGAAGTAACCATAACGCCAACCCCTTTAAGAGGCCATTTTTCAGATGATATTCGCTTTCAAATTCTTATTATTCCTCCTGAAGGTTTAACTCAAGAGATTAATTACTCTTTGTATTTCACATCTATGGGGTTAGGAGGCCTTTTCCTCAAAATAAATAATCTAGGAGAAGAGATTATAACGACACCAGCTTTTAAAGTTGATTTAGGAACTAATCATTTTATGAATGCTGATCTTAGAGAGTTAGGTATTGGAAATGCCAGAAAAGGAACGATAACTTTCTTCTTCAATGATTCCAATGGAGCCAAACATGAAACAACAGCTGATGTCGAATTTTATGGCAATTAGCTAAGAATATTTTCCAAATCAGCTTATCTTGTTCAGCTTCACAAAATTCCTGTTAAGGCCTATACAGGCGCTTACCATAAATCTTTGTTCGCTTCACTACACTAAGTTGATTTGGAAAAAACACCTTACGGAATAAAAGTACACTTTAAGAAAAAAATCACTTTAAAAATTTAAAATACAACAATATGAGAACTATCATAATAACATTTTTAATGCTAAATATTAGCTTCATTACTATAAGCCAGGAATTAAAACACCAAGAGATTAAATCAAAATTGTATTCAGCAGTAGAAGCTAACTTACCTGTTAGATTTAATTCAATCAAATCATTTCGTCAACTCTTTTACACAAAGTGTGACCGATTTCCCAAACACTGCGAGAAATTAAGGTTGGATAAAATAACAGATTTTAGAATTATTGAGATGATAGCAGGAGATTATGTAGAAGAAGTTAATGAAATAGAAATCGTACCTCCCAAATATTACAGGATCAATGCTTCACTCGACTTTGCTTATAGTGCCGAAAATATAAGTCATCAAGCTACTGCTGTATTAGAATGCGCAATCAAGAAAGTTATCGATGGATATGAGAGTGATTATATCAAAATACTAGGTCGAAAAAGCATACACGAATATTACCGATCTATTCAAGATCCAGAGTACTATATATTAAATCGATTAGCCCTTAATGATTAACTAAAAAATTATAACAATGAAAAAGATAATAACAACATTAATTCTATTCATGACATTAAGTATGACCTCACAAGAACTTAGCTATGACCGGATCAAAGAAAGAATTAACCTTTCTGTACAGAGCAATCTATCCAGTATAAAAATTTTCCTGGACAAATATGATTCTACTAAAAATTTCGAAATATCAAATATTAGAATTTTAGAAGTGAAACCCTTAATTGAAAATTCATCCATTTTTGAAGACTTCGGAATTGGTTGTGATGATTATTTAGTGAAGGTTTCTTTGGAGTTCATTGCCTATCAAAGCAACTTTAGATCATTAATAACCGAATTCAAAGTAAATAAGATTTTAGATAGTTTCGAAATCGATTATATCAAAGTCATAGGTATATGTTATCCTGATGGTAAATATAATTATATAGAAGATGATAGCTCATACATTGTAAAAGAGCTGGCATATCATTGTGATTTTGAAGGTAAAAAAACAGTTCGTGAGTAAAATATTTTTTACTGCTGATCAACATTTTGGTGATACCAATATCATAAAACTAGCCAAAAGACCATTTAAATCTGTAGATGAAATGAATGAGATTATGATACAGCGTTGGAATGAAAAAATATCAAATGAAGATCATGCATATCATTTAGGAGACATCACGAAATCTTATGCATCAAGTAAGCTTTTAGAAATTCTAAATCAGTTACAAGGGAAGATTTATTTAATTAAGGGTAATCATGATACCTTTAATGAGGATTGTAAAATTAGGTTTGAATGGATAAAGCATTATCATGAATTAAAGCTACCAGATCCAAACTCTGTTAACAATAAACTCATTATATTAATGCTTTATCCAATGATGACGTGGAGAGGCAAGCACAGTTTTTCATTTCATTTATATGGTCATTCGCATGGTAGGGCTCCAACCTTTAAAAAGCGCTTAGCGATAGATGTTGGGGTAGATTGTCATAACTTTTATCCTATTTCGTATGAAGATGTCATTGATATAATGAACGAAAAGATATAACAATGTCCCCTAAATGCACGTGCATTTTGGTACAGTTCTTAAAACATCACAAAAAAACAGTATAAACTAAAATTAATCTTATGGAAAAAGATCAAGAATTTATCGAAACTTTTAATC
This sequence comes from uncultured Aquimarina sp., assembly GCA_947496555.1. Taxonomy (GTDB): domain Bacteria; phylum Bacteroidota; class Bacteroidia; order Flavobacteriales; family Flavobacteriaceae; genus Aquimarina. Next base: position 38,653 of record CANMDH010000016.1, on the reverse strand, counting down.
GAGCAAAAGCCAAATTAAATGAGGCATTTATAAGATACCCTACAGAAATGTTTGAAATATCCAATATCATAGAAAAAGCTGATAATTATAAACTTGAAGATGTTAGAAAAGCTTACAATCGATTAGAAGAAATCTCAAACGAACTAAACGATATGAATCAAAAATAAAAACTATGAAATCATACGGAGATACCATAGATGCTTTATTAGATACTTTAGAACAAAAATATCTAATAACAGAAGGGCTTCTAGAATACAGAGGTTTATTAAACTATGTCACAAACCCCGAGAATACCGAAACTATTAAAAAATTTATCATTTGGGCAGGAAGAAAACGTGAAGATTTTAATGATAAGCAGCATGCTACAAATTACATGTTAAAGGTTTTAGACGGTATGATGAAGCATGGTAATTGAATTAAGCATAGGTTTAAGAATTAATATTAATTCTATCTCTATATTCGATACCTAACAATATTGGATAGAATGACAAACCTTCGTTATTGAAATTATCAACTTGTTTTTTAGCGTCCACAAATATTATTTCACTACCTGTCAAATCTTGAAAATTACCTTTAGTTTTCATTGTACTTATAACACTGACATCAACAACAAAACCATCAGGTAATGTGAGCCATGCATGAAGATTAATACCGTTTGAATGGAAATTTTGATTTTTGAGTCTATATTCCAACTTTTCCAAAGATTCATAAAACATTTTTTCCCTCTTAACATTATCTATAATACTACCTAGAGTTATTATAGAATCAATATCTAATGATTCTTTTAGAAACTTTTGAGCAGACAAAGAGGAACTAAAGCATTTGCTAACGGTGCTGCCATGTTGTTTATTGCTCTCAATCAATGCCCTATGTATATCTTCACGTGGTCCATCAGTGGTAAAGCAACTAAATTCATTATCGAAGTTAAAATTTGGAATTTTTAGACCGAACTTAATGTTGTTATTTTTAGCCTTCTCAAAATTCAAAAGATAGTCAAAATCACTATCTTTACTTTTCTTTCGGTAATACTCATCCCTACTATCTAAAAATTTTACATAATCTAACATACGTATAAATATATTAATAATTCCGTGATCTTAAATATCCCAAATTAGCAGATAAACCCTTGATGAACAAGAAAAAGTAATAAATGATCATATTTACCATCCATCCTAAAAATTTCCATTCATTTCGTAGTATTAGTTTTGGTAGAATTGGGGGCTACGCGCTGCGCTTGCTAAAAACTGCTATATTTGATAAAACTCTCAAAATCAAAATGTATAAGTACCAGCATATCGTTGAAGAAATGACAAATCTTATCCTGGAAGGTTATAATTCAAAAGATTCGTTTAAACTAATTCTTGAAAAGTTTTACATGAAAGGAAATAAACTATTTCTAGTAGATCATGATCTTCAACAAATATTCGTTAGAGGAGCTTCTAAAGGCTATTCTATACTTGATCAAAGAAGAAAAAAAGGAATACCAGTAAGAAAATTTAAAAAGCTCAAAAAAGATCCTCTTTCGCTAAACAACGATGAATTAAACAATGAAACCTTTAGTCCTCTTTTTTCCAATATTTATAGTAAACCTCTTACTTTAGAAGAAAAAATAGAAATGAAATACAAAGAATTTAAGAGTCAATACAGAAATCGAACTAAAGCTATAAATGAGACTCTTAAGTTCCTCAAAACGAACTATTCAGATTCGTCTGACATTAGATTCGACAAAGTATTGGAGGTAGTAAAAAAGATTGAAAACTGAATACTCAAAAAATCTCCGTTCATTTCATAGCATTAGTTTTGGTAGATTGGGGAGGCTGCTCGCTTGGCTTGCTATATAGGTTTAAAAGCCCATATTCTCTATGATATATTAATATCCTTTAAAAACCTCTTCTGACGTATAATACCAATTCATTTTTCCTTGAATGACACCAACCAATATTTTCCATAATTCGTCACCCTTAATAACTTCATAATTATTAGTACGAACAATTTTATCATCTACAAATTGATCTTCATATACCTTTAGTGGTTTGAAAAATTGATGAAACGCGTACAAAAAGGGTATACTTAAATACCATCGATATCTCCATAGTTTTTCTAAGAAAGAACATTCTTGAAATCTTTTCATGAACACGGTTTATTTATTATTTATCAATATACCACATCGCATTCAAAAATACAATTTGATTTTTGATATATTCGCTTTAACATTTTATCCTAATGAAAATTCAAATTTGTTCAGTTTTACACCTTGAATTCCACAATAACCGAGAGTGGTTAAAAAATAACCCTTTAATACCTAAGGGAGAAATTCTTATTATAGCGGGAGACACTTATTATTTAGAGAAAGATTATTCACAATTAGAATTTATCAATAAAGTATCAGAAGATTTTGAGCAAGTTTTTTTGATACCTGGTAATCACGAGTATTATGGTGGGTTTGATATCTCAACAGCTTTATATCCTTATAAAAAGGAGATAAAAAAGAATGTATTTTTGTTGAACAATTGTTCTATTAACATAAATAACGTTCTTTTCATTTTTTCTACGATGTGGTCAAAAATAGAAAAGAATGTGCTCGATATAATAAGAGGAATGGCTGATTTTAGAAAAATAAGATTTAAAGAAGAAAGATTTTCAATCAATCATTTTAATATGCTGCACGAAAAATCTTTTGAATTCATAACCAATGAAGTGAATAAAGAAGGAAAAAAAGTTATTGTTACGCACCATTTACCTAGTGAGGAGTGTAATGTTGAAGAATTTAAGGATAGCACTCTTAACAATGCTTTTTGTGTAGAAAAAACCCGTTTCATTTTAAATAATGATATTGATTATTGGATTTATGGTCATTCTCATAGAAACAAAAATGATTTTAAAATAGGAGGAACGAAAATGATAACAAACCAGTTAGGGTATATAGGGCTGGATGAACATTATTTATTTGATTCTGAAAAAGTAATTGAAATATAGTAACTTACAACCAAAACTTATTTTTCAAATTTCGCAAAAGTTTTAACTCGTTTCATCCCTCTAACTTGATTTAATTAACTTTGAAACATTAAGTATAAACATCCTAAAAAACAACTTAGTGTCATACATTTCATCAATTAGTATTAATACAGAAAGAACCCATCCATACCCTTTTGATATTCCTGCAATAAAGAATGCCAGAAATATCGATTTATCCAATGCTATTACATTTATAATCGGTGAAAATGGAACTGGAAAATCCACCTTATTAGAAAGTATTGCATATAGATTACAATTACCGCATATAGACGGGCATACTTACGAGAAAAAATGTTTTGATGCAGCAAGAAGATTAACACCCTTTCTAGAAATGAATTGGTCTATTCAACGCGCTAATGGGTTTTTCTTTAGAGCTGAAGATTTTGGAGATTACCTGAACAGTGTTCATCGGCAAGATGTTAATCTACATAATCAGATGTTAGAGTTACAAGACGAAGTTCCTCAAAACATTATCCAGGAAATGAAAGATAATGCCAATTATCAGTTGCGTCGAGTGCGAAAGAATTACGGACAAGAACTGGATGCTTTTTCGCACGGTGAAGCATATATGCATATCATGCAAGAAATGGTGACCAGTCCGGGAATTTATTTGCTAGATGAGCCAGAAGCATCCTTATCGCCAGCAAAACAATTAGCCTTTATTTATTTTTTACAAAGTCATTTAGAGCAACATATGTCTCAATTTATAATAGCAACGCATTCTCCAATGTTAATGGCTTATCCAAATGCATGTATTTATGAAATTACCGATACAGAAATGAAACAAACAGCTTTAGAAGACACAGATCACTACTCCATCACAAAAACTTTTTTGAATAACCCAAAATCGTTTTTAAGGCATTTTTAGATGTAGAATTATATCTTTTCACGATTTGGCTTAATAGTTGTGTTATAATCAAATAAAAAAATATTAAGTATCTTTGTATTAACAATGGCGCTAATAGTAAAAAACATATCAGATAAAAAGAGATTAGGTAGTAAGAAGCTATCTAAGCTATTCCCTGCTGTTATGTTTTGGGATGTTGATATGGATATGCTTTCTTTGAATAGAGATAAAGACTTCATTATCCCTCGTGTATTAGGTAGATTTATGGACGATGATGAATATCTGGACAACCTCGAAGCCATTTACCCTATTGACGAAATAAAAAGTTTTGCTATTAATAGTAATGAAATATTCGGAAACGAAATTATAGAACATTTAGCAAAACGATACCACCTTAACCCGTTTGACTTCAAAAAATATATAGACTTCTCGCAATATGCTTAAAGAAGGCGTAAGCAAAGAACTTTATAGTTTAATTAAAAAGTTAATGTCAAATAAAGAGTTTGAAGACTTTTATTTGGGAGGAGGAACAAATTTAGCCATAAAATACAATCATAGACTTTCTATTGATATAGATCTCTTTTCAACTAATATTGTTGGTACAGAGAAACTTAATCAAATTATAGATTTCTTTAATAAGGAATTTGAAGAGGAAACTATACAGATTATTCCAATGAATTTTGGGAATGAACAGTTCGCATGGTTACAGATTTTTGTAAATCATCCTGATGTAAAAACAAAAATTGATATTATTCAAAACCTAAAACTTATCAAAGGAATTACAGAAATTGATAATATTCGTTTGATTAACGATATCGATATAGGTGCTTTAAAATTACTTTCTGCAGCTGACAGGGGTGTTCAAAAAGATTTTTATGATATGTATTTGCTAACAGAAAAATATCCGCTTTCAGAATTTTATGACACTTTACAGTATCGAAATAGAACCTTTAGTTCTAATAAAGACAAATGTATTTTTGATATAAGTACAGGAAAGCCCATTAATAGGCTTGAAAAAGATCTCACCGCTCTGGGCGATTTTACTAAAGCTAGTAACAAAAAGAATGAGAGCAATAGAATTGTATTTACTGAAAATTCAAGTGTAAAGCTTGCATGGCCTGTTCTTAGAGATCGATGGAAAAAGAAAGTTCAAGAATTAGCACAAGAAAAAGAGTTAATTTTTACTGAAACATCTACTTCAAGAAGTTCTACAAAACGAAAATTGAGGTAAAAACTCCAACAACATCCCACCAAAAGCAAACAAAAGCTCACACCATTAGTACACCTTCTACTCGACTATCCCTTTATTTACAAGGGTTTGACACATATTGTATCGGGGAAAATAATCTTCACAAACAATAACTAACAATAAATAAATAAATTAAATCGCTTATATTCAATTAATTATTTTTATTTCATTTCTTACCAAACTATATTTATTCAATATTTAGATAATATTTGTGGTTTAATTATACTATTGTTTAATCCAACTCCTCTACTCTATTTAAATTAGATTTTAGTCTTTTCTATAAAACCCAAAAGCAAAGGCCACAGACTCGACATAAACAAAACTTTCTAAATGATTATTATATTCAATCGGAGCATTTAGTTTTTTCATCACTCCAATCACTCGATACAGTTTGGTTTTTGAAATCCCTAACCGAGATGCAAAATATTCTAGTGGTCCTGTTGTCTGCAATCGAATTAATTGATCAATTCGTTCAATGATTTCAATATGTTTGATAATAATATTCACGATATGTTTTCCCTTTTGAGTGTTACTTTCAGTCTGCTTTGGTTTACCGCAAGTATGGGAATGGTTTACGTTTGATTCTCTCAAATAAGAGTTTATGGGAATTAATGTTGTTTAACTATTTGTTGAGTTATATATGAAGTTATAATAAAAATGGACCAGCTATAAAAACCAGTGCATCCTTTCACACCTATCTATTCACAAAGAATATGTCCTTCAATTGTTTTACCGTACCACCATCACCAGAGACACTGATCTCACCGATCTTATCAGCAATTTTCTCTAAGTATTCCATTTCTTTAAGCTTGTAGAGCATTTCATTATCTTCCATAAGTTTGGCTGTATTTAGCAAACTACGGCTAGAGGCTGTCTCTTCACGACGCGTAATGATATTAGCCTGAGCTCTTTTTTGAGCAACCAGTACCTGGTTCATGATATCCTTCATTTCACCGGTCAAGATCACATCACGGATACCACAGTTCAGTATTTTTACACCTAGCTTAGCAGCTTCTGTTTTGGTATCTTCAAATACTGCTTGTGCAATACTTTCTTTACGTTCCAAAAGTTCATCCAACGTATAGGTACCTACATAAGCACGTAATACTAATTGCATGGCGATATATAATCGCTTTTCGTAGTCTTTGTTATCCAGTAAAGCTTTTTATCTCAGTTCTTTGTAATAAATTACTAGTTATTAAGTATGGTTTTTATTTTATCTAAGTCAACCTGTGGATTTCCTATAAATAACACTTCATTTTCATTGTTCAATACCACTAATCTTGGAAAAGTATCTTTTCTATTGAAAACTTTAAGGAGCTTTTCCGTTGAATAGCCGTGTGTCCAATTCATTTGTTTTTTTTCGATCACTTTTTTAAGCTTATTGATGTTTCTGTCATAAGCATTAATTGAAAAAATTGACAACTTATCTTCATAGGTTTTCTGTAATTCTTTAATTTTTTCATTTGCTATTAAGCAAGGAATACACCAAGTCCCCCAAAATTCAACTATTGTGTATTTTTTTTGTTTCGTTATATCGTAAAGTTTAATAAGGTCGTTATTAAAAACATTCCGGAAGGCATAATTGTCTATTCGCTTACCAACTTTTATTGGTTTTTCGGACAATCCTATATTCTCATTAATTGGAAGGTATTTTGTTTTGATGTCAATTTCCATATGCTTTTCTAAAACATTTTTGAAGTTTGAAATATTAATTTTTTTTATAGATTTTGCTTCAAAATCTACATTTCTTGAGCCATTAATGTGCTTAGTTCTTTTTAATACTAAAAATCCATTAACAATTAGGTCTGGATATTCTAATTCCGATTTTTCCAATCTTTTTTTAGAAATCCATATTTTATTCCAGCCGTTTTTAGATTCAGAAATCCATGCCTCACATTGTTCATTAAGAATTGTTTTGTCCTCGTTAGGAGTGCGTTTGTAGTTTCTAAGTTTACGATATTTTGCCGTTACATACGGATTGTTCCATTTAGTTTTTTTTCCAGAACTTAAATCAAGCATATCGTTTTGTTCTTTATTTCTAATAAACATAGTTTTTGAAGGACCTACTTTTTTTGGAAATTCTTCAATTATGATAGAATCTTTTTTAATCAGAATAATTTGTTTTTCCGGCGTTAAAAATCTCTCTTTTAGTTCAGTTCCCCAATTACTTCCTAGATGTTCATAGCGTTTAAAATAGTTTAAACTGTCTTTTTGGCTGTCAAAATAGACATTACCTCTGAATTCGATTTCGAAAGCAGAATTGCTTTGAGAATAAACAAAGTAATTTAATAGAGTTAGAATTGTAATCAACTTGTTTTTCATACGTTTTTTTATAATAATAAACTACATTTTTTATAAGAATAGTATGTAGATCATAGAGGCTGATTTTCCGACGAAAATAGACGGCAAGCAAATCTGTACGAACTTATGATTGAGAAATAAACTTACACATTATTTTTACCCGTCTTAAGTAAACAATCATCAGTATTTTACTGAATCTTGACCCTATCAGATTTTTTAAGATTGGATAAAACCTCTGTATAAATGCCATCAGATATTCCAATATCAATTTTTACTTCAGTTACATTGTCTTCAATGTCTACTAATTCGACATAAGATTTTCTATTCTTGTAAATAATATTTTTTTCTTTTATTGTTAGTGCATGTTCTTTACTCTGCAAAGTGAATTCTGCTAAACCAGTAAACCCAGGCTTTAAATCATGTAAGGTATTTAAAACATTAGCATTTGCTAAATAATAAAAACTCCCATCTTCTTTTATTAAAGGTTTTAACTCTTTAATTTTCGCCTTAACTACTTTATTATTTAAAGCCTTTATAGCTATATCAAATGAATCACCTATTTTTACATTTAATATATCTGTTTCCATTACTTCAAACTCATAGATAAAACTGTTAGTACTAACAATTGTAGCTATGGTATTTCCATCATTGAAAGTGTTACGTTCAGTGACGTTAACACCTTTTTTTACTAGCATATTTAGAATTTCACCATTAATAGTAGCTTTAATTATGTTTGGAGATTCATTAACATTTTTCGAAAATCCACTTTTAGCAATATTATAATTATTTTGGGCATTGATATATTCTATTTTAGCGAAATTCAAGGCTAATTCTGTAGTTTCAAATTCAGTTCTAGCAATAACCCCTTTGTCGAATAGTTTAGTATTTCTATCGTGATTAATTTGCTTTTGCTTTAAATCCGTTGATGCAATTCGTAAAGCTCTTTTTGTTCGTTCTAGATCTTCTGGTATTGGGACAATTCTTAGTTTAGCAATATTATCACCAACAGAAACAGTGTCTCCAGCTTTTACATATATAGAATCGATAATTCCAGAAATTTCAGGTTGAACTTCTACCATTTCAAAAGGCTTGAATTTTCCTAAGAAAAAATTAGTCTTATTTATGTTTCTATATTTTGGTGATTCACTAGGAATTGTTTTATCCGTATTCCTTAATGATATAACCGAAACAACAGCGATTATAAGCAGTATTATAAAAATGAATATTCTTTTGTTCATGAATCTTTAGTTATTCAGTTCCTTAAGCGCCTCTACAGGTAAGACTTTTGATGCCTTTCTTGCAGGAATAATACCAGCTACACAACCAGATATAATTAACAATAAAATAGCAGAAATAATGACGTAAAAATTAGTATCCAATATGAGAAATTGGTCATTTCCTCCAGATATTTTTATGTATATATTGACAAGATAAATAATGACAAAACCTAAGGTTAACCCGATAATTCCTGATACTAAAGTTATAAGTAAGGATTCTATTAATACCATTGATTGGATTGAATTCGGTGTTGCTCCTATTGCTTTTCTGATACCAAACTCACCAGTTCTATCCTTTACTACAACAGTCATAATATTAGATATACTCAACATACCACTAATTAAAAATGAAATACCTATAAACCATAAAAAAAGGTTGATAGCATTGAATAATGTATTAAATGATTTGAGGGTATTTTCAATATCATTAAAAAAGAACGCTGTTTTATCTTTTGGACTTATCCCTTTTTTGTTAGATAAATACACTTTTATTGCCTTTTGAAAATCTTCAGTTATTACACTGTTTTTTAAGGATAATATAAATTCGTTAAACTCCGCTTTAGAAGTTATATTTAATGCATTTTCATAAGGGATATAGGCATTATAGTCTGAGTTATTGAACAAATTATCTTTTTCGGTTACACCAATGATTTTATAACCTACATTTTTGATAAAAACTAATCTTCCAACACAATTGACATTATTAAAAAGATTTTTAGCTATTTTATAGCCGAGTATAACAACCTTTCTGTCCATATCACGACCATTAAAAGTCCGTCCTGTATTAAATTTTAAAGTTTTAATTTTAAAGTAGCTTTCATTGACTCCTTTAAGAGAGAAATGATTCACGCCTTTTCTTTCTGAACTTATTTTAGGAACATTAACATTTACAACAGGTGATATGTTTTGAATTTCATGAAAATGTAGGGCACTACTTTTAATATCCAACATTGTAAATTTAATCAAGTCACCTTTGGTAACGTTTATATCAGATATGGACGCCTCACCAGAAAACACTTCTATTGTTTTGACAGTGTAATCTGAGAATAGCTTTTTTATTCCGTTCTGTAGCCCTTGACCTGTTCCAACCAGAATGATGAATAGCATAATACCCCATGCTACTGTAATACCTGCAATAACGCTTTTATCTTTATTCTTATATATGACACTTAAAACTTCTGGTGTGTGCAACATTTTAAGTGGTATTTAGTGCTATGACTTTATCTTTCAGCAAGTAATCATAGCGAGAATTAAATTGAGAAAGTTGCTCGTCGTGTGTAATAAAAAGAATTAACATTTGATTTTTAAGTTGATTTAAAAGTTCTAATATTTTACTCTGGTTTTCTTTGTCCATTGATGCTGTAGCTTCATCTAAAATTAAAATTTTAGGCTTGGAAAATAAGGCTCTAGTTATGGCAATAATTTGTTTTTCACCACCAGAGGGAGTTACGCCCTCTTCGCCCAAAATAGTCCAATATGAATCTTTAAATCTTGAAAAAACATTGCTCACATCTAAATCTTTTTTACAAAAATCAATAATGGTTTCATCTGCAATAGTGTTATCCAAAGCAATATTATACAGAATAGTATCGTTGAAAATTTTAATAGTTTGAGGTACATAAGCTATTTGATCACGCCATAGATTTGTGTCAATATCTTTGAGTTGAAACTCGTTATTTATGGTTATTGTTCCTGAGTTTGGTTTGTGAAATTTCAAGAGCAATTGAGTCAAGGTGCTTTTTCCGCTTCCACTTTGTCCTCTGAGAAAGGTAATATTGCCTTTATCCAATTTTAAGTTTGTATCTGTAATTAAATATTCTTGTCCAGGATATGAGAATGATAAATTTTCAATAGAGATGGTATCTATCTTTTCAAACACTTTTTCTTTAATAAGCTCTTTTTCGGAACTTAATTCCTCGCTTCTTTGAGCAAAATCAAACATTCGTTCAATAGCAATTTTGCTTTCAAATATTTCGACATTAAGTTGAACCGTATCCTTTACAGCATTAATAATCATTACAATTAAGGATATAATAGCGATTAAATCGCCAACCTCTATAGCTCTGTTAAATACCAATAAAACTGCATAAACGATTGCCGAGGTAGAAATAACAGTACTACAAATCTCTATAAAGGTTGCCTGATTGATATCGTATTTAACCAACTTTAATATTGAATTTTGAAATACCTTGTATTTTTTTGCATTCTTTTTAAAATAAGCATTCTCTTTATTAAAAACTTTTATAGTCTCAATACCACTTATTGTCTCAATGTAATATGATTCTGTTTGTGCATAATCGATGAACATTTTATGCTGAAACTTTTTTATTTTAGTATTAAAAAGCCAAGAACATAGATAGAGTATGGGAAAAGATGCTAAAACAATAAGAGCTACATCATTTGAATAGTAAAATAAGAATATAAGCGCAATTACTATAACAAATACCTCAATGAGTGAATCTGCTATAATCGTTTTTATGTTTCTTTGAATACGTTGCGTATCATTCATTCTAGCAATCATATCTCCTTTTTTTTTACTGTCAAAAAATAGCTTTGGCATTTTTAATAAGCGCTGAAAAAAATAGCGAAACACTCTAACATTAAAATTATAGGCTTGTTGGATGAGTACAACAGACCTTACATATCCCAATAAAACTGTAGCCAGTAATAACACAAACCAAATAGTTATTGTTTTAAATAATAACTCCAAACTTCTGGAAGGTAAAACAACGTCAATAAGTTTCTCCGTGAAAACTAGAGTAGTCATATTTAAAAGTGCAATTATAACTCCCAGAAACACAGCTGAAACGTAATATGATGAATCGGTTTTCATCATATTTAATACCCAGTCCAAATACGCTCTTTTTTGAATCTTTGCTAAAGGAACTGTATTGTCCTTCTTGACAATAAGTATATAACCGCTTTTCCAAATATTTAAAAGTTCTTCTTCTGAATAAGTTTGTACCCCAATGGCAGGGTCTATGACTGTAAATCCCTTTTTGTTATCATAACCAAAACATAATATGTAATGTAAAAATCCTTCTTTTTCAATATGGATAATAAAAGGGGTTTTAAGGTTTTTTATGTCTTTAATAGAAGCTTCATAGGCTTCAGATGATAATCCAATTTTTTCTGACGCTTGAATTAACCCTAGAAAAGAGGTTCCTTTTGAACTTGTTCCACTTATTTCTTTAAGATACTCTAAGTTAGTATCACCTCCATAGAATTTTAGTGCCATTCTAAGACATGCACAACCACAATCTTTTTGGTCATGTTGTAAGACTACATATTTTTTATACTTATTTATCAATCTGTCCCGCTTTTATGTAACGTAAGATCGTTTTAACTGGCACATCATCATTAATTACCTTGATTAATTCTTGCTTTTTATTGTAGATAAAATAGGTAGGTGTACTTGATTCCTTAAAGAATGTGAAAAAATCATCTTCATTACATCTTAAAAAGGTAATATTCGGTATAGTATTTAACTTAAATCTTTCTTGATATTCAATAATTTTTTCTACAGAATTATGAGATACAAAAATAACTTGGGATGATTGATGAATCCTTTTAAAGGATTGAAATACTTCGCCAGATTTTTCACAAAGACTACAATCTGGGTCAAAATAAACCAAAACAAGGTTTTTATCTTTTTTTAAAGTATACTTTGAATAAGGAACAGAGTCTAAGGTATAAAACTCAAAAAGTGGAAGTTTTTTCGTATTACCCTTTTCGAATCTCTTATCGTTATTGACCTTATCAGATATTTGATTAACTTTTTTAAGAACTACAACGACAATACTTAATAGGGATAGGATTATAATTATTTTAACAACATTTCTCATTATTAAACTAGGTCAAAAAGATACCAAAACATGGTGTTGTAGAACACAAAAATTATAAAGTAAGCTAAGTAAGAATAACCTATGAGCGTTCCTCTTTTAAATTTTGAGTAAATAACGTTAAGAAGTAAACCTGTAATTAATGGAAATAGTAGATATACAAACCCCATCTCTGTAACAATATCCCATAGCCATTGTGGTGTGTTATCCTTATCGAAGAATTTGCTAAGACTAAAATAACTTTCAAAATTTTGAATATCTTTAAATTCATAATTTTTATTGAACAGTAAAAAATAAATAGCCGATATTACTTCAGGAAGATAGAATATAATAAATGCAACTAATGAAACTTTTAGTATATCTAAATATTTTATGATATTTAGTCGTTTATGAAAGAGTACCAAAATTAAAAAAGTAGCACTAAAGCCGATAGTTACCAACAAAAGAGGTACTAGAACAAGTAACGAATCTATATAAAATGCTTCCCAATCATAACTGCTTTCATCAGCTGTTTGTTCAAATTGGTTTAACTCGTCTTCAAATTCAGATAAATCAATATCTAAATCTTTGTATTCATTATACTTCTCTTCATATTTTTCATCTAAATATCTTTGGTATACTTTATCGTTAAGAACAACATCATTGGAGATAAATGTAATCAAGTAACAGATTATAACGATTGCAAGTGCAATCAAAAATATATTACTCTCCAATAGTTTCTTCATTGTTTTCTAAATTGTTCTTTTAATCTAACTCTTTTCTCTAAGTCAATTCTCATCTGCTGATTCTTATCACTTTCTAAAATAGTGTTTTGCTGACTCCAGAATAATTCATCATAACTTCTCGCCTTAAATATGTTAGAATCCCATTCCCAGGAAAACCTATTATTTATAAAATCCTCGATCTTTTTTTCATCCGTATAAATAGCAGAAAACAAAATTTCTTCATGAGTATAATAGCTCAAATCTTCCTCACCTCTAATAGACCGGACTAAGTCTTGGTTTAGTTTGAAGGCTTTATGAGAAATATAAAATGGATACATTACATTACCGTACTCCTTAAACTTGATATTGGTGGAATATTTAAGATTTCCGTTAATTATTTTTCTTAAATGATGAGAATTACCTAGTATTTGAGAAAATTGAAGTTCCAAGATGGCAAAGTCCCTACTTCGTACATATAACCAACCAATACTCAGTTCTTTTTCTTTCTTAGAATATCTTTTGAATTTTACTTTATAAACACTTTCAATGCCCTTTCGTAATATGCTGTCCAACTCGAAAGAGTAATTATTTAAAGATTTCTTATTAAAAGAAGCTTTTTTTTGGTTGAAATACCTAAGTTTATTTATATCCGTTGCAAACAACTTATCCATTAACCCCTTGTTTTTACTATACCCTGAGGTGTAGTGGTCATCATAGTATGCTATTGCTTTTTGTATTTCATCTTTGCTCACATCTTTATAATTCCTGGCTGCCTCATAATTTTTATTATAAGAACTTTTATTTTTAACATTTAAGTATGTACGATAAAACTTTACAGTGTCAATTTTTCTACTATCAAATGATCGTCTAGTTTGCAACACATTTATTTTTATCCCTTTGGGGTTATTTACTAATCCTGGGTCATAAACTTCTAAAACTGCTTCTATTAGCAATTCATATCTATCGATAGACCTTTCAGTATGTCTAACAAAGGCTTGGGCAAAAAAGGGTATCTCTCTTGTGTTAGATGATAGCTTTGCAAACGCTTTTTTCATTATTAAGGTTGCATCCTTTTCTAATTTCTTTTGTGTTATTATAACCTCGTCTAGGGTAAAATTTCTTGGCTCCAGAAATATTTGTTGACCAGATCCTATTTCATCAATAGATAATATTTTTTTAGAATAGCCTATATGAGAGATTACGAGTTTTTTTCTCTCTGAAGGAAATGTAATTTTAAAATTTCCGTTTTCATTTGTTATGACCCCTATTGATTTATCCTCAATGAAAATGAAGGCATCTATAATAGGATTTTCATCTATGGCGTCAAGAACGATTCCGGAAATTGTTTTGGTTTGAGAAATCACAAATTGTGAAACAACTAGAAGTGCAGTTATAAAATTAATTTTATACATTATAAATATTCTTGTAACAAATAATAAGGACTGCTAGCTTTTTGCAAACAGTCCTTAAAATTACCTAATTGATTATGTGCATCTTCTTTCAAATCTATCTAAAATTCTGGAAGCCCTGGCAAAGTGGCCTTTAGCCGCTTGGCCATCGGCCCTGCGGAGTAACCCGGCACATGACCCACCAATAATTAGACTAGCTTCATTAGATGTTACTTTTTTCATAATAAAAAAATTAAAATAGTGTCTACTCTATTAGCTTTTCGACTTCCGCTATAAAAACATACATTGGTTTTAACAACTTTTACAATTGAGATTCTTGATTTTATTTTAATTTTTTCTATATCATTTCTTAAAAGTAACCCGCTTGTTCGTATGAAAAATTATTATGTGACAAATACTATGAGTAAAGGGATGAAAATGTTTGTTTTAGGGATCAATAAATGGTTTTGAATAAGCCTTTTTGTCACTATTATAAGGTTTAGCTATGTTTTTTTTACTCTTCTTTGCTTTTCTTTAGTTTATTTTTGTCACTTATTTGCTACTCAAATACCCTAAACCCCTTTAAAATATAAGTGTATTACTTATTGTATCGGAAAGTAAGAAAAACTCGATTTTATAAAGTATTCACGACACATCCACATTAATTGTTTCCTCAAAAGGTTGTGTAACTAAATACAACTTTATGACTATTTATATTTTAAAACCCCAAGTACTATGGAAAATTTTCAATGGTATTAGACTTTGGGTGTTGAATTCATTATCTTTTAATGATTATCTTCTTGGTTTGCGAAAAACCTTGATTATTATACGTTATAAAATACATGCCTTCTTCTAGAGGTTTTACATCGATAATTTGGTAATCAGATAAGTTTTTTTTCTAATACTTTTTATCCACTAATATTGTATAAAACTATACCATAGTTCTCTTTGTCATATATTTCTAACACATTTGAAGCTGGATTATTGAATGTAAATAGACGAGATATCTCCTTATTTTTTATGACTTTTGATGAGCGATTGTTGCATCCCAGGTTTCCAAAATCGAAACGGCCATTGCACCATAAAACTTGCGCATTACCACAACCTTTAGTGTCTTCCTTATCTTAATCTTTGCCTATTTCCTTTTCTTAAGTTCTTGGTATATATTAATCGGTAAAAAATTATGACGTTGTTCATTATCCTCGCCATTAGAAGCCGCGTATAAATCCCTAAAATATTGTACTGCACCAACAGAATAATTTATCTTATCTATCCATTGATTGAAGTATCTTTCCTTACTATCTGTGGTAGCATGTTCAAATACCTTAGATTTTAGTTTCTCTAAACCGGCATCAGTAAAAACAGGACGTGTTGGAAACATTTTTCGATCACTTTCTTTGATCTCCAGAAAATTTGTGATCCATTGCACATCAGAATCATATTGTTCGATAAGTTTATCTTCTAAAGAATGATACATTTCTTCTTCGAAAACAATTCTAAGTGTACTCCTTGTTCCAATCATATCGCCAGTTTTAAAGGTAACACTACCACCACTGGGTAAATGATATTGCCCATCACTATTACTCTCTTCAAGAATTACAGTAAAAGGGATTCCATTAGTACTTACAACATTAAACTCTTGTCCATTTATAGGATTAAGAGCAACTAATTCATTTTGCGCTTGGGTCTCTGTAAAAAGGAAAAGCGTTACTAGTATAAGCAACAGCTTTTTTGTGTAGTTTATAATCATTTTATGGGGCGTATTATAATGAAATACAAATTTATAATTTCATAAGTTATTTTCAAAACTTTGTTCGTTCTGATTTATTATTGTTTGAAAGTTGAATAGATATCATCCCATTTTTCAGATATTCTTTTAAAAATTAAGTTTCTCTAATTATCTATATTTGTTGTACGAAATACTGCAAATGGATACTATAGACATTGTCTTGATTATTATTAGTGGAGCTGGGTTAATACACGGTATTTTACTGTCGACTTATTTAATTTTTATAAAAAAAAATCAAAAACTATCCAGAATTTTAATCGCAGTTATGCTACTTTTAATGTCCATACGCGTTGGCAAATCTGTGCTTTTCAATTTTGCTGAAGATGTTGATTTTTTTGTTATCCTAATCGGGCTATCTATGTTACTCGCATTAGGTCCTCTGTTATATTTCTATACAGCTTCAAACACTACTCCTGAATACAAAATGCGGTATAAAAAACTACTACATTTTGCTCCATTCATAATAATGTTTGCAGCAAGCTTTTTTATGACAGAACAGTGGTTTATAGATCATGGAATCTTTTGGTCTTTCATTTTATTGGCTTTTTTTTACGGGCATTTTGCCTTTTACATTTATAGATCATGGCATATTCTTAATCAGGTTAAACCAAATTTGAACGAATCTTTCACAAAATCACAATTCATTGTTTTTGAATGGTCCAAATATGTGATCATAGGTACCTTTATCATTTGGGTATCTTATGTGCTTAATGTGTTCGAAAGACAAATTCCTTATATTTTGGGTCCTATATTATATAGTATTAGTGTTTATTTTTTAACATTCAAGGCCTTTCGATTAGGTGCCCTTAATTACAACGGCAGCGTATTCAAAGAAAATTTGGACAATGAAAGAATTTTTAAAAATATTGACGCCATTATTAGCGACCAAAAACTCTACCTAAACTCTAATTTAACACTCGAGGATATTAGTAAAAGTTTATCGTTAAGTACACATCAAATCTCAAATATAATTAACGAGCAAGCTAGTATGAATTTCAATAATTATATTAACAAATTTAGAATTGGTGAAGCAAAAAAATTAATGAAACGGGATCTTCAAAACAGACTTACCATTTCTTCTATTGCCTATGACGTTGGGTTTAATAGCTTATCTACTTTTAATGCAGCATTTAAAAAATTCGAAAGAATAACACCATCCCAATACAAAAAGTCATATTCGTAATACTGACAGAATTATAAATTCGTCATTTCAATCTATAATTACTTGCATCTGTAACGTTTTGCATCGCTTCTTTTGTGTTGTATTCATCAAAAATAAAACACATGAAAAGAGCATATTCGTTATTTATAATCTTCCTTCATTTTTCATTCGTCTCTATAGCTCAAAACCCCGTATTTGAGGATTTAGCGCATATTGATCAATGGTTGCAATCCAATATTACTAAAAATGAGTTGTCCGGAGCCATAGTAATGATAGCCGACAAGGATAAAATTATATATTCCACAAAAAAAGGAGTGTCAAATATTGATACCAATAGAAAGATAGAATTTGATGATTTTTTTAAAATTGCTTCGCTATCAAAAGTTATCACAACCGTAGCCGTATTGAAATTATACGAAGACGGGTACTTTGATCTAGATGATCCAATTGAGTTATATCTTCCTATTTTTAAAGACACCAAAGTCATAAAATCTACCAACGGCTCGGATTCTTATACCCTAGAAAACCTTAGTAATAAAATAACAATACGCCATTTACTAAATCAAACTGCTGGATTTGCATATGATGGGCCGATAATCTCAACATTGTATAAAGAGAAAAACCTTGCTTTCTTTAATCCGAGTCATTCGAGTCTATCAAGTTTTATGAAAGATTTAAGTACAATGCCTATTGTTCATCAACCAGGTGAAAAGTTTACATACGGTCCCTCTACAGATATTCTAGGCCATCTCATCGAACAAGTTACTCAACAATCTTTAAACACTTATTTAAATGAAAATATATTTCAACCCTTAGAAATGACCAATACTGGTTTTGATGTGCATAGAAAAAGTCCAAAAAGACTTGTAAGATCATATGTAAAAAAGAATGACACGTTAAAACCAATTAATAAAAAAACAGATTTTGATAAAAATCATACAACAAAAGTCTTTATGGGCGGAAGTGGTTTGGTTTCTACTACCCAAGACTATTTACATTTTTGTCAAATGCTATTAAATAATGGTATTTATAAAAGCCAAAGAATAATCTCTAGAAAGTCAATCGAAATGATGACATCTAACCAAATAGGAGATTTGCAGTATCCAAAAGGGTTTTATCCAATACTAGGTAAGGGTAACGCATTTGGATTTGGATTAAATATTATCACACCAGAAGGACAAATTAATGAGTTGTATAGTCTTGGAAGTTACTATTGGGAAGGAGCCTACTCGACAACCTTTATTGTCGACCCAAAAGAAGGTTTTGTAGCATTAATGATGACACAATTAGGCGGAAGAGGGTCTCTAAAAGTACGTAAGGACTTCAGAAAAACAGTGTATAAGATTCTTAAATAAGTTTCAATTCGTAAAACCTTTTATATATCATAATGAAAAGAAAATTCAGACAAATTTTAAAATGGTCTCTTTGTATCATAATCGTTTTTATATCGATATTTCTTGTTTCGTTATATTGGCCACTGCCAACCTTAAAAATGCCTCATATACATAAAGAAATAGTCGTTACATCTGTTACCATAATAGATGTCAAAACTGGTCAATTAATAGAAAATAAAGATCTAAAAATTGTTAATAACCGAATTACCAAAATAGCAACATCGGGTACTATACCAGCAAATAGTGAAGTGTTTATAATTAATGGTCAAGGAAAATATGTGATTCCCGGTCTTTGGGATATGCATACGCATTCTAATGTGCATTCAGAATGGTTACATCATCCTTTATACATTGCTAATGGTGTTACCAGTATCAGAGACATGTCGGGCACTTTGCATGAAGAAGATGCCTATTGGGTGGGTAGTGATACACGAATACATTGGAATAAAGATGTGTCGGCAAATAAAAGAGTCTCTCCAAGGTATACCTTACAAAGTAGTTACCAGATAGATGGAGAAGCATCTGTCCCTAAAGATGCTCCCGAATTTTTCAAATTAAACTATAGAACAGATGTAACACCTTTTTTAGAGTATTACAAAACAAAAAATGTAGATTTTATAAAAGTGTATCAGCAAATACCTCCTGAATCGTATAAAGAATTAGCGCTTCAGGCTCCAAAGTATGATATACATCTTGCCGGTCATAAGCCTATGTTTCTGTCTCTGAAGGAGGCCATACAATTAGGTCAAAGAAGTTTTGAGCATGGCCGTGTATTTATGTACGATTGTTTTCCGTATGCTGATAGTTTGAGATTTAGCAAAAATTGGAAAAAAAATTACAGTTTATATAAAAAAACGATGATTGAGCAATTCGATAACGTAAAAGCGACATCATTAATGCAATTAATGCACAATAATAATGCCTACTGGACTCCTACACTACAAACATTGAAGTTCGAGGCTAATGCTCATGATGAAGATTTTTTAGATAATCCGTATTTAAAATATATATCCACAGCCAGAAAAAGATTTTGGTGGTCATTTGACATTTCTAATAACCGGAAAAAAAACGTATCCAATAAAAATATTAGTAAAAAGTTCTATACCAAAGTAAGGGAACAGGTAAAGTTAGCTAGTGATCTAAAAGTTCCCATTATGACAGGGACAGACGTAACCGACTCATATACTTTTGCTGGGTTTAGTCTGCATCAAGAGTTGAAGGATTTGGTAGCATGTGGTCTTTCAACCCTCGAAGCATTGCAAGCCGCTACTATTGTTCCCGCAACCTATGCCAAAAAGGATTATGATTTGGGAACCATAGAAGAAGATAAAATAGCAGACATCCTGATTCTTAATAAAAACCCGTTAGAGTACATCGAGAATACTAATGACATTTTCGGGGTGATACATAATGGAGTTTATTATGACACCAAAAAAATTAGAAACCTTAAAGATTTTACCGAATCGATAGCTTCAAGTTTTCATATGAATGTAAAAATTTTGAAAAGTTTTATTTCAAGCAAACTGATAAGGGTACAGTTTAATGACTAAGTGCTTTCTAAAATAAAAACAAATAAGTTCTAAAGTTTCCTTAATAAGTGTTTTGCAATTGTCTATAAATAGTAACTTAAGTGAATCATTTTTAAAAAATGATCATTTTGGCTTTGTTTAATCATACTATAATACAGTTCATGAAACACCTGCTTTTCTTGCTCTTGATAACAACTTGTTCAGTAGTACAAGGGCAACAAAATACATATAATGAAATAAGAAATACTTTAAACAAATACATCCAAGGTGCAGCACAGGGTAATCGAGAACTGCTGAAAGAGGCCTTTTATAAGGATTTTAAGTTGTATATGGAAGCTCAGGATACTTTAAGAATTATAGATGGGAAACAATATATTGAGAATGTCGTGCCTGGAAAAAAATACAATCGCGTAGCAAAGATCAGATCTATTGATGTTGAAAACAATGCTGCATTGGCAAAAATCGAAGTGTTCTTTCCTGATCAAAGTCGATTAGCTACCGACTATATTTTGATGTTAAAAACGGGCCAAGGATGGAAAATACTGCATAAAATTATCGACCTCAAATATTTAGATAAACCTGAAATCACCAACGAAAAAGAGATAGGGCTCATTAATGCCACGCTTAATGATTATATCATTGGGACTGCAGAAAGTGATGTTCCCCGTATTGAAAAAGCCTTTCAAGAAGGTCTTAATCTATACTATATCAAAGAAAGAAATATCGCCGTCATTAAAAGAAACAACTATATTGAAAACTTCAAGAAAAACAACTATAATCGAATTGGCAAAGTGCTAAGCATCGATTATGAAGGAACTGCAGCTTCGGCAAAACTAGAAGTGATCATGCCCAATAGGAATCGTACAGTCATCGATTATCTCACGTTACTAAAATTGGACGGTACCTGGAAGATCATTCATAAGTCATTTGCCGATAAAAAATATGATTAAGAAGAACACACAGAATCGAAGGTTGACACCATACTCGTTAAGATTACTGTTATCTGTTTTTCTGAAGTTCTCCTTTTATATTGATCGGTAAAAAATTATGCCGTTGTTCATTATCTTCACCATTTGAAGCTGCAAATAAATCTCTAAAGTACCGTACTGCACCTACAGAGTAATTTATTTTGTCAATCCATTGATTGAAATACCTTTCTTTACTATCGGTGGTAGCATATTCGAATACATTTGATTTCAATTTCTCTAAACCTGCTTCACTAAAAACAGGACGCGTCGGAAACATTTTAATTTCCTTTTCTTTAATTTCAAGAAAGTTGGTAATCCATTGCACATCAGAATCGTATTGCTCGATAAGCTTGTCTTCTAAAGAATGATACATTTCTTCTTCAAAAACAATCCTAAGTGTACTTCTACTTCCTATCATATCACCAATCATAAAGGTAACGTTACCACCACTGGGTAAATGATAGTGTCCATCACTATTACTCTCTTCAAGAATTACAGTAAAAGGAATTCCATTAGTACTTACAACACTAAATTCTTGATTATTAACATTTTCAAGGGCAATTAATTCATTTTGAGCCTTTGTTTGTATAAAAAAGCATAAGGCTGCTAGAGTAAATAACGGTTTTTTGAGGTATTTTGTAGTCATGTTTATGAGGCTTAAATATTAATCTACACAGATTTATAATTTCGATAATTATTTTCAAAGTTCTATTTGCATGTATTTTATATTATGCAAAAGTTGTTCCAAAAAAATCTTTAATCCAAAAAGGAGATTGTTACTATTTTTATTTACCCCATTTTAAGAGGTAATTCTGTTAATCGTTTACCTGTAATTCTTCGTACTGCATTTGCTACAGCTGCACCAATAGGTCCTAAAGGAGGTTCTCCTACCGGCAATGGCACATCGGCTCCTTGAATTAAATGTACGTCGATCTCTCTTGGTGAATGCTTCATTAAGGCCATATCGTATGGCCCATAAATAGTTGGGTATAACTGACCATCTTTTAAGGTCATTTTTTCATGCATAGAAGCACTTATACCCATAATAATTGCACCTTCACATTGCGCCTTCACTTGATCAGGATTTACGGCAACCCCACAATCCAATACACAAGTCACCTTATGCACCCTTACTTGATTATCTATTACCGATACCTCTACCACCTGAGCACAAGGAGCACCAGCATCTGTGGATGCGGCAAAGCCCATTGCACGACCATTGGTTACTTCATCAGTATATCCGGCTTTATCAATAGCCGTTTTAATCACTGCTTTCAAACGCTTTCCATCTTCATTATCATCGATAAGAGCTAAGCGAAATTCAGCAGGATTCTTAGCTGCTTTGATAGCCATTTCATCTACAAAACTTTCAATAGCAAATGTATTGGCCAACAATCCCAAACTACGCCACCAACTTGTTGCAAAAGGCAAGGGATTATGCCATTGTACGGCCCTTATATTAGGCACTTTACTATACTGAATGCTACCTCCTCTAATAGCACCTACATCGGCGTTTAGGATTCCGTGTAGCATATCGGGCATAATTACAGAACCAATAGCCACATTACCGCTGGCAAAATGATGTTCTAATCCCTCCAGAAGTCCATTTTCATCCAATTTACCTCGCATTATATGATGGGTAGGTGGACGAAACATATCATGTTGAAATTCTTCTTTTCGGGTGAAGAAATATTTAACTGGTTTACCCACTTCTTTTGATAATTGTGCTGCTTCAATAGCATGACTAGTATTTAACCTTCTACCAAAACCTCCTCCTAAATAGGTGGGAATTACATTTACATTTTCCAGTTCAAACCCTAAAGCATCTGCCACCTGTTTTTGGGTAACCCCAATTACCTGTGTAGATATAATTATAGTTGCTTTATTGTCTTTTACATGGGCAACAGCTCCATTGGGTTCCATCTGGGCATGTGCACCAATAGGGCTTTTAAACTCAACTGTTTCTACACCTTCTTCTTCTGGATCAAGGGAACTACCCCCTTTTTGGACGATCATTTCGTTACCATTTCCTACCGAAATTATCTCACGTATATCTTCTTCTGTCCATTTTCTAGGAACATCCCAATCTACTTTCAATTTAAATTTTGCAGCCAAAGCTTCCGGGTAGGTTTTTGCCACAATACCCACCCAATTGTCCATTTGGATTACCTTTACTACTCCAGGCATTTTTTCTGCTTCATCAATATTTGCCCCTTTGTATTTTGCTCCAACATGCTCTGGCCTCACAATAACCGCATGAAGCATATCAGGCATTTCGGCATCCATACCAAATATAGGTTCCCCAAATACTTTAGCATTTAAGTCTATACGAGGGATCGGTTTACCAATAAATTTATAATCTTTCATTGGTTTTAATGCTGGAGTATCCGGCACATCCCATTTGGTAACGCCTTCTGCTGCTTTTGCGTAGGTGATCGATTTGCCGGAGCCTGATATAACTCCATCTTTAGTAGAAAGGCTTGATACATCTATACTTAGCTTCTTAGCAGCTTCATTTTTAATCATTTCGCGCATTGTAGCTGCCATTTCGCGTAGTGGCTGCCATAGCTGAGCTACAGATAAGCTACCTCCTGTACTCATTCCATCAACAATTCCCGTTTCTGTTGCTGCTCCAATAACTTGTACTTGGTTCATTGACACATCAAATTCATCTGCAACAATTTGAGCAAGACTTGTAAAGGTCCCCTGCCCCATTTCTACTTTGGGAGAATGTAGAATCACTGTATTGTTTTTGGTAATTTCGAACCATAAATTGGCTTCGGTACCAGAACCTGAGTACGGAGGAACAAAAGAGTCTATCATCCCAAACATGGCTCGGCGTAATGGGTTTCTAAAAACATAAGTACCCAAAGCAACCACACCAATAGTACCTAAACCTCCCCTAACTAAAAACTTACGACGTGATATTTTCTTACTCATAACTACAATTTTTGGGCATTGGTATTTTTATTGGTTAACTCGGCAGCTCTATGAATTGCTTTACGCATTCTGTAATAGGTAGCACATCGACATATATTAATGATATTCTTATCAATATCATCATCTGTCGGATTGGGATTTTCATTAAGAAGTGCTGCTGTGGCCATCATAAATCCTGGTTGACAATACCCGCATTGCGGTACTATTTCTTCGATCCAAGCTTGCTGTACCGGATGTGGTTTTTCTGATGTTCCTAAACCTTCTATGGTGGTAATATTTTTCCCTTCAGCAAATTTTACTGCATAAGAACAGGATCTAATTGCTTGTCCATCAACGTGCAGCGTGCAAGCACCGCATGCCGACTTTCCACACCCAAATTTTGTGCCTTTTAGGTCGAGCATATCTCTAACCACCCAAAGTAATGGTGTATTTGTATCTTCAATATCTATAGTTTGAGCTGCCCCGTTTATTGTGAATGAAATTTTCATATTCTTCGATAGCTAAGTGTTGTTGACTGATTTTTAATGTAATGTGGTTTCTTTATTCTTCTAGAATAATCGCTCCTTCCTTGAACCATTCCTTTACTACAGCAATGTACTCATCCTTGGATACCGGAGGTTTTTCTCTTGGGTTTCCATTGGCATCTACTCCTGGATCCCATGCCCAAAGTACCAATTCGTGCTCAGTAAGGTGATGCATTACTTCTTCATGTGTTCTTCCTCCGTTTTTTTTAGGGTCCAACATTGATTTAGCAATTTCAATACTTGTTAATCCCTCCCATTTCATACTTTCAGGGGCTAGGCTCCATTCTGACGCACCAGGTACCCCAGAGTACTCGTTGTTTTCAGATTGATGACATGTAGTACATTTTGTAGCATCGTATCCCATATTCCCTTTCCCTCTCGACATACCAAAATAATGAGGATGACTGTCATCTCCTTGCTTTGGAATATTGTCATTTGGATGGCAATTTACACATCGTTGATGCGTAAGAACGGACATCATTTTGTCGAAGTTTTCATCACTGTTGGATGTAATTTTATCTACTTCGTTGATTGACGTATAATCTACATTTGTGTTAACGTAGTTGGAAGCAAACAATATCCCAAATACCAAAAAAACAGGAATTACGATTAGGCGTGCGTTTTTTTTCTTTATGTGATAATTGTGTGTTGTAGTTTATGAAATACTTCTAAAAAAAACCTCTAGCTTGACTTGAATCGTCTTTTCTAAGTGTTTGTTATTTATGGTAAAAAAGTTACGGAAATAAGATAGGAATAACAACTAATATCGATTAGGAATATTTAAGGGATTGCAAAAAAGCAGTAGAGTATTACCCAATCATGACAAATTCGGAATTATATCCTCGATTCATAATGTAATATTAAAATTCTTAATTAAAAACCAAACAGTAGTTAATTTTTGTTTAATTTTTTTTAAATCATATTGAACAATACTTATATTTACGATAAATACTAAGAGAGTTTATGTTGTAAATTTTCAATTTTTTCAGAAATATTGATATTTTTAAAACTGAAACTCAAAAAAAAGAAAGTAATGAAATTGATAAATGAAGCATTAGAATTTGAAAATCGCAAGATGACTAATATGACAACTAGTGATCGAGTAGCTGCTTCAAGAGAAGCAAAAGCCCTTATATTGAATATCAACGAAATTTATAAAAAAACGAAAGATCCCGATCTTATGGATCTAATGAAAAGGCTTACAGAAAAGAAGAAAAAAATAGAAAAACGGCTTAAAGGTATGCCAGCCTAATATAGCATTATTAATGTTTTTAGTTTTAGTCACAAAGAAACAAACAACGTAAGGTGATTACAACTAGTTGGATTTTAAAGACTCATAATATTTTTTGAAGTCGTTTAAAAGTATTATAATAAAACACCGTCGCAATATGTCGGGCTGTTTTATTCTTAAGTGCTTTTAAACGAACGTAATCCGAAGTTATTTATCAAAATATAGAGAAGACCAGCCAAAATAAATAAACTGGCTATCATAAGTAATACATAGTAATTATCGAAAAGTGACAACCCAAGCCAATTAACTATACCTCTATAAAAAATCAATAATTCGGTAAGGAAAAATCCAACAATATAGATAAAATACCCTTTCCTAGGCAGTCTAATAAGTTCGAAGAAGTCAAAAAACAGGAAAATCGCAATACTTATTACTCCTAAAAATGTCCAGTGTAAATATCCGATCGTAAATTCAAGTATGGTAGCCGCCAGATTTGCAAAATATGGAAATGCAGATAGGAATTGTAATAAAAATTTGACAATGATTAGCAAGCCAATTGTCCATAAAAGATGTTTATGAAATGAAGAAAAAATCGCTTCTTCATTACTTTTTAATCCCTTCCAAATTCTGGCAAATATCGTAAGAGCAATAATTTGCAAAATACCTCCTAGGCCCGCCACAAGATAATATACAAGTACAGGTTTTGTCCATAATACGGAAAGAAAAAAAGTGAAGATTATTCCTAAATTGAATATTATAAAAAACCTATCAAATTCTTTACTTGAAAGCTCAACTCCTTTATTTTCAAAAATAAAGAATAACAGCCCTAGCAACGTCAATATCATCCACCCATTATATTGAAAATGTAAATAGAAATAAATAGCGATTTTATACCAGATTGAGGTGATCCCTAACGTATTCATGATGATTCCCAATGCCCAGGGACCTATACTGGAAATCACCATATATAACAATGCGAACTTAATACATTTAAAAGAACTTGTATTTTTGAGTTTTCCAGGAATATTTCGAATAAAAAACCAAGTAAACCAATAGGAAGCAAAAAGGAACAATGTTGAAAAAATGATCGAAAATAATGCATATCCCTGAACCGGAAAGGTAACTAACATACCTACTAATGTAATTTGTGTAAACCAAAAAATAATCCGATATCGCTTATGTACATCTCGTTTATTTAAAAACAGTTTGTAAAGAATTGTAGTAAGTCCTATATAAACCCATCCAAGCAAAGCAATATGAGAATGCGCGTGTACAATATATCGGTATGTTACTGATATATCAAAAATGTATAACCCTCTTAAGAAAACACCCAATGCAGCTGCAAGAAGAAAGAAAATGATCGAAATACCGGCATGTTTTTTTAAGTTTATCATACGTATCATTATCTAGCGCAAACAAAATTTACCGTTAAAAATCTTTCTTCTTGGATTTTCTATGAATATTATATGTAGGTAAAAATACCCAAATTAAAAGTGCGACGATTGCCAAAACAACTCCTTGATTGGTTCCAAAGAATTTTTGAAATACAGCTCCAGTATATCCCATCAAAGCAGAGATATCTAATTTTAAAAGTATTAAAATTCGGGATAAATCTATTGGGTTGAACAACGTAGCTCCTATCGAGAATTTATCTAACGGATAGGATTCAAATATGATGAGTGACATTAGAAAAAGACCATCGTAAATCACTGCCAAGAACAGCCATAACAAAATGGCATAGCTAAATCCTTTTATTTTGTTTTGGTTGTATAAAGCAATATTGAATGCCAAAGCTGTAAAGATTAACGTTAAAAATGTTCCGGTTATGAGAAGTAATGAAAACTCCCAAATAGTATTGGACTGAAAAAGTCCGTAAAAGACAAATGGTAGCCCTAGTCCAATAATAAGACTCATAGATAGTGATAAAGCTACTCCCAAATATTGACCAATAAAAATAGATGATCTTTTAATGGGCTGGGCAAGTAGCAATTCTGTAAACTCTTTGGAGTTATAGTAATACATCACTCCGAATATGGTTCCTATGAGTGGTACCAAGATGATAATAACATTCATTAAGGTTATCACCGCTTTTGATAAATCATTATTCAGAAAAAGGAGTACAAAACCTAGCAACAGATAAAATAGTAGGTATACGTAACTCCAACGGCTACGTATGAGATCATAAAAACTATATTTTAAAATTTTAAGCATTGTTTTCTTTTAAAACATTAGCAATTGCTAGTTCAAAGCTTTCTTTTTGGGTCTTTTCTTTCAAGGTAGATATATCCCCTTTGAAATAGACTTTACCCTCTAGAAGGAATACAATTTCATCTGCCATTTCTTCAACAAAACTCATGATATGTGAGGTCACCAAGATAGTTTTCCCGTTGGTTTTTTCTTTTTGAATAAGTTCCTTTAAGTGCAACAAGGCAATGGGATCCAATCCTGAAGTTGGTTCGTCGAGAATAATTAAGGGACTATCAAACATCAAAGTCAGTAACAAGTTTACCTTTTGTTTTGTCCCCCCAGAAAGACTGCTCAGCTTTTTATCGAGGAAAGGTTCCAACTGAAAAGATTTGATAAGGAGCTCTTCTTCTGCGGGTTTATTACGTAGATCTTTGATCATCCTGATAAGTTCGCTAACTGTTAAATTTGGGGGGAAATTGGCTATCTGAGGCAGGTAATCTATTTGTTGTCGGTATTTCCAACTTTTTCGTATCGATTTACTTTCAATAAGCATTTCTCCTTTATCTGGAATCACCATCCCCAATATGCACTTGATAAGGGTAGTTTTACCTGACCCATTTGGGCCTAAAATTGCAAATATCCCACCTTCAGATATATCAAGATCCACCCCTTTGAGTACCTGATTTTTCCCAAAACGTTTATGTAAATTTTCAATTTTGATCATAAGTGTTTCTTCATTAGCGGATAATTATCAAGTAAATTGTCTGGAGTAAAAACTGGTGATACTTTTTCAGAAAAGTCAATAATATCTATAAATAAACTTCGCATTAGGATAATCGTTTCTGGTGTACGGTTTACGATATACGAAAATAATTTTACCGGCCTGTACGGCACATCACCAATACCATCTTTATTTAAATCATAACCCGTATACCCACTCCAATAATTCTGGTCAAAGGTATTGTCATTCAATTTACTGTTATATGAAATATCAAATGAGTTATATAAGAAATTATTATTTACGTAAGTATTGGTATAACAGGCACCGCGTACTTTGATAGCCCATCCGTTTTTAATAAAATTATTCTTCTCATAAACTATGCGATTAGAGCCTTCTATACTAATACCAACGGTGTTTTCTTTAAATATGTTTCCTCTGATTTCTGCATCGTTTATTTCCTTCAGCAAAAGTCCATAAGACGCTGTGCCCCAATTTTCCTTAAATGTATTTTTATACATTTTAATTCTTTTAGAAAACATTACGGCCACTCCTGCTCCATTATTTTCGAATAGATTATCCTGATACAGATCATCATTTGAAAACATAAAATGCAAGCCATAACGCAGGTTATCTGAACTTATGTTACTTTTTATTGTGCAGTCATTTGCAAACTCAAGATAGATACCATCACGAACATGAGTAATGATATTGTTTTCAACCACTACATTATGAGAATACCAAAGTTGGATACCATTACCAGAATTATACTCCTCGATTGCATCCCCAATAATCTTGTTGTGAAACACCCTACCATCTCTGGATTTTTCGAGGTATATCCCAAAGAATAGTTTTTCTAATACTAAATTCTGAATCAAAAAATTTTTGCTTTTTATGACTCTTACAGCTGCATAATCCTCGGTATAACTAGTGCCTACATTAATTATGAATAACCCATCTACCGTAACATTATCAGATTTTACTTTGATAATTTCACCTTTACGTTCGCCATCTACTGTAGGGTAGTTTTCTCCGATCAAGGTAAGAGGTTTGTCTATAACGAGGTTATATTCTTTATAGATTCCTTTTTTCACTAATACGGTATCGAGTTCTGAAGCTAATGCAATGCCTTTCTTAATTGTCTTTGCTTTGCAAGAACTACATACCTCTATAACCTGGCCTCGGAGGGGTACGACTACAGAAAAAAATAGTATGCACAATAGATTCCTTGCTAAAAACATGTTTAGTATATTCGATTACTATTTAATATATGAAATTATGAAATATTTCTCTAGCGTTTTAGATGATTAAGAAGTCCTTCCCAGGTAAATAACTCACCTTCTTTTTTAGATTTGATTTTGTCTGCACTTGTTTGATTTCCAAAAGCCGTAAGATATGCCCCCATGGGGCTAGGAAGATTCTTACTTATCAAAAAAGTAGCCTTTGTAGCATCTATAAATTCCTCTGGGGTTTCATAATGATTGCATAGATATAGTGATATTTCATTCTCGTCAATGTCTTTGCTGTAGTTTACCATACACTCTATGGCATCAAACTTAAAAACTTTGCCTTTATTGGTAACAATTTCCGCTCCGTGTATCCTATCGACAATAGTCATACTACAATAGTGACATCCATCTTGGCCATAAGTAATTTTTTCTTCTTTAATACTACAAGAAGTAACCAACATAACAAGAAGGATTGAGAACATTATTCTGATAGCACTGCTTTTTCCCATTTTGTATTGATGTTAGATAATTTTTTTTCTTTCTTTCCTACTATATAAGCAATAAAGGATAACATCATTCCAACAGCTAGAAAATAAGCTCCTAATTGAGGAAATGAATGTGCTCTAAAATTGAGGATATCTTTGGTGCCAAACAAAGGAGGCTGAAATCCCATAACAGAACCATCGGGATTGGTAAACTTCATAATAGCCTTTGGATCTAGGTCGTGACCGTAATCATGTTCCCATAAATAGAAATCATAGATCCCTGCCAATGCCAAAACAGACATAACAATAAACCAGCCCAAAAACCACTTATAATTTGCCTTAAAACCTATGATTAATCCAAAAAACGCCATGACAATAATGACTATTGGGAAAATTTTGAACTCGGGTATAGATTCAGGAATATATTTCATCCCTACATAATGGTTCATCAAATTGATATTTTTGATATCGTGAGGATGCATGTCGGCAAAGTCATTGATATAAATATCCATACCCAGTGGAATTGGGTATTGCGGTGCTTCTAGTGTAATGTTCCAAAGAGGAAATACAAACAAGAATAGTGGAAGCAACGCTCCCATAAGCATTAAAATTCGTGATTTCTGTTTCATCATGAAGCTCATTTTAATTTAAAAGCGGGAGGAGTTGTAGCCCTCCCGCTTTTTTGGAAATATAACTAATCTATTTCCTTCCTAGTGGGTAAAAATCAATCCTCACCCAAAGACCAGGAAAGTTTTATATCCGAAGATGTTGGTGATACACGAACATATCCTTGCATCTCTTGATGTAATGCAGAACAGAAATCGGTACAATAAAATGGCCAAACTCCTACTTGTTTAGGCTCCCATACAAATGTTTCGGTTTGCCCTGGCATAATCAGTAGTTCTGAAGTGTTGGCCCCAATCATACTAATTCCGTGAGGCACATCATAATCTTGCTCTAAGTTGGTGACATGAAAATATACCTTGTCTCCTACTTTGATTCCTTCTATATTATCGGGTGTAAAGTGGCTTCGAATCATGGTCATATACACATGAACTTCATTTCCATTTCTTTCAACTCTTACTTCTTCGCTACTCTTAACACCGTACTTGTGTTCATTTTCTTCTAATTTGAAGATCTTTTTAGACCGCGGTTTCACTAAATCTGCAGGGATACCAGCAGCGTAATGCGGCTCTCCAATCGTTGGGAAATCTAGTAGTAATTCCATTTTCTCACCAGTAATATCATATAGCTGTGCAGATTGCGTTACCTCGGGACCCGTTGGTAGGTAACGATCTTTAGTAATTTTATTCATAGCTACTACATACTTACCAAATGGTTTGCGAGAATTTCCACCGGGTATCATTAAGTGTCCCACAGAGTAATAAGTAGGCTTTCTGTCGATCACCTCCCAGGTACCTACTTTCCATTTTACCACTTCTGAAGAAATAAAGAATGTCGTATATCCATTTCCTTTATCGTCAAACTCAGTATGCAGTGGTCCAAGGCCTGCTTGAGAAACTACGCCCGCAAGAGACTCTTCAAATTTTATAATTGGGATTCCATAAGCATCACCATCAAATTTTTCATTTTTAATCGCTTCCATCATTTTACTGAAAGAATGTACCGTTAGGTCTGCAGAGAGTTTACCGTTACCCACAATGTATTCACCTGTTGGGTCTACATCACAACCGTGTGGCGATTTGGGAGTAGGTAAGAAATATACCAAACCGGGGCAATCTGCCGGATCTAATACTTTTACCTCTTTTTTCATGGTAGAAGTAGCCGTATGTGTTTTATCATCATATACGTTGTGTGCATAATTGGCAGGCATCGTTTTAAACTTTCCTTGTTTGATATATTCTTCAGCTTTTTTCCAATTGATGGCTGCAATGAAATCTTTGTCATTTTGAGAAGCATTCACCTCCATTAGGGTGTGTGATTCTTCTGAATTGTAAGTTGAAAAGAAAAACCAGCCATGAGAAGCCCCTCTACCAGGGTGAGCCAGATCATAATCAAAACCAGGCAGTAATATCTGAAAAGCCATCTCCATATGACCATGTTCGGGTTCTATACTAATAAATGATACCGCTCCTTTAAATTTTCCTTTGTACTCTTTAATTGAGATATCTTGTTGTGGTACAGGGACCGAAAAACGTGTTCCGGCGACTACATACTCTGTATTCTCGGTAACAAAGGCAGAACTATGGTTACCTGCACTGTTAGGAACTTCCATTATTTCGGTAGTTTCGAATGTGCTTAAGTCGATTTTGGCAATTCTGGGCGTGTTATTTCCATTAATAAATACCCATCTACCATCAACTTCTCCATTAGTTTGTGATATATCGGGGTGGTGAGAATCATCCCAAGGAATAAACCCATACGAAGTATTTAGCATTGGTTTGGTCTCTTCATTATACCCCCATGCTTTTTCGGGGTCCTGAGAAAATACCGGAATAACTTTAAATAACCTTCCTGAAGGTAATCCATAGACCGATAATTGCCCACTAAATCCCCCCGAAATGAAGGCATAAAACTCATCGTGCTCACCAGGAGCAACGTAAACTTTCTCGGCAACATTGGATGCTAATGCTCCGTTTGACTTAGTATCCCGACTACCGGTATTGCAACTACTTATTACTAGTGCTAATGAAGTAACCGCAAGAAATATTATAGATAAACGTTTCATAATACTGTTTTTTTTTAGTTGGATGGTGGTAATAATACTTTATCAATCACATGAACGATTCCATTACCTGCAGGAACACTGGCTACTATTCTGGCTTCGCCAATAAAAACATCGTCTCCTTTTGTAGTAACCATTACATCTACCCCATTGGACTGACCAAGTTTCTTGAATTTTTTTAAGAAGTCTTTTGAGTAATTACCCGGAGTAACGTGGTATTTTAAGATATTGGCTAACGCATCTTTGCTTTCAGGCTTTAGCAGATTTTCTACAGTTCCTTCTGGCAATGCATCAAATGCTTCATTAGTTGGTGCAAAAACCATCAAAGGCCCTGCATTTACTAGTGCATTCTCTAATTCTGCAGCCTGTACTGCCGCCACCAATGTAGTGTGATCCTTAGAACTAATGGCAATATTAAGCACATTAGGAGTCGCCTCATCATCTTGTATAAAGGCTTGTCCTTGTTTTGTTGTAGTTTCTGTTGCGGTTTTTTCGGTCGTTGAATCTGATGGTTCCTTCTTAGTTTCGGTTTTGCAACTTGCAAGAAAGACAGTACATATCAAAATCAACAATGTTACTTTAGTTGTTTTCATAGTGTTGAGATTTTCTATTCTTTTTTCAAAGTCCTGAAATATTCCAATATAGCCCTGGCCTCTTCCTCGGTTAAACTTTGATTAGCCATAGGAGAGCCATTGTGCTCGACTAATAATTCTTTAGCCAAAGGATCTTCTACTACCATTTTCTCAGGATTAAGAATCATATTCATAATCCATTCTGGTGTACGTTTTTCTAAAATACCTACAGGTGGTGGACCAATAAATTTTTTGTGAGTCTTATGGCATGCCATACATTTCACCTTAAACAGTTCTTTTCCTGTCGAAGCCATTGGTTCATCGATGGTAGCCGGCAAGTCTAATTTTTTGATAGGTCCAACACCTTTATTGGTAAGATCAATTTTTTGTGAAGCTGGAACGCCTGTTGAAATAGGTTTGGTTTCTTTTTGAGTAGTAGTTGTTTTTTTACCGATTTTGATTTGCTCTTCCGCTTTTTCTTCTTTTCCCCCACAGCTTATCAAGAATGCGGCTATTAACAAGAGAATTAGTTTACTAAGTTTAATCATTTCTATTGATTTAAGATTTATAATTCAGAAATTCATTTCTCCCCAGCACAATATTTTTTGACATCTAACAAATGTAGGTGTAGGGAGAGGATATAAATATGATAATTGTCATATTCGGACATTTTTATCCTAATTAAAATCTTATTATCTTTGTCCTACCAAAAATTTAAATTTGAATGTTCTCGAAAGCATGTGAATACGGAATTAAAGCGTCAATTTTTATTGCTCTAAAATCTTATCAAGAAACACGAGTAAGTCTCAAGGATATTGCCGCAGAAATCAATTCACCAGAGGCATTCACAGCAAAAATTCTTCAAAAATTAGCTCGGAAACATATTATAAGTTCTACAAAAGGTGCGGCAGGAGGTTTTGAAATTGAAAAAAGTAAGATATCGACAGTTAAACTTGCTCAAATAGTAGATGCAATAGACGGTGATAGTATATATAATGGTTGTGGATTAGGTTTAAGCACTTGTGATGAAAATCATCCTTGCCCAGTACACGACAAATTCTTAGACGTTAGAGAAGAGCTTCGCAGGATGTTGGAAACAACAAACCTTGAGGAGTTGGCCCTTGGACTGAAGTCTGGGGTTACTTATTTGAAGACTTAAAAAAATTTATCATTAATTCGGATAATTTTATCCGAATTAATGATGCTCTATTAACATAAAGACAAAAACAATAATAAATACCTGAAATTATGGAAACACTTATAAAAATGCCAGTTGGACAATTGGTGGCAAAGGATTATAGAACAGCTGAAATTTTCTCTTCCTACGGAATTGACTTTTGCTGCAAAGGTGATAGAACTCTAGAGGAAGTATGTGATAAAAAGAATATTAAAATTGAAGAGATTCTAGAGAATTTAAATGAAATACTATCCAAAAAAGTGAATAATCCTTTGGATTATCAATCATGGCCATTGGATCTCCTAGTAGATTATATTGAGAAAACACACCATCATTATGTAGAAGAAAAGATCCCTGTTATAATCCAATATGTAACCAAATTATGTAAAGTTCATGGTGAACGACATCCCGAACTCATAGTAATTAATGAGTTATTTACCGATGCTGCCGGTGAACTTACTCAGCATATGAAAAAAGAGGAAATCATACTTTTTCCATTTATTAAAAGAATGGTAAAAACTCTGCGGCAAGATGATGCGGTGCCGTTACCCCATTTTGGAACTGTAGTAAACCCTATTTCAATGATGATGAAGGAACATGATAACGAAGGGGAACGATTTCGAAAAATTGCTGCACTATCCAGCAATTATACTCCTCCTGCAGATGGATGTACTACTTATCGTGTTGCTTTTTCTATGCTTAAAGAATTTGAAGAAAATTTGCACCTGCATATTCATTTAGAAAATAACATTCTATTTCCAAAAGCCATAGAGATGGAAACGAAAATCATGGAAAAAACCAACGTATCTTCTTAGTAGATACAATATCGTTTTTTTCATTATTTCAACATTTAAAACTTCCGGAAGAAGCATACATCATCTTTCGGAAGTTTTTTACTTAAAATATCTATATTTCCATTTCCTTCATTGTAAATAATCATCCTAAATTTTCGTAAATTTAAACTTCAGGTTTAATCACACCTATTTGCATGAAATTGAAGTATGTAATTTTTTCTTTTTACTTAATATTTATTAATCCAACTACTTACTCACAAGATTTTTCTTCTCAGTTAACCAAGGCGTATAAGAAATACTTTGAACTACCAAGAGAAAGTATTTTTTTACATCTTAACAAGAATATTTTTTTTAAAGGTGAAAACATCTGGTTTTCAGGTTATGTCTACAACAGAAAAACAGGACTTCCTTTTTTAGAAACTACTAATCTTTATTGCGGAATATATGATGCGACAGGAAAACTACTGACCAAAAAGTTATTCTATGTTGAAAATGGTGT
This sequence comes from uncultured Aquimarina sp., assembly GCA_947496555.1. Lineage (GTDB taxonomy): Bacteria > Bacteroidota > Bacteroidia > Flavobacteriales > Flavobacteriaceae > Aquimarina. Next base: position 2,143 of record CANMDH010000016.1, on the reverse strand, counting down.
TGTAAGTGGTAATATGTTGTTAGATCCAAGTTTTGACTCTGGAGAACTTATTATAAAAGCGTATACCAATTGGATGAAAAATTTTACAGAAGATGATGCCTTTGTACAAAAAATCTATGTTTTAGATAGATACATTGCTTCTGTTTCTGATATCCAAAATAAATATTCAATTCATGTTACTCCCGAGGGTGGAAATTTGATTATAAACATCCCTAATACGATAGGGTTCAATATTGAAAGTGCAGTTCCGGTAAAAAGGAAAATAAAACAAGGCATTGTACTCAATGATAAAAATGAAGTTATTCTTAAAAATATTGAAAGCAATAACAATGGGATTGGAAAATTTTCGATAACTCCTAAGCATAATCGTACTTATTTCTTGGAAATTGAATTAAACGATGGTAAAATCATTAGAAAGGCTCTTCCAGAATCTAAAGAAATAGGGATAAACATTTCTATTAACAATCTTATCGATGGCAAAGTTTATGCTGCGATACAAACTAATATCAAAACTTTTGAAACAATAAAAAATAAGGGGTTTTATCTTGCTACGCATCGAGATGGTATGATCAAAATCCAACGTTTCTTATTTGATAAGCGCGAAAAAACTATCATAATACCAAAAAAAACTTTACTTCCTGGTATTAACATCATTACTCTTTTTGATGATCAATCTAATCCTGTTTTAGAACGGTTAATTTTTAACGAATATCAATTCAAATCAAAAAGATTAGACCCAAATATTGAAATTATTAACAAAACAAAAGATTCTATAGAAATAGAAGTTAGCCTTAATTCTAAAAATACCAATTTGAGTTCTTTGAGTGTATCTATATTACCCGAAGAAACTCAAGCTTATAATAAGAATACTTCGATATTCTCAAATTTTCTGTTACAACCCTATATAAAAACTACAATTCGGAACGAATGGAATTTTTTAAGAAAAACTAATCGGTATACCCTCTATGAACTAGATGCATTATTATTGACTTCTGGATGGAGTCGGTATGATTGGAAAAATATTTTTAAAGCTCCACCAATAAAAAAAATCGATTTTGAAAGAGGTATTGAAATAAAGGGAGAAGTATTGAACCCAACAAATCCTGCAAGAGATCAAGTGATCTTATATCAACCAGGTGTAGAAAATCTTATGACCGCAAATATTAGGTCAGAAGGAAAATTTGAGCTTAAAAATCAATATATACTGAAAGGAGAGACTTTAAACATTGGTATCTCCAACGGAAAATCTTTACAAAAAGATCCTGAAATACGGTTAGATTTTTTTCCAAAAACTGAAAAGGACTCCATTAGTTTTTCAAGTTTGAATTCTAGTGTATTTAATTTCGAGAATACGTCCAAAGACCATAATTACTCCATTGAAATAAGAGACAATGAAAACATAATAAGTTTGGACAGTGTAATGATTAATCAGAAGAAAAAAGCTACCAAACTCACAAGAAATCCAAAATTAACCAAAGGTATTTTTGAAGGTAGGAAAATTGAAAAGACAGATGTAAGAAAGCATGTAAAATTATCCAATTACATAAGACGTTTAGGTTTCAAAACTAGATCGAACATTGTAAATGGTACTTTTTCAATTTTACCAAAAACCATAGGACATTATCCTCCTATAGTAATTATCAATGACTTCAGAATAGAAGATAATAATTTAAGTGATTTACTTCTGGATAGTGTAGATGAAATATATTATGAACATTTTGGTATGCAAGGAAGTAATGGAGGAACTATTTATATCTACCAGAAATATGGAAAGGATATGCTAGGATCTCAGGAAAAAATGATTAAAAAGATTGCTACAGAAGGGTTCGAAAAACCACAATATTATTTTAACCCAAAATTAGGATCTATTACAGACAAAACTTTCTTGAACTTTGGCCATATTCATTGGGAGTTTAATCTAATAATGGATGGTGGTAAAAGTAGGCGTATTTCCTTTCCTCATTATAATTTAGAGGGTGCAAAATTATTAATTGAAGGGATGACACAAAATGGAAAACTAATTTCTTCAATCAAACTTATAGAATTCAATGAATAACAGAAATAAAGGAGGCTGTAAACTGAACTCTGTCTGAGTTAAATTTTAATCATTAATTTTATTCAGACAGAATCATGACAAACGAAG
>CANMDH010000015.1 GCA_947496555.1 uncultured Aquimarina sp. | reverse complement strand
TCTTCGTTTGTCATGATTCTGTCTGAATAAAATTAATGATTAAAATTTAACTCAGACAGAGTTCAGTTTACAGCCTCTAGCTATATGAATATTGATTTTTTCATATGCAATACACACGTCTCTTGTACGGTACATTTACAGCTGTAGACTATAAATATAACTAAAATATTATTATAAGTATTTTAGGATATGTAAATATTGAAGCTAATTCTTTTTGTTTCAGATAATCTAGAATAATATTCTATTACTAAAATACCAACAAAAGAGTTCCATATAGACCATGGTTCTTTTTCAATTTGTCCGGACATTGGTACTTTTTTAATCATTTAGTTTATACTTGTAAAGGAAACAAAAACTTTGATGTTCAAAAATGGGTTATTATCTATACGCCAAAGCTCTAATCTTTATCTTTACCTCATTCCCAATAAAAAAAGATCCATTATCCATCTTTTTATCGAATTTTATACCATAATCAAATCTATCAATCACCAGATCTGCTTTGATTCCGATTGCTAGTTTTTTGGTTGGGTCCTTAAAAGGCCCTAATATTTCTACTGGAAACTGAATAGTTTTGGTAACCCCGTGTATGGTCAAATCCCCTTCCATTGTATACTTGTTTTCTACACTTTTTTTTATTGTTTTTGAAACAAAGGTTATTTTGGGATACTTTTCGGTGTCTAGCCACATCTGTCCTTTAAGATGACCATCCCTGGTTTCATTATTAGTATCCAGGCTATTAGTATGTATTGCTATATTGACTTTTATGGTTTCTACTTCGTCTCCCGAGATATTTATATTTCCGGCAAACTCATTGAATCTACCAGTAACTTCACCTACTAAAAAACGCTCAACATCAAAACCAATATAAGTATGGCCCGTATCTAATACATATTCATCGTTGCTTGTGAAGAAACTGAAATTGAAAATTGCAACACATACTATTATAGGAATAAAAAATTTAGCTTTCATCATTTTTAAAGTTTTGATTAAAGCCTTAATATTATAATTCGAGAATGGTTTATTCGACAATCTTTATAAGGATTGCCAAACTTTAAGAAGATTTATGAAGGATGTTTCTCTTTTCGGAAGGCAGATGGGGTTTTATTTTCGAATTTTTTAAATGCATTTACAAACGAAGTCTTGTTATTAAAACCAGAATCGAATGCTATTTGCAATAAGGTATACTTTGGGTTTTCTACAATACGTTTTTTTGCCTCTTCTACTCTGTACTTATTTATAAAATCAAAAAAAGAACTGCCAAAATTTTCATTAATGATTTGTGAGAGATGATGACTCTTTGCGTCAATCATTTTGGCAACATCTTGCAAGCGTATTTCATTATTAAGGTATATTTTTTTATCACTGATCAAGTTATCCAGTTTTTCAATATACACTGCGACATTTTCAGTTTTAAGTGAACTTTTTACGTATTTTCCATTTTTCTTATCTGTTAATTTCCAATCTGCATTCATCAAATAGTAACTAATCGAATAAAAGAGAATTCCGATAGGTAGCACGTATATATAATCCAGAGGCCTACGATAAATATCGGTAACCAATAGAATATATAAGAATATGATCGAAAAAAGTAACACAAAAAGTAATACTACATTAAAAACCCTAGCCCATTTTATAGTATTATCGATCGTAGCATATTCTAATTTTAACGAATCAGAATAATTTTGAATCAACCTGAAGTTCTTAAAGAGATAGATTCCTAAATGAATAAACTGAATAATAAATATAAAGGAATATGTGTACTGAATAGGGCTAATTACCTTCTTTCTATGATCGAACACCGAAAGCATGCCATAATCAACCTGCCGCTTATTGATAATATCATCCATCAATACAGGAATGATCAAAACGAAAATCACAAAAGGTACTAGATGCAAAAGTTCTTTACCCCTGAATTTCCATTTGGCATTGGTAATCGATATAAAATAGAAAAAAGTCAAAGGACCCAATAAAAACCAAGACCCATATCGAGTACCATAAAAAATGCTTATACTTACTTCAAACGTATTTCTGATTGCCAGGAATTCTGCCAAAAGCCAGATAAGCATCAAGATTACGCAAGCTAAATAGATACTTCCTCTTTTGGTTCTCTTTTGTGGAGATACTAAAAGTACTGATAATAGAAATATCCCTTGAAAAATAATAATGAGTATCGCTATTGACCAAGCATCTAGATTCATAAGAATCTAACTTATGAAAAATAGATATAAATCCCAATCACAACTATACAAATTAAGGCACCGGCAACTTTTACATTTTTCCAAGGAGTAATATCTACTTCCTGGGTATATTGTTGCTCGTATGCTTGTTCTCTAGGATACAATTTCCCGATGATAAGCATTAAGGCAACATTAAACACAAAAAGAATGGCCATTACATGCAAGAAATGTGGAAATTGATCTTTCATAATGGTGCCATCTAGCACTACATAAATAAGGTATAATACTGCCCCAGAAATAATCGCAATTTTTGCCGCTATGGCCGGAACATTCTTCGTGAGATATCCTACCACTATAATCGTTAGAATCGGGATACTATAACAACCGTTTACTTGTTGTAGATATCCAAATAAACCATCAGGCGCATTGGCAATAAAAGGAGCAATAAACATTGCTAGTAGCGCTAGTACTATTCCAAAAAGTTTACCTGCCTTAACCACCTGTCGCTCTGAAGCATCTTTATTAAAGTATTCTTTATAAATATCGATCCCAAATAGGGTGACCGAACTGTTTAAAGCACTATTAAATGAACTTAGTATAGCTCCAAAAAGTACGGCAGCAAAAAATCCAACCAATGATAACGGTAATACTTTACTTACTAAGGTAGGATACGCTTCATCAGGATTGGTGAGCGTATCTCCAAACATGTGAAATGCTATTACACCTGGTAATACGACAATAAGAGGGCCCAAAATTTTAATAAAAGAAGCCAATAGTAATCCTTTTTGACCTTCTTTTAAGTTTTTTGCACCCAGAGCTCGTTGAATAATGGCCTGATTGGTTCCCCAATAAAACAATTGTACTAACATCATACCGGTAAAAATCGTAGCAAAAGGTACAGTTGCTTCACTAGAACCTATAGAATTAAATTTCTCTGGATTATCTTTTAACAATGTAGTCAAACCGTTTCCAATACTTCCGTCACCAATCTCTAGTAACCCAAATACCGGTATCAAAATCCCGCCAATCAACAACCCAACAGCATTAATTGTATCTGAAACCGCTACAGCCTTTAGCCCACCAAAAATTGCATAAATAGACCCCGTGATACCAATTCCAAAAACACAGATCCATATAGACATTGACTTTGAAACACCAAGTAATTCTGGTACATCAAACATCGTACTTATGGCCAGTGATCCAGAGTATAAGACAATGGGCAAAAATACTACAACATACCCCGTAAGAAACAAACCGGACGTTATCGCTTTGGTGGTCGTATCATAACGTCGTTCTAAAAACTGCGGTACCGTGGTTATCCCCCCTTTTAAGTATCTGGGCAACAAAAATACGGCGGTGATTACCATGGCAATGGCAGCCAGTGTTTCCCAGGCCATTACCAAAATACCCTCAGTAAATGCCTGACCATTAAGTCCTACGATCTGTTCGGTAGAAAGATTGGTAAGTAATAAAGAACCTGCAATGACAACACCGGTAAGACTTCTACCTCCTAAAAAGTAACCATCAGAGGTATTTTCATCAGTTTTAAGTGTAGATATATAAGAGATTACCCCAACCAATAAAGTAAATCCCAAAAAGGAAAGTATGCCCATAATTTGTGTTTTTGAAGTACTAAATATAGGATTTATTTTAATAAACGTACATACTACGTTTAATTTAGAATCCTAAAGTGGCTAATTTAGGTTCAAAACAATTTCAAAAAAAACCTTTCTTCTATATAGTTTCTTAACTTTTATCCCAAGCCTTTTAAAAACTTAACATCTCCTTAAAAAATGTTAAGATTTTTAAAAAATAGTAATAATTGATAACATCAACGTTTACTATGCGTACATAACTTTCAAATCACACAAACTCAACAAAAATGAAAATCAGCAAATCAATTCTACCTAAAACAATAGATTGTTAACCAGCAATTTATAAAGAATCAGCCAGATGTTTCAAGGTATCACTCATTTTGACCCAAAACCTAACTACGTAAACAACAAATGATATTGCGCATAAATGCGAATCCCTGAACTTAACCAATAATTACCTATGCATTTGTTGGACCTCAGATATGCTTTATCTGAGGTCTTTTTTGTTCGTGAGTTGCCGTAATCCGTAATAAATACCCTATTTTTGAGTCTTTATTAGTAAATAATGATAATGAAATTGTCTCGACTTTTTTTTCTGGGAATTATTATACTGTGCTTTGCCTGCAAAAAGGAAAAACAATCTGATATCACAGAAGTAAAACCTAAGGCACAACTAGATAGTCTTTCTATAGATAAGATCAACCTTAATCTTTTAAAGCTCTCTCCAGAAGCTGAAAAAGATCTTGAAAACTTTGAAGATTTTAAAAATCTAAAATCTTTCGTTCAGACCTTAAGTACTGCCAATCCGTATTACATTAATAAGCATGTAGATAGTTTAGAATTGCTTATTCAGACTTTTGAAGAAAATCTATCCGAAGATCTCAATATTAATACCATCAACTCTCGAATTACTGTTTTGTCTACAGAATCTGGTTTATTGAAACTATTATCTGAAAGTAAAAATCCAAGTTCTGAAAAAATTCTTGACGCCAATAGTCGCATCGCAACAGCTTATAATAGTTTAATTATTCAACTAAATGAATTATCGCTTGCTATTCCAGAAAACATCGAAAAAGAGTTGTTAAGAGATTCTGAAGACAAAGAAGAATAAAATCTAAGACATGAAGAAATTAATCGTTCCATTTTTAATGGTATTCTCTACCGGTTGCTTTGCTCAGGAAAATGAAATTAATACCGTAATCCAACAATGGCACAAGGCAGCTGCCGATGCCAATTTTGAAGCGTATTTTGGCCTCATGACCGATGATGCTATTTTTATTGGTACCGACCCTACCGAAAATTGGAATTGTACCGATTTCAAAGCTTTTGCTAAGCCATATTTTGATAAGGGTAAAGCATGGAGTTTTTCTGGTTTAGAACGTACTATCTTTGTTGAAGAAAATACTGCTCTTGCATGGTTTGATGAATTACTGGATACACAAATGGGTATATGTAGAGGTAGCGGTGTCTTACAGAAAACCGAAAAAGGTTGGAAAATAAAGCATTATGTACTTTCTATAGCTATTCCAAATGAAAATGTAAAGGAAATTACTGCGCTAAAAGAAAAATTTGATACCGATTTGATGCAGAAGTTAAGAGCCGATAAAAACTAAACGAATTTTTCTCTAAATTCTTTTAAATCCGAAAAACATGTTTTGGCACCATTCGCTATTAACTTGGTTCTATTTTTATCTCCTATTCCCACAAAATCAAGGGATAAGTTTTGCGCAGTTTTTAAATCCCAGACACCATCTCCCAAAGATATTATTTGATCAAACTGTTCTTTATTATAAAATGCCTTTGCTCTCGCTATGGCATCTAATACAAAACCTTCTCTGGATTCGTGCGTTTTTGAAGTGGCAAGTATTTTTTCATCATACCAAATATCACATTGTCTTAGTTTTAACATAGCAGGTTTTGGCAATGCCCCAGTTGCAAAACAAAATGATATCTTACGATCCTTAAAAAACTGAATTAAAGATTTTGCCCCCTCAATTTCCTTTATGGGATCAAATTTACTCATTTGATATACCAAATCAGCTTCAAAATCATCTAGCAATCCATCAGGAAAAGCTCGTTCAAAATTCCGTTCATAATTATATCGCAATGCATAACTATCTGTATGGTGGGTATAGTTATTATAATCGGTATCAATATCTGAAATCCCCATCGCCAACAATGATTTTGTAACAGAAATCAAGTACATAGGCACACTATCGGTTAAGGTACCATCGATATCGAATATGAATAATTTGTTTTTCAGAAATAATAAAAGTTAAAGAGAATATTTGAGCGATACAATAAAGTTTCTTCCTGCTGCAGCTACACCAGAAGAATACGGTCTATATCTTTGATCGGTAATATTTTCTATAGAGAATATGCTCCTAAGATTATCGGTAATTTGATATTGTGTTCTCAAATTAAGAGTATACCATGATGGCGAATACGGGTTTCCATTTTCATCCTTGGCAAATAAAAAAGCATTGTTTTGTTGAGAAGGCGCCAAATCTTCAAAATCAAACTGACCATTATAAACTGCAAAGGCATCCAAAGTCCACTTTTTTGAAGTAAAAGTTAACCGCGTATTTCCAAATTGTGGAGATACGTGTCTGGTAGGCGTAGTAACTCCATCTTCAGATTCCTCTTCACCCCCTACAAATGTATATTGCGATGCTAGCTTAAAATACTTTGCAAATTCATATTTGATACCCGCTTCAAAACCATAAATCCTGGCCCTTGCACCATTTTGTATAGCTTGTACATTGCTTAGTTCTCCACCAAACACGATTTCAGTTTCGCCGTTAAGGTTAAAATCCCTTCGCACCAGTGCGTTATCTAGATACGTATAATAGGTTGCAAGATCTACAGAAAAACTTTTGCCTAGATTAGCACTCAACCCTAGCTCTCCATTATAAGCATATTCGGGTTTAATATCCGGATTTGGTACAACCACCGATCCAGGTTCAGAATCAAAAATCTTACCTACATCATCAATATTAGGTGCTCTAAAGGCTGTAGAAAAATTAAGTTTCCATTGCAGTACATCATTAGGCAACCAACTTAATCCTGCTGTTCCGGTAAGAGCATCGGTATCTATATTTGCTTCGTCAAAAGGAAAATCAAAAAAATCATCATTAAATTCTGAATACAAAATAATTCTATTGTATCGCAATCCTCCTTGAAATCGAAGCTTTTCACTAAAGTTATTTTTTATACTGGCATACGCCGCGATAGACTGCCAAGTTGATCCATCTGGATATCTTGAAGGCGCAGCTACAATTTCACCTGTTTCAACATTACGCTCAGATCCTTCAGAGAATACATTGTTTAAAATATATTCCAGTCCGTAGTAAAAAGATGTTTTTTTGTTGTATTCTTTTTCAAAATCTACGTTTAAAGAATATACATCTACCTGTTCTTGCGTTCTTGATAGGATATTGCTTCCAAAATCACGATCATTTCTACTTTCTTCAAAATACTGATAGGCAGCTGTTACTTTTATTTTATCATAAAGATTACTTCTGGATTTATGAAACACCTGAAGATTACCCATCCCCCATCGCTGTGGACCATAAAACCATTCTGCCGATCTTAGATTCCCATCGTGCTGTCTTATCAAACGATCATATCTTGGATAATCAGACGACTCTGAATACATCAATCCAACGTTAATATCCCATTTTTCATTAGGAATAAAATGTATCTTTTGAAGAAGGTTTATCTGATCATATCCTGTAAAAATTTGTTCTTCGGGATCTGGATTCTGCAACACAACATCTTGACCACCACTTGTATCTACAAACTCGGTACGTAGATAATCATCAGGACCGTGACTCCCCATTTTTAAATCATCAAAATCGGTATACGTTACACTGGTCAAGAATGCCCATTTCTCTAGTCCGATATTAAAATCAACATGGCCAGTCATTTCATTACTTGCACTAGCATACCTAGCCAAAAAGTTACCATGAAGTTTGTTTTCACCAGTAATTGCAAATTTGGGTTGTACGGTATAAAAATTCATTACTCCTCCAACTGCATCACTACCATACACTACAGAACCTGGTCCTAAAATCACTTCGGTTCTATCAACCGTAAAAGGATCTATAGAGATTACGTTTTGCACGTTTCCTCCCCTAAAAATTGCAGTATTCATTCTAACTCCATCTACCGTAAGCAACAATCTATTAGTAGAAAACCCTCTAATTATAGGGCTACCACCACCTAATTGGCTTTTTTGTATAAAAACCTGACCACTACTTTGTAGTAAATCTGCGGATGTTTGCGGAGTCGCAATCGCAATATCTTCAGAAGAAATACTTACTATTTTTTGTGAAATATCCTTTTTATCTTGCTCCCATTTTGAGACTGAAATTACTACCTCAGAAAGTTGGTTTTCATCCTCATCCAAGTGAACCCTATTTCCGACACGGAGTAATTCAGATTTTGAAATATTAAATGGTGTATGTAGGCTATGTGTGAAGTATAATATTTCATTACTAGAAAACTCAGAAATATCGGCTTTGCCATCAAAATCGGTGATTACTCTTTTTGATTTTTCTTTATTTTCTATCACCACTTCGGGAATTGGAGTATCAGAAGTTCTACTCACTACGGTTATCTCTTGGCCCGTTGCAAAATGAATAGAAAATAGGAGTACTAAAACTGATACCAATAAACGCATTACTTTACTTAAAAATTTCGTTCAATACCGATAGTGATTTTGGTTTCTTAAAACCGTGCAAATGTAGTTCAAAATATACTAATAACATAGCTAGAATCTCACTTCGAGAATTCTTGGACAATTTGATATTCATACTTTCCTCAAATGTTGTGCCTAAAAATTCTTTAAACAGAGATACATGCACCCCACTCGCACAATACGGGTTAGTACTAGCAGGCTGAAAAACACCTTCTTGAAGATTAAAATACTCCTCTTCTATTTGGGATAACTCGGGAAAAAACCCCAAATACTGAGTGAGCTTTATTAGAAAAGTAATATGAAAATTTCCGATAGTATCATGCGTATCTAACCAAAGTAGCGTCACTTCCAGATATTCGAACAGATCAATATTGGTTTCTTCTTCATGAATAGAACTTTTTAGAATATCTGAGATGAAGAATACCAATGCACTTTTTACATAATCTGTATGTAACGTGGTATAGTGCGAGACTACTCGTGCATCTTTAATTCGTTCTAAAGTACCTTTGTTTTTATGTACTGCTTCTATTTCTAAGACCGTAAGTGGTTGAAAGAAAGAAGATCGAATTTTCCCTTTTTTAGATTTTAATACACCCCTTTGTAAATACGATTTCAGTCCACTGGTTTTTGTGAAAAGCGTCACAATAAGGTCTGCTTCGCTGTATCGTATAGCATGAATAACTATTGCCGGAGAGTTAATGATCATTATTGTGTGAAAATAACTAAAAAAAAGTGAGCTATCTCTATACTATTACGGTATTAATAAGCACTAAAGCAATTCTTTTTTGATTTTGCATCTTTCTAAAGAATCCTTAGCCCGTTGTAACGTATTTTTATCTAATGTATGCAAGGCACATTTTTTATAATACTCAATTGCTTCATCCAATTGGCCTTGCTGTTCATGCATAATAGCATATTCGTTAAATATGGTAGATTTTGTAATCCCAGGGATATTCATTGCCGTATCTAATAATTCTTTAAGCTCTTTCCATTTTCCCAAAGTAGACAACAATACGGCATAGTTATAATATACACTAGGATACATAGGGCTTTTTTCCAGGCATAATTTATACAATGTTTCACCTTTTTCATATTCTTTAAACTTTACTTCGTATAAATATCCTAGATGGTTATATGCTTTTCCAAAATCAGGATCCATATCAATGATTTCCTCTAAAATATTGGTAGCATTATCATAAGAACCATTCTTGATCTCATCATTTGCCTTATGAAGCATTTCTTCAAGTTTTGTAAGGTGATCCATACTCGTTGTTTTCGGTTTAGTAATATACTTAAAAAAACAATTTATTTTTTCTTTTCTGGAGGGTATTTATCCAACGATTTTTTTATCACTTTCTGAAAAAAGTAGGTTTTTGTGTTTGGCGAAGCATTGGGGTGAAATTGTTTTTTGGCAATCGCTTGCCATACCAATTCATCTTTTTTTACGTCTACAAAGTCGATGGTAAGTTCTAAATAGGTATTTGATCCAATCGGAATATTTCCTCCAACACCAATATTTACTCCGCTACGGTTACCACCTCCAACACCAACACCAATCGTGTTCCCTGAAGCTTCTTTGGTCACTGTTGATTCAAAGTTTATGTATATCTCGGGAGTTTCTGATCTGGTAAAACCTTTGGTTTGCATCAATGACTCTGTTACCAATAGCAATCTTTTTTGATCCAGCTCGCTGAGCCCAGAATCCATTTCAGGATAAAAATTATACGTTTTGTATCCCGAAAAATCCAGTTTTTCATCATAATCATGAACCACATAGGTACCTCCGCAAGAGCATAACACTAACATAAAAATAAAAAGAACTATAGGTTTCATACACATAAGTTTTACTATAAAAATACGCAACAAAATTATATCATCAATATCTACCGGGATACGAAATCAAAAAAGCCGTTCAAAATAAATTTAAACGGCTTTTTTAAATATTTATAATACTGATATACTTATACCACTCCTTGGGCAAGCATGGCATCGGCAACTTTTACAAAACCTGCAATATTTGCTCCTTTTACATAGTCTATATATCCATTGTCATCGGTGCCATATTGTACACACTTCTTATGAATATCATTCATAATTTGTTTTAATTTTTCATCTACCTCTTCACGAGTCCAATTAAAACGAAGTGAGTTTTGAGTCATTTCAAGACCCGAGGTGGCTACCCCACCTGCATTAGAAGCTTTACCAGGTGCAAAGAAAATCTTAGCATCATGAAATGCTGCAATAGCTTCAGGGGTACTTGGCATGTTTGCACCTTCACTTACACAAACGCATCCATTAGCAATCAACGTTTTAGCATCATCACCATTCAATTCGTTTTGAGTAGCGCAAGGTAAGGCTATATCACATTTTTCTCCCCAGGGAGTTTTTCCTTTGTGGAATACTGCCGAAGGATATTTATCTACATATTCATTAATGCGACCTCGTCTCTCGTTCTTAAGCTCCATGATAAATGCCAATTTCTCTTTGTCGATACCATCTTTATCATAAATGTATCCCGAAGAATCAGAAAGTGTTATCACTTTTGCACCAAGTTGAACAGCTTTTTCTGTAGCATATTGTGCCACGTTTCCTGAACCAGAAACAGTCACAATTTTACCTTTGAAAGAATCTCCTTTGGTTTCTAGCATATTTTGAGCAAAATATACAGTCCCGTATCCTGTAGCTTCAGGTCTGATTAAGGATCCTCCCCAGGTAATTCCTTTTCCGGTAAGAACTCCTGTAAATTCATTCTTCATTCTACGATATTTCCCGAATAAATATCCAATCTCGCGAGTTCCAACACCTATATCACCAGCAGGAACATCAGTGTTAGGACCAATATGTCTAAACAACTCACTCATAAAGCTATGACAAAAACGCATGATCTCGTCGTCTGATTTCCCTTTGGGATCAAAATCAGAACCTCCTTTACCACCTCCCATAGGAAGTGTAGTCAAGCTATTCTTGAATACTTGCTCAAAAGCCAAGAATTTCAGGATGCTTAAATTTACCGAAGGGTGAAAACGTAAACCTCCCTTGTAAGGACCAATGGCAGAGTTCATCTGAATTCGATATCCTCTGTTTACATGAATTTCACCTTTGTCATCTACCCACGGTACACGAAACATAATAGCTCTTTCTGGCTCTACCATTCGAAGCAAAATGTTTTTACCATTATAAATTTCGTTTGAAGCGATGTAAGGAATTACCGTTTCGGCAACTTCTTGTACCGCCTGTAAGAACTCGGGCTCGTGAGCATTACGAGCTCTAACTTCTTCCATAAATGCATCAATCTTTGCTTGCATATGTTAAAAGGATTAATAGATTCTTATTTAATAACTAGAATTTGGACTCAAAGATATGATATTCCCAAAATACTAGCTCTATTTTTTTGAATTTAATAATAGATTAACCTATTGCTTGTTCTAAATCTGCAATTAGATCCTCTACATCTTCAATCCCAACACTTAATCTGATTAACGAATCTACCACACCGGTTTTTTCACGCTCTTCTTTCGGGATCGATGCATGGGTCATACTTGCCGGGTGTCCTGCAAGACTTTCTACTCCACCCAGCGACTCGGCCAAGGTAAAAATCTTCAAGTTTTCTACAATTTTGATCGCCTTATCGTAGTCACTTCCTTTGGTTACAAAAGAAATCATACCGCCAAAACCATCCATTTGCGCTTTGGCAATATCATGATTAGGATGATCCTCAAAACCTGGCCAATATACTTTCTCGATCTTAGGATTGTTCTTTAAATATTTTGCAATCGCCTCGCCGTTTTCACAATGACGTTGCATACGAATATGCAAAGTTTTTATTCCTCTTAAAGCCAGAAAACTATCTTGTGGCCCACAAACTGCCCCACTTGCATTCTGAATAAAATACAGCTTTTCTGCAATTTCTTCATCTTTTACAATCAAAGCGCCCATCACCAAATCACTATGACCACCAATATATTTTGTAGCACTGTGCATTACAATATCTGCTCCCAGATCCAAAGGCCTTTGTAGATATGGCGTAGCAAAAGTATTGTCGACAGCAAGCAGTAGTTTATGTTTTTTTGATACTTCAGCAATGGCTTTAATATCAATAATATTCATCATAGGGTTTGTTGGGGTCTCTACCCATATCAATTTTGTATTCTGGTTTACATAACTTGCCACTTTATCAGCATTTTCCATCCCGATGAAGTGAAACTTGATCCCAAAATCTTCAAAAATTTTGGTAAACAATCGATAGGTACCTCCATACAAATCATTAGTTGAAATTACCTCATCACCAGGTTTCAATAATTTGATCACTGCATCGATAGCTGCAAGACCAGAGGCAAAGGCCAACCCATACTTCCCATTTTCGATACTCGCTAATGAGTTTTCTAATGCTTTTCTGGTAGGGTTATGTGTTCTACTATATTCAAATCCTTTATGCCCACCAGGAGTGGTTTGGGCATAGGTTGATGTTTGATAAATCGGAGGCATTACGGCCCCGTATGCCGGATCGTGTTCTTGTCCTCCGTGTATAGTTTTGGTATTAAATTTCACTCGTTTAAATTTTTGTAATTATTTTAAAAATAAAATTAAAAAATTGAGAACGATCGTAACCGCTTCGCTCTCTCATTAAAAATTTATGATGTACGAAAAGTAAACTCTTAAATTTTTAATTTTCGTTTCATTCTGAATTCTATTTTCGATAAGAAAAAAATTAACTTACTCTTTTTTTGTTAAAAAACGGAACAAATGTATGATTTAATTCGTTCTAATCATATTTCAATGAATATCTTTAGTAGATGATTAACACAAAAACTAACACGGGTTTAAAATTGTTTTTTTTCTTCGGAATTCTGCTTGCCATACAAGCCTGTAATACTGAGGAATCTTTCACCTTTGAAAAACAAAACATGGCAATAGAAAAGCTGCTTGATTGCAAAGATGATGACTGCGCTTCGCTCGATGTTAATTTGCTAAAAATCGTTGATGACCGACCTGTCTGCAAAAAGATCAATCAAGAAATTGAAAAAGTGGCCTGTGCTATACTGAATGTAGGCGAAAATCAGCCCCAGCAAACCTTAAAAGCTGCTGTTCTTCGGTTCAACGATTCATATAAAGATATTACAGAAGAATTTCCAGATGAAATCCCCCCTTATGAAGCTAGTATAACTTCAGAACTTAGTTTTCAATGCAAAAGTATGGTCTCGGTGCTTATGGATTCTTATGTTTTTACAGGCGGCGCTCATGGGTATGGTGGAATTTCTTTTATCAATATCGATACCAAAACCGGAAAACGGATTGCCAACAAGGATTTGTTTAAAAGCTATGAGGATTTTGCAGCCTATGCTGAAAGGGTATTTCGATCAAAATATGAGATTTTGGAGAGTGAATCTATCAATAGTCCAGGCTTCTTTTTTGAAAACGATAAGTTCTCCTTGCCAGAAAACATCGGTTTTACTGATACCGAAGTTATATTGTATTACAACCCTTATGAAATTAGCTCCTATGCTGAAGGGCCTGTAGAAATAAAAATGAAAAAAGAAGATGTAGCTTCTTATTTTGCCTTTGATATATTATAATCAGGTTTATTTTTTTTTATCCAATTCACAGCTTCTGTGGTATACCAAAATTTAGAAAAGTTGTCAGCTTCAATAATCTGTTTGAAATGATAAAAAGCCTTCTCCTCATTTCCTTTTCGGTCATAATAAGCCCCCATATAAACATTCGCGTATGGATTTTCTGGATCTTTTTTCAGTAACTTGGCACTAATTGCTTCAATTTTTTCGTCAAATTCATTGAATTCTCCTAATTCTTTATGAAAAGCAACATCTTTAAGAAATGTAAGTGTGTGCAACAAATTCAAATCTGCATATTCCAAGTAATTGGGAAATTCAGAAAACACCCTGTTTAATAATGCTTTACTAGTTTCCATATTCTTCACATCGAATCTAGCCATAAATGATTCTGCCAGTGCTTGGGCCAAAAGCTTGTCTCTATAAAAATCTTGATTCGAATACTGTTCTTTATTTTTTATAGAACTATTTGTTTCCAATAGATTCATATCTTCCAATGAATACAAATAGTTCTTTAAAAAACTAAGCACAAAAAGTGATGATGTAGCATCTCCATAAATCAATCTTGCAGGATCACTCATCAAGTTATTATTGGCTAATAAGGTAAGTGTTATATTTTTTGAAGGTATTTTAAGAAATAGGCTCGAATAACAATCATATTGACCATATGCCCAAACCAATTCTGTATCCTGAAAAGGTTGACTAAAAATCCCATAGCTATATGGCAAACGATCATCTAAACCCAAAAACATTATATTTTTGGATGCTTCAGAAATAAGTTTATTGTTATCTAAAGCTTGATTAAAAACGGATAAATCATGCAAGTTTGATACAATCCCAGCAGAAGAAGAATATCCATAATCTATAAAACCACTTTTAGTACCGTCTTCTAGAAGGTATGGTTTGGCAAGAGTTAAGTTATTTTGAGCAATTTGCAAAGAATCCTTTAACAGCACTGTATTTTTTAAACCCAAGGGTTCAAATATTTCAGATGTCATATAGTTCTCAAAGGATTCTCTCGAAACCTCTTCGATAATTTTGGTAAGCATCCCAAACCTAGAACTGTAGTAAAAATTTTCTCCTACTTTTCCTTGAGAGGTATGTGACAAAATGTGTTTTACTAGAATGGGTTCTTTTATTGGTAATTCTGGGAAATACATTTTCAAAGAATCATTCAGAGAAATTTTACCTTCTTCGACCAATTTCATTATCAAAACACCCGAAAACACTTTGGTTAATGAAGCTATCGGAAATAATGCAGTTGAATCTAATTTTGTTTTTGATTCTAAATCCGAATAACCAAAATATTTATGGTACACGATTTCTCCATCTTTCTGAACCGATGCCGCCAAACCAGGAATCCGAAAATAGTCTTTTAATTCTTGTAGATCCGCTGTGAATATATCAGAACCTTTGACCTGTGTTTCTTTTTCTTTAGCACAGCCAAAAATCAACATAATGACAAGAGCGAATTTAAATACGGTTTTCATATTTGTTTTTTTTGCATAAAATGAGATTCTACATACCCAGAAAAACAACTGAAAAGTGGTATTGTAACTTATAATGCCTTTTTCAGTGCCAACACATACCCCAAATGAATCCCTTCATGAAAATTATTGAAGTTGATTGCGTCTTCTAAAGATTTCAAGACAAATCCTGTACTGGTTGGATACTCTTGAAAATTTTTAAATATCCCCGCTTCCAGATCTTTTTCGGTTTGATCTAATGTTGAAAACAGAAGTGCCTTTATTTTATCTACTTCTTCTGGTGATACTTCTCCTTCAGTTTTTGTTCCCTTCTTAAATGTATTTACCATTTCATCATTTACCATCATAGGCAACCCACTTAATTTATAAACCAAAAGCTGCTGGGTTACCACCACGTGGGCTATATTCCAAATTAGGTTGTTTTTGAATCCTTCGGGCACTTTGTTTACTTGATCCAACGAATAATTGTCCAGAATTTTCTGCATCAAACGGCGATTGGTTCGGGTAATTTCAAGAATATGTTGCATGCGGTTCTTAATTTTTAGCCAAAAATATACCTTTTAATTTTGAAATGAATTTCCTTTGTGATGATTTTGACACTTAAAATTACCAACCGTGAAAAAAATATACCATCTCTCTACATGCGATACTTGTAAGCGTATCCTAAATGAATTAAACCCTTCTTCAGAATTTGTTTTACAAGACATTAAAACAGAAGCCATTACTCCGGCACAAATTGAAGAAATGCATACATTGGCCGGGAGTTACGAAGCTTTATTCAGCAAACGAGCAAGATTATATAAGGAGCGTGATCTTAAAAATCAAAATCTATCAGAGCAGGATTATAAAAACCTAATCTTAGAACATTATACGTTTCTAAAAAGGCCTGTAATTATAGTAGATGATCAAATCTTTGTAGGAAATAGCAGAAAAGTGGTTGAAGCTGCAAAATCGACCATGTAATCTATGAGCAGAAGAACCCTGGCCCTAGTCGCCGTAAGTTTTGTAGCCATATTTTATGGGGCAAACTATACTATTGCCAAAGATGTGATGCCGCATTATATTCAACCTTTTGGGTTTATTGTGTTACGGGTAGCGGGTGCTTTTCTTCTGTTTTGGTTAATTAGCTTTTTTGGCCCTAAAGAAAAAATCGAGCGCAAAGATTTTGCTCAAATTGGGCTGGCTTCATTGTTCGGGGTAGGGATCAATATGTTGGCATTTTTTGAAGGTCTAAATCTTACAACTCCGATTAGTGCATCTGTTCTGATGGTTACTACACCCATAATGGTACTTATTCTCGCTGTGATTTTTCTTAAGGAAAAAATAAGATTTTTAAAAGTATTAGGAGTATTGATCGGACTTTCGGGAACGCTACTTATTATACTTTATGGTACAGGAAATTCTGCAACTGCAACAAATCCAACTTTGGGTAACTTTTTAATATTTGTGAATGCTACCTCCTATGCATGCTACATTATAGTAGTGAAAAAAATTACGCAAAAATATCATCCGTTTACCTTTATAAAATGGATGTATGGTATTGGGTTTTTCTTTGTACTGCCTTTTGGGATTTCGCAATTTTTAGAAATACAACCCGGTGCAATTCCGATAGAAGGATATCTAAAAATAGGATATGTAATTGTTTTTGCCACTTTTGGGACGTACATCCTTAATATTTTTGCTATTAGAGAATTAAAGCCCACCACCGTTGCTGTTTTTATTTACCTACAACCCATGTTGGCATCCATTTTTGCGATTGGACTGGGCAAGGATTCATTGGATATGATCAAAATACTGGCAACCCTCTTGATTTTTATCGGGGTGTATCTGGTAACCAAAAAACCAAAAGTATCACACTAAATCAACCGGTTTTTTGTTAAACCTGCGTGTATCTTCTTTGGTAAGTATTCTAAAATCTGCTGGGTGTTCTACTTTGTCTAAAAAATGTCGCATTTCTTCAGGAAGTGGAATTAACTTTCGAGTACCTAAATCCATCCAGGCTCCCATCATTTCACATTGTGCAAAATTTCTTCCTTTGTAGTCATAAAAGTTATGTCTGAATTCGAAGAACATTCCGTCTTCACTCGTTCCGGATAATTCTAACGAAACTTTAACCGGTCTACCGTAGAACACTTCTTTAAAATAATAAATATGTTCATAAAATACTACAGGACCAATATTGAGCTTGCCTAACAACCTACGATCAAAACCTTTTTCTGTCAAAAAAGACATTCGCGTATGTGCCGCATACTCGATATAGGCTTTATTAGCCAAGTGACGATTGGCATCAATATCGTTCCATCTAATTTCAAAATCTTTTATGTACATATCCCCTAGTTTTTGAAGTACAAAAGTACAAAACATTTTACTGTGCGCGCATAATAAAATACTGTTAAAAATACAGTATCTTTAGCAGTAGCTATGAAAACCAACTCAAATATCAAATCCTATAATAAGCTCTCTGACCTTTATAAAGAGGAGAAGGTTGGGCAAAGCATTATGCAGGATGCGGACTTCACGATCCATCGCACAGAAACGGTGCACAATAAGCCCGTGCAATCTCCTGTATTTAGAGCAAATTACTTCTCCTTCGTATTAATTAAAAAAGGAAAGAGTTTTTATACGATCGATGATCATAAATTTTATACCAAACCGCATACACTCTATTTTACCAATCCCGGGCATTTAAAATCATTTGGGATTGAAGAAGTGGTGCATGGTTTTATCATTACTTCGTCTGAAGAATATTTAAAAGAACATATTCATAACGCGGTATTTGATGAGTTTTCTTTTCTGCTAACCGAAATGGTTCCGCCTTGTTTCTTAGACGAGGATCGATATAAAGAATTACAGCATCTGGCAGAACAAATTTTGGAGGAGCAAAACAAAAATTCAACCCTTCGCCATAAAATAGTAAGCTCCCTTTTTATGGTTTTTTTATTGAAGGTGAAAGAATTTTTGATGCGGGATAACTCATTTAAAGTTGCGTATGACAGGGATAGTGAAATTGTAAATCAATTCAAAAAAGATCTCGAAAGTACTTTTAGATCAGAAACATTACAAAATGGAGCTTTGCAGGTTACCGCTTTCGCGGAAGCACAACAATTACATCCTGCCTACTTCTCTACGGTTATCAAAACCAAAACAGGAAAATCTGCCAATCAATGGATCCAGGATAAAACAATCACTGAAGCTCAGGCATTGCTTTCAAAATCTTCAACTCCTGTAAAAGAAATTGCCTATCGGTTAGGTTTTAACGAACCTACCCATTTTTCTAAATTCTTTAAAAAACAAACCGGACTAACTCCTAATCAGTATAGAAACAAGTAAAAAATCTTCAACATCTTAAAAATATACCCTTCTTCCTAAAAAATATGCCTTTATGCGCCTGGTTTTCTGGATGATATTTGCAGTGTAATAATTGTTCAACCCGTCACTTCGAGTGATTTCGACGACAGGAGAAATAGTATCGAGAAGTTGTCTGATAAAAATAAGGTCTCGATACACCTCATTTCAATCGGCACTCGACCAGACGATTAAAAAGATAAAATATGAAAACTTTAGAAAACAAAATTGCATTGGTTACAGGAAGTAGCCGCGGACTAGGAAAAGAAATGGCCATCAGATTAGCACAACAAGGAGCTGATATTTTGGTAACCTATAATTCGAACAAAGCACAGGCTGATGAAACTGTAAGCGAAATTGAAGCTTTGGGACAAAAGGCAGTAGCGTTTCAATTAAATGTTGGAGACACTTCTACTTTTGATGCTTTCTTTAACGAAATAAAAAATGCTTTACAACAACATTGGAACGTTTCAACATTTGATATTCTGGTAAACAATGCAGGTATCATTGCACACGAAATGGTGGTTGAAACTTCGGAAGCTACTTTCGATAGCTTGATGAACATTCAGTTAAAAGGTCCTTTCTTCATCACCCAAAAAGCGCTAGCCTTATTAAATGATGGTGGAAGAATTATTAATGTTTCTACCGGACTGGCAAGATTTTCTATCCCAGGATATGGTGCCTATGCGGCTATGAAATCAGGTATCGAAGCCTTTACCAGATACTTGGCAAAAGAACTAGGCGCAAGACAAATCACCGTCAATGCAATTGCGCCAGGAGCTATCAATACCGACATGAATAAGACAGCGCTAGAAAATAATCCAGGTTTAGAGCAAATGTTATCGTCGGTTACTGCTTTAGGACGCGTTGGCGTGGCCGAAGATATAGGTGGTGTGGTTGCCTTTTTGGCAAGTGAAGATGCAAGATGGATCAATGGTCAAAGGATAGAGGCTTCAGGAGGCATGTTTTTGTAATTAATCTTCTCATTTAAATTTTTAGACCCGGCAGGTTTTGGAAAACCTGTTGGGTCTTCTTATTTTAGAACAAAAATTCACACATGTATATCAAAAGAAACATTGGTTGGGGGCTCATCCTTCGCTATGCCTGGAAAAATGTTATTTTCTTTATCATTTATACCGCAGGGATCTTCTCGCTGTATTATTTTTTAGAATGGACATTTATAGATATTCCTTTTCAACCACTATCGGTCATCGGTATCGCTGTTGCCTTTTATATTGGTTTTAAAAACAGTCAGAGTTATGATCGTTTTTGGGAAGCCCGAAAAATTTGGGGTGGTATTGTAAACTATTCACGCACTTGGGCCAACCAGGTAGTAAGCCTGGTCAATGATAACCACGAAACTAAAAGTGTACTTATCCACCGCCACGTTGCTTGGATCAATGCGCTAAGGATTCAATTACGACAACCAACTTCTTTTTCGATTAAGGAAAATTCTGCTGTTGAAAGCCTTTTCAAAAAACATGGCGAACAAAAGCCTGCTTGTGATGCCACAAGAAACTTCGTATCAGATGAAGAATATCAGGAGTTACTAAAACGCAAAAATACTGCCACTCATATTGTAAAAAATCAAGGGTTACATGTCAAAAAGTTATGTGGTGAAGGAAAAATCACCGAATTCGATAAACAACTCTTGCATGGCGTGTTGGAAGAATTATATAACCTTCAGGGAAAATGTGAACGTATCAAGAATACACCATTTCCCAGGCAATATGCCTATTTTAGCACCGTATTTACCTGGATTTTTGTGCTACTACTTCCGTTTGGAATGTTAAATGTATTTGAGTCTGAATTACAAGATATGCACCAGGATATTCGACCTTGGTTTATCTTTTTAATGATCCCGCTATCGGTATTAGTATCCTGGATATTCACAACTATGGAAAAAATAGGAAGCAATAGCGAAGACCCGTTCGAAGGACGGGTCAATGATGTACCTATGACCGCTCTTTGTAGAACAATAGAAATTGATCTACGCGATATGTTGGATGAAGAAAATCTTCCTGAAAAAGTACAACCCAAAGATAATATCTTGTATTAATGCCAATTGTTTCATCAACGTATACCCCGCCCCTTGTTTTTAGAAATGGACATGTTTCTACGATCTATCCCAATCTGTTGCGAAAGGTAAACGGCATACAGCAAAATCGAGAGCGGGTAGAGCTGGATGATGGGGATTTTATCGATTTGGATTGGAGCCATGCATCCTCGACAACCAAAAAAGTAGCAATCATCATCCATGGTCTCGAAGGTAATGCGCAAAGACAATATATGGTGGGACTGGCCAGACATCTTAATCACAATGATTGGGATACAATTTGTGTTAACTTAAGAAATTGTAGTGGCGAGGTAAATAGACTGTACCGCTCTTATAACGCCGGAGTGAGTGATGATCTCGAGCGCATTGTTAATTATGTTCTTTCAAAAAACCAATACATAAATATATCATTGTGTGGGTTTAGTCTGGGTGGAAACCTTACTTTGAAATATCTGGGTGAAGGACGAAACATCCCCTCTGAAATAAAAGCAGCCGTCGCAATTTCGGCACCCTGTGATTTGCATAACTCTCTGTTAGAGATTAATAAATCCAAAAATTATATCTATGAGCAACGATTTATGCGTCATCTGAAAGCAAAATTATATGAACGACAGGCAGTATTTCCCGATAAGATAACCAAATCGGATATCAAAGCTTGTACTTCGCTTATAGACATCGATAATCTGTATACCAGTTTGGCTCATGGATACAAAGATGCTATCGACTATTATACGAAATGTAGCAGCAAACAATTCTTGAAAAACATCGAAATCCCAACACTCATACTTAATGCAAAGAATGATTCTTTTTTAGGAAATCGCTGTTATCCAGAGGATGAAGCTAAAGAAAATCGACATTTATTTCTTGAAATTCCGAAATATGGGGGTCATGTTGGGTTTTATTTTCCGGGGAAAACCTACTACAATGAGGCACGAACCCTCGAATTTTTCGACAAATCTTCTGATTTTCAACGAGTAAAGTAAGATTTTACTTACACAAGGTTAAGGATGAACGAACGTTAACCCTATGTTAAGGTTTTATAAAGAATATTCTCTTCACTTAATCGAAAAACTTTTTTTTATTAAGAATATTTTAAGAGTTTTGGTCGTTTCCTTCATATTATTCAAGGAAAACAAATTAATGCTAACTCAAACTCAATAAAAATGAAAAAAAACTACAGAAGCCTCATTTCTTCTATAGGCTTCACTCAAAAAAAGTGGGGAGCATTTGTATTTTTTACAATGCTACTTTTATCTACGGGACTTTTTGCACAAACAGCAAAACAGGCACAAGAAATCTCAAGTAAAAGTAATGTAACCAAACTAACCGAATTACAAAAATCATATGCGCAAAAAGCTACTAAAGAAAAGAAAGCAGCACAACTTGCAGCAAAACAAAATGGATGGCCAGTAAAAGCCAAACTAAAAAATGGCGGGTATGCCGAAATACAAAAGGTAGTAC
Organism: uncultured Aquimarina sp.; assembly: GCA_947496555.1. GTDB lineage: Bacteria > Bacteroidota > Bacteroidia > Flavobacteriales > Flavobacteriaceae > Aquimarina. The sequence continues at coordinate 90,733 of CANMDH010000015.1, read as the reverse complement.
GCGACCCGAAAACAGGACAAGAAGTTCCTTTATACTACACAATTGATAACGTAGATGCAGCCAGATCAACCAGGGCCAACCACTTAAACGCTGGTGGTTCATTAGGCCTCAACCTAGATGGGCAAAACATGACCGCCTATGTATGGGATGGTGGAGCTACAAGAGTTACTCACCAAGAATTTGATGGACCAGGTGGAAACAACAGAGTTACAATTAATGATGGTGTAACTACTCTTAACGGTAATAGTTTCCATGCGCAGCATGTTACAGGAACCATTGTAGCTTCAGGGGTACAAGCCAATGCAAAAGGAATGGCGCCTCAGGCACAAGCATTAACCAACGACTGGAATAGTGATTTAGCCGAAGCAACTACTGCAGCTGCCAACGGAATGCTGTTATCAAATCATTCGTACGGTTTTAGAGCTAGTTCAATACCAGATCAGTATTTTGGTGCTTATATCGATGACTCCAGAGACTGGGACGAAGTTATGTTTAATGCTCCGTATTATTTAATGGTGGTTGCTGCCGGAAATGATGGAAATGATAACAGTTCTAATGCACAACCATTGGACGGAAACTCTTCTTATGACAAATTATCTGGTCACTCTACTTCAAAAAACAACCTTGTTGTTGCCAATGCACAAGATGCCAATGTAAATTCGAATGGAACATTGGTAAGCGTTTCTATAAACAGTTCAAGTAGTGAAGGTCCAACCGATGATTATAGAATTAAGCCAGATATTACAGGTAATGGTACGGGAGTTTATTCAACGTATGACAATAGCGATACTGCCTACAATAGCATTACAGGTACGTCTATGGCTTCACCAAATGTTACTGGTTCTTTATTGTTATTACAACAACACTATAACAACCTGAACGGAAACTTTATGAGAGCTGCAACACTAAAAGGTGTGGCTTTACATACGGCTGATGATGCAGGTTCATCTGGTCCAGATGCTGTTTTTGGTTGGGGACTAATGAATACGAAAGCGGCGGCTGAAGCTATTTCGACAGTTAGTAGTGACGAATCGAAAATCGAAGAATTGACCTTAAATTCTGGACAAACGTACACGATTACTGTAGACTCGGATGGGGTAAGTCCTTTAATGGCATCTATCTCATGGACAGACAGAGCTGGTACGGTTGTTACAGCTACCAACTCTAATACTCCGGTTCTTGTAAATGACTTAGATATTAGAGTATCTCAAGGATCAACTACATTTAACCCTTATAGACTAACGGGGATTACTACCAACGGAACTGGAGATAATACAGTTGACCCTTTCGAAAGAATTGATGTTGCTGGTGCTTCTGGAACGTATACAATCACAGTAACTCACAAAGGTTCTTTAACTGGTGGAAGCCAAAACTTCTCTCTAGTAGTTACAGGTTTATCAGGAACTCCTATAGTATGTAACGCAACCGTGCCAACAGGTGTAGCTGCTTCAAATATTGGATATGATACAGCGACTATCTCTTGGACTGCAGTACCTGCCGCAACATATGACCTAAGATACCGTGTTGCCGGAACTTCTTCTTGGACAACTCAGTCAGATATTAGCGGTGCTATTGCGAACCTTACTGGATTGACCGAATTAACTTCATATGAAGTACAGGTAAGAAGTAAATGTTCTGATGGTACAAATTCTGCATACAGCAGTACAACTACCTTCAGCACTACAGAATTCCAATTGGTATATTGTGCATCTAATGGACAAAGTGTTGCTGATGAATATATTGGTAATGTACAATTAGAAACTATTAATAATGCATCTGGTGCGGGATCTGGTGGATATAGTGATTTTACTTCTATCTCTACTAGTTTGGCAAAAGGTAGTGCATATACCATTTCTGTTACACCAACCTGGACAGGTACTACGTATAGTGAAGGGTATAGTGTATGGATCGATTATAACCAAAACGGAGATTTTACAGATGCTGGTGAGCAAGTTTGGACACAAACTGCTACGCAAACCACACCGGTAAGCGGAACATTTACTGTTCCTGCAGGGGCAGCCGATGGAAATACAAGAATGCGTGTTTCTATGAAATATAACGGAGTTCCTACTTCTTGTGAGTCTTTCCAATATGGTGAAGTTGAAGATTATACAGTAGTTATCGGTGGATCAACAGGTGGGGACACTCAAGCTCCTTCTGCTCCTGCTGGATTGGCAGCATCAAACGTTGCTCAAACTACTTTAACATTAAACTGGACAGCTTCAACTGATAATGTAGGTGTAACCGGTTATGATGTATATCAAGGAAGTACTAATATCGGAACAGTAACTGGTACTACTACTAATGTTACTGGATTAACCGCAAGTACTGCATATCAATTTAGCGTAGTGGCTAAAGATGCTGCAGGAAATGAATCTGCTGCAAGTAATATAGTTAATGTAACTACTGCAGATGTGCCAGATACTACAGCGCCTACAGCACCAACAGCATTGGCTGCATCAAATGTTACCGAAACTACTTTAACACTTAACTGGACCGCTTCTACAGACAATGTAGGAGTTACCGGATATGATGTTTATCAAGGAAGTACCAACATAGGAACTGTAACAAGTACTACTACTAATGTTACTGGATTAACCGCAAACACTGCGTATCAGTTTAACGTAGTAGCAAAAGATGCCGCAGGAAATGAATCTGCCGCAAGTAATACAGTTAATGTAACTACTGCTGGTGGCGGAGGTGGAACCGGATGTACTTCTGGAATTACTGCTTTCCCATATAACGAAGGGTTTGAAAATACATTAGGTGCATGGACACAGTCTACTGCAGATGATATTAACTGGACTGTTGATGCTAGTGGTACGCCTTCAGGGGGCACTGGGCCTTCTAGTGCTAATGAAGGAACCTACTATATCTATGTAGAAGCTTCTGGAAATGGTACTGGATATCCAACTAAGCAAGCAATTTTAACATCTCCTTGTTTTGATTTATCCAGTCTTACGCAAGCCAGTTTTAAATTTAACTACCACATGTATGGTGCTACCGATATGGGAAGCATTGCTGTTGAAGCTAGTACCGACGAAGGTGCCAACTGGTCAAGTATTTGGAGTGAAACTGGTAACAAAGGTAATTCTTGGCAAAGTGCCGACATCGACCTCGCTGCTTATGTAGGTGGTGGTGTGCAGTTACGATTTAACCGCATCACAGGTTCTACATGGCAAGCAGATATTGCTATCGATAACGTATCGTTAAGCAACAACACAGGCGGTGGACCGGTTGATCAATGTGCTGGAGTTCCTGCATGGAGCAGCACAGGAAGCTACCAAGTGGGTGATCGTGTTGTATACCAAGGAACGCTTTATGAAAGAAATGCTACCGGATGGACCAACCTAGGACCATGTGGTACTACTACTTCGTTTGCTGTAACTAGTAATCTAGCTGGACCACCAGTATTAGGTAGTATCCGTGCCTACCCTAACCCAACACGTGGAGATCTATTTATCTCTATGCAAGGTAACGGAGAGCATACCTTTGTAATCTACAGCCTACTAGGAAATGTAGTAGATAAAGGATCCTTTACAAACAAAGTCAATGTAAGTGACTTACCAACTGGAATATACATGCTAAACATAGACGGAGGACACAACCTACGCTTTGTGAAGCAGTAACCAATAAATAAGCACGTTTTAAAACCCCCGAAACCAATTGGTTTCGGGGGTTTGTTATTGTAGCCAAATAATCAAATCACAAACTACTATATTAAATACTTCCCTTAATGCAACCCCTACACCACTTTTGCATCTACTATAAAAAGTAAGATGATGCAAAAAACAATAACAAGCATGCTATTAGCGGCATTTGTAATAGTTGCATGTAGCAACGATGATGATGTAAGCACTAACTGTGATCGATTTACTGTAGTCAGTTCGGAACAATTCGAAAATGCACCAAAAGATGAGGTAACTATTAATAGTATATCGATCAATGATAATTGCTTAAAGATAAACTTCAGTGCTAGTGGATGTGATGGAGATAGCTGGGAGGTCTTATTTATTGACTCTGGTGGAGTTTTATTTTCACTACCACCGCAAAGAAATCTGCGACTGTCCTTAAAAAATGAAGAGTTATGTGAGGCATTTATTACCAAAGAATTGACTTTTGATATTAGGGCTTTGCACGTAAGTGGTAATCAAGTGTTACTTAACATCCAAAACTTTGATGAACAGATACTTTATGAGTATTAAGCTATGATCTTTAACACAAAAAGACTCTTGATCAGGTATTTTTTACTTGATTTTCAATGTTTTAAACTCATATTTTATGTTTCAGAGCATAAGAAAGTTTGTCTTGCCGACATTTTTGTAACTTTAGTGAATTGCTAACACATCCTATGTAATTAACAATCTAACAAAATGATAGACAGCGATAAAATAATGACCCAGCATCCCCAAAGTAAAAAAGGAGTAAATATCCTAAAAAGAAGATACGATGTGATCAAAGATTTTATCATAGACACTATCAAAGAGCACACACAAATTTCTTACGAAAAATTAAGCGATATGGCCATTGATCAACTTTCTGCCACTTTTGATGGTAAAGTTGTTTGGTATATTGTAACTGTAAAACTAGATCTTGAGGCAAGAGGCATTATAGAACGTGTTCCAAAAACAAGTCCACATGAATTACGCATGAAGAAATAATAACAATCATCCTATTTTCTCTTCATCAATTTGTGATTTTTAATACCTTTCTCTCTTGAAACCATTCAAACATGAAACGTAAATACCTCTTCTTACTTTTGGCAATTATAGGAGTTTGTTATACCTGGTATTTCAATATTCAGTTTTACTTGACCGCCGAAGACAACTCGCTACTCAACTTTATTGCACAAACCAAAACTACTTTCCCTGCGCAATCATTTAGTGCCGATTTATTAGTAATGGTCGTCACTTTTTTTGTATGGTATATTCCTGAGGCTATCAAATTAAAGATAAAATATTGGTGGGTTTTGATACCACTCACTTTTTTGGTTGCAATAGCCTTTACTTTTCCCCTCTTCTTGTATATGAGACAGTCTAAATTAGATAAATTGAATGCCATAGCTACCTCAAATCCATAATTACTAAAATTAGCGAGTTATCACATGAAAAAATGAACAAAGCCACATTAAAAAGATCAATTTCATTACCAGTACTATTCCTATATGGATTAGGTACCATGGTGGGGGGTGGTTTTTATGCGTTGTCTGGAAAAGTAGCAGGGATGTCAGGAATCGCTGCTCCGATATCCTTTTTAATTGCAGGTATTTTGGCTTTTTTAAATGTATTTACCTTTTCAGAGTTGTCATCACGCTATCCCGTGAGTGCCGGGGAGGCAAAATATGCTCAGGAAGCATTTCATAACCGATGGTTTTCGGGATTAGTAGGATGGTTCGTGATTCTTACTGGTGTAGTCTCTGCTGCTACGCTCTCTGTAGCCACTATTGGTTTTTTGCAAGATCTGGTAAGTGTTCCCGAATCTATTGGAATCATCGTTTTGGTCCTATTCATGGGGTTGGTATGTGCCTGGGGAGTTGGTGAATCAGTGAAAGTCGTTTTGGTAATTACTATTATCGAAGTGGGAGCGTTATTTTATATTCTATTTTCAAAAGGAGAAAACATGAGTCAAATTCCAGACATACTCTCCAACCTGGACACCCATTTTACCCAGGGATTTCCAGGTATTGGAATATTGTCGGGAGCATTTCTAAGTTTCTATGCATTCATTGGTTTTGAAGACATGGTAAACATGGCCGAAGAAGTTAAAGACCCGAAGAAAACACTACCAAAAGCGATGATATGGGCAGTGATTGGCACCACCATCCTTTATGTTTTTGTAGCTACTACAATGGTGCTAACAGTTTCTCCTAATGAGCTTGCTGATGCAAACGCCCCACTCGCCAAAATAATTGAAGGGGATGGATATCTGGTAAGCTTATTTTTTATCATTATAAGCATGCTAACAGGCCTTAACGGGGCATTAGTACAAATAGTAATGTCATCAAGGGTTTTGTATGGCCTGGGTAAAGAAAAAAAGGCACCTCAACTTTTCTCTGTAGTTAATAAAAAAACCCAAACACCTATTGCATCTACTGCATTTGCAACCGTTATTGTACTCATATTAGCCCTTTTCTTTCCTTTGGTAGGGCTTGCAGAAGCAACCAGTTTTATCATTCTTGTTGTTTTTACAGTACTTAATATCGCACTGATCACCATAAAAAAACAAGAGGAAAAAGCTCCAAAAGACATTAAAACCTACCCTATTTGGTTACCTTATATCGCACTTTTAGCTTGCGTCACTATTCTCATTTTTAAAATATCCCAATAGAGATTATTGTACTTCTTGCCATATAAAGTAACAAGTTCGACTTATAATCGTCGAATAAACACAAATAAAGCCAACCAAAAATGAAAGCCATTGTCTTTGAAAAATATGGATCCCCAGAGAAGGTTCTAACAGTAAAGGAAATAGCAAAACCTACTCCCAAAGAAAATGAGGTTCTCATAAAAATTAAGGCTACTGCAATAAATGATTATGACTGGAGTCTTGTGAGAGGCAAACCGTATTTGTATAGACTCATGTATGGGCTACGCAAACCCAAATATAACATCTCAGGAATGGAACTGGCAGGTTTGGTAGAAGACATTGGGGCCAATGTTCAGAAATTGAAAGTGGGAGATGCCGTATTTGGAGATATCTCCAACTATGGTTTTGGGACTTTTGCCAAATATATAAGCATTCATGAAAATGCGGTAATTAAAAAACCAGATGGGTTAAGTTTTGAGGAAGCAACCGCAATACCTCATGCAGCCGCGCTTGCTTTGCAGGCCCTTAGAGACATTGGCGAAATCAAACAAGGACAAAAAATCCTAATTAATGGCGGTGGCGGTGGTGTTGGAACCGTAGGACTTCAGATAGCAAAACTCTATAACTGTGACGTTACAGGGGTTGATTCTCAAGATAAACTCGATATGATGAATTCCCTCGGTTTTGATCATGTTATTGACTACCGAAAGACAAATTTTACAAAAACAGGAGAACAATATGATTTAATTTTGGATTGTAAAACGAATAAGTCTACACTTTCTTACTTAAGAGCTCTGAAACCAAATGGTATGTATGTTACCATAGGCGGAAACATATTTAACTTAATTAAAGTACTATTTTGGAGTAAACTCATATCGCTCTTCTCAACAAAAAAATTGCGAATACTTAGCTTAAAACCAAATGAAGGCCTGGACGATATTTGTGAACTTTTAGAGCAAGACAAAATTAAGTGTATAATGGATGGCCCATATCCCATAGAAGAGATTGCACGTTTACTTCAGTATTTCGGCAATGGAAAGCACAAAGGCAAAATTGTCATAAAAATGGATACGTAACGTTCACAAAAATAAAGGGCATCACATGGTGATCTTAAAATAAAATACTATTTTCACATCACCTCAACTTCATAAAGTAAATTCTTATCGTCATTTGTACTAGAAAAATATACCTAATTGGTTATGCCTTATTGTTTTAGGTCATCAAAAAAGTAATCGAATGAAATATTTAGTTTTAACAATAATAACATTTTTTGCACTTGTCGGTTGCAAAAAAAAAGAAAATGAAGGGCAAGAATTGGTTGGTTCTTATGAAACTGGAATTCAAAATTGCAACAAGATTAAAAAAGATAACCCTAATGATTTTTTTGCCACTAAAGATTGTTTGGTTGGTAGTAGACTCCCAAATTTTAAAACAAAAACAATAGACGGAAAAACAATAGACAACCATATGTTAGAAGGAAAAGTTAGTATTATAAATTTTTGGTTTACTACCTGCCCGCCTTGTGTAGCAGAGATACCTGGCTTTAATGAAATTGTAGCAAAATATGGAACAGAAAAACTCAACTTTATCTCAGTAGGAAAGAATAAAAAAATAGAAATAGAAAAATTCTTAAAGAAACATCCTTGGGCTTTTTCTCATATTGCGAATGAAGATGGAATCATAGAAAAAATATTCAAAATTGAATTTGGATACCCTACAACTTATATAGTAAATAAAGATGGCGTAATTATAAATTCTTTTTCAGGAGGAGCAACAGGTGAACAAGCAACAAAAGTGATAAAAGAGAAAATAATACCCATACTTGAGAAAGAAATATAAAAAACGACCTACAGCAATATCTATAACACATTATAGATGAAACGTCGAGAATAATTAAAAATCCTATCAAAAATATAATGACAAAAATTGACGCCAACGTTAGAACACTTTTAGAACAATGGTCGAAAGCTCCTAAAGTTGATATATCAAAACTTACCGCCAAGATGGTTCGAGAAAGCGATAAAGAAGTTCAGAAACTCCAGGAATCAATTGAAGCCGTTAGTAGCATCAAAGAATATATTGCTTCGACTACAGCAGGGGAAATTCCTATAAAAGTATATACGCCAAAGAATAATTCAGAAAATAAAAAAACACCGGTATTTATATTTTTTCATGGAGGTGGATTTGTTATCGATAGTGAAAGTTATGAGTCACCCATTAGAAAAATTACGAATGAATCAAAATATATTGTTTGTTCTGTTCAGTACAGCCTATCGCCAGAACATAAGTTCCCAAAAGCGGCAAATGAATCGGTTGCAGCAACGCAATGGATTGTCAATAATCTGAATTTGTTTAACGGTGACCCCAATAGAATTGCCATCGGGGGAGATAGTTCGGGAGGAAATCTTGCAACCGTAGTCGCATTAAAAAATCAAAACAATAAAATACATCGGTTTAAATGTTTAATTCTCATGTATCCAATGTTGGATGCAACCTCTAGCCAACCTTCTGTTGAAGAATTTGCAAATGGATATGGTTTTACAAAAGAAAAAGTTCATTGGTATTTTAACCAATATTTGCCAAAAGGTATAGACAGAACAATGCCTGATGTTTCTCCATTCTTTGCACAAAAAGAGGAAATCAAAAACTTTCCTCCCACCTTTATGGTTACTCCAGAATTCGATCCCCTACGAGATGAAGCTGAAATGTTTGCCCAAAAGCTAAAAAATTCCGGTGTAGAAGTCTATACAAAACGATATACTGGTATGATTCACGGATTTTTTCAAATGTCTGGGGTCTTGGATAAAGGAAAAACCTTGATTAGTGATGTTGTTGAGAAACTTTCGATATATTTAAGATAATTGCCTCCTCTCCCACTAGAATATAATCCAATAACCTGGCAATGTTTTTCCAGTAAGCCGTACCAAAACCGTTTTTCTCGGATTACAAATCCTAGCTGTCATAATTCTAAAGACATTATTCAAATATTCTTACCTTGGTACTTATATAACCGATAACAATAACCAACACCAACATGAAAATTGTAGACCTATCCAAACCCATTCAATACAACAAGTCTGACCCTTGGTTTATGCGGGTAAAAATAAAGCACAAACCACATAAAAAAGCCAAATGGTTAATTAGAATTTTGGGGTTGCCGTTTAAGCTTTTCCCAAAGGGTTTTGAAGGCTGGGCAGATGATACGATCCAAAAAATGGGAGTGCATGCCACTACGCATATCGATGCTCCCTGGCATTATTCTCCCACAACCAACGGAGAGAAATCAAAAACTATAGATGAAGTACCTCTGGACTGGTGCTATGGTAATGGCTTGGTGATCGATATGATGCACAAAGAAGATTTTGATCCTATTACTGTGGCTGATATTCAAGATTTTTTGACCAGAAACAATTTAAGCATCGAACCGGGAATGATTATACTTGTCAAAACAGGAAGAGATAGATTTAATGGCACAAAAGACTTTCATAAAGTCGGAACCGGGATGAGTGCTGCAGCTACCGAATGGCTTATTGATCAAGGAATCAAAGTAATGGGTATTGATGCTTGGGGATGGGACCTACCACTGCCCTATATGATGAAAAAAGCTAAAGAAACAGGAAATGCTGAGTTGTTTTGGGAAGCGCATCTGGTAGGCAAAAACAAAGAATATTGCCATATGGAGCAGTTGGTAAACCTCGATGCACTCCCCTATAGCGGTTTTAAAGTTGCCGTATTTCCATTAAAAATTGTGGGTGCTTCGGCAGCCCCAGCAAGGGTGGTGGCTATGTTTGATTAGCTAAAAACTCTATTAATTCTTAGAAACTTCACTCCTTCAATTCTAAGTTTTTAGTACCTTGCTTGCTACGTATGATTCAATTTATTTTAAACAATGAGATTATTCAGACGTCTGCAAACGCAGGAATAACTCTCCTAGATTTTATTAGAGAACACAAGCAATTAAAAGGAACAAAAATTGGTTGTCGGGAAGGAGATTGCGGTGCTTGTACAGTTTTAGTCGGAAAACTAAATAACAACAAAGTCTCTTATCAAAGTATTACATCCTGTATTTCACCTCTTGGAAATGCCAACGGAAAACATATAGTAACGATCGAAGGGGTTAATTTACACGCAGCATTAAACACAGTACAACAAGCCATGACTGATCACTACGCTACGCAATGTGGATTTTGTACTCCAGGTTTTGTGGTTTCTATGACCGGGTATGCTATAGAAAAGAGCGAAGTTACCTCGGATTCTTGCAATGACGCCATCAGTGGAAATATTTGCAGATGTACCGGATATAAATCAATTGAAAAAGCGGGTTTAGCTATTGAAGAGAAATTGCAAAAAAAAGATACTAATGATTCCGTTGCATGGTTGATCAAAAAGGGTTTCATTCCAAATTATTTTGAATCCATTCCGCAAAAATTAAAAGATCTAAAACCAAAAGTTATTTCGAGTGAAGGAAAAATAGTTGCTAGTGGAACAGATCTATACGTTCATAATGCAGATCAACTTGCAGAGGAGCAAGTTCATTTAATTGCGAGTCATAACACTTTGACAGGGATTCAGTTTACAGATTTAATTTGTACCATAGGTGCCAATACAACGGTTACCCAATTATTAGAAAATGAGAAATTACAGCTACAATTCCCAAAGCTAAAGTCATTTCTTAAACTCGTTTCTTCAGAACCCATACGCAATATGGGGACGTTGGGAGGTAACTTTGTCAATGCTTCTCCGATTGGAGATATGACCATTTTCTTTTTGGCACTCAACTCCACCTTAACGATTCAAACCAAAACTGGGTCAGAAAGGCAAATAGCATTTCGCGAGTTTTACAAAAGCTATAAAACGTATGATTTACAAAAGGGAGAAATTCTAAAGAGTATTTCTTTTGACATTCTAAAAGATGGAGACTTTTATAATTTTGAAAAGGTGAGTAAACGAACACATTTGGATATCGCAAGTGTAAATACCGCTACAAAAATCACCATGGAAAACGATGTGGTAAAAAACGCGCATTTTTCTATAGGAGGAGTTGCTCCTATCCCAAAATATTTATTTAAAACCTCTAATTTCTTCATCGGAAAAACAATTGATTCGGAAATCGTAAAAGAAGCAGAAGCCGTTTTACAATCCGAAATCGCACCTATTAGCGATGTAAGAGGATCAGCAGAGTATAAGCGTTTATTAGCTACACAATTGTTCTTTGCACATTTCATTGAATTATTTCCAGCAAAAGTTCAACTTCAAAAACTGACAGCATGATGAAGACGATGAAAAATACTGACTACATGGTCAAGACAATGAAAAATATTGACAGTTTTACACATGTTCGCGGAGAATCATTGTTTGTAGATGACTTAATTACCAGACAAGATACTTTGTATGGGTTGGTATTCGATTCACCAAAAGCACACGGAAAAATAAAACATGTAGATTATACCAAGGCCGAACAGGTTGAAGGGGTTGTAAAAATATTTACATACAAAGATGTTTTGGGTGAAAATCAAATCGGTGGAATCATTCCTGATGAACCCTTATGGGCCGAAAACGAAGTTCATTTTTGGGGACAACCTATCGCATTTATTGTGGCAGAATCCGAAGCTATTGCAAAAAAAGCACGCCTGCTCATTGAAATAGAAATTGAAGAACTACCTGTAATTACAACAGCAAAAGAAGCCAAAGAAAAACAGAGCTTTATTAATGCACCCCGTTCCTTTACATTAGGAGATACGGATGCTACTTTTTCGGATTGTGATTATGTAATCGAAGGTGAAACATTTTCAAATGGTCAGGAACACCTTTATCTTGAAACCCAAGGGTGTTATGCTGTTCCGCAAGAAAATGGAAGTATCAAGATCACATCATCTACGCAAGGCCCCACAGCAGTACAAAAAACGGCTGCTAAAGTTTTAGGGGTACCCATGCACAAGATAGAAATAGATGTCATCCGACTTGGTGGAGGATTTGGAGGTAAAGAAGATCAAGCCACACCTTGGTCTGTAATGGCAGCAGTTGCGGTACAGCACTTAAACAGGCCTGTAAAATACATTCTTAATCGCCATGATGATCTGCGTATGACGGGAAAACGTCATCCGTATTCTTCTTTTTTTAAAATTGGAATACGCAAAGACCTAAAAATAATGGCCTTTGAAGCAGAATTTTTGCAAAACTCTGGTGCAGCAGCAGATTTATCGCCTGCAATTGCCGAGAGAACATTATTTCATGCGACCAACAGTTATTTTGTTCCTAATGTAAGTACAACTGTGTATAGTTGTAAAACAAATTTACCTCCCAATACAGCATTCAGAGGTTTTGGTGGTCCCCAGGGAATGTTTGTCATTGAATCTGCTATTGCCAAGGCAGCAGATGAAATTGGTATAGACAAACGAAAAATTCAGGAAGCTAATTTATTGGCAGAAAATGATGAATTCTCTTACGGGCAAATCGCAACCAAAGTTGAAGCTCAAAATACGTGGTTTACTGCAAAAGAAAAGTTTGATTTTGATACACTAGAGAAAGAAGTTGTAGACTTCAACGCTCATAATTCTCATTTCAAAAAAGGAATTTCTTTAATGCCCGTTACCTTCGGAATTTCATTTACGAATACGATGATGAATCATGCAAGAGCATTGATTCATATCTATCAAGACGGTAGTGTTGGTGTGAGTACAGGAGCAGTAGAAATGGGACAAAGCGTGAATACCAAAATGTTACAAGTCGCGCAAAATGCTTTGGGTATTTCTGCTAATAAAGTAAAATTAGAAACAACCAATACCACTCGTGTTGCCAATACCTCCCCTTCTGCGGCAAGTTCAACGGCAGATTTGAACGGAAAAGCTGTATTCAAAGCATGTGCCGCATTACTTGAAAGATTGACTAAGGTGGCTGCTAAAATGACTGTTGAAGACGAGTCGAAAATTTCTTTTAAACAAGATTATGTTTTTGTAGACGGGAAAAAATCAGATATTACGTGGGAGGCAATTGTTGCTCAAGCTATGACAGAACGAATTGCCTTAACTGAAAATGCACATTATGCAACACCCGTCATTCATTTTGATAAAACCAAAGAAAAAGGACACCCTTTTGCATATCACGTCTATGGAACTGCAATTACATCAATTACCCTTGATTGTGTAAGAGGTACCTATGAAATTGACTCGGTCAAAATTGTACATGATTTCGGAAAAAGTATGAATTTTGGCGTAGATCTAGGGCAAGTAGAAGGTGCACTTGCACAGGGGATTGGCTGGATGACTATGGAAGAAATTGCATACGACACCAACGGACGATTATTATCGAATGCCTTGTCAACTTACAAAATACCAGACATATTTTCTGCACCAAAAACAATCGAAACCATACCTGTAGAAACTGAAGGAAATGATATGGCCATCCATAAGTCCAAAGCCGTTGGTGAACCTCCCTTGATGTATGGGATTGGTGCGTATTTTGCCATTCAACAAGCCGTAAGAGCCTTCAATGAAAATTATAAACTAAAGTTTGATTCGCCATTTACGCCAGAAAAGGTATTAATGGGATTGTACGAAAAGTAATAATTTTGAGCAAAGCCATAAAACTACAATACACCAAAGCTAACATCCTCAGAGGAGCTTTAATTTATAGTTCCGGGGATTTGATCGCTGCCATACTACTAGGAGAATTTTCAATATATCGATTGTTGGGTATGATTGTGTTGGGAGCAACATTGTATGCCTTAGAAATTCCAAATTATTTTGCTTGGATAGAGGTCAAAACAAAAGAAATAACAGGAATTAAAAAAACGCTAGTTAAGACTGGATTAGCGATACTCTATTTTAATCCACTTTGGATAGCTCGTCATTTATTATTTATCAAACTTTTCTTAGGTAATTTTAATCAAATCGACTTAAATTTACTAGAAATAGCATGGTTATCATTTTTGGTGAATATACCTATATCGTTTGTGGCTAATTATTTAATTCAAAATAAAGTAAACTTACATTGGCGATTTTTGGCTAGTGCTATCTTCTCTGCATTAATGGCTATTTATTATGCATTAAGTGAAATGATTTTCAATTGATAAAACTTTGATTTAGTTTAGATTTGCGTTGGTATTTTTGACCTATGAGTCTTTCATCCCATCCCTAGTCCACGGCTACAGCTCGCCCATCGCTATCGCTCTGTCGTCCTAAGGGAAGGTGGTCAAAAAGTCCTTTCCTTTGGAAAGGATTTAGGATAGGATACATTGTTATTTGTCAATCAAATAAATATCTTACAATCATCAAAGGAAACCTAAACTAGAGCCTAAAACGTATGAAATTCTGGCAGCATCTTTTATCAAAATTACGAGATACCCAAAACGTATATCTACTTACGGTTATTGAAAACATTGGCAGTTCTCCAGGTAGAAAAGGATTTAAAATGCTGGTTGCCGAAGACGGTTTTATTTTTGGTTCTATTGGTGGAGGCGTCATGGAGTTTTCGCTAGTAGAAGAAGCTAAAAAATTACTGCAAGATGGTGATCTGAAAATCTTTTTGAAAAGACAAATACATCAGGGACATAAGCAAAATGGTTCGGGAATGATTTGCTCTGGAGAGCAGACTGTGGTTTTTCACCCTTTGAGCACTCAACATATTTCGATTATTGAAGGTATTTTGGATTGTTTGCAGGGCAATACCAAAGGAATATTTATCCTAACACCTACTTCAATCAATTTTTTAAATGAACAGCTAGCCGATAAATTCGAATACCAGATAACTTCATCTCAAGATTGGTTTTTTAAAGAACATATAGGGTTTATGAGCACATTATATATTGTTGGTGGCGGACATGTAAGCATAGCGGTTTCTGAATTGTTCGTTACCCTTGGGTTTCATGTTATAGTTTTTGATAATCGAGAACATCTAAATACACTTGAGCTAAATACCAGTGCACATCAGAAATTAACAGTAGACTTCAATGAAATAACAAATTACATTCCAGAGGGTCCAGAGAATTATGTGGCAATTATGACCAACAGATACACTGATGATAAATTAGTACTTAGTAAACTTATTAGAAATAGCTTTGCATATATAGGTGTACTTGGTAGTACCGCAAAACTAAAAACAATGTGGGAAGTATTACAAAAAGAAGGTGTCACAGCGTCTGAATTAGATATCGTTCATGCACCTATAGGAATTGCCATAAAAAGTCAAACCCCTCATGAAATTGCAGTAAGCATTGCTGCTCAAGTTATTAAGATTAAAAACGTGAATCAATAATTTATTTTGTTTCTTAATCTAAAAAAGATACATTTCAAACTGGTTTTGATTCATGATAGATCAGACAGATTAAAAATATTAAAATAACAGAAATGACAGAAGAGGATAAGAAATTTATGAGACGCGCCATCGAACTTGCAGAAAATGGTATGGATTCTAATACAGGAGGTCCATTTGGGGCTGTGATTGTAAAGAACGGTGAAATTATTGCCGAAGGATGCAATAAGGTAACGTCACAGAATGATCCCACAGCTCATGCAGAAGTAGATGCCATCCGTACTGCTTGTAAAAAATTAAACACTTTTCAATTAGACGATTGTATCATTTATACCTCTTGTGAACCCTGTCCTATGTGTTTGGGAGCTATATATTGGGCCAGGCCTAAAAAAGTTTTTTACGGTTGTACACGTGAAGATGCTGCCGATATTGAATTTGATGATCAATTAATTTACGATGAGATTGCCGTAGGAATCTCGAATAGACAAATAGAATTCACCAACGGAATGCGTGATGAAGCCTTAAAAGTTTTCCAAAAATGGAATTCAAAACCTGACAGAACAGAATATTGATTCAATTTAATCACTTGAATAATTATATGCCATAATCTGAAAACAAAAATAAAGACTTTACTTAAAAAAGAGCTTTATTGTGAGGATGTTTAGTACATGCAGTAACTAATCGCAAAAACCTAAAAACATATATCATGGGAGTAAAAGGAGATAAAAATACAGGTGCTTCTAATCTTGCAGCAGATTTTTTGGTCGAAAAACTTAGTTCGATTGGTGGTATAACCTCCAAAAAAATGTTTGGAGGACATGGGATCTTTCACGAAGGGAAAATGTTTGGCATTGTAGACTCAAAAGGAAACTATTTTTTGAAAGCCGATGATTCAAACAAGGCTCATTTTGAAGAAAAAGGCGCTACGCAACACAGTAAAATGCCCTATTTTTCCATTCCTGGAGATGTTCTTGAAAATTTAGATGAGTTGATCAATTGGGCTAACAAATCAATTGCCATTTCAAAATGAAGCTCAAGCATCCAGTAAGAACTCATATTATTGCCTTATTCTTGCTGCTTTTTGCAACGGGTTGCACCCCTTCCAAAACTTCAAAAGTAACTATTGCCACAGCTGCCAATATGCAGTTTGTAATGAAAGATATTGCAGCCGCTTTTACCCAAAAGACCGGGATTGATTGCGATGTGATCATTAGTTCGTCGGGTAAACTTACTGCGCAAATCCAGGAAGGAGCACCATACGATGTTTTCGTTTCTGCAGACATGAAATATCCTGAAACGCTACACAAAAATGGTTATACAATCGAAAACCCCAAGGTTTATGGATACGGGCAACTAGTGCTTTGGTCTGCTTTAGAAGATTTACAACCCAGTCTGGAATTACTCACTCATCAAAAAATCGAACATATCGCCGTTGCCAACCCCAAAACAGCTCCCTACGGGGAAGCAGCAATTTCAGTTTTAAAGCAAGCAAATATTTATGATCAGCTATCTGATAAATTGGTGTATGGCGAAAGCATTTCACAAACCAATCAGTTTATAGTTTCAGGAGCTGCGCAAGTAGGTTTTACGGCCAAATCTGTAGTATTATCACCCCAAATGGAAGGAAAGGGTCAATGGATTGCTATCGACAAAAATCTATATACTCCAATCGCCCAAGGCGCAGTGATCATAAAGAAAGATTCGATTAGCGAAGCTACTTTGAAGTTTTACAAGTTTCTATTCTCTCCAAAATCCAAAGAAATTCTTGAAAATTTTGGATACCTTGCCTCTATAAAATGAACAAACTACAGGGGCAAATATCAAATATCGAAGTAAATGGTAGTATAACTTTGGTAACCACCAAGGTGAATAATGTATCGTTTACTGCAATAATTATTGAAACTCCCGATACCGCCTCTTATCTTGTCATCGGAAATACTATTAGCCTATTATTTAAAGAAACCGAAGTTGTCATTGCTACAGGAAGCACTAAGAATGTAAGCTTGCAAAATCAAATCACGGGAACGGTTAAAAACCTTGAAAAGGGAACCTTGTTAAGTAAATTGACTGTCCATACGGCAGTTGGTGATATTGTTTCAGTAATCACAACCAAAGCAGTCAACCAATTAGATATAGAACAAGATACTGCGGTAACGGCAATGATTAAAACCAATGAAATATCACTAAGTGTATGATGGATTGGGAACCGCTCATATTGACTTTTAAGTTGGCACTCATCACTACTGCCCTACTTCTTGTTGTTGGAATTCCTCTTGCCTATTGGTTGGCGTATTCAAAATCAAAGATCAAACCTGTTATCGAAACCCTGGTTAGTATGCCTTTGGTCTTACCTCCTACCGTATTGGGTTTTTATTTGTTAGTTGCTTTTAGCCCAAATAATGCATTTGGCAATTGGCTTAATGAATGGTTAGGGCTACGTCTTATTTTTTCTTTTGAAGGATTAGTATTAGCTTCAATTTTATACAGTTTACCTTTTATGGTGCAACCTATTCAAGCCGGATTGGCAGCGCTTCCAAAACAACTTAAAGAAGCTTCCTATGTGTTAGGCAAATCAAAACTACAGACAGTCTTCAAAATATTATTACCCAATATAAAACCTGCGTTGCTTACAGGAATCGTACTCTCCTTTGCTCATACCGTGGGCGAATTTGGTGTGGTACTAATGATTGGTGGCAATATCCCAGGAAAAACCAAAGTAGCTTCGATTGCTATCTATGACGAAGTCGAAGCCTTAAATTATGATACCGCGAATACCTATTCATTGATTTTGCTTGGGATCACATTCTCAATTTTATTAATAGTTTATCTGGTAAATGGCGGATATTTAAAAAAATATGGTAAATGATAGGGTTGTCGTTATATAAAATGTTGCACACTGCTCAAGGTGATATGCCCTTGGACATCGAACTGAATATTACACCAGGAAAATTTATTACCCTGTATGGTGAATCGGGAGCAGGAAAAACTTCAACTCTTCGTATGTTGGCGGGATTACTTACTCCAGATCAAGGAAAAATCGTGATAAACGAACAAGTTTGGTTGGATATCAAAAAGAAAATTAATCTTTCGCCGCAAAAGCGGAAAATAGGTTTTGTGTTTCAGGAATATGCGCTGTTTCCAAACATGACGGTGCGTAAAAACCTTGAGTATGCTCTTGAAAAAAACCAAGATTATCAAATAATCGAAGAACTTATCGAAATCATAGAGTTGGGAGATCTACAATATCGAAAACCCAAAACTCTTTCTGGTGGACAACAACAACGAGTTGCCCTGGCAAGAGCCCTGGTACAACGACCCAATATTCTGTTGTTGGATGAACCTTTATCGGCTCTCGATACCAAAATGAGAATAAAGCTACAGGAGTATATTTTGAGAGTCCATAAACAATATAATTTAACAACTATATTGGTGAGTCATGATATTGGGGAAATCCTAAAGTTATCAGATAAAGTACATGTTTTAGAAGATGGAAAAATTGTGCGATCCGGAACGCCTTCAGAAATTTTCACCTCGCATCAGATGAGTGCCAAATTTAGATTTACGGGTGAAGTCGTTTCCATTCAGCAAGAAGAGGTAGTCTATGTTGTTACCGTATTAATAGGTGCTAACATAGTAAAGGTAATTGCCCAAAAATCTGAAATCACAGATCTTACCATTGGAGATAAAGTTATGGTAGCTTCTAAAGCTTTTAACCCCATGATTCAGAAGATTATATAAATTAGTAAGTCGATATTTATAAACCAAATCACACTTAAAATCATTAACAATCCTTAAAAAAATGTTAATTATTTTCGCACTATATTAAAATAAATCTTTATATTCGCTGCATCAAATTACTTCACAGAGATCACACGCTTAATTTTCTTTTAACCACTTGCTCATAAATTAATATCAATGATATTTTGGTAGGGTTTTTATTTATTTTCTACCCTGCTTGCTTTGTAATTATATCGAAGGGAATTGGCTCGAACGTAAAAATTCGGGTTTGTTGGGGGACACGACTGGTATATAATTACAGTAAATTCCCTCACCAATTTTTTGGTGGGGGAAATTTTTTTTTAACAAATCTTAACCCCAAATTATAGGTCGACATAACAATGTGATTATATACTTAATAATCAAGATGTGTACCTAAAAAAGATAGCAAGTTTTGGGTGTTTATTGGTTTCTTTCATTTCTACTTTTGTTTTATCACTATTAAAAAAACAGTAGAAATGAAAACATTTATTTTAATTCATGGTTCATGGCATAGTGCCTGGAACTGGTACAAAGTAACATCACTTCTAGAAAAACAAGGACACACAGTATATGCTATCGATCTGCCAGGTATGGGTAAGGACAAAACACCTATTGAAGAAGTAACATTTAAGAAAACAGTAGAAAAGCTTTGTGATTTAATCGATAGTATTAATGACAATGTCATTTTGGTGGGACACAGTAAAAATGGAATTATGATTTCACAGGTGGCAGAATATCGTCCAGATAAAATAGAAAAACTCATTTATCTGGCCGCCTATCTTATTCCAAACGGAAAAACACAGAAAGAATATTCTGCACAAGATACCGAAGGGTGGTTAAAATCTTATGTAACTATTCATGAAAAAACCAAATCCCACACCTTGCAACCAGAAATATTTAAAGAAGGATTATATCATGATTGTGATGAGGACATTACTGAAATGGCAAAAGTTATTTTAAGTAATGAACCCATTGAATCTGGAATGACGACACTAAACCTTACCCAAGAAAATTTTGGAAGTGTACCCCGATATTATATTGAATTAACCAAAGACAGAGCCGTAACACCATTTATACAACAAAAAATGTATACAGAAACCCCATGTAAAAAAGTATACAAGATGGATACAAGTCATTCTCCCTTTTTTAGTAGACCTAAAGAACTTGTAGACATTTTCGTCGAGGTAGCCTCTGAAAACGAATCAATATCTATTGCTTGATGTTGATAAATAAGCTCGTTCAATGTGCTTAGAGGTATTTATGATGAATTAAAAACCTTAAATTTGTAAGAATTAGGAAATATCTCTAAGCATTTATATGGCTTATGAGAAACTATAGCATATGGATAACAAACAACTAGATCAAATTTTCAGATCCCTTACCAACGAAATTGATGGTTCTAATGGAAACTGGGAATTTGTAATTAACGATATACATTTTGTGTGTTTAACCGATGAGTTGCATAACCGTATACGCATCATTGCTCCGATTAGAGAACACAAGACCATGTCTGAAGAAGATAGTAAACGTTGTTTGGAAGCTAATTTCCATTCGGCACTGGATGTGAAGTATGCCATTTCTGGGAAAGTACTTTGGGCTGCATTTATGCACTCGTTAAAAGAGCTTTCCGAATCTCAGGTTGAGGATGCTGTTGGTCAGGTCTATTCTGCTGTAATGACATATGGTACTAGCTACAGCAGTTCGAATCTATATTTTCCGACAAAAGACGACAAGCGCAATCAAATGAATTAAGGGGTTTTATTTATACTGAAACAACCTCATTATCATTTAATAATTCTTCTTGCCGCAGTCGAAGTAAAATTTGTGCTACAGCAACTGTATCTTTTTCGCAATAAATGATAATGCGATCGATATCCTGATCATCATAATATACATTTCGTACCTGGCTGCCATCAATATCATCTTTGGGAGATGGGATGCCCAAAATATTGGTTAGTAATTTTAGAGAAGTATAGTGTTTATAATCCCCAAATTTCCAAAGATCTAAGGTATCCAAATGCGGAACCTCCCATGGTTTTTTACCAAACAGATTGAGTTTATAGGGTAAAGCAATATTATGAATGATCATCCTACGAGCGATATACGGAAAATCAAACTCTTTTCCGTTATGAGCACACAACAAATGTTGAGGGCCACTAAAATGTGTTTCAATAAGGTTTTTGAAGTCTGACAATAGTTGTTTTTCTTCACCATAAAACGAAGTAGTTCTGAAGGATCTTTTTTCGCCTTTAAAGGTAAAATACCCCACAGATATACACACGATCTTACCAAACTCGGCCCAAATACCGGCACGTTCGTAAAACTCTTCTGGCGAGAATTCTTCTTTTCGCTGATATTTGGTTTTATCGGCCCAAAGGTATTTCATCTCTTCACTTAAGCCTTCAAAATCCTGATGTTCAGGAACGGTTTCTATATCCAAAAACAAAACATGTTCCAGATTTAATTTATGAAGCATTCTCTAACATTTTATACCCTTCTTCAATAAAAATAAAGAAATCATCAGTAAAAGATTCTCCTGGCACAAAATCGCCTCGATTATGCCCCAGTCTTACAATAATAACATCATCTTCGGGAATACAAATTACGTATTGCCCCAAAATACCACGCATGGTAAAGATTTCTTTATCCAGATGGTCAGACAGCCAAAAACCATAACCATACATATCATCTTTTTCGAATCTTTTTTTGGTGGCTAACTCTGTAAACTCAACCGGTAATAACTGTTTGCCTGCAAAAACACCTTTATTTTTAAATAATATTCCAAAACGAGCAAAGTCTCGAGCATTACTTGCAACGCAACAGTAAGCTTTTTCCATACCGCTATCTTCACTATCCAATTGCCAGATTGCCTCCTGCTCCATTCCCATAGGTTTCCAGAAACTTTCGCTTAGGTATTCAGACAACGATTTTCCGGTAGCTTTCTCGATTACCATTCCCAGAAGCTGTGTATTTCCACTTAGGTATTTGAATTCTTTTCCTGGTTCCTCAACCACTTCTAGTCCTAATAACACCTCTCTAATATCGGTATCATAATAGGCTTTGGCAGTAATAGAAAAAGGACTTTTATAACTTTCTTCCCAATTAAGCCCTGACGACATCGAAGAAAGATCTCCTACTGTAGTTTTTTTTGCTAATCCTTCAGAAAATTCAGAAAAAAAATCTCCTAGGGGTTGATCCAGGCTTTTGATGTGGCCATCCATGATCGCTTTACCTAACATGGCCGTAACCATACTTTTTGCCATCGAAAATGAGTTGGTTTTAGATTCAGTTCCATATCCATCGGCATAATTTTCATACCAAATACTATCATTTTTGATGATCATATAGGCCACAGTTCCCAATTTTTCATTAACCTCATTTAATCGGTCGGTAGCTTGTGCCGTATTATATTCTTTGTGTATAGCCCACGGAATATTTTCTGTTCCCGTTTTGATAGTACGATTGTCAAAATGCGTATAATCATCTAGGTACGCGGTATTATGACCTGTCATATACACCACACGTACTCCTTTAAAGATATATTCACTATCGAAAACGTATAATAAAATGATACATAAAACTATGATTACCAAAAGTCCTTTGAGAAATTTTTTGAAGATTCGCATGCTGAAGTTTAATTAGTGTGAAATTGAATTCTACCAATTTAATTAAAAAAAAATGAACGCTTAGAGTGCAATGATAAAATATATCAGTTTCAAAAAATGAAACTGAAGAAAATTATTTTTAAGAAATCAATAAATTACTTCGTCGTATACTCCCCGTAATGACATTGCATTGTCATTGCAAATGAAATGAAGCAATCTCATTATAAAATGTAGTGCCAAAATTTAAAACAACGATTGTTGCTTTACAGGATTTTCGTGATCCAGCAACCATTTTTTTCGCCATAATCCACCGGCATATCCTGTAAGAGAACCATCACTGCCGATTACGCGATGGCAGGGTACAATAATCCATAATGGGTTTTTACCATTGGCCGTAGCTGCCGCACGTATACACTTTGGGTCTCCCAACCGCTTTGCCATATCGAGATAGGTAGTTGTTTTACCATATGGGATGTTAAGTAACTCCTCCCATACTTTTTTCTGAAAATCGGTGCCTGTGGGATTCAATTTTAAATCAAAATCGGTACGTTTCCCTTCAAAATATTCGGTAAGTTGATTTACTGCATCTTGCAGATGAGCAGGAATTTCTTTGGAAGGAATTTCTTCTAATTCTTGGGTAACTGAAACACTATTAATACCATTTTTATCACCAGATATTATAGCTGTTCCCAAAGGAGTTTCAATATATACGCTATCACTCATCTTCTTCCAAAATACCAAGTTTTCTAGCTCGGTTTTCCCAATTTTGGCGGGCAAGATCCTGCATATTGGCATCGGTATCGCTCTCGTCTACAATCTCCAATCCCAATAAGGTTTCGATCACGTCTTCCATAGATACGATCCCACTTATTGAGCCATATTCATCTACAACCAATGCAATGTGTTCTCTTTCTTCAACCAGTTTTTCGAAAAGATTAGGTACTGGCATATTCCGGTTAACAACAAACAATTGTCTTTTAATATCTCCTAATTTCTTGTCGTGTTTATCTTCGGCCATTTGTTTGTATACCTCATCTTTTAAAACATATCCGGTTATGTTATCCGGATTATCTTTATAAACTGGTATTCTCGAAAACCGAAGGTTTTTGTTGGCTTCAAAAAAATCAGAAACACTTTGATCTTCAGGAGCAATTTTTAATACGGTTCTTGGTGTCATGATATTTTTGGCCATTACCGCTTTAAAATTGAGTAAATTTTTAATGACTTTGGATTCAGACTCTTCAAAAACACCTTCTTCTTCGGCAATATCTGCCATAGCAGTAAAATCTTCTCTACTCAATACAGATCCGTGGTGACCCTTACCCCCTATAAGTTTAGTAGTGAGTTGAAGCAACCATAAAATTCCTGTATATTTTAAAGGAGCAATCAATGCAATCAACGCTTTGGACGTAAAGTTTGCTAATTGTCTCCAGAAAGTTGCTCCAATTGTTTTGGGTATAATTTCTGAAACCACCAAAATCAAAATGGTCATAATAGCAGATACGATACCCACTATATTTACCCCTAGGATTTCGACCTTATATGGCAATTGCTCTGCCTGAACTCCCACAAGAATTGCCCCTACTGTATGCGCAATAGTATTTAGGGTAAGAATAGCGATCAATGGTTGATCAACATCTTTTTTTAGATTTTCTAAAGTAGTAGCATAAGGTTTCCCTTCTTTCTTTTTTAAGTTTATAAATGTTGGAGTAACACTAAGCAATACCGCTTCTAGAATCGAACATAAAAACGAAAAGAAAATAGAAAGTACAGCGTATATTAGGAGTAAGGTCATTGTATTTAAAATATGCTGCTAAAGTACGGATTTGAAGATAAAACTTTGATAATACGGTAGGGTTTATTTACTCACTTGAGCCATATACACTTCAAGTGCTTTTAGCTCGTCTTCAGAAAATGTTTTGATAATAGCAAAGTTGGTTTTCATTACTGCATAGGTCTCTGGTTCGACAATTGGGGCTGCCTCTTGTTTTAAAAAAGCAATTAGATCTGCATTTTTTTCTTTGTAGATCTTCATAATTTCTACTACTCCCGGACCAATCGATTTTTGATCAATTTTATGACAAGTGTAGCATTTTCCCTTACCGTTAAAAATATTTTTTCCGGTATCAAAGGCAGAAATTTCCTTTTTCTTGGTTCCGATCTTGATTTCTTCTTTTTCTTTTTTTTCGGATTGACAACTTGCAAAAAGGAGTGCACAAGCAGTAATAAGTAGAATGGTTTTTTGCATCTTTTTAGATAGTGGTTAGGTGTATTTTTCTTTAATTTTTTCAATATCTTTTACAAATCGTTCTAATAAATCATCAGAAAAATTGGTAATCAATTTCTTCTCTTTGGAATTGATCCCTTTACTTGCTTTGGCGATTTCGGTGAGCGCATAAATCATAAAATCGTATTCGTGGTCAGGACCATTATCTGAGAACACTTCGATTACTTTTTTATAAAGTCCTTCTATATCGTTTTGATTGGTACTTTCGTAATCAAAAGACCATTTGATGTCCTTGCCTTTTGGGTGGCCTTTTAAGATTTCTTCAAGGGTTTCAACTTCTTCCTTCTGTATAATCCCATCGCTCATTGCCAGTACATATAGTAATTCTCCGAATGTTCGATATAATCTTTCTCTGCTCACCATAACGTATCTTTTTAATTAGAACTTCATTCTTAATTCTCTTTTTTAATTAGGGAACAGATGTAGGCGATTCAAATCAACCCAATAACCTTACTACGTCTTTGGCAAAATAGCTGGCTATAATATGTGCTCCGGCTCTTTTAAAAGCCATGATCTGTTCCAGCATCACAGCATCATGATCCAGCCATCCTTTTTCTGCAGCCGCTTTTAACATGGCATATTCTCCACTTACCTGATACACCGCTACCGGTACATCTACATTATCTCTTACATCTCTTACCAAATCGAGATACGCCAATCCAGGTTTTACCATCACAATATCGGCACCTTCTTCGATATCTATAAGGGTCTCTTTAATGGCCTCATCACGATTGGCAAAATCCATCTGATAGGTTTTTTTATCTCCAAACCCCGGTGCAGAATCCAATGCATCTCTAAAAGGCCCATAAAATGCCGAAGCATATTTGGCGCTATAACTCATGATCCCTGTATTCTTAAAATTCTCTTTTTCGAGCAATTCCCGAATAGCCAGAATACGTCCATCCATCATATCACTGGGTGCAACAAAATCGGCACCGGCCTGTGCATGAGACAAAGATATTTGAGCCAATACTTCGCAAGTTTTATCATTTACTATATACCCATCTTGCACAATACCATCGTGCCCGTATGACGAATATGGATCCAGTGCTACATCGGTCATCACCAGCATATCTGGTACCACCTCTTTTACTGTTTTGACAGCACGTTGCATCAATCCGTCTTTATTTAATGCCTCTGTACCTTTATTATCTTTAAGATCGTCTGGAACTTTTACAAACAATAACACTGATTTAAGACCCAAAGACCAAAGTTCTTTGACCTCATTTTTAAGTAAATCCAAACTATACCTATAATATCCGGGCATCGAAGAAATTTCTTCTTTAACACCTTTCCCTTCTACTACAAAAAGGGGAACTAAAAAATCATGTGGGGTAATGGTATTTTCTCTTACTAACGAACGAATTGCATCATTGGTTCTAAGTCTTCTGTTTCTTCGAAGTTGTTGCATTCTGTAATCTATTTGATGCTACAAAGATAAGCATATGTTTTGGGTAAAATTGAACTAATATAAATTCCTAATAACCGTTTCTGACCTAATTACTTTCCCTAAATCTTTAAATCCAAGATTATTTATTTTCACTTCCTGGTGTTTTTCTCGAATTTCTTCAAACTGAGAAGTAATCCCAGCATACGCATCTTTCGAAAAATACGAAACAGCCACTATCAAATCCCAATCCGAATTTTCACTGTTTGTATTTTCATATAACACATAGTCCTGTATTAATTTTTGGTCAACGGCAATACTGTCCATAACAAACCAGTTTCTTTCAATAAAAGTTTTAAGATTAGATGTTTGATTCTTATTGGCTTTTAAATAGGTAAAAGTCCATATTTGATCTTTTGCACTTCCCGTATTTTCATTACACGAAATTATGACCAACAACATACTAAAACCTGTAAATATCGTTACCAGTAGAACTTTAAGTGTCCTATTTTTTTGGGTTCTCATAAATTTATGATTTAGATAAAGCTAAGTTTAAATCATAAATAGTCAGAAATATGTAACAAAATCTTAACAAGTCCTACTAATTCTTAAAGTGCAGAAATAGAAAAAAATAAATATATGCTTACCATAAGAACTCTCAACAAAACGTATCCCAATGGTACCCAAGCCCTTAATGATGTTTCTCTTACCCTAGAGAATGGAATGTTTGGTCTATTAGGTCCAAATGGAGCGGGAAAATCTACCTTAATGCGAACCATAGCCACTTTGCAAATAGCAGATTCTGGTACGATTGAGTTTGATGGTATAGATATTTTTAAACAACCCGGAGAACTAAGAAAAGTACTAGGGTATTTACCTCAGGATTTTGGTGTATACCCAAAAGTCACTGCAGAAATGATGCTAAATCATATTGCCAAAGTGAAGGGGATTACCAATAAAAATGAGCGTAAAGGATATGTTGCTGATTTACTACAAAGGGTGAATCTTTATAAATTCAGGAATCGAAATCTTGGTGATTTTTCTGGAGGTATGCGACAACGTTTCGGGATTGCACAGGCGTTGTTGGGCAATCCAAAATTAATCATCGTAGATGAACCTACTGCCGGTCTGGATCCTTTGGAACGTAACCGTTTTCATAATTTATTGAGTGAACTTGGTGAAAATGCTGTAGTTATACTTAGTACACATATTGTAGATGATGTGACCAATTTATGTCAAAAAATGGCCGTTTTCAATGAAGGTAAGATCTTGGTAGAAGGAAATCCTCAAGAATTATCAGATACCTTAAATGGAAAAGTATTCAGAAAACACATTGATAAATCTGAACTAGAATCCCTGGAAAACGAATTTACGATCTTATCAAATTACTTAAGAGGTGGTCGATTTTATGTTAATGTATATAGTGAATCAAATCCAGGAGAAGGTTTTGAACCTGTTACCAATGATTTGGAAGATTTCTATTTCTTTTGTATCAATAAAAAAGAACAGGAGGCAGCTATATGAAAGAAACATTCTTATTTGAGCTGCAATATCGCCTAAAAAGGCCAGCTACTTGGATTTATATTGCTTTGGGTATTGGATTAGCAATTCTGTTTGCGGCTTTACAACGATCTTCAACAGCAGAATTTGTAAATAGCCCTACAAAAATCACCAATGTTATGACAGCCATATCGGTGATTAGTATTTTCTTTTATGCTGCTATTATGGGTGTTCCTATTTTTAGGGATCACGACCATAAAACAGCGCAAACCTATTTTACATTTCCTATTACACAAAAGTCTTATGTTTTGGGCAGGTTTTTAGGTAGCTTTACTATTACTACGTTGCTTAACCTCGGAATCTTATTTGGTACTGTAATAGGTTTTGGAATCGGAGAATTTTTAGAGCGCCCTGATTATGGTGATTACACGACTTTTAATCTCTCATCGTACCTACTGCCTTTTATTTTTATGCTACAGATAAATGCGTTGTTGGTAGGTTCTCTCTTTTTCTGTCTAATGGCTTTTTTCAAAAAAATGCCAATCATTTATTTAGGAGGTATTTGTTTATTCTTATTAAATGCGCTATCAGAAACCCTGCTGGGTAACCTAGACAACCAATGGATGAGTATTTATCTTGATCCTTTTGGTGGCGAAGCTTTTGATTTTGTGAAAAAGTACTGGTCGATTAATGAGCGAAACACAAATCAATTGCCAATACATGGTAAGTTTTTATTAAACAGATTGTTATGGATGGGAATCGGACTGGCATTTTTTCTGATTACACTTTTTAAGTTTGATTACAAGAAGTTTTTAATTTCTAGTAAAAAAGAAAAGAAAATTAATAACGATACACATCAACCTTCCTTAATTACCTCGGTAACGCAGGTATTTTCTAAGAAAACCGAAAGACAAAATTTACTTTCTCTTAGCAAAATAGAGTTTTTATCAATTGTAAAGGATCCCGTATTTGTTATACTTTTGATTATTGGTATTATAATTTCAGTAATTACCATTTTTGTAGCAAACAAAACCTACGGGACACCTAATCTTCCACTCACTAGATACATTGCTCTTTATGCGTCAGGCGGAATCTCTTTACTTTCGGCCATTATTCTGGTACTTTATTCGGGTGAAGCTGTACATAGAACCCGGAAAAACAAAACTTTTGTATTTTATGATGCCCTGCCTATTAGTGATGCCAGCTTATATTTTTCAAAAATAGTTGCACTGCTTGGGGTATCTGTTATTCTTGCTTTTGCCAACATAGTGATTGGCATACTGTTTCAGACCTTCAATGGGTATTTTGCCTATGAACTGGATATGTATCTTGTCTACAATTTTGTGATCTTGTTTCCTGGTCTGATCATGACCGTTTTATTGGCATTTTTCATTCATGTATTGGTTAATAATAAATTTTTGGGTCACTTTATTGTTATAATACTATATATTGGATTACCATTGTTGGTTACTTTAGGTTTCAAAAGCAGTAATCCTTTGTTAATTTTTGGGCAACCTACACCATTTTTTATTAGTGATCTTAATGGTTTTGGGCATTACCTTGGCGGAATAACCTGGATGAACCTGTATTGGGTGTTATTTACAGCCATTTTGATGATGATAGGTAAAGTCTTCTGGACCCGGGGCTTCTTCTCTTCTATGAAAGAGCGATTATCTCTTGCCAAAGAACGTTTTGATAGCAAAACGATCCTGGCATCTGTTATGATAATTATTGCTTTTGTATCAGTTGGTGGATACAGCTATTATAATCTTAAGGTATTAAACACAATTCAGGATGGTAATTATTCTGAAAAAGTAGATGCCGATGCCGAAAAAAAATATGCTAAGTATATTGGCAAAGAGCATCCAATAGTTACAGATCTAAAGGCTTATATTGATGTTTTTCCGAAAAAAAGAAATGTAGCAGCCAAAGGAGAATTTAAAATTATAAACCCACATAAGGTGATTATCGACACCTTGTTATTAGAAGCACAGTATCCCGGTGAACATTTTACTATAGAAGAAGTAACGTATAATGGTGAGGAAATTACACCCGTAGTCACCGATTCGGTATACCGAATGTATTTCTACAAATTACCAAACCCAATGCAACCTGATGAAATAGCAGAACTAACGGTAAAAGTTAGTGCAATAACCCAAGGTTTTGCCAATGCAATGCAAACCCAAGTGTTACATAACGGATCTTTCTTTAATAGTTCTATATTTCCAAGATTTTATTATGAGCGAAGCCTGATAGATAATGGGGTGCGCATTAAACATGGTCTTGAAAAACTAGACTACTTGTATCCCCCTCGAACAGATTCTACAGCCCTCAAGAAAAATTTGTTTAATGAAGATGCCAATTATATCAATTTTGAAGCGGTAGTAAGTACCACAACGGATCAAATTGCCCTGGCTCCTGGCAGACTAGTAAAAGAATGGAAGGAAAATGACCGAGCTCATTATCAATACAAATTAGAATCGCAAACCGATCTTTTCTTTAATGTAGTATCGGCACGATATGATATAGAAAGATCTAGTTGGACCGCCCCAAGTGGCAAGAAAGTTGACATAGAAATTTATCATGCTCCAAAACACAAACGTAACCTGAAGCATTTTATCGAGGGTGCCAAAGTAGCTTTGGACTATTGCTCAAAAAACTTTTATGAATATCCCAATTCGGTACTTCGAATTGTTGAGTTTCCAGGACATTCTACCTTTGCTCAATCTTTTGCAACCACGATTCCCTATTCTGAAGATTTTGGGTTTGTTGCCGACTTTGATAAGGCAGAGGACTTTAACTATGCGTTCAGAGTTACTGCCCATGAAGTGGCTCACCAGTGGTGGGGGCATATTGTGACCCCAAGTAAAACATCGGGAGCTAATATTATTTCTGAAACTCTTGCAGAATATACATCACTCATGACCATGAAGCATGAGTACGGAGAAAACGGAATCAAAAACTTTTTAAAATATTCGTTGGATGATTACCTGAGAAGCCGCGCCTTAAGTTTTAAACCTGAAAGGTCTTTGCTTAATGTTGAAGTAGGCCCGCATATCTGGTATCGTAAAGGATCTATGGTAATGTACGAACTACAAGATCTGATTGGCGAAGATAAAATGAATACCGCATTAAAAGGTTTTCTAAACGAGTATAAACATTTTGAAAAAGGGGTATACCCTACTTCAGAAAATCTTTTTGAAGCCATTTATAATATCGCTCCAGATTCATTAAAATATAGTGTAGAAGATGGTTTCAAGAATATTGTTATGTATGAAAACCGTGTGGTTTCTGCCAAAACCAAAAAATTAGATAATGACACCTTCGAAACTACTTTTACCGTAAATACCAAGAAAATTTATTATGATAATACAGGGAGAGAAGAACGTACAGATGATAAAGCCAATTATATAGAAATAGGATTGTTTGGCGAAGACATTGTAGATAAACAGGAAGTGCCCCTTAAAAATCCTTATTATTTAGAGCGTAAATGGTTACAACCAGGGGAAAACACATTTACGATAGTTACCGACCAAAAACCAACAAAAGCAGGTATCGATCCCTATAACAAATTGATCGATAGAAATTCTAACGATAATTTAAAAAATATAGAAGAGTAAAGTTGTAGTTAATTGAATACTGAAAACCCCCAATCAAAACAGCGCTGTTTTGATTGGGGGTTTTTGTTTCATACGTTCAACTAATCTATTTATTAGTATCTTATACTCGACAATGTAAATTTTATCATCCAATGAAATCGACACGATTAAAAACAATAAATGTAAACAGATGAAAAAAATTAATTGGCAATACGCATTAGGCGAAACTCTAATCGTAATTATAGGGATTACGATCGCCTTTAGTTTAAATAAATGTTCAGAAAACAGTAAGGACAAGAAACTTAGAACAGCATATCTCGAAAACCTGAAAAGTGATATTGAAACAGACAAAAAGTCCTTAGAAAACAACCTCCTAAAGTTGACACAATTTCAAAATGATGCTCGAGAGATCTCTCCTTTTCTCAATACTAATTCGAAAGAAAAAATGAGCGTTCTAGAAAAAATATTTAAGATCTCTTCATTAATCGAATTCATCCCTCAAGATATTACTTATAAAACCTTGATCAATTCGGGAGACCTTAAACTATTCCATGATTTGAAATTAAAGTCCGGCATACAAAAATACTACTCTGGGGATTTACACAAGATATTAAAAGCTTATGAGCGCCAGGAAATTATACATAGAGAATATTTAGGTCGCTATTATATTTATAATTCGGATTTTGATAAGATGAAAGATAATCAGTTTCCTTTTGAAGACGAAAAACTGCTAAAACGTATCATACAAAGTTTAGGAGGGTCTTATGGCATACAAATCACTGCCACCAAAAAAGGTATTGCCCAATGCGATAGTATTATTCAGGTTTTTGACAAACAATTGAGATCTCATTGATTATGATATTATTTATCCTTAGTTAAGATATTAAAATACATCTACTCCTTTAAAGATAGAATCTTATAAAAATACTGTGCTTTTAAAAATTTTATATTTCTTAGACTATCAACCCGGTAACTCTTTCTTTCAGCATTTAGTGATAATCCCGTTTTAGTTTCATATTTAATATTTTTTATATAGCTATAGGTTTCGCCATGATGTACCATATTTCCTATTAATTTGTAGGTTTTAGCATCAAAATAATACCACCATGTATTCGCCGGCAGACCATCTTCTCCAAAATATATAGCTTTAACTACGTTGGCTAATGTGCCATTAATTTGTTCCTGACCCACAAAATGTAAATGAGCATCGACATCCAATAATTTGTAGGGTTGCCAAATCACATAATGTGCAGCCATAATATTCTTATGATACTTCTCTTCAAGACTTGAATCATTTTGTAGCATATCATTGTAAAAAACTTCAGTTTTCCCGTTCTTGAATAGCACTAGCTTCTGTATAGAATCTTCTTGCCAGGATATTTCTCCTGTAAAATCCGGTTGAAACGTATTTTTATGTTTTTGAACCCCTTTTTTCTCTACAACCCCCAAACTATCAAATAGTATCGTAGTTTTTTGATATGAAATCTCTTTTACTCCTCTCCATTTATCTATGCCACCATGGGCTTCCAAAGAATTAAGGACGATCTCCATTGCATTGCTTTCTTGTTTACAACCAACTAAATGCAATGTTAAAAAATAAGATATAGTAATAGTTATTATTTTATTGACATCTGACATATCCTATAAAGATATAGTATCCTCTATCAGTTTTGAGGTTATTAGTTAATTTTTATATTATCTAATTAACTTTGTAACAAATACTTCCCTTTTCAGTCTTATTTTTATTACGATTATGGGGCAACTTTTGTGGTAAGAATGTCGTCTTTAAGAATACATACTAATTTGAACCAAATTTCAGATCATGACAAACAAAAATATCGGAGCAATACTTTTATTTTTTTCATTTACCATAATGGCATCTGCGCAAACAATAACTTCTAAAGTAGTAGATAAAAAAACCAATGAACCCATTCCTTATGCAACTATACAATTATCAGAAAATCAAGGAATCATTACTAATGAAGAGGGTAGATTTAGTATCACCTTGGATAAGAATAGCTCTGAAACAGATTCTATTTATATTTCCTCGATGGGATATGAAAAAATGGGAATAGCCATAAACAAGACCGCCGATAGTATCATTTACCTCGCACCTAAAGCCATAGAATTAAAGAGTGTTTTTGTATCTAATAAAAAACTTACTATAGATGAAATCATCGAAAATGTTGAAGATCGATTAGAACAAAACTATCATTTTGACATGACCCAAAAACGTTTGTTTTTTAGACAATCTGAATTCAATTCGCTTAATAAGCTGGATATAGAATTCAAAAAATCAACTATCGAGGAACTTAATAAGCAACTAATTGATAGTGTAACCAGACTCATCCCAAGAAAATCTGAGTATTATACAGAAACACTATGTGATTATTATGGTGGTCCCGAAAAACGAAAAATAAACATCATCAAGGCGGCAGAATTGTATGACAAAAGTAATTCGGGGTCTATGGAAGCTTTATCTAAAAGATTAGAAAAGATATTTAAAGAAAACGTGAAACCTGATTCGTACTTAAAAATAAAATCAGGAATCTTTGGTACCAAAGTACAGGTTGATTCGATACTTGAAAATAATGAGGAGGCAACGGCTGCCAAAGATGAAATAGATGATAAGAAAGAAGACAAGAGTCATTTTCTTAAATATCGAAGATCTACCCTAAAATATCTTTTTGAAAATATGTTCTTTCAGGAAGACCCTACAGTAAATTTCATAAGCAAATCAGGCAGATATACCTTTGAGCTTGTTGACTACACCTATATGGATGATAGTAGTGTTTACATTATCAACTTCTCACCAAAAAGAAAAGAAGATTTTAAGGGCACTATCTATGTTAATACAGAAGATTTTGCCATCATGCGAGTGGATTATAGCAATGTCAAGCTATTAAGGAACTTTAAGTTATTAGGACTTAGTTTTAAAGAAAATCTCTATAAGGGCACCACGATCTTTACCAAAGGAGCCGATAACAAGTACACCGTAAAATATCTTGAAAAGGTAAAAGGCAATATATTTGGAGTTGATCGCCCCTTGAAGGTAATCGAAAAGAACAAGCATGTAAAAGGTAGACGCAAACAAAACGAATTGGCCCTGGAGATCGATGCGGGTATTGGTAACGTTACCAAATTTGAGGTGGTGGTATTTGACACCCAACAATTACCGGAATCCGACTATGAAAATAGTAAAGAAAACAAGTCGATCAAACCAAAATATTTATCCAAATACGATCCACAATTCTGGAAAGGATACAATATCATAGAACCCAATGCCGCGATCAAACAATTTACTGTGACTCCTGAAGCGGAGTGATGACACAATTTAAATGAAATGCGGAAATGTAATTAATCTTAACCTTCTAACTCCCCTCTCAAGAGGGGAATTGATGCGTTCATGTATAAATGTATTGAAGAATCTTTTGATCTTCAATTTTACACAACCTCCCCATCAAGTAAATTAATAATACGAGAACCGTAGGATGTATTTTTTTCTGAATGGGTAACTTGTATGATGGTTACACCTTCATTATTAAGCTCTTTAAAGATTTCCATGATTTCTTCTCCTTGTTTAGAGTTTAGATTTCCTGTGGGTTCATCGGCAAGAATAAGTTTTGGATTAGCGATCAGTGCTCTTGCAATCCCGACCAATTGTTGTTGCCCACCACTAAGTTGTGAAGGAAAAAGATCTTTTTTACCCACAATATTAAAACGATCCAGCATATCTGCCACCAATGCTTTACGTTCTGATCCGCCATGCTTTTTATACAACAAAGGCATCTCAAGGTTTTCTTTTACCGTTAATTCATCAATCAAATGATATGACTGAAATACAAAACCTATATACTGTTTATACAGATTTGAACGGTGTTTTTCCTTCAATGTATGTACAGATTGATCAAGAAAAGTATACTCACCTTGATTAAAATCATCTAACATCCCAATAACATTGAGCAAGGTTGTTTTTCCTGATCCCGAGGGCCCCATGATCGAAATAAAATCTCCCTCATGAACCCAGAGGTCAATGTCTTTCAATAAGAAAACCTTTTGACCTCCTGATTGTATCCATTTTGATATATTGTTTAGTTGTAAAAGCATTTTAAATGTATTTTATGTTAATTTATATTTTTTTATTGTTCTCTAAGAACATTTACTGGATTTGTCAATGCCGCTTTAATCGACTGAAAACTACAAGTAATAATTGAAATTATTAGTGTTATTAAGCCGCCACTAGCAAGCATCCATATCGATATATTTATTCTATATGTAAATTCTTCAAGCCACAAATTCATGAAATAGTAAACAATGGGAACTGCTACGCAGAATGCAAAAATTACCAACCCAATAAACTCTTTAGAGAAGGAAGAAAATATTTGTATAGCGGTTGCTCCTAACACTTTTCGAATACCTGTTTCTTTTGTTCTTCTTGATATAACAAAAGACATGAGCCCAAACAAACCAAGGCAGCCAATACTTATAGCAATAATGGAAAAAATAATAAATCCATTATACACAAGGTGTTCTATTGCATATTCCTTTGCTATAGAATCATCCAAAAAATTACGTTTATAGATTGAATTTGTAAATACATCCTCCCATATAGTCCTAACCGTCCCTGCTGCTAGGTAGTTATGATTTGCGATTTTTATAAATGCCTGATTCTGGAAGTAGGTCCAATTTAATATAATACACGGAGTGATTTCATGCTGAAAAGAATTATTATGATAATCTTTTACTACCCCTACAATTGTCGCTTGCCCTTCATTAATCTGGATTCTTTTGCCAATTGCTTCCTCTGGAGTCCAGCTATAGGATTCTAATAATTTTTCATTTACAATAAACTCATCAAACACCTCTTTGTTTGTTGTAAAATTTCTTCCCGCTAATAATTCGAGATCATAGAAGTCTAGGTAATTTGTATCTCCTATTTTCATTTCGGCATTGCGGGCTTCTTTTTTTGCTTGTACTGGCAGCCTAAAACTTGTTCCGAGCTGAAGCCCTTCTACCGCCATAGGAGGCCCAGAGCCGAAAGAAACTTTAGAAATACCGTTTTCTTCTAAAAGAGAATTCTTGAATACATCTATTTTGTTAAACTCTGGAGTTGGTACAATTAAAACAGTATCTGCTGTAAATCCCAAATTTCCATTTTTAAAATAATTCATCTGAATCCCAACAATAATAGTAGCAATTACAAAAAGTTGCACCACTACAAACTGAAATACAATCAAAGATCTACGTATATTAAATACATTTTTTTTGCGTGATCCAAACTTATTCTTAAGTGCTCGTATTGGTTTGTATGAAGAAATAACAAGTGCAGGATATATAGCGCCCAAGACAATAGATATTAATCCAATACCGACTATTATTACTATATGACTCCACTCTAATGCAAGCTGTAAGTTGATAATTGATAATTTCCCATTCAATATATCCAGTAAAATGCTAACAATAGCAACAGAAAGACACAGCGTACAGCAAATAACCAAACTATTTTCTAATAAAAACTGTAGTATCAAGTCTAATCTTTTACTCCCCAATACTTTTCTTATACCTACTTCTTTTGATCTTGAAACAGATTGAGCGGTGAGTAGATTCACAAAATTCACGATAGCAATAATCAAAATAAACAGGGCAACAATTCCCGCATTAAACAAAATGTTTGATGATAATATGTATCCTTCCGGGCTTGACCCATACAGTGTTTCATTATGAATCTCGATTAAAGGTTGAAGAAAATAAGAAATTCGTTCATCATCTTCCGGTTTGAGGTATTTCTTTTTCCAAGATGAGATTTTTGATTCTAATGAACTTGTGTTTTTATCTTTTAGCACTACAAAAGTGGTCCCTTGATAATTTCCAGACCAATTTGTGGCGAAATACTGATTTTTTATTTTAAAAAACTCATATGGAATCAATATTGAAAAGCGTTGATTAGAATTCGCTGGAAAATCCTTAATAACCCCAGTTATTTTAAGAGGGTCTTTACCTTGAAGAACTATTGTTTCTCCCAAAACCTGTTGATAGTTTTTAGAATCTAACCCAAAATATTTTTCTACAATACTCTTGGTAAGCACTACCGAATTGGCATCTTCTAATGCTGTGTTTTTATCTCCTACGATCCACTGGGCATCAAAAACTTTGGTGTAGAAAGGATCTGCAAATAAAACATCTTTTTCTTCGAATCTAATTTGCTGTTTTTCTTGATTCACAAAACTAAACTCCCTACCAACAGGACCTACTGCTTGTGTGACCATATCGATTTCTGAAAAATCACTTCGCAAGGCTTCAGCCAACGGATAGGCTGTAGTGTTCCAATACAGTGTTTGATCTGGTAGCTTATTGTGCTGTACTACTCTATAGATATATTCTGCTTTGCTGTGATGGCTATCAAAACTTGATTCATACTTAATAAATATAAGAATGATTATACAAGCACTTATCCCAATAGACAAACCAGTTATATTAAGTAAGGTGGTAATCCTGTTTTTTAGAAGATTACGCCATGCCATTTTTATATAGTTTTTAATCATGACTTCCTTTTTATTCCATTCGTAAACTATCTACAGGATTTGCTGATGCAGCTCTAATCGTTTGAAAACTTACCGTAACCATCGTAATTAAAAATGCACACAAAGCAGCAATTACAAATACCCAAAAATCAATCGGTGTTCTATAGGCAAAATTAGTAAGCCAATCATCCACCAAAAAGTATGCAATGGGTGTAGCTAGAAAAACAGAAACAACTATTAATTTTGCGAATTCTGAAGAAAATAGCAGCGCCAGTTCTGATACTTTGGCACCAAGAACTTTTCTAATCCCTAATTCCTTAACTCTTTGTTCGGCCGTAAAAGCGGCGAGACCAAATAACCCAAGACAAGCTATTATCAATGCCAATATGGTAAATATGTTTAAAACATTTCCCATTTGATGCTCTGCTACAAACGTATTTTCGAATTCCTGATCCATAAAGCTATACTCAAAAGGAATCGAAGGGTCTATCTGTGCAATATCTGTCTTTACATCGTTAATTACTTTTTGAAGATCTACTTTACTTTTGACTATCTCGGGATTAAGTCGCATTGAATAAAAGGACAATCCGGCCCCATAATCCCATACCTTATCATTTTGATGATGAATAATCACCAAAGGCCATATCTTTTGTCGTACACTATTAAAATTAAAATTTTTAACTACACCAATTACTTCGAACTCATCTTCATCACCAGAGGCCAGAGCTACTATTTTTCCAATAGACGAATTGGCTTCAAAGGTTTCCTCTGTTGCCCAACCAAGTAGTTTAACCGCTTCTTCATTTAAAATCACTTTATATTTATCATTGGATCGAGAGGGATCAAAATTTCTTCCGGCTACAAACTCTACTCCCAATAGATCCAGATAATCTTCTTCGGTTCTTACATTGCGTAGTTGTACGACTTCATTTTTACCATTTTTGGCTTTGTATCTATCCCCGGACCATATATTGGGTGGCAAGCCAAACGACTTACCTACTTTAGAAAATGCAGGGCTTGATTCCAGTTTTTCTTTAAGGATTTGGGTATCAAAACCAATTTGTTCGATATTATGAATCTGAAGAATGTTGTCTTTTTTAAAACCTATGTCCAATGAAGAGGTATAAGCCAGCTGTTTTTGTACAAACAATGTACAGATCACCAGTGCAATCGAAATTGTAAATTGAAATACTACCAGTCCATTTCTAACTCCTTTTCCTCTAAATCTATTGCTGATTTTTCCTTTTAAGGTTTCTACCGGTTGAAACATCGATAAGTAAAAAGCAGGATAGCTGCCCGAAGCTATTCCTAGGATCAATACAAACAATACAATTATTCCCAGGAATACCGGGCGCCCTAAATTTGGAAGTAATTGTAATTGTACTTCGGCAATAGTGTTAAAAGTTTTTAAAGAAAGTTGTACTAAGATCAATGCAAGAAAAGTACTTACCAAAACAAATATGGTAGATTCTATTACAAATTGTTTTATCAATGCTTTGCGTTTTGAACCCAACACTTTTCTCACTCCAATCTCTTTGGCTCTTTTTGATGATCTGGCTGTAGATAGGTTCATAAAATTGATGCTCGATAATACCAATACCAAAATACCAATCGCTCCAAATATTGTAACAAACAGAGGGTTTCCTGTGGGGCCAAAAAAATGAAAATCAGGAGATTCGGACAAATAGATTTCTTTGAGCGGTTGAAGATCTAAAGTCCATGGATGTCCGTTGGTAAACTCTTCAAACGACTGATTAAAAATACGTTCAGTAGTTGGAGGTGCCCATTTTGGTGGTATTGACTGAATTTTATTGGTCAACGCTTTCATATCGGTTCCCTCTTTTACTAAACCGTAAGTAGAAAATGCCGTCCATATCCATTTCCATCCATCCCGCTGCATCTGATCTGAAAAACTACTAAGTGACACCAACATATCAAACTGAAGATGTGACTTATAAGGAACATCTTCTAGCACACCGCGTACAGTATATGTTTGCCATACTCCCTCCCAATCTTTGACATCAATAGTTTTTCCTATTGGATTATCTTCTCCAAAATAGCGATTCGCCGTTCGTTTTGTCATCACCAGACTCATAGGTTCAGCCATGGCAGCCGGACTACCCTGCAAAAATTCAAAAGAAAAAACCTTAAAAAAGTTTTCTTCAGCAGCAAAATATTGTTGCTCATTATATATACTGATTTCATTATTATGCTCTGAACGCACTATCTGATTACCTATACTTAGTAGTCGTGTTACTTCTTCAAACTCTGGAGCATCGTTTCGAAGTGCTATGGCTACATTGGGCCCTGTATTAGAGGCTAAATTATCCCAGTTTCTCCAAATATTAGGTTGGTTTACTCTATAAATTCGATCCGCCTTTTCATGAAAAGCATCATAGGTCATTTCACTATACACATATAACCCAATCATAAAACATGTGGCAATCCCAATACTAAGTCCGAGTATATTAAGGATTGTAAACTGTTTTTGTCTGATTGCAGTGCGCCATGCCATTTTGATGTAGTTCCTTATCATGGTTTTCCTTTTTATTCCGTTCGTAAACTGTCTATTGGGTTAGTCCTAGATACTTTAATCGTTTGAAAACTCACTGTAATTATTGTAACTACTACTGCAAGTAAGGATGCAACTCCAAATACCCAGATATCTATAGGTGTTCTGTATGCAAAATCAGTAAGCCATTCATCCACCAACAAATATGCAATGGGTGAAGCCAATAGTACCGAGATCAGCACTAGTTTGGTAAACTCAGATGAAAATAACATTGCCAGCTCAGAGAATTTAGCACCAAGAACCTTTCTAATTCCTAATTCTTTGGTTCGCTGCTCAGCCGAAAATGCCGCCAAGCCAAATAAACCTAAGCAAGCAATTATTAATGCCAATAGGGTGAATATATTAAGAACTGTTGCCATTCGCTGTTCTGATCTAAATGTCTCTTCGAACTCCTGATCCATAAAACTATACTCAAACAAAACAGACGGATCCATTTGGGACATTTCTTCCTGTACCTCTTCAATTAGTTCTTGTAGGTCACCTGAATTATTTATAATATTAGGATCTATACGAGCTGCCAAAAATGTACGCCCCCGGCCATAGTTCCACACCCAATCATTATCCTGATGCAGAATAATCAAGGGGCCGATTTTTTCTTTTGTACTACTAAAATTAAAATCTTTAACCACTCCCAATACTTCCATTTTGTCAGCACTTTCTGTTGTCATAGCAACATACTTACCTATGGGTGAATCTTGGGCATAGTTTTCTTTTTCTCCCCAACCTAGTACTTTTACAGCTTCCTCGTTTAGCACTACTCCGTATTTATCAGGAATTCGTTCTGGATCAAAATTTCTTCCTGCAATAAATTCTACTCCCAATACGTCTAAAAAATCACCTTCTGTTCTTACATCGGTAAAATGCAATGCAGGATTTTCTGGCCCAAAAGCACGATACTTATCTCCCGACCATACATTAGGAGGAATCCCATAGGATCTACCGATATGTGTAAAAGAGGCATTCGCTTCAAGTTTTGCCTTTAAGGTCTCTGCCTTGTTTCCTAATTGCTCTATATTATGAATCTGTAATACATTATTCTTTACAAGTCCTAAATCCATCGACGAAGTGTAGGCCAATTGTTTTTGGACAAAGAACGCGCAGATGATTAATGCAATCGAAATCGTAAATTGAAATACAACTAATCCATTTCTCAAATTCTTTCCTTTAAACACCGAGGTAACTTTCCCTTTTAGCGTCTCTATGGGTCTAAAGGCAGAAAGGTAAAAGGCCGGATAGCTACCTGCAATAATGCCAAGAAGAAGTATAAATAATATAACAACACCTATGAATATTGGATTGACTAACAATTGCATGAATGACAACTGCTTATCTGCAATAACATTAAATCCGCTTAACGAAAGCTGTGCTAGTAAAAGGCCAAGCAATGTGCCGGCGGCAACAAAAATGGTAGATTCTAAAACAAATTGTTTAATAAGACTTCTTCTTTCTGAACCTAATACTTTTCGTATCCCTACTTCTTTTGCTCTTTTTGACGATCTAGCCGTTGAAAGATTCATAAAATTAATGCTGCATAGAAATAAAATTAGAATACCAATCGCAGTAAACAGTTTTACAAATTGAGGTTTTCCGGTAGGTCCAAAGAGGTGCGAACCGGGAGAATCAGACAAATAAATTTCTTTTAATGGCTGCAGATATAACTTCCACTCTTTTCCATCTGTAAATTCATCATACGGTTGATTAAACAATCGTTCTGTAGTCAATGAAGCCCATTTTGGTGGTATTAACTGGATCTTATTAGTTAGTGCCTCTATATTGGTCCCTTCTTTTACCACACCATAAGTAGAAAATCCCGTCCATGCCCATAACCAATTATCATTTTGCAATCTCTCTTTGATTGTATTTAGTGATATTAAAATATCAAATTGCAAATGAGAATTATTGGGGACATTTGCAAGTACCGCTGTAACTGTAAAGGTATTCCAGCTACCATCGGTTTCTCTTACTTCTAATTGTTTTCCGATAGGATCTTCATTACCAAAATAACGTACTGCAGTTTTTTCAGTAATTACCATACTCATAGGTTCTTTGAGTGCTGTTTGTACATTACCGTTTACAAATTCGAAAGAAAATACATCCAAGAAGTTTTCTTCGGCCAAAAAAGATTTCTCTTCTTTGAAGATATTAGCTTCTTTTGCATCATTCTTTCTACGCATTGTTTGTGCGCCCACACTTAATATCCTTGTAACTTTTTCAAATTCAGGCGCATCTGATTTTAATGCTACAGCCACATTAGGGCCCGTAGCCGCATATTGATCATTCCAATCTCCCCAAATATGGGATTGGTTAATCCTATAAATACGCTCTCCTTTTTCATGAAAAGTATCATAGGTTGTTTCATCAAATACATACAATCCAATTATAAAACAACTAGTAATACCTATAGTAAGTCCTAGAATGTTAAGAAAGGTAAATTGCTTTTCTCGAATAATACTTCTCCAGATAATTTTGAAATAATTTCTAATCATGACTACTTATTTTTTATCCCGAATTATCGGAACTGATTGATGACTTATTCTGTGCGTAAACTATTTACAGGGTTCATTGATGCCGCTCTGAAACTTTTCCAGCCAATGGTGATGAAAGCAATACATAGTGTAATTAACCCGGCCAGGCCAAACATCCACCATTCTATTTGTATTCGATAAGCAAAATCCTGTAACCAGGCATTCATGAAATAAAAACCTAGTGGAAATGCGAACAGGAATGAAATAAAAACTAGTTTCAGGAAATCTGCAGAAAGCATCGCTACGATTTGAGATATGCTCGAACCTAATACTTTTCTGATCCCTATTTCTTTAAATCGTTGCTCTGCTGTAAAAGTAATCAGCCCAAACAAGCCCAGACACGCCACAAAAACGGTGAGTAAAGCAAATATCCTTAGGATTGTACCCATTTTTTGCTCTTTGAGATAGGTTTGATTGTATAATTCATCAAGTAATCCATAACCAAAAGGCTCACCAGTATTAAAGTCATTCCATAGGCTTTCGGCACTTGCAATCAATCCGGCCATATCGGCTGTTTTTGCCCTAACGATAAGACCTGAACTTTTATAATTTAACATTATGAGTTGATCAATGGGTTCATGTAACGAATTGAAGTGAAAATCTTGAACTACTCCAATAACCGTATATATTCTAGTACCTCCTTCATTATTAATAGCCATAGTCACAGTTTTTCCAACTGCATTATCAGCAAATCCCATAATTTTGGCAGAAGTTTCGTTGATAATCATGTTATTGGACTCTGACCCATAGTCTTTAGAAAAATTTCTGCCGGCCACCAATTTCATCCCCATCGTTGGGATGTATTGTTCATCAATATTATAGACAATACTTCTTCTAATTGCTTCAGAGTTCTGACCTGGATAAATGCTAGTCATATGCGTATTAGAAGGCCCTGCCGGAATATGTCCAGACATTGTTACACTCGAAACTCTTGGGTCTTTGCTCAATTGTTCTTTAAAAGCCTCTTCGTTCGTGCCCAACATCCACGAATCTCGTAACACTAGCATTTGATCCTTTTGATATCCTATATCTTTACTTTGGATATATGCCATTTGCTGATCAACTACAATAGTCGCAATAATAAGCCCCACCGATAAGATAAATTGAAATACTACTAATCCACTGCGCAAACCTTTGGTTTTTCCTGTATTAACAAACTTGCTTTTAAGTGCGGTAATAGGTTTAAATGAAGACAAGAAAAACGCAGGATAACTTCCTGCCAAAAGACTTATAAGCAACCCGGCTATTCCGAAGTAAAACAAAATCTTAGGGTTTACTATATAGGATATATCCAGAGTCTTGCCAGATAATGAGTTGAATAATGGCAGTACAATAATAACTGTAATCATTGCTATAGCCATTGCAATCATGGTTGCAATACATGATTCTGCCAGAAATTGTTTGATCAACCCTTTTTTTGAAGAACCTAATACTTTTTTAACGCCTACCTCTTTGGTTCTTTTGGAGGAAGCGGCTGTAGAAAGGTTCATAAAATTGATACACGCAATTAGTAAAATAAATATGGCAATAGCACTAAAAATGTACACTGTTTTTATATCACCTCCTGGTTCGAGATTAGAAACATCGGCAAAATC
This sequence comes from uncultured Aquimarina sp., assembly GCA_947496555.1. Classification (GTDB taxonomy): domain Bacteria; phylum Bacteroidota; class Bacteroidia; order Flavobacteriales; family Flavobacteriaceae; genus Aquimarina. The sequence goes on along the minus strand of CANMDH010000015.1, from coordinate 45,828 downwards.
TGAATACAGATGAATATCGGTAAGTGGTTGTAGAAACAACCCTATTTCATTACCCTGTTTAAATTCTTCAAAAGTCATACCCATAGATTTTTTGATCTGAGGACCCATATACTTCTCTACTATACCAGGCAACTTACTTTCTGTTGCTTTAAAACTAGCTCGGTTATCAAGTAATACATAACTATGATATCCCGACTCTATCCATCTAGCTTCTTTGGCATGTGCAACGCTTTGCATAGATCCAAAAACATCAAAATGAAAATGCGAGTTTTGTGGTAATTTTTGCATCACTCCTGTAACCTTAAACTGTTGTTTCCATTCTTTAAAATCAAGGATTTTTCCGATAGGATCTTCGTTTCCAAAGTATTTTGAAGCCAACTCTTGGGTGATGATGATCGTATTAGGTTCTGTTAGCGCTGTTTTTGAATCTCCTTTGATGAAGGGCACCGTGAATACTTCAAAAAAATTAGGGTCTACATAGGCAAATTTATTATCTCTAAATGTTTGGTTTTTATAGGTTATTTGTGGTTTTCCTTGTGATTTAAGCCTGGTTGCCCTAAGTACTTCTGGGAACTCTTCCTGTAGTGTTGATGCAACTGGACCGGGAGTAACGGCTTCTTTAATCAATTCGCCATTCATTTTACCCTTAAGCACTACTCTTACAATCTGATCTGATTTTTCGTGAAAACGATCGTAGCTCCACTCATCTGAAACAAAAAGAAATATGATCAAGGCTGCCGCTATGCCTATCGATAAACCAAGGATATTGATTGCGAATAATCCTTTATGTTTTAAAAGGGTTCTCCAAGCGATTTTTATATGATTATTAAACATGATTTGATGTTTTTTGATTGATTGATTTCTAATTATTCATCCCTAAGTGCATCTACAGGGTTTCCGTTGGCCGCTATATAGCTTTGCCAGCTTACAGTAAGTAAAGTGACTCCTAGTGCGGTAAGGCCTGCTAGGATAAATATCCACCAACTTATGGTTGTCTTTGCCGCAAAGTTTTCTAACCACAAATTCATTGCATACCAGGAAATAGGAATTGCCATCAAAAATGCTACTCCTACCCATTTGATAAAATCGATATTAAGCAACTTTAAAATTTTGAAAACCGAAGCACCATTAACCTTTCTGATCCCAATTTCTTTTTTACGTTGTATACAGGTATAAGAAGTAAGCCCAAATAATCCCAACGCAGCAATAAAGATCGCCAAAACAGTAAATATTTTGAAAGTCTCACTAAACTTATTGTCTTCTTTGTACTGTGCCTGAAATTCTTTGTCGATAAAAGTATAATTAAACGTACTTTCTGGAAAAACTGAGGACCATGTTGCTTGCAACTGATTTATTGCAGCATTGTATTGTGATGTTGAAGCAATACCCGAATCCAGTTTTACCATCAACATATCTGTTGTAGGTGTATGTCGCAATATCATCGGTTGTATTGGGCTTTTAAGTCCAAAATGATGATAGTCTTTTATAATGCCTACGATTTTCCAATCTCGACCCCAAAATGTCACCTTCTCACTAATTGCTTCATTTATATTGGTTATGCCGACTTCCCTTACAAATTTCTCATTTACAACAATATCCTGGCTATGTCCTTTGGGATTTGGCTTAAAAGCTTCGCCCGCCAAAAAGTCCATGCCCATTACATCAAAATAATCAGGACTTACTTCGTAATTATACCAAACCTTTTGATCGTTCTCGGTTCCATCGGGATAGGTAATTCCCATAAATGAAGATAAATTCTCGTACCCATTACCGGGGTATGTCTCAGACAATGCTACATGAGATACGAACGGAAGTTTTTTGACTTCATTAAGCAACACTGCAAAGTCTTTTTTAAGAATGGTATCAGATCTTTTATTCAAAACCTCCCCTCTAATTGCCAATACATTATCAAGATCTGAACCAATAGGTTGATCTTGCATATAATTGATTTGTTTGGTAACCACTATAGTACCTATAACCAACACAATACTTGCCAAAAATTGAGTGATTATCAGTCCTTTCCTAATGTTTAATCCGGCTGCAGACGCCTTTACTTTTCCTTTTAATGCTTTGGAAGGAGTATAACCACTTAACAAAATTGCAGGATACAATCCAGCTAGTATCATTCCACATAAAACCACTCCAAAAACGGGTAAGAAATCTACAAAACTTCCTATGTCAAAAATTAGTTCTTTTCCTGTAAATGCATTATAAGCCGGCATTACTATAATTGCAATAATTACTGCAATTATTATAGCCAATACATTTAAAACTATAGACTCTATTAATGATTGAAGAACAATTTGTTTTTTTTGAGCTCCTGCTACTTTTCTGACTCCAATTTCTTTGGCCCTTTCAAGGGATTTTGTGGTAGACAAATTAATATAGTTGAGCCAGGAAAGTATGAGTATAATAAACGCTATTGCGGTTAAAAAGGTAATACGAACTGCACTACCATTGGCTTCGGCTTCATAGGGTTTATTAGAATATAAATGTATATCTTCTATAGGTTCGATATTAAGTCGTTCATCATTGACTTCTTCAAGACCTCTGTCTATTATTTTTTCTTGTAAGATTGTTCCATTAGCGTTACCATCAATTCTTATATATGTAAAATATACATTGTTGTTCCAGTTGAGTTCTTTCGTATTATTACCTATAGCGTCCCAATTCTTCATAGTATCATAAGAAATGAGATAATTGATCTTAAAATGCGAGTTTTGGGGGACATCTTCCATTACTCCGGTAACCGTAGCCATAGTGGATGATCCCCAAAAAATCTCTATTGTTTTACCTATAGGGTTTTCATCTCCAAAAAATTTATGTGCTACTGTTTCTGTAAGTACAATAGAATTAGGTTGTTTCAATGCTGTATTAGTATCCCCTTTAATTAATTCTCTATTAAAAACATTGAAATAACTTTGATCAGCTATACAACTATTATTAAGCTCTAATAATCTGTCATTGCTGCGCAGTGTTGTCTTTTCTAGTCGATAAAAACGTACATAATCTAATACTTCGTTAAATTCTTGTTTTAAAGTGGGGCCTACCAAATTATAAGTTTGCGCATCTCCTGGCGCATATGCCTCTCCTGTAAGATAATCCATGTACACTCTATACACATTTTCTGATCCTTCAAATTTATCATAGCTACGCTCATAATTAACATAAGCCATGATTAAAATAAAAGATGCTACTCCGATAGCTAATCCAATAATATTAATAAACGAATACAGTTTATTCTTCAAAAGATATCTAAATGCTATTTTAAAATAGAGCGTGTGCATGGTTTTCTTTTTTTGATATATCTATTCATCTCTTAGTGCCTCTACGGGATTTCTATTGGCCGCTATAATTGTCTGGGTGCTTACTGTAAGAATGGTTATAATAAGTACTATTGTTCCGGCAATAAGAAAGTACCATAGATTAGCTGCTGTTTTATAGGCAAATCCAGAAAGCCAATTGTTGGTAAGCAGATAACTAATAGGCAATCCTATAGCGATAGCCACTAAAACCAGTTTTACAAATTCTTGTGACAACAACATAGAAATATTCATGCTGCTATCTCCTAATATTTTACGAATTCCTATCTCTTTTTTTCTTCTCTCTGCCGTAAAGGATACAAGACCGAAAAGACCTAAACATGAAATAATAATCGCCAAAGCCGCAAAATATCGTGATAGTTTAGATACTCTTTGCTCTGCCAGATACAATTCTTGGTAATTCTTATCAAGGAATGTATAGTCAAATAAAAACCCTGGGTTGTAATCCAGATAAAAATCTTCAATCAACGCTAATGTTTCTTTTTCTTTTCCTGCTTCAATTTTAACCATGAATTTCGAAAGCCTATCTGGCCAAAAGCTCATCATCATTGGTTTTATATCTTCATGAAGAGATTTAAAATGAAAATCTTTTACCACAGCTATAATCTCTGTATCCCTTTCCCAAAACTTGATGGTTTTACCTACAGGATCTTTTAGTTGCATATGTTTTATAGCAGCTTCATTAAAAATTACCTTAGTATTTTCTGAACTGAATTCTCTTGAGAATGATCTTCCTTCTACTACTTCTATATCCAACATTTCAATAAGATCATAATACGCTATCATGTGTTGAAATTGAGTTTGATCACCAGGATCTTTCCCTTCCCAATTAAAACCACCTACTCCCCAATTCTGATTTTGACCTGATACTGTAGTACGTCCAGCCGAAGCATTAATTACTCCCGGAATATTATTAAGTTCTGCCAAAAAAGTATCTATATGACTTTGATCCCGAGTTTTACCTTCTAAGTCAAAATGAATAATTTGCTCTTTAGTATACCCTAAATTCTTGTTTTGTATAAAGTCTATTTGTTTATGCACTATCAAAACAGATACAATAAGTATTATTGAAACTGTATATTGAATGATAACCAATCCTTTGCGAGTCCAGATTTCTCCAACCGAAACATTTAACTTACCTTTTAAGATAGTAGCAGGTTTAAACCCTGATAGATATAAAGCAGGATAGCTTCCTGATAACAGTCCTGTAAATAGTATAATTCCTAATAAAGAAAGAACGAAACCGTAATCAAAATTAATAGAGAGTTGCTTTCCTGTAATATGATTAAACTCTGGAAGTAATAAAAAAACAAAGACTAAGGCAAACAACAAGGCCAAGAATGCCATTCCTATAGCTTCTGTTAGATATTGAAACACGAGTGTATTCCTACTGGCGCCGGCTACTTTTTTAATTCCTATTTCTTTTAGTCTTCTGGAAGCCTTTGCCGTAGAAAGATTCATGAAGTTTATGCACGCAATGATTAAAATAAAAATTGCAATAAGAGAAAACAGTTTTACATATGTAATTCTACCACCAGTTTGTATCCCATTTTCGTACTTACCATATAGATATTCATCAGAATATTTAGTTAAGAAAGGTGTGCGATATCGCCATCTATTGTTAGTTTTTTCTTGAATGAAGGGCTTTATTTTATCATTAAAGGCTGTAATATCTGTATCGGGTTTCATGCTTACATATACATGAGTTCCTTGGCTTCCCCAATCCATAAGATTTGTTTGAGAAAGCGCTTTTTCTTCATAAGAAAGTACAAAATCAAACTTCTCTGAGGAATGTTTAGGAATATCTCTAAAAACACCGGCAACTGTAAATTTTTTCTCTCTTTGAAAGTCTATAATTTTGGCCATTGCATTTTGCGTAGAACCATACAAGTTTTTGGCCAACCTCTCTGATACTAATATTGTATTGGTATTACTCCATATGTTATTTTTATCACCTTCAATAATAGGAAAGGAGAAAATTTTAAAATAATCTTTACTCACATACTGCCCATCTGCCTTTATCGTTTTTTCTTCAACAGAAAGTGTAGCATTTTGGGGGTATTTAGCTACTTGGGTTGCCATAGCTATTTCTGGCATTTCTTCTAATAAAAGAGGCACAATATTTCCTGATGTGGTTTCATTAGCCTCAGTTTTGCCTGTAAAACTCAAAAGTTCCATTAGATGAAAAATCTGACTGTCGTTTTCATGAAACTTATCTATCGATAACTCATCGTTTACCCATAAAAATATTAATACCGCACACGTTAATGATGTCGAGAGCCCAACAATATTTATAAAAAAAGAAGCTTTATACTTTTTAATATTTCTTATGAAAAGGATGAAATGATGTTTTAACATAACTATCGTTTTTTGATACCGAAACAAGTTCAGTAAGATTTGATGATTCTATTCTGTCCGCAAACTTTTTATAGGGTTTGCAGTAGCGGCTTTAACCGCCTGATAGCTTATTGTTATTAATGTAATTATGGTAATGCCGCCTATAGCCATTGCAAATACCCACCAATCGATGGTAATTCGATATTGGTAATTTTCTAACCAATTATTCATAAAGTACCATGCTAATGGCGAAGCAACGACTCCTGCTATAAAAATGAGTTTGAAAAAATCTTGGGTAAACAGTAATAAGATATCGCTGATTTTTCCTCCTAATACTTTGCGAATACCAATTTCTTTGGTTTTTTGAGCTACAAAAAACGAGATTAATCCGTAAAGCCCAAGACAGCTAATAAAAATTGCCAATCCAGAAAATAATGTTGACAGTGATAAAAAACGTTGTTCCTCTTGATATTGTTCTGCAACTCGTTGATCTAGAAAACTAAATTCATATATATATTTTGGAAAAACTTCTTTCCATCGCTGTTCGATTGCGGCCAACGTATTGCTAGCATTTTTCCCATTAATTTTGATTGCAAACTCGCTATAGGCATTAGTTTGGGGAGCAATAAAGACTGGGCTAATATCTTGATGAAAATTCTGATCGTGAAAATTGGCAATTACTCCTGTTATGGTAGCTTTAATAAATCCTCCACTAAGTTCGACCTGTTTTCCAACCAATTCTTCGGAAGAAGCAAGTCCTAATTTTTGAGCTACTTTTTCGTTAACAACTACTTCAGTAATAGAATCCGACACATAAAAATTACGCCCAGCGACCAATTCTAAGCCGAACGTATTGATGTAATCTTTGTCTGCCATCTTTGCAGAAATCCCAAACTCTTCATATTCCGGACGATTATGGTATTTAATACCCGTTCCCCAATTATTATATCCCGCCCCTGGACTTGCTAAACAGGCAGTTATATTCTCTACTCCACCCAACTGTGAGATTCGCTCTTTTAATCCTTCTATTTTTATGTGTTCAAGATCTTCAGGAATATCAACCATTACAATAGCATCTTTGGTAAATCCTAAATCTGCATTTACGGCATAGTTAATTTGTTTTCCGATAACCACAGTAGCCACAATGAGCACAATAGAAATCACAAATTGTGTGGTCACTAAGATTTTTCGAGTTAGTTTTCCTCCTGTATCCTTCTCAGTCAGTTTTCCTTTTAGGGCCAGTGTAGGCAAAATTCGAGCTAGCAAAATCCCAGGGTAACTGCCTGCAAAAAGAGATACACATATCAACAAACCAAGTACAAAACTTATAAACTTAATAGTAAGAAGTGATTGTATTGAAAGCTCTAGTTCGAAAAGTTCATTAAATGATGGCAGTGCAAAAATTGCGATCAAAACTCCTAATACCATAGCAAAAAAACTGATAATAAAAGTTTCTGAAATAAACTGCCAAAAAAGATGTTGCTTAAAACTTCCTAATACTTTTCGGATTCCTATTTCTTTGGAACGAGAAAATGCTTGTGCTGTAGAAATATTAATAAAATTGATACATGCAACTGTAATGAGAAATATCCCGATCAAACCAAAAATCCACAATAAACTCACATTAATCCCATCATAATTATTATTAAAATGAATATCATGCAGCGGTTGTAATTTATAGCGATGTACATTTTTACTAGTAGGCCGATGCTTTGTTACCAGCTGAACTAATGTTTTTTCGATGTGGGTTATATCTTGATTTGGGTGAAGCAAAGCAAAACACCTTAGACTTCCATTGATTCCGTTCCATGTTCCACCAGACACAAACTCGTCATAACTTTTAAGCGTTTTAAAAGACACAAATACTTCTCTATTGATCATTGTATTTTCAGGTAAGTCTCTAAGTATCCCTATTACTTGAATCGTTTCAGCATTTTCTAACATGAAATTATTTCCTAACGGGTTTTCTTCTCCAAACACTCTTTTTGCGAAGCTTTGGGTTACATAGGCCGTGTTTGGCTCTGTAAGAGTGCGATTACTAAGTTCTTCAACTAGTGGGAAATTGAATATGTCAAAAAAATCAGGTTCGGCAAAGGCAATATCATGTCTAAACCGTTTTGAAACGTTATTATCTAAACCATTGATCTGCCAATCTTCTCTTAAAAAAACATTAGCTACCTTTTCTCCAAAGTCATAATCTGTTCTAAACGCATTGGCAAAGCCAGGTGGCACAGCTGTTTCGTATTCAACATTATCCCGATGTTCTTCGGTAACAATTCTATAAATTCGATCCGAATTTTCATGAAAATTATCAAATTGAAGATGATGATTTACAAATAAGAATATCAAAATCCCACACCCAAAACCTAAGGATAACCCAATGATATTAATAAATGAAAATACCTTTCGTTTTTTGAGATTTCTCCAGGCTATTTTGATATAATTTTTAAACATAATAGTTCGTTTTTTGATGATTTACTCGTTGCGTAAACTTTTTACGGGATTTACACTTGCAGCTTTTACGGCCTGAAAACTTACCGTTAATAGCGCAATTATGACTGCTAATAATCCCGATAAACAAAACACCCACCAGTTTACTTGTATTTGATATGCATATCCTTCTAGCCATCTATGCATAGCATACCATGAAAATGGTGTGGCAATAATTATGGCCATTACTACTAGTTTTATAAAATCTTTTGATAGCAGTCTTACAATACTTGAAACTTCAGCTCCTAATACCTTTCTTACCCCTATTTCTTTTGTTCTTTGCACAGCGCTGTAAGTAGCCAAGCCTAATAATCCCAAGCAAGCAATTAGAATAGCTAGGCTTGAAAAGAGCGTAAATAACTTCTTGAATCTAATATCAGCTATGTATTGTTTATTAAAAGAATCATCCAAAAAATTGTATATAAAAGGACGATGTGGAACAAGAGATTTCCATTGATTTTCAATTTCTGCAATTGTATTAGGAAGATTTTCTGATTGTACTTTTAGGGTTAGATATCTGCTACTAAAGGGCTCATAACGCAGTGCCAGAGGCTCTACATCTTGATGCAAAGAGAGATAGTTAAAATCTTTTACCACGCCTACTACCCTTCCTTCTTTTCCCCATTGCGAAAATCGTTTGCCTATAATTTCTTCAGGATTTTTATATCCATATAGTTTTGCTGCAGCTTCATTTATTACCAATGAAGAAGCAGTATCTGCCGGGAAATTTCTTGAATAAGGCCTTCCGGCGGCCATCTCGATACCAAAATGAGGAATGAAGTCTACATCCACCTCAAAAAGCGAAACGGTTTGTTGCATCATATCGCCTTCTGGAACTTCAATCAAAGTACCTGCACCCGGGAAGTAACTTCCAGGCACACTTCGTGAAGCAGCAACCGAACTTATACTTGGATTGGACAAGTAGGCATTCTTAATAACATCTAAATTGGTAAGCACTTGTTGGTCATAGTTAAAATCGACCATCAACATATGCTCTTGATTGAACCCTAAACTTTTATTAAGCATGTACTCTAATTGTGAATACACAATCACCGTACTGGCAATAAGAGCAATGGAAAGGCTAAACTGAAAAATCACCAGGCCTTTTCTTAAAACTGCCCCTTTTGGAGAGGTCTTAAAAATTCCTTTTAATACACTTGCCGGTTTGAATCCCGATAAAATAAATGCTGGATAAATTCCGGCTAGAAAACCAGTACATAAGACTGTGATAAAATAAATTATCATGGTGAATCCGTCAAAAATATCTATTGCCTGAAAATCTTTTCCGGTAAGTACTTGCATTCCCTTAAGCGAAGCTACCACGATTATTAACCCAACCATTGATGCCAAAAAGACCATTACCAAGGACTCCCCAAGAAATTGATAAACCAGTCCTTTTTTATCTGCACCAATAACTTTTCGTATGCCTACTTCTTTGGCTCTTTCTAAAGAGCGAGCAGTGGCTAGATTCATAAAATTAATACAAGCTATTACAAGGATAAATAAACCTATAATCATAAAGATATAGATGTTCGAAAGGTTTCCAGTAACTCCGGGTTGTCTTTCGGCATCAGAATATAAATAGGCTTCTTTAAGCGGTTCAAAAGTCAAAAAATAAGTTTCTGCCTCGTCTTCGGGAAGATTCTCTTTCAAAAGCTTGTCAACCTTAGATTGAAAAGAAGGAAGATTAAATCCTTCCTGTACCAAAAAATAGGTGTAGAAATCTATGTAACCCCATATTTCAAAAAAATCGGGGCGAGATTGTCGAAAAGAACTCATCGACATCAACACATCAAAAGAAAAATGAGAATTTGAAGGAACATCTTTCATAACACCAGTTACTGTGTAAATACCTTCATTGGCCCTACCGCCTGTTCTACCTCCTTCAATGGTTTTTCCCATAGGATCTTCATTGCCAAAATACTTTTTTGCGGTACTCTCTGTTAGCACTACAGAGTAAGGAGCTTCTAATGCGGTTTTTGGATTTCCTGATATAAGATTCCAACTAAAGACATCAAAAACCGATGGGTCTACAAAAAAGCAATTACTTTCCTGAAATGCTTTGTCCTCATATTTAAGTAAAATATCGCATCTACCCGAAAATTGTACCGTTTCCTGTACTTCAGAAAAACCTGATTTTAATGCAGCCCCTATTGGTGCGCTACCCCAAATTTGACGAACCTCAGAATCTTTTTGTTTAAAATGATGTACAGCTCTATAAATATTGTCCGCATTATCATGATATTGATCATAAGAAAGCTCATGTTTGATAAACATGGTTATCATTAAAAAACATGCCATTCCTATAGCTAATCCCCCAATATTGATAAACGAATAAACTTTGTTCTTTATCAGGTTTCTCCAGGCTATTTTGATATAATTTTTAAACATAACTGTTAGTTTTTTACTGAAACAAGTTCAGCACGAGTTGATGATTTATTCGCTGCGTAAGCTTTTTGTAGGATTAACCATGGCTGCCTTAATACTTTGAAAACTTACGGTAAGTATTGAAATAACAATAGCCAACAGTGTAGCGGTAACAAAAACCCAAATATTAATTTCTATTCGGTACGAAAAACTTTCTAGCCATCTTGCCATAGCATACCATCCCAAAGGAAGTGAAACCAGAATAGCGATCCCCACTAACCTTAAAAAATCGATTGATAATTTATAGGTTATTTGGCCCACACTTGCTCCTAGCACTTTTCGTATGCCTATTTCTTTGATGCGCCTTTCGGCATTAAAGGTCGCCAAACCAAATAGTCCAAGACAAGCAATGATTATTGAGAGTATGGTGAATATCATAAAAATTCGCCCTAGTCGTTGTTCTGCTTGATACGTATTATTAAAAGACTCATCCATGAAGTAGTATGTAAATGGTGCTTCTGGAGCCATATTATTCCAAATGTTTTCTATTTGAGCTATCGTCTCAGAAAAATTTCCTGCTTGTAGCTTGGCAACCATTACATTTGAATTTCCTCCTAAAGAAAGACTTAAGGATGCTATGTCGTTTCTTAAGGAAGAAAAATGAAAATTCTTTACCACACCAATTACCGTTGAAAAAGTTGAATTTTCCACCACCAGGTCTGGTGAAAGTCTCATGCCCAACACTTCTTCTGGGGTAACTCCCAAAATTTTTACTGCCGATTCATTTAAAATAATTGCTGTAGAATCGGTTACAAATTGGGGATTAAAATCTCTTCCGGCAATTATTTCTAGACCCAACGTATTTATATAATCATGATCTATCTGCCAGGCTTGCATATTGATAGCATGTTCCTGATCCATTACACCTTCTATGAAAAAAGAATTATCACTTCTAGCCGAAGGCGTAGGTAAATAGCTACTCATTGAGGCACTTTTTACAAATCCCAATTTTTGCACTTCTTCTTTAAAAGACAAAGCTTGATCACCAGCACTATATACATCATCTATCACCAAAACCTGATCTCTAGAAAAGCCCAAATCTTTATTTTGAATATACTTAAGTTGTTGAAAAACTATCAACGTGCTTACGATCAAAAAAATGGAGATTGTGAACTGGACTACTACCAGGGAGTTTCTGATTCCGCTACCCCCGATATTACTTTTACCCGATCCTTTAAGCACTTTAGCAGGTACAAATTTTGACATGAAAAATGCTGGATATGATCCCGAAAGTGTCCCTAATAACAATGCAGAGATCAATAGTAAAATCCAGAAATAAGGGTTAGCAAAAGGAATTGTAATGCTTGCATCTGCCAGCTGATTAAAAAGGGGTAATACCAAGGTTGCTATTATCACCGCAAATAATAATGAAATAAATGAAATTAACCCTGATTCGGTAAGAAATTGCACGATTAATCCCCCCTTATTAGATCCCAATGTTTTTCGAATTCCAATTTCTTTAGCTCTTTTAAGTGATATTGCCGTCGACAAGTTCATAAAATTAACACTTGCCAAAAAGATTAGAAATAGTGCGATTACAGATAGTATATATACATTTTGTATACTTCCGTTTCTACTTAATTCTGGAAACTTATTAGAATAAAGGTGAATATCCGTTAGGGCGATTGTGTCATACCGTAAATGATTTCCTGCCTTTAGAAATTGTTCTTCGGTAATACCAGGAAAAAAATCTTGAGCCCATGGTATTACATAAGCTCCCAAGACAGTATTTAAATACTCTTGAAAATCAGCTATTTTGGCATTGGGTCTAAGTTTTACAAATGTTGGATAATTGTGATTTCCCCATTGACCATCTCTAGCATACTCATATCCGGCCATGGCCATAAAAACACCATGATTTCTGATGAAAGAATTTTTAGGCATATCTTCAATTACTCCGGTTACTGTATATGTCTCCTCATTATCTAACAATAAAGTCTGCCCTACAGCATTACTAATATCAAAATGTTTTTCGGCTGCCGTTTTGGTAAGTATTAATGTATTAGGTTCGGTCAAAGCGGTTTTTGAATCACCGTATAATAAATCAATTCCGAACATATTGAAAAAAGTGGAGTCTACATAAGCAACGCCATTTTCTTTTACATTAAGTGATGCGTTGTTTTTTCTGAGAAGCATACTCCCATTATTTCTGAATCGGGTAACCAATTCGATATATGGATAGTCTTTTTGAACCGCCTCTGCCATGGGAGCCGACACTTCGGCAAACTCTTGTTCGGTACCTCCAAATTTTACATCTGCATTGATTCGATAGATGCGATCTGCATCTTTGAACATTGTATCAAAATTGAGCTCACTATGTATGTACAAAGAGATAAGAATACCTCCTGCCATTCCTATGGCAAGCCCAAATGTATTCAAAAACGTAAAAAACGGCTGTCTTTTAAGGTTTCTCCACGCTATTTTGATATAATTCTTAAACATAACTGTTTGTTTTTTGATGATTTACTCGTTGCGTAAACTTTTTACGGGATTGGCAATGGCCGATTGTATTGATTGGAAACTCACGGTCAATAGTGTAATTAACATAGCCGATCCACCAGCTACTGCAAAAGTCCACCAACTCATGTCAATTTTATAGGCAAAATCCTGAAGCCATTCTTGCATTAAAAAATAGGCTATAGGCGTAGCGATTATAAAAGCTATGAGTACTAATTTCACAAAATCTTTAGTAATTAACTGTACAACGGCTTGTATACTAGCACCCAACACTTTTCGTATTCCTATTTCTTTTTTCTTTTGCTCGGCGATGTAAGACATCAAACCAAACAATCCTAGGCAACTTATTAGAATGGCAAGGAATGAAAATATTCTTGTCATTTTTCCTAGACGTCGTTCTTCGGCATACATCCTTTCGACATTTTTATCTATAAATGTATATTCAAATGGAGCATATTGATTTACTGCTTTAAAACCGCTTTCCAGATCTGCAAGCAAGGCTTCAAAGTTTGTAGTTTTAGTTTTAACAACAATCCAATCCGGTTCTGTTTCATTGAATAATAAAACAGGAGCGATGTCTTCTTTCAGCGAAGCAAAATGATAATTCTCGCTTACACCTACGATTTCATATTCTTGACTCTGTTCTCCATTCGGTTGTATTAACTTGGAACCTTCTGCGCGATCTAACGGAATATTAAAGGCATCCAATGTGGCTTTATTTACTATTACTTGTGTGCTATCATTTGCACGTAGTGTACGTCCAATAAGTAAACGAGTACCAACAGTTTCAAAATAATTTTCTGTGATACCGTTATAAAATACTGATGTTATATTGGCTGGATCCTGCTCTGGTAAATGCAATCCTAAATCACCAAAAATATACTCAGATGGGTAATTATTAGTTGCCGTGACTTCTGCAACACCAGAAACTGTAGAGAATTGCTCCTTTATTGCATCGTATTTTTTTGAAAGTTCACCAGTACCTAAGCGAATGGCTAGTAAATTCTCTTTATCAAAACCAATATCTTTATTTTGCGCATACTTAATTTGTTGTCCGATAATAAGTACAGCGACAATTAATGTAATGGACACAACGAACTGAAAAACTACCAACGTTTTTCTAAAAGTACCGTTGCTTGATTTCAGATTTACAACCCCCTTGAGCACTTTAATAGGTTTTATTGCCGATAATACCATAGCTGGGTAAAAACCTGCAAGAAGACCTGTAGCAACGCCTAGTACTAGTAATATCCCTAGAACTTTGACATTAAGTACATCCATAATTTCGACCGTACCTTGTGTTAATTCATTTAAAAAAGGCAGTAGAATAATAGTAAGAGGAATAGTAATCAAGGTTGCAAATAATGATAGAAACAATGATTCTCCTAAAAATTGGCGTACTAAAGAACCTTTCTTCGCACCAACTACCTTACGAACCCCTATTTCTTTTCCTCTTTTGTTGGCTCGTGCGGTACTAAGATTAATAAAATTGATACATGCCACTAATTGAATGATCAATGCCAATAGTAACATGATATATAAGTCTTGAATATTTGAGACTGAATCAATTTGGAACGAGATATCTTTTGAATAGAGATGAATATCAGTAACTGGTTGGAGTAGTAATTTTTTATCAAACCCAACCTGAGCTAAATCTTTTGCCCCTCTGGTCTGTAAAAAAGAAGGTAATTTTTTCTCTAAATCACTCGCGCTTGATCCAGGAATCATTTTTATATACGTATATACAAAGTTTTGAGTAGCATAATTCTCAACACTTCTAACAAACTCTCCTATTCCTGGGGACATCATACTCAAAATATAGTTCGGGTTTAAATGCGTTTTTCCAAAGTCATCCTTAAAAACACCAGTCACTGTTATGTTCATAGCATCGTCTCCTCCGCCTAAAACAAGTGTTTTATGTAATGCTTTTTCATTTCCAAACAATTTTTTTGCTAATGTTGAAGAAAGTACTACAGAATTAGGAGCGTTAAGCGCATTAGATGCTTTACCCTCTAAAAATGGATAATTAAACAGTTTAAAGAATGTAGAATCTGCAACATAACCACGAGGCTCATAGTAACCATTATTACTGCCGGTTACCCTCATTAAGTTATCATTCCCTTCTCCAAAATAAACAACGCGAGTAACTTCGTCTATCTCGGGATAATCTTCTTTCAAAGCAAAAGCAATAGGTGGACTGGTTGCGGCTCCATCTGAATTAATACTATTGTTATTAATGCTTTTTATCTTATTTCTAATTCGATACAATAATTCGGCATCGTCATAGTGTTTATCATAACCCAATTGCCCAAACACATGTACTAAAATCGCTAAACAACTTAATGTACCTACGGTAAGACCTAATATGTTAATAAATGATTGAAGTTTATTTTTAGTTAGGTTCCTCCATGCTATTTTTAAAACTACTTTAAACATAACCGTTCGTTTTTTTGATTGATGAATTGGGTTTGATTGATGCGTTTCTAGTTTATTTTTTGAATTTTGGCCTTACCAATGATGATTCCTTTATATATAGAGGGATTTCCATTGTACGCTACGGTTGCTTCTCCGTAAGCTGTTACCTTTAAGTTATCTGAAACATTAATTCTGAAATTCCCTTCGCCATAAGCCGTGATCTTGGTTTTTTCGTTATCGATTCCCAAAGTATTTACCTCGCCTTCGCCATATACTGTATACTTTTGGGTATCTACATTACCTTCTTTTACTTCAAGATAGCTTTCGCCATACATGGTTACGTGAAAACCCTGAGTCTTTAAAGAATTCATAGTTATTTTGGATTCTCCATATGCCTTAAGTTTGAAATTTTCTTGCTTTATTGGACTTTTGCATAGGATCACTTCTTCACCTCTTATAGAGAGTTCCTTAAGGTTCTTATACGTTACTTTGGCAACTACCTGAGTTCCTTTATAAATTGATCTCTTGGTTTTCCATCCCTTAGAATTATAGGTTTTTTCATTTTTGGTGACCATTTTGGCTCCATCTAGATAAATTCTAAGAGTTTTCCCTTCTACTTCGATATTAATCTTGTCGTTAGAAACGCTTGCACTTTCTATGATTACAGTTTCTTCAGCTCCTTCTTCAAAAGTTACCTGAATATGAGGGCTCACGATAACTTTATTAAAGTTATCTACAGCAATAGTTTCCTGAGCATAACTTGCTATAATCGAAACCAGAAAAAGAACAAATGCTACTAGATACTGAGATATTTTTGTCATAACTTAAGATTTTTGTGTGTTGTATAATTTTATTTATGCATTCACTTCGAATGGTTTATTTTGACTTTCGGTTACTATCTGTCCATCGAACAGGTTAATTATTCTATGCGCATAATGAGAATCCCTGTCTGAGTGCGTTACCATCACAATGGTGGTCCCTTCTTGGTTAAGTTCTGTAAGCAGGTTCATTACTTCGATTCCGTTTTTTGAGTCAAGATTCCCCGTTGGCTCATCGGCTAAGATCAGTTTTGCATTGGTCACTACGGCTCTAGCGATTGCTACACGTTGTTGTTGTCCTCCTGATAATTGCTGCGGAAAATGCTTTTCGCGATGTGCAATTTTCATGCGCTCTAGTACTTTTTTCACTTTCTGCTCGCGTTCGCTTTTTTTCATATTAAGATAAATAAGCGGAAGCTCCACATTTTCAAAAACCGTAAGTTCATCGATCAGATTAAAACTCTGAAATACAAAACCAAGGTTCCCTTTTCTGATCTTGGTACGTTGATTTTCTTTTAATCTCCCTACTTCATGACCTGCAAAATGGTACGTACCATCGGTAGGATTATCCAGCATACCAATAATATTTAATAATGTTGATTTTCCACAACCTGAAGGACCCATAATGGCAACAAACTCGCCTTCTTCAACCTTGAGGTTTACACCATTTAGTGCCAGGGTTTCTACTTCTTCGGTTCTAAAACTCTTTTTTAAGTTTTCTATATTTATCATTTCTTGATTGATTTATTTTAATACTATTTTTTCGGCATCACCAAAACTATCGTAGTTTGAAGTGATTACTTTTTCTCCGGCTTGTAGCCCTTCTAACAATTCATAATATCTTGAGTTTTGCTTTCCTATTCTTATAGGTCTTCTCCAAGCAGCACTGCCAGAGGCATCTACCACAAAAATCCATTGGCCACCTGTACTTTGAAAAAAGCTACCTCTTGGCAATAACAGTGCATCGTTTGAAGCACCTAACTGAAGCTTCAAGTTATAGCTTTGACCTGATCGTATGGTTTCCGGTTTTTGATCTACAAAAACAAGGTCTACATTAAACTTTCCGTTACGCACTTCGGGATATACTTTGCGTAGGCGCAATTGGTATTCTGTTCCGTTACGTTCTAAAATTGCAGTAAGGTCTCTTTTTACCCGATCGATATAGTGTTCATCGATAGAGGCTTCAATTTTATAATCTGTCAACACGTTTACCTGTCCGATTCGCTCACCTTGTTGTATATTTTGTCCTATTTCGGCATCCAAAAAACCTAATTGGCCATCTGCCGGAGCTCTAACATTAAGATGATCAATGCGCTCATAAACCATAGATAATGTCTTTTTCATTCTAGCTAGATCGGCATCTAATTCTTTTAAAGAAGTACTTCGTAAAACATTATCCTGATCAGTTTGTATTTTTATAATGTCAAATTGTTTTTGAGAAAGTTCATAATTCTCTTTAGAAGTGAGATACTCTTCTTTAGAGATTAACTCATCCTCATATAGGGTTTTATTCTGCTCATAATTTCTTTTTAGTTTTTGCAATTCGTATTGAGAATTCACCAAATCCTTTCTTCCTTCTACTTGTCTCGAATCAAAAGTAAGTTTGGTAGATCGTAAATCGTTCTGTTTTAATGCCAGGTTGTTTTCACTTGCTAATATCTGTTCATAAAGCCCTCGGTTTTCAAGTTTCAAAATAATATCTCCTTTTTTAACCATAGCCCCCTCCTCGATCAATTTTTCGGTAACTCTTCCTCCCTCATAAGCATCCATATAAATCGTGCTAATCGGTGCTACTGATCCATTTATGGTAATGTAGTCATCAAATTTTCCAAAGGAAACCTCGGCAATAGACAATTTTTCTTTATCGGTTCTAAATGTAGAAGCTGAATTACCAAAAGCGATTTTCCAGCCTAAAAAAAGTAATATCACTCCTATAACAATATATCCATAGTGTTTAGGTCTTAATCCTTTTTTCTTTTCAATTTTTATATCCATTTCTATTGAGTTCTTGTGATGTTAAATACAGGCAATCCTTTATAAAAGTCTAAGGTACTTTCATTCACCTTTAATCGCAATCGTACCTGCAAGTTTTCATTCTGTGAGTTGGCAAAAAGGTTTTTTGATTGATTTAGCTCTATGGCATTAATCAAACCTTTTTGATATCGTTTTTGTGCTATCTCGAAAGCTAGCATTTGCGCTCTCATTTTTTGGGAACTTTGCTCATATTCTGTTTTTAAAGCTTCTCCTTCTTGTACAAGTTGTTGTATCAATTGATACATTTCTTGTTTCTGAAGGTTGTAATTATTTTCAGCTCGCATCAAGGCAACCTTTTGTTGTTTAACACGAGAATGGTTTGACCATCCATTACTAATAGGGATATTAATCGAAACTCCAACAAACTGAGATGCATTGTCTTTTATTTGTGTTGAGAATGGTACTAATCGACCTGTATCCTCATCAATATTATTATCTACATATCTGGATTGATATCCTGCAGAAATCGTTAATGTTGGAAACAGATTCCCTTTTGCAGCGGCCAATTGTTTTTTTGCAGCTTTTGCTCTTAGTTCCTGAGCTTTGATAATGGGAACAAATACTTTGGCTTTGTTAAAAATTGAATCGTTATTGGTTTCTAGTACTTCATCGGTCTCAGTTTCTACTGTTGAAGACTGAATAGAAATGGAAGAAACTCCCTCGAGGTTCATTTCCTGAATTAAGCTCAATTTTGCCGTAATCACGTTATTTTGGTTCTGAGTGACCAATAATTGATCTGCAAGCAGTGCTGATTCTGCTTCGTACAAATCTGCTTTGGCTTTCTGACCCAGTTCTACTTGTTTTTGTACCAAATCATAATTGTTTTGAGATACAGCTTCTTGCTCTTTTGAGATTGAAAGCAAACCCTCCATAAACTGAATATCATAAAAGGCAGCCATTACTCTAAATGCCAATAAATATTTTTGATGAAGCGTTTCTTCATTAGTTGCTTTGTATAAAAACTTTGAGGCCTTTATGGTATTTACCTTTTGGAAACCTTGAAACAAATCAATCTGAGCACTTAGCCTATAATTGTTAGAAACAAATTCATTGTTTACAAAGGTACTTGTATTTGGATCCAGAGATCGCCCAAAATTAAAGTCATAATCAGAATACGCACTAATATTTGGCAATAGGCTTCGTATTGACTGGCGATAGGTTTCCTTATTGGACTCTTGATTATACTTAAAATCTTTGAGCTGAAGATTGTGTTGTATTGCATAGGTCACACAATCATCCAATGACCAAAATTCTTGTGCATAACTTATACTGGACACAAGAGATAGTAAAAATAATATGATTTTGTTCTTATAATTCATTCGGTTATGAATAAGTAAATAACTATTTGATGCCAAAACAATACCCTAATCTTGTGCCATAATCACAAATACCTAATAATCAATATTTTATGTTTTATTTTTAAAATCTAAAATCCAAGGAATGTAAAATAATTATACAAATAGTGTCAACTTTTTTTACACATCATAAAATCTACCGATACTAATTTGTAGTTTTATTCAACCAATTTAAATCCTTTATCATGCAAGACGGGAAAATCTTAGTGATTGATGATAACAAAAGTGTATTAAGTGCTCTTGAAATTTTATTACAGTTTGAGTTTAAAACCGTAAATACAATTTCTAATCCTAATCAAATTTCATCTTTAGGAGACTTAAATACCTTTGATCTAGTTCTATTAGATATGAACTTTTCTGCCGGAGTAAACACCGGGAACGAAGGATTATTCTGGCTACGGGAAATCAAGAAAAAAGCCCCTCTTATCTCGGTCATTATGATGACAGCGTATGGGGCTGTAGACCTAGCAGTACAAGCATTAAAGGAAGGAGCAATCGATTTTATATTAAAACCTTGGAATAACGAAAAACTACTGGCTACTATTAAGTCGGCTTATTTGCTTCGAAAATCACAAGACGAAGTAAAAAAGTTAAAACAAAAAGAAAGTCACCTTAAACAGGTAATTAATCAAGACACCAACTACATTATAGGAAACTCCAAGGCTCTTAATGTTGTACTTAACCTTGTGAGAAAGGTTGCCAAAACAGATGTAAATGTTTTAATCACCGGTGAAAATGGTACTGGTAAAGAGTTAATAGCCCGAGAGCTACATAGACTTTCGTCGAGGCAAAATGAAGTTTTCATAGGCGTAGATATGGGTTCAATATCTGAAACTCTGTTTGAAAGTGAGCTTTTTGGGCATACCAAAGGGGCCTTTACCGATGCCAAAGAAGATCGAGCTGGTAAATTTGAAGCTGCCAACAAAGGTTCTTTGTTTCTTGACGAGATAGGAAATCTATCACTACAGACTCAGGCCAAATTATTATCCGCTATACAAAACAGAACTATTGTACGCGTTGGGTCAAATAAAACTATTCCTGTAGACATACGATTAATCTGTGCAACCAACTGTAATCTAGATCAAATGGTAAGTGATGGTATTTTTAGAGAAGATTTATTGTACCGAATCAATACTATTCATATCGAAGTACCACCGCTACGCGAAAGAGAAAATGATATTTTGGTCCTGGCAGATTTTTATCTTAAAAAGTTTGCTTCAAAATATAACAAACCCTCGCTAAGAATAAATCATGCATCTGAAGAGAAATTGATATCTTACCAATGGCCTGGTAATGTTAGAGAATTGCAACATACCATAGAGCGTGCCGTGATTTTATCTGAAGGAAATGTATTAAAGCCTACCGACTTTTTACTTAGCAAAAATGCCGAAGTGTCTTTTGATACCGGTCCCGAAACTCTAGATGAAATGGAACGCCTGATGATCAACAAGGCACTTGATCAACATAATGGAAATTACAGTGCCGTGGCAAATCAACTGGGCATATCCAGACAAACACTATATAATAAAATCAAGAAATTTGATAATTGATGGTAAGTAAAAATTTTTACATAAAGCTAATTTTTAAAGTACTTATGCTTGCATCTGTAGCTTTAATCATGACATTCTTTTTACTGAAGCAACAATATATTTTATCGATTTTTTTGTTTTTGTTATTTTCTTTACAAACCATTTTTTTAATCCGGTATCTTAACCATAATAATAGAAAAATAGCCTTCTTTTTTAACGCTATAAAAAATGAAGATTTTACACTTCGATTTCCAGAAAAAGGAGATGTAGGCTCATTTAACGAATTAAATCATAGCCTTAACACCCTTAATAACATGATGCAAGCGGTGTATTTAAAAAATCAGGCACAAGAACAATACTATCAGGAAATAATAAAACAAGCTGAAATCGGTATGCTAACCTTTAATGATAAAGGACATATTCTTTTTGCAAATCCCAAAGTAGAAAATTTACTGAACTATACTCCTTTAAACCACATCAAGCAACTGGCTCAGGTCGATGAGAAGCTTTACTACCTATTTAAAAATATAGAGCCTTTTGAGCGAAAGCTTTTTCAGTTTACCAATGAGCGAGAAACCATTCAATTAGCTATAAAATCCAACAAAATTCTATTAAACAAAGAAAAACTGAACTTAATTACCATTCAGGATATTAATGATGAGCTGGATAAAAAGGAAACCGATTCATGGATAAAATTAATACGGGTCCTAACTCATGAAATCATGAATTCGGTAACACCGATCACTTCTATTTCAGAATCCATTTTAGGTTATTTTAAAGATGAAAAAGGCATTGTAATGGCCGATGAAATTGATAAAAACAAAATATATAATGCTGCCAAGGGATTAGAGGTTATCAAGAACCAAGGTAACGACCTGATGAGTTTTGTACAGTCATATCGAAGTTTTTTAAATGTTCCTGCTCCCGATAAAGAACTCATCAAAGTAGAACCATTGCTAGAAAAAATAAAAGTTCTAGCCAGCCAGGAAAAAGGATTTGAAACGATTTCATTTGATTTAATTTCTAAGGCAGAAGATCTTGAGATCTATGCCGATCAAAAATTAATTACCCAAGTTTTGTTGAATCTTTCAAAAAATGCTATTCAAGCATTAAAGGAGACTGCCAATGCACAGCTGCAGTTTATCTCAGGAATTAATGAAAAAGGTAAAAAGTATATTATCATAAGAGACAATGGACCAGGTATTCCTCCAGAGATTATGAATCAAATTTTTGTTCCTTTTTATACTACCAAAAATGAAGGAACCGGAATTGGATTGAGCCTTTCTAAGCAAATTATGCACTTGCATGGTGGTACGCTAACCGTATACTCTATAACGAACAAAGAGACTTCGTTTACATTACTTTTTGAATAACAAGTAATATATTTTACCCATCCAATTTTAGTGTTTTGATCAAAGCTGCAAAATAAAAATCTTCTTGTCGAGGTACGATAATAACTTTGTAAGCTGTATTTTTTATAACATAATGCGAATTGGCTTCGGGATCGAGATCCTTAACATGTTTGTTAACTATTTTTTGGATAAAATCGTTGATCAAAAGAACCTCATCATAAGTAATTTCTCTTCGCAAAGTGGGTTGATCACTTTTATAAACTAAATAGTCATTTCTAAAACTCAATGATTCGCAAACGCCATCTTTCTTATGAAACTCAAACGTAAAATCTTTGGAAAGAAATATTTTATTGATATTCTCTGGTGTTGGTTCTAAGGTTCGTGCACAACTCATCAGAAAAATGACAATAATTAGTAGTACAATTTTTTTCATACCTATTTTATTGGAAGAAAAATTACCAAATAAATAGCAAAATGCCGCATATAGATTTGTTAATAAATCATATGCGGCATTTAATGGGTTGATACTTTGATCAGTTTTATTTTACGGCTAGGCGTTTTATAGAATTTTCAAAATCTACATCCTCAAGATTACTAATCGATAATCCAATACCTCCATTCTTTGAAGCTACGATATATTCAGTTTGAAATTTCTTTTGTGCTTTAAAAGCTTTAAGGTATTTCAACTTAACTACTTTTGAAGTAGGAGTGAAGAAATATCTTCCGTGAATCCTTTTGTACTTTACATCCTGTACATTGGATTCGTCTTTTAATTGATCGTTTAAGCTTGCCACTACTCTTGCAGCTCTATGCTCATCCAATTTGTAAAAATCACAAGCATACACAAATATGTAATTCTCAACATTGTTTTCGTGTGAAAAAATTTCGAAATCCACTTTCTTTTTTTGAATTTTTTCTAATTCCTGAAGCGCAATTTTCTTAAATTTCGACGCATCATCAAGTGCATTTACTCTTTGTTCAAAATCTTCGGCAGTGGTTTTGGTATATCCACTGGTAAGAAGAATCGTATTATTCTTAAACTCGATTGTGTTTTTCTTGAACTTTCTAGGAAATTTGTTTTTTTCTGCTACGCCATTAGATAAATAATCGCAACCGGTAGCAAGAATTACGATACACAATAGTAGAAGTTTTTTCATAGGGCATTTGTGTTAAATTTTAAATCTCAATCAACTAAAATGTAATTGATTGAGCCGCAAGATAGTAAAAAAAATCGAATTATTGCCATTCAACGGATTTTTTAAGCACTTTAACTAATTTTTCTTCTTCGCTTTCCGGTTTTGGATGGTGATCATACCGCCATTGTACGCGGGGTGGAAGGCTCATTAGTATACTTTCAATCCTACCATTTGTTTTTAGTCCAAATAGTGTTCCTTTATCATGAACCAGGTTAAATTCTACATAACGCCCTCGACGAATTTCCTGCCAATTTCTATGTTCTTCGGTATACGTTGAGTTCTTTCTTCTTTCTACAATAGGAACATACGCCTCTAGAAAGCTATTTCCTACTTCGGTTACAAAATCATACCAGTTTTGCATCGACGTTTGATCTGTTTGCTTACAATAATCAAAAAACAAGCCGCCAATACCTCTGGCTTCTCCTCTATGCGTATTGTAGAAATATTCATCACACTTTTTCTTGTACAAAGGATAAAATTCCGGATTATGTTTATCGCAAGATGTCTTACAAACTTGATGAAAATGCTTTGCATCTTCTTCAAATAAATAATAAGGTGTTAAATCTTGACCTCCACCAAACCAGCTGTCTACGATAGTTCCACCTTTATCATACATCTCAAAATATCGCCAATTGGCATGTACCGTGGGTACCATTGGGTTTTCCGGGTGTAAGACCAAAGACAAACCACATGCAAAAAAATCAACATCGCCTACTTTAAAATAACTTTGCATCGCTACTGGAAGGGGACCATGCACCGCAGAAATATTTACTCCTCCTTTTTCAAACACACTTCCGTTCTCGATTACTCGGGTTCTTCCACCTCCACCTTCGGGGCGTTTCCATACATCTTGTTGAAATTTTGCCTTACCATCAACTTCTTCGAGTTTTGAGGTGATAGAATCCTGAAGGTCTTGTATGTACTTATAAAATTTATCTTTCATTATATTTTGCAATCAAAAAGGCTACTCTTTAATCTCTTTTGGTTTTTCCGAAGTATTCCTGCTCGCTATCAATTTCTTTTCGTCTAAAATCTTTACCGTTTCAGTCGAAGCTGCCACAACCGAAATAGGAAGTGTAATAATAAAACCAATGATAGGTATAAAAAGCATTAAAACAAATACAATCCCGTTACCGATAGCCGCTCCTCTATGTTTTCTTACAAACTGAATACTTTCTTTATAATTAAAATGTCGCTCCATGGTATAATCCATATTACCAAAACCAACATAATACGCCTGAATCAAAAATATTAGGATCGTACCTAGAATCCCAATCACCGGTATAAAGCTTATGATAAGTAAAGGGATCATAAATAACAATTCTCTAACCAGGTTTCGCACATTAATACGGATACCTCTTGCCAATTGTTGCCTGAAAGAAGTATTGCGATGAATATGTTTGGTTTCTCCCAATAAATGAGCCTCCACTTTTTCTGAAACAGGGCTCATAAATGGTGCTGATAGCGCCATCACGATATGTTTGTACAAGATCAATCCCAGAACCAAGATCAATAGTCCGCCAATATAGGTACTTATAGTAGCAAAAGTCTCTGCTCCCCAATCCCATGGCCATATTTTTGCAATTAATAATCCCAAATTATCCGAAAAAAAGTATGCTAAGGCTACAAAAGACAATCCGGTAACTACGCTAATCAAAATTGGAATTGCAAAATACTTCCATAAACCAAGTTTTGAAATAAGCTTAAAGGTTCCAAAATAAGCTTTGATTCCATTGATGATATTTTTGAACATACCTAACTATTTTTTTAACCCATCCAAGGTGGACAGGTTGATTTACTTATTAAATTAGTAGCATCTTGAAGAATTTTGTTTCAGATTTCTTTATTATTACGCTTCCAAAAGATACACCAAATCATTTTTATAGTTTTCTATCTCTTTAATTTCTGAAATTTTCTTCGCATTTTCAGTAATCCCATTTAAAAAAGTTACTATTTCTTCTATCGAACCACTTTTTACCGTTTCGAAATGAAGTCTTCCAATCTTATTATTGTGTAAATCCATTGCTTCGGCCAATGGTTCGTTTGGCATTAACTTTTCGTGTAAATCGGTGATTTTTTTGGCCCAATTAAGGGATTTTGCTTCATTTTTATTGATTTTGAAAACACTTTGACATATCATGATATTCCACAAAGCATGTCTAAACGCATTGGCTTTTCCGTTTTTATGATGGCGGTCTTTGTAATGGGAATTGCAGATACTTATGGTTTGTCGTGTAGCGCGTAAAGTAGGATTAATATACAAGGGTTTTTGAAGCGCCAACAATGATAACTTAAATAATTGCTTATAGCTAAATTGTTTTACAAGGCTCCAGGCATTCATTCTCTTATCCTCGGTATTCTTTTACTGCATCTACAAATGCTTTGGCATTATCCACGGGTATATTAGGTAAAATTCCATGTCCTAGATTAGCTACATATCTATCTTTACCAAATTCGTCGATCATTTGTTTTACCATTTTCCTAATTTCTGCGGGTGGAGATAGTAATCTCGAGGGATCAAAATTTCCTTGTAAAGTTATATTTCCACCGGTCAAATAACGAGCATTGCGAGCAGAGCAAGTCCAGTCAACTCCCAATGCAGCTGCTCCTGATTTTGCCATTTCCTGTAATGCAAACCAGCATCCCTTACCAAAAACGATCACTTCGGTTTCATTTTTAAGGGCATCTACGATTTGTTGTATGTATTTCCAGGAGAATTCTTGATAATCTACTGGTGATAACATGCCTCCCCAACTATCAAATACCTGAACAGCATTTACACCAGTAGTTACTTTGGCTTTTAAATAGGCAATAGTGGTATCGGTTATTTTTTGTAATAATTGGTGTGCAGCTTCAGGTTGTGTGAAACAAAGTTCTTTGGCTTTATCAAAATTCTTAGATCCTTGTCCCTGTACAGCATAACATAAGATGGTCCAAGGTGATCCAGCAAAACCAATTAAAGGAACGCGATTATCAAGACGCTCTTTGGTTAATTTAATGGCATCCATTACATATCCCAATTCTTCATATACATCGGGTACCACAACTTGTTCTACATCTTTTAATGATCGTATTGGGTTTGGTAGCCATGGGCCAATACCTTCTTTCATCTCTACCTCGATATTCATGGCCTGGGGGATCACCAAAATATCACTAAATAAAATGGCAGCATCAGGGCCAATGATATCAATAGGTTGCACAGTTATCTCTGCAGCCAATTCTGGTGTTCGGCAACGAGTAAAGAAATCATACTTTTTCTTTAATACCATAAATTCAGGAAGATATCTTCCTGCTTGTCGCATCATCCATACCGGTGGACGATCTACGGTTTCTCCTTTTAATGCTTTAAGAAATAGGTCGTTTTTAATCATATTTTCTATCATCCTGAAATTGATTCGGGATCTTTTATTACTTAATACAAAAATTGGATTCCTGCCTGCACAGGAATGACAATTCGTTTTTTATTTAAAATACTTCACCGCTTGCACAATTACATTTTCGACGGTGGGTTTGTTTGCAATTATTGTTTTATCTGTATATTTTTTTGCTTCAGAAGCGGTAGTATTTCCTATGCAAAAAGCAATACTATTATCTATATTATTTTCTGAAACGAAACTTTGAACTCCGGACGGGCTAAAAAACAAAATACCCTCAAACGAACGATCAAATTTTTTTGAATTTGGATGTGTTTTGTACACAATTTGTTCATTTAAGGTCATATTATACTGTTTTAACAAATCAGGCAATTCGTTTCTTCTTAAATTTCCACAAAAAAACAAAAAAGACTCATTTTTATATTTTTTTACAATTATTTTGGCCAAATCTGAAGCATTTTGAGCAATTTCAATCACTTTTTGTCCCTTTTCTTCCAAAAGTTTTTTGGTGTTTTCTCCAACACAAAAGCAGTTTGAAATGTTTGTTCCAGAGCTTAGAATCGATTTCACTGCATTTTTGCTTGTAAAAATTGCATTTTGTACATCTGGGAGTTTATCAATCTTCAAAAGTTCAATCTTTATTGCATCATATGCTACAAAACCAATCCCAGAATTAAGCAATAATTCTTTTTGAGAAGTTGAAAGTTTTTTGGTTGAGAGTATAGTGGTATGGTTCTCCAATTTATTTCATCATTGTTTTAATCTCCTCCATCAAATCTCTACCTCCATTATTCAATACTTCTTGTGCACAGATCTTTCCAAAATCTTCTTCCCTACCTATCTTTACTTCTTTGATAACTTCTACTTTCTTACTTCCATCCAAACTAAACAAAGCGCCTACAAAATAAATCTGCTCTTTATTAATCTTGGCAAATGCCCCAATGGGAGCCGTACACCCTCCTTCTAATTCTCTAAGGAATTCCCTTTCGATATGTACACAAATTTCACTTGTTTTGTGATTCAGTACTGCCAAAGCTTCTCTGCAATAGGTATCCTCTTCTTTGGCAACCACCAGCATAGCTCCTTGGGCCGGTGCGGGAATCATCCAATCAAGATCGATATAATTTTCAGGTTTCAAATTGATCCGTTCCAATCCTGCAGCTGCAAATATGGCTCCGTTCCAATTACTGTTGGTAAGCTTTTGCATTCGCGTATTTACATTTCCGCGTAAATCAACTACTTCGTGATCAGGATATTTGTGCAACCACTGTGCTTTTCGTCGCAAACTTCCCGTGGCAATGGTTCCTTTACTGTTTAGAAAATCAAGCCCTTTGTGCACCAAGATATCTTTAACATTGGCTCTTTCGAGCACGGCAGCCTCTACAATGCCTTTGGGCAAAGCTGTAGGTACGTCTTTCATAGAATGCACCGCAATATCAATATCGTTATTTAACATTGCAATGTCTAACGTTTTGGTAAAGATGCCCGTGATCCCCAATTCATATAGCGGTTTATCAAGAACAATATCTCCGGTAGATTTAACCGGGATTAGTTGGGTTTTATGACCCAATTTTTCGAGGTGGTTTTGCACAGTATGGGCCTGCCAAAGTGCCAATTCACTATCTCTGGTACCTATGCGAATTGTTTTACCCAAGACTATTTATTTTGTAATTGGAACACCTTTTGAATGAGCTCTATGCTCTCATCTGCCGAAGTATTTTCCTCTTTAAGGTGATTGGCAAAATGATTCGTTATTTTCTGAAT
Source organism: uncultured Aquimarina sp. (assembly GCA_947496555.1). Taxonomy (GTDB): domain Bacteria; phylum Bacteroidota; class Bacteroidia; order Flavobacteriales; family Flavobacteriaceae; genus Aquimarina. Next base: position 16,957 of record CANMDH010000015.1, on the reverse strand, counting down.
AATTCTACTACTGATAATATCCGCTTGCACCTCATCAAAATCAGTATATTTCTTGCGTTGCAAATTAATTTCGGCGTCTTTTAGTGTCGTAAGTTTATTCTTTAACGCTTTAATGGTTGGTGCAAATTTTCGGGTTTCTAACCAACTATTAAACTCTTCTTGTATTTCTCCTATGATATTTTCTGCCTGCGGAATATGTTCTTTTCTACGCTGTAGCGTTTGATCAGTCATTTTTGACAAATCATCAAGATGAACTAAGGTTACATTTGATAACTCGGTAACATCTGTTGCCACATTACGCGGTATTGATAAATCAAGAATTAGTAAAGGTTTTTCAGAGTGAATTAATTCTTTAGAAATGGTTGGCTTTTGAGCTCCGGTGGCTACAATTAGTACATCGGTGTTTTTAATTTCAGACTGAATATTGGCATAGTCCTTTACCACCAAATTAAATTTTCCGGCAATCTCTTCGGCTTTGGTTTTGGTTCTGTTGATCAAAACAATATGATCATTTTTGGTATGCTTCACCAGGTTTTCGCAGGTGTTTCTTCCTATTTTTCCCGTACCAAACAGCAATAAATTCTTATCAGAAACATAAGGTACTCTTGCCAAAATATATTGTACCGCTGCAAAACTTACCGAAGTTGCTCCGCTAGAGATCTCAGTCTCATTTTTGATACGTTTACTTGCCTGGATTACTGCATTAGCCAAACGTTCCATAAAAGGATTCAACATATCTGTTTTCTTGGATTGTTTGAAACTGGTTTTTATCTGACTAATAATCTCAAAATCCCCAAGAATCTGGCTATCCAAACCTGTCCCTACTTTAAAAAGATGAGAAACGGCTGCACCGTTTTTATGCACGTACGCCACTTTCTCAAATTCTTCGATAGTACCATGGGTATGCTCACAAAGTAATTTGATTAACTGAAAAGGATGTTCTGCAAATCCGTATAATTCGGTTCTATTACAGGTAGAAATAATAACAAGTGAAGAAATCCCCTCTTCTTTGGCCTGAGAGAGAATATTTTTTTTAGCGTCATCACCTACACTAAAATATCCTCTTACCTCGGCATCAGCTTTTTGATAGCTGAGACCAATCGCATAAAAATGTTTTCCTTTGGCTCGCAAATGGGGCTCCATCTTATTCTAATTCCGTTTTCCGAACAAAAATATTTCACAAAATCTTTATAAAATAACGCTAGAGGAACAATAAGTAACGGAAAGCGTTATTTTCGATAGTTTTTTACTTTAAAATCACCCAAAACCTTTATTTTTGCTATAATCGAATGAAACTTTTTGCGACAGTTTAGACTGTTTCTAAATAAAAATATTTTCTAACTATGGAAATTGAACTAAAAAATAACGCTCCCGGTATTTTAGAGGAGACCCAAATAGAAGAGGGGTTTTTTATTTTAAAATTTCAAAACGAAACTAATGAAAACCAAGGAGTTATACGTGACATAGATAGTAATTTTATTCAATTTCATTTCTGTATTAAGGGTGCTGTAAAGTTTAGTTTTAACAACGGAAGTTACGCTATAAGTCTTACCGAAGAGAATTCGTTGCTTCTATACAACCCCCAACGTGATCTACCCATGAATCTTGAAATGGAAAAAGATTCGTGGCTAATTACCATTCTAATTTCTATAAAGAAGTTTCATTCGTTATTTTCAAGAGAGGCAGACTATATACCATTTTTAGGAGAAGGTAATCGAGATAAAAAATATTATACCGATGCTATTATATCCCCTTCTATGGCGGTGGTGCTAAATCAAGTCATGAACTATGGTTTGCACCCCTCTATTAAACTATTATATTTTAAGGGCAAGGCATACGAATTACTTAGCCTTTATTTTAATAGGCCTGAGGACGCTAATATTGAGCAATGTCCGTTTTTGGTTGACGAAGAAAATGTCTTAAAAATTAAAAAAGCCAAAGAAATTATTATTGCAAAAATGGCCGAACCCCCTACCCTACAAGAACTATCTAAAGAAATTGGATTACCCCTAAAAAAACTAAAAGATGGGTTTAAACAAATCTATGGTGAACCGGTGTATGCGTTTTTGTTTGATTACAAAATGGAAGTAGCCCGACAACTTCTTGCTTCGGGAAGTTATAATGTAAACGAAGTAGGCCTAAAGGTAGGATACAGCACGGCAAGTCATTTTATTGCCGCATTTAAAAAGAAATTTGGCACTACTCCAAAAAAATATGTAATGAGTTTAAACTAGAAAATCTAGTCAACCGATTCCCCTCTAGGAATCCCCACTCCTTTTTGTAAAGATACTATCGAGTCATACATTCCTTGATCCTCTTCGTTAGCATCTGCAAGTACAGAAACAAAGTCGAATTGCTCTAATAGTTCTAATACAAAAGGTAGTTTGTCTTTTTCGACATCTACGATTATACGTTTCATGTGTTCTAAAAATTGTTTGTTAACGGTCACATGCAACCTTCAACAATCAAAACAATACTAGTAATGCACTAAATATCACTTTAATTGAGTCGGGTTCATCTTGCTTTTTTATTCCTCCTAAAAGTACTAAAATAATGCGATTCACCTTTCAGTTTATCAGAATTTAACGTAATTATAAGTAATGTTTGGCATTTTAAAATTGTAATCCAAGTCTATAGTAAAATTTACAAATTCTTATATCAAAAACTCTTATCGTTTTTATGATCATTCCTCTTTATAGTTTGTATTTTTGCTTGTGAAAAAAGAAAAATTATGAGTAAAGGAGTTCTCCTTGTTAACCTTGGGTCCCCTGATAGTACAGATCCAAAAGATGTCAAAAAATACCTTGGCGAATTTTTAATGGATCCGCGTGTGATCGATGTTCCGCTATGGGCACGTACATTATTGGTAAAAGGGATTATTCTAAACACAAGACCAAAAAAATCTGCTGCCGCCTATAAAAAAATATGGTGGGACGAAGGCTCTCCACTCATCGTGCTTTCAAAAAGATTACAGAAAAAAGTACAAGAACGTTTAAATATCCCTGTAGAACTGGCTATGCGTTATGGAAGCATGTCTCTTAAAAAAGGATTACAATCACTGGCAGACCAAGGTGTAAAAGAGGTACTTACTATACCTCTATACCCTCAGTTTGCTATGGCTACTACAGAAACTATAGATGTCAAAGTAGAAGAGCTTACAAATGAGTTTTTTCCATCGCTTACTATTACCTCCTTACCAGCCTTTTATAACAAACCCGAATATATCGAAGTTCTTTCTGATAGCATATCAGAAAAATTAGAAAATGTTGATTATGAACATCTTTTATTTAGCTATCACGGAGTACCTGAGAGGCACATCAGAAAGAGTGATATTAGCAATGGGAACTGTAAAATGGATGGAAAGTGTTGCTTTAAAAAAGGATCAGAGCAACACGAGTTCTGTTATCGTCATCAATGTGAGATGACGACAGTTCAAGTAGCAAAAAAATTAGGCCTTAAAAACGGAACCTACTCTACCTCATTCCAATCAAGATTAGGATTCGATCCATGGCTACAACCTTATACAGATCGAACTATTGAAAGAATGGGAAAAGAAGGTACCAAAAAAATGGCAATTGTTACTCCGGCATTTGTGTCAGACTGTCTCGAAACCCTTGAAGAAATTGCGATGGAAGGCGAAGAAATTTTTCATGAAGTCGGTGGAAAAGAATTTACCACCATTCCTTGTCTTAATGATCGCGATGATTGGGCTGATGTATTGGCAAACTGGGTGAATGATTGGATATCTGTTGAGACTCCAGCTTGAGAAGAAATCTAAATCTTCTGGCAAATTTATTTTAGCTATTTTAGGGAGTTCTTTATTAACACTAACTCAACTAATCATGAAAAATTCACACATTTCATTACTAGCTTCTATCCTTTTTTGTTTCGGAATTACTTCTTGTGAAAACCAAGAAATAACGGAGCCTTCATCTGGAATAAATCTAAATGCAAAAAAAAATATTGATGCTTCCCTCGGGATCGTGGGCGATCCTGGTGATGTAGATACAAATACATTAGGAGGAACTCTCTTGATGGGCGGAAGCACCGATGTCGATGCCGCCATGCTATGGATGCTTAATAAATCAGGAGGTGGGGACATTGTGGTACTTCGATCCACAGGTACCGATGCCTATAACCAATATCTTTTTGATCTCGGCACCGTAAATTCTGTTGAAACACTGCTTATTGACTCTAGAGAAAAAGCAAATTCTGTTACTGTCGAAAGCACCATTCGTAATGCCGAAGCAGTTTTTATTGCCGGTGGAGATCAATATAATTATGTTCAATATTGGAAGGATACCAAGGTTGAAGATGCTTTAAATTATTTACGAAATATAAAAAATGTGGTTATTGGGGGTACTAGTGCCGGATGTGCTATCCAGGGTGGGATATATTTTGATGCCATGAATGGTACCATACGATCCGAAGAAGCCCTTAGAAATCCGTACCACAAGAATTTAACGTTGCAAAAACACAATTTTATAGACAATCCGTATTTAAGAAATGTAATAACAGATACACATTATGATGATCCTGATCGAAGAGGGCGCCATGTTACCTTTTTGGCGCGAATCAATAAAGATTGGGATATTCGAGGAAAAGGAATCGGTGTTGATGAAAGAACCGCAGTTTGCATTGATGAAGATGGAAAAGCTCGTGTATTTGGTGAAGGATATGCCTTTTTCCTGAATCAATATTTTTATGGGCCCGAGCGATGTCAACCACGCCGATCTTTGGACTGGTATCGAGATCGTAGAGCAGTTGAAGCGTACAAAGTTTTAGGAAACAGCTCTGGAACAAATTATTTTATGCTTGATCGCTGGACTACAGGATCTGGTGGAGAATGGCAATATTATTATGTTGACCGTGGAAGATTAAGAATATCATATTAATACGAAAAACGAAACTTCTTTAATGGCAAAAGTCTCTTCTGAAGCATTAGGAATTGAACCTATTGGCAAATTATTAATTAAACAGGCTGTTCCTGCTTCTATCGGAATTTTGGTCATGTCATTAAACATCCTTATCGATTCAATATTTGTAGGAAATTGGATTGGTTCTATTGCTATTGCTGCTATTAATGTAGTATTACCTGTTTCCTTTTTTATTGCCGCTTTGGGTATGGCTATTGGTATTGGGGGTTCGAGTATCATTTCGAGAGCTCTTGGTGCTGACAACAAGGAAAAAGCTTTACAAACTTTTGGAAATCAGATCACTTTAGCACTATTGTGTACTGTCTCTCTAGTTATTCTTGGATTATTCTTTGTTGATGATATTATCCCAAAGTTTGGAGGTAAAGGAGACATCTTTGATCCAGCCAAAATCTACTACGTTATTGTACTGTACGGAGTTCCAATTCTTGGATTTGCCATGATGGGTAATACTGTTATACGTGCCGAGGGCAAACCTAAATTTGCTATGATCGCCATGATTATCCCAACAGTAGGCAATCTATTAATGGATTATGTTTTCATTAACCTATTGGATATGGGCATGCATGGTGCTGCTTGGGCTACTACAGGATCATACCTGGCTTGTTTTTTATATATATTCTGGTTTTTCACTTCAAAAAACTCTGAGCTCAAGATTGGTTTTCGTCATTTGGGATTACAAAAGAATATTGTTTCAGAGATTACATCACTAGGAGGAGTTACCTTGGCAAGACAAGCCGTAGTAAGTATCACTTATTTATTAATGAATAATATTCTTTTTGATTTAGGCCAAGAAGGGCTAGTAGCGGTATATGCTATCATTGGTCGTATGCTTATGTTTGCTTTATTTCCAGTTTTTGGAGTTACACAAGGATTTTTACCTATTGCGGGGTATAACTATGGCGCTCAACAATACCCCAGAGTACGAGAATCTATAAACACCGCAATCAAATATGCCGCATTGGTAGCGACTTTGGTTTTTATTGGCCTCATGATTTTTCCATCAGAAATTACTGCCTTGTTTTTGAGTGATAATCCGAATATAAGTGCAAAAGAATTGGCTTTGAATCAATTTGTTTTATCCCATACGGCAGAACCCATGCGATGGGTATTTGCTGCAACTCCAATTATTGCATTACAACTTATAGGCGCAGCCTATTTTCAGGCAGTTGGCAAGGCGACTCCCGCTTTACTCCTTACACTATCAAGGCAAGGGTTCTTTTTTATTCCACTAATCCTAATTTTGCCAAAATTTTATGGTGAATTAGGCGTTTGGATATCCTTTCCCATTGCCGATGTGCTAGCAACAATCGTTACCGGGTATTTTCTCAATCGAGAAGTGCGAACAAAACTTATTACTCCTAAACCGGTTAACTAATTTATGTTAATCTTTTACTTCGTTCTTGTGGCAGCTTTACTAATAATTTTCCACGTGCCATTAATTTTCTTCAGTAAAAAAATATCTACATATCGTATGTCTTTTCCTTTGGCCAGGATTTCAGCTTTTGCCATTGCTATGTCATTTTCTTGATCGATTGAAAGTATGTTTCCTACTCGCCCATTAAATTTACCTTCCTCTTTTTTTCCAAACCAGGAAGCATATTCTGCTGAAGGCACAATCCATATTGGCTTTTCTTTATGAGAGAGAAACAAGTTTGCCTCTTCATAAAAAGCCTCTTTGATCATATCTGGTTTGTTATATGATGTTCCTTCAATATATTTATTAATCGCAATTCTAATTTGATCTTCTTCAGACTGTGCAATGATCAAACTACTTGATATCAAAAATAAGAGTGTCAAAAAGTATGTTTTCATCTTTTAAGTTTTAAAGTGTATTATTTTTAATTCTCACAATCTTACCGTTATCTTCATCGGTAAGCATATACAATATTCCTTTGGGGCTTTGAGCGACCTTTCTGGATCGCACCCGATCATCTACAAACAATTCTTCGGCACTTTTGATGGTATCATTTTCGATCCTAAAACGCCAAAGACTTCCTCTGGATAACCCGGGTACCAAGAGATCGTTTTTCCATTCTGGAAATTCATTACCCGTATAAAACATAAGGCCTGTAGGCGCTACTGTATGTTGCCAATACCACATCGGATCACTAAATACTGCTCCTTCAATAGTTGGAGGTACATAATCCCGGCTTCTGTATCCTCCTGTCGTAATAATTGGCCACCCGTAATTAGCACCTTCCTTTAATAGATTAACTTCATCTCCTTGTCGGGTACCATGTTCGCTAAACCATATTTTGCCAGTCTCTGGCTGCACTGCAATTCCTTGTGCCGCTCTAATGCCAACCGCATACATTCCGGCAACCGCATCTGGACCAAAATCTGGATTATCATCTGGGATACTTCCATCGGGATTGAGTCGGTAGATTTTTCCGCGTTTATCTTTTAAATCCTGTGCAATTGGCATTTCGGGTTCATCAATCTCTTTAAACAATCGCTCACCCATAGTAATATAGAGTTTTCCATCAGGGCCAAAGGTCATTCCGCCGCCATAATGATGATACTCTCTAAAATATGGCCCGGCTTCAAGTATAGTTTTAATATTGGTTAAAGAATCATTTTGCAACGTAGCTCTTACCACTTTGGTAGCACTGCCTTTGCCCTGCTGTTTGGCAGCATAAGAAATATAGAGTTGACTGTTTTTCTTGAAATCGGGATGTAATCGTACTTCAAAAATACCTGAGTTATCCCCTCTCCAGACTACTCGAATACTATCGGTTAAATCACGGGGAAACCCTTTGATTACTTTTTTCTTTTTTGAAGAAAGATTAACTCTTAAAAGATCACCATCTTTTTCTGAAACCAACACTTCTACCTCAGACAAAAAAGCAATGCTCCAGGGATGGTTGAGACTATCGATAATAGTTTGTTTAATTGGGTTTGTTTTTGAAAGAATATTAGCAGGCTTTTCCTTTTTACCACAGCTTATGGTAATAACTAATAACAGGATGAGTAACTTTTTCATTTTTTGATTTTGAAATATTTGAGTGCAAAATCAAAAAGTTCTATTCAAAACCCTTTAAAAAACATGATTTTTAAAACGAATAATTGTGATTTTTAAGAAAAAGGCCCTTCGAATAGGTATCTAGCTATGAAAAGAAGTTCAGACCTTCTTCGAAGAAGCAAAAAGCTTCATTTTTGAATCAAAAACACTCAAAATTAAATGAAAAACATTCAAATTTGAGTATAAATTACTCTATACCGAAGCAAAAAGACTCAATGGTGAATCAAAAACATTCAAAATTCAGCAAAAAAGACTTTTCCGAGTAAAAAATATACGGAATCGAGGCAAAAAGCTTCTTTTTTAAAGAATTTTGGCTTTTAATTAACTCAAGTGCCGGTAACTTTTTAATAAATATTTTGAAGTTTTTTCTCCTTGGACGACATCGTGATAGCAATGGGCGAGATGAAGCCAGGTATTAGGATGAGGGGTTCTTCACAAGAAAAACCCTCACCTTAATCCTCTCTTAGAGGGCTACCGTGTGTACATAAATATTAAAAGGTATTGAAAACACCCCTATAATCCCCTTAAGGGGATATTAATTCCCCCTTTGAAGGGGGCTGGGGGGATGTATTGACCAAGTTTTTATCTATAATTTCGACATTCAAAAGATATGTACACACAGTAGCCCAGAGGGAGAGTAAACTATTATTTTAATAATAAGGATTTACCAGCACTTGAGCTAATTTTATTTTCAAGCTACTCTAAACCGATTTCTATATTGAGAAGGAGTAATTTCGGTTTCGGCTTTAAAAGCCAGGTTAAAAGAAGTTACATTTCCAAAACCACAATCATAAGCAATGGTTGCTATTTTTTCGTTCGCATACTTAGGGTCTACTAATAATGTCTTTGCTTTTTCTATTCGATAATGATTTATAAATTCTGAGAAATTCTTTTGTTCATTTTCATTAATCACCTGTGATAATTCACGCGGGGTTACATCCAGTTGTTTGGCAACGCTATGTAATGAAATATCATTATCCAGATATACTTCACTTTCTTCAAGCAAATTCTTTATTTTCTGAAGTACTTTTTTTGAGGTACCTCTATCTATTGTCGAATTGCTATATTTTTCTAGAGCAAATACATGTCGTTTCAACAAAAGATAGGTAAACAAATACATCAAGAATGAGAACGAAATAGCGCCCAAAATATAAAACGGAATCCATCTCATCAAAATTCCAACATACAGCGCCCAAATCAAACTAATGCCACTCACAATATTTCGATACCATTTTAAAAGTTGTGGTGTAATTTGGTCTCTACTTTTTAAAATATAATTCCAGCAAATGCCCAGATAAACTCCTAAGTGAACAAATACCAATCCGTAGGCAACATATGAGGCAACGTCTCCTCTATTCGGGATTATTGGACTGAATAGAACAAACAATCCAAAGGGTGCCAAATGTACATACTGTGTATTCGAAAAAGTGTTTTGTTTCTCAAAAAGTGCTTTTCCATAAAACCATAAAAAAGGTCCTACGGCCAAAATGGTCGAAATTGCCAAATTTCTAATTCTAGGATCCACCTCGATATAATTATGGAAAACAGATTTACCTATTCGAATCGTTAATGCCAGTAAAACAAAAGCCAAAAATCGATTGGCTCTCCTATTACCTTTTTTTACGGTAAAAAGATAAAAGCATAGAAATAAGGCCTGGATAACCCCCAGGCAACTAAGCACCAATATGAAACCTTGTTGAAGCATTTCTTCAAATTTAAGAATGATATTGTGGTATACAAGGTTAAAATTACGTGAAAATCTTTTGAAATTATTTTTAATTCCTGACTTTAGTATCCCATCAAATCTACATGTATAAAATGCTAGGGTATTTTCAACTAAAACTCAGCTAACTATGCACTCACATTTCTACAGGGTACTTTGTGTACTCTTTTTCGCTTTCGGAAGTATTTTTAACACTCATTCTCAAACGTATAACCAAGAACTCTACGATGCCCTCGAATATCGACTCATTGGGCCATTTCGAGGCGGTCGAAGCGCTGCAGTAACCGGTGTTCCCAATAAACCCAATTTATTCTATTTTGGTGCTACTGGTGGCGGTATCTGGAAAACGGTTGATGGTGGTCGAACCTGGGAAAATATCTCTGATGGTTTTTTTGGAGGTTCTATTGGTTCAATTTCGGTGTCCGAAAGCGATCCCAACGTAATTTATGTAGGTGGTGGCGAGAAAACACTTCGTGGCAATGTGTCTTCTGGATATGGTGTATGGAAAAGTGTTGATGCCGGTAAGACTTGGGTACAATCGGGTCTCCCCAAAAGTAGGCATATTCCTAGGATATCAATTCATCCAAAAAATCCCGATATTGTATATGCCGCCGTTTTAGGAAATATCTATAAACCTACACAAGATCGCGGGGTTTATAAAAGTACCGATGGTGGTAAAACATGGAACAAAGTCCTTTTTGCCAATGCCGATGCCGGAGCCGTAGATTTGACAATGGATCCTAACAATCCAAGGATTTTATACGCCTCTACCTGGAATGCCAGAAGAACTCCCTATAGCCTGAGTTCTGGTGGTGATGGTTCTGCACTATGGAAAAGTATCGATAGCGGAAAAACATGGAAAGAAATCTCAAAAAATAAAGGCTTTGCAAAAGACACCCTGGGAATTATGGGAGTTACCGTTTCTCCAGTTGATAGCGAACGTGTTTGGGCCATTGTAGAAAATAAAGAAAAAGGCGGTGTCTACAGAAGTGATGACGGGGGTGAAACCTGGAATCTACTAAATAGCGATCGTAGTCTTCGCCAACGTGCCTGGTACTACTCTCGTATCTATGCAGATCCCAAAGATAAAGATGTTGTTTACGTAGTAAATGTATCCTATCATAAAAGTAAAGACGGTGGAAAGAATTTTAGTAGTTACCGAGCTCCACATGGAGATCACCATGACCTTTGGATCGCACCCGAAAATCCTAAACGAATGATTATTGGTGATGATGGAGGGGCACAAATCACTTACGACGGTGGCGAAACCTGGAGCACCTATCATAACCAACCCACTTCTCAATTTTACAGAGTAACCACCGATAATAGCTTTCCGTATCGTATTTATGTAGCGCAGCAAGACAATTCAACCATACGCATTAATCATCGAAGCACCGGTTGGACCATTTCTGAGGATGATTGGGAACGTACTGCCGGTGGAGAATCGGCACACATTGCTGTAGATCCAAAAAATAATGACATCGTGTATGGCGGTAGTTATGATGGATTCTTAACCCGTGTAAATCACAAGACTGAAACCATACGCTCTGTGAGTGTTTGGCCAGATAACCCTATGGGACATGGTGCCGAGGACATGAAATATCGTTTTCAGTGGAATTTCCCCATTATGTTTTCTAAGCATAATCCTAATAAATTATATACGTTTTCAAACCATGTGCATGTAACCGAAAATGAAGGTCAAAGCTGGCAGGTAATTAGTCCTGATCTTACTCGCAATGATCCAGAAAAATTGAAATCATCTGGTGGACCTATTACACAAGACAATACCTCGGTAGAATATTACTGTACGATTTTTGCTGCCGCCGAAAGTCCGCTTAAAGAAGGGTTACTTTGGGTAGGAAGCGATGACGGATTGGTGCACATAAGTCAGGATGGTGGAACGACATGGAATAATGTAACCCCAAAAGGAATGCCCGAATGGATGATGATCAATAGTATCGAACCAAGTGCTTTTGATGAAGGGACCTGTTACCTAGCAGGAACCAAATACAAGTCTGGTGATTTTGCACCCTATCTATACAAAACTACAGATTATGGGAAATCATGGACCAAAATTACAACCGGAATCTCACCAGAGCATTTTACCCGCGTCCTACGAGAGGATCCTGCACGTAAGGGATTATTATATGCAGGTACCGAAACTGGTATGTACATCTCTTTTAACGATGGAAAAAATTGGCAACCTTTTCAGCTTAACTTGCCTATTGTACCTATTACTGATTTGACCATCAAAGAAAATAACCTGGTAGTTGCTACACAAGGAAGAAGCGTTTGGATTATTGATGATCTTACCGTGTTGCATCAACTAAATAATAAACTAAAGGCGCAAAATCATATTCTGTATCAACCCAAAAATGCGTATCGTATGCGAGGAGGAAGTGTTAAAGATTCTAAGACAGCAGGTACAAATCACCCAGCTGGGGTGATGACGTATTTTTATCTGAAGAATTTTGATAAAGAAAAAGATACCGTTGCACTTACGTATTTCAATACAAAAAATGACACGCTTAAATCTTTTAATAACAGAGCAAAAGAGAAAAAAGATAAACTAGAAATAGAAGAAAAAGGCGGTAATATGTTTACCTGGAACATGCGAGGTGATGGTGCCGAAAAACTGAAAGGCATGATCTTGTGGTCGGCAAATCTTAATGGTCCAAAGGCAGTGCCAGGCAATTACAAAGTAAGTTTGAGTGTAAATGGAAAAGAAGTTTCAAGGCAACCTTTTACAATAGTTGCTGATCCAAGGGCTGAAGCGACACCTCAACAAATGCAGACACAGTTTAATTTTATTACTAGTATAAACAAAACGGTTGATCGAGCACATAAATCCATCAAAAAGATCAGAAAAATCAATACACAGCTCAAAGCATTCGAGAAACAATACAAATCCGATGAAAAGACAACAGATTTGGTAAAAAAGGCTTCAGAATTGCAAAAACAATTCGGTGAAATTGAAAAGGCTTTGTATCAAACCAAAAATAAGAGTAACCAGGATCCTCTCAACTTTCCGATTAAGTTAACTAATAAGCTTGGTCACCTTAATTCGTTAGTAGGCATGGGAGATTTTGGCCCTACAGAGCAAGATATTGCCGTAAAAAATGAACTTACCAAAAAGATAAAAGAGCAATTGCAGGCTTTTGATAAATTAATTTCAGAAGAAATTGCAGCATTTAATGCTGCGTTTAATACCTTGCAGCTTAATTATCTTTTTGTAGAATAATTTACAGTTTCTCTGTCATCCCGAGCGGAGTCGAGGGACAGCCCACTATGAAATACTATTATGTTTATATAGTAGAATGTTCTGATAAATCTTTATATACTGGATTAACAAATAATCTTGAAAGAAGAATTAATGAACATAACTTTGGACTAAATGATAATTCCTATACTTCGACCCGCAGACCAGTCAAATTAATATTCAAACAAGAGTTTATCCAGTTTGAACAAGCAGAACTATTTGAAAAGAAAATCAAAAAGTGGAGCAAAAAGAAAAAGTTAGCTTTGGCCAATGATGATTTTGATCTCTTGAAGTTACTTTCAGAATGTAAAAATGAAAGTCATTCCAAGAATTATTCGCCTCTCGACTCCGCTCGAGGTGATAGTATCTGATTATTTTATACCTTTGAATCTAATTTAATGGGCTCCGTCATCCCGAGCGGAGTCGAGGGACAATTTTACTCATTTACACCTTGACTCCAATCCATGTGACTTGCCAGTAATCTTAGCCTAATAAATGCTCGAATACTATAATTACATAAAAGCCCTGCACCTAATCTTTGTGATTACCTGGTTTGCAGGGTTATTTTATATACCAAGATTATTTATATACCAGATTGAGGCTTTTGATAAGCCTTCTCCCGAAAAAGAAATATTAGGTAAACAGTTAAAATTAATGGCCAAGCGCTTATGGTTTATCATTACCTGGCCCTCTGCAATTTTGGCTACACTTTTTGCGATTTGGCTCTTAATTTTGATGCCCGCATGGCTGCAACAACCCTGGATGCATGTCAAATTAGGTTTTGTAATCCTACTTTTTGCCTATCATTTTAAATGCCATCACATCTATAAACAGTTACAACAGGATATCATAAAATGGTCATCAAACCAAATGCGAATATGGAACGAAGGCTCTACCATCATATTGTTTGCTGTTATTTTTTTAGTGATTGTTCGGGATGCTGTAAACTGGATCTACGGGGTTATCGGGATTATTGTTCTTGGTGTTTTGCTAATGCTGGGTATCAAATTATACAAAAGAATTCGAGATAAAAATCCTGAGACTTGATGTATTTAAGAATGAAGCACAACGTATTTGGTAACTAGATGTAAATGTAGTGCAAAAACCAATGTGCTTGATAAAATCCTTCTTTAGCAAGGGTAATGTATAAGGTAACCCCCTATGCTGTATAGGAGTCGAACCCGCACAAAGGTAGTTCGAGGCCGTAGGTTAACGCTTCTTTGCCGCTCATTATGGCTTCGAGGTCATACATTCCCCCTTATTTTTGATACATTGCGGCTTCGAGGCCATATATTCATGCTTTTTTGGATGAAGTTATGGCATCACAATCCAAAAAAAGGTGGTTCGAACTACCTTATTGCGGCTTCGCACTACCTTTGTCTGGTCCAAAAGCAGCTTTTTGCTTCTTAAAACTACAACGATCCGGCCTAAAACTACCTCATAATGGCCTTGAAACTACCTTTTTAATACGTCGAAGTACCTATACATAGCGAAAGACCCCGCTAACGCCAGTATCTTGTTACATGGGATACGAGCGTGATGCTCGCACCAGCCGAGGCTTCGGCTCAGGAACCATGTAGTCGAAGGGTACTAAATAAAAAACGTAATCAAGGGGTCACTGAGTCCTTGAGATTATACTAAGCGGTCACTGAGCGTAGTCGAAGTGAAAGCGACCCTCGAATCATACCCAAAGAACATAAAACAACTCCCATTATCCCCAAAACATGCTATAACATCCCATGTTTAAAGGAGTTGGACACTAATTGTTGCGTATTTCTCGTATCTGTACATTTTTTGTATTTGAAATAGTATACAAAAAACTAAAAACCCATCAAAATGAAAAAACAATTACAATTAATAGTGGCTTTCATCTTTATGATATTGACAAGCCTTGGCAGTTATGGCCAAAATGTAGGAGACCAATTTATAGATGATGACATCAGATATGAAATTACCACTACCTCTCCAACCGAAGTTGAAATTGTGAGCTATACCGGTTCTGCAACAGAGTTGATTATCCCCTCAATGGTCAAAGACCAAAGTAATATTGAATATACGGTAACCGCTATTGGTAACGACGCCTTTAAAGAAAAAGGATTGACCAGTGTGACCATCCCCAATAGTGTGACCAGTATTGGGCTCAGTGCTTTCAGGGCCAACCAATTGGAGAGTGTTGTCATACCCGATGGGGTGACAATGATAGGCACCTTTGCCTTTAGGGAAAATCAATTAAGCGGCATAACGTTGGGAGTCAATGTTGACCAGATTGGCTATGGCGCTTTTAGGTTTAACGAATTAACCAATGTTGTTATTCCCAATGGCGTTGCCAGTATTGGCGGAGAAGGCTTTGCTAACAATCCAATCACAAAAGTAACGGCACAGGGTGTTGGTATCGTACCCAACATTGTTACCGCTCATACCTTTTCAAACCGTCACCAAATAGATGTGGTCGTTCCCAGGAACAAGGTACAAGCTTATTTGGATCATGGTTGGACAGGCTTCAGATCCATCACGGAACCTGTGAAGACCGGGAATACCTTCAGTGTCGATCATATAACATACCGGGTTACTTCTTTAGTACCTTATGAAGTTGAGGTGGCAGACTATACCACTACGGGAGGTCCCAGTGTGAACATCCCCCCAACGGTGGGTCATGGCCCAAACACTTATACGGTGACCGCTATTGGTAACGATGCTTTTAAAGAAAAAGGATTGACTAGTGTTGTCATACCCTATACAGTGACCAGTATTGGGAGCTATGCTTTTTGGAAAAACCAATTAACCAGTGTAACCATACCTCATGGTGTAGAAAATATTGATAGGGCCGCTTTTTCGAAAAACCAATTGAGCGAAGTGATCATTCCAAACAGTATGACCCATATCGAAAGTGTTGTTTTTGCCGATAACCAGTTGACCAGTATAATCATTCCGGATGGGGTGACCGCCATTGGGGACGTTGCTTTTGAGAATAACCAATTGACCAGTGTAACCATTCCGGATGGAGTAACCAGTATTGGGCATACTGCTTTTTACAGGAACGCTTTAACCGAGGTGACCATACCTAACAGTGTGACCAGTATTGGGAATCATGCTTTTAGGAACAACCAATTGACTGAGGTGACCATACCGAACCATGTGAAGAGTATCGGAGACAGGGCTTTTGCAAATAACCCAAACCTTACCACAGTGATGGTAGAGGGCACCGTTCCCCCATCGCTCCAAGAGGATGCCTTTCAAAATGCCAATCGCAACCAAATAGACTTGATAGTCCCTGCAGGCACTAAAGACGCATATCTGGCTGCAGGGTGGACGGGCTTTAAGTCCATTACAGAACCCGATGTAGGAGATACCTTTACCGATGGCGGTATCACATATCAAATCACATCATTAGAGCCCAATACTGTAATGGCCATAGACTATACGGGTACAGCAACCAATATAAACATTCCCGAAATGGTTAAAGAATTCTACACAGTGACCGCTATTGGTAACGATGCTTTTAAAGAAAAAGGATTGACTAGTGTTGTCATACCCTATACAGTGACCAGTATTGGGAATAGGGCTTTTAGCCGTAACAAATTAACCGAGGTTACCATACCGAACAGTGTGACCAGTATTGGGGCTTTAACTTTTAGGGGCAACCAATTGACCAGCATTACCATACCCAACGGTGTCACCAGTATTGGGAGTAGTGCTTTTTTAGACAACCAATTGACCAGTGTGACCATTCCCAACAGTGTGACCACTATTGGGAATGGTGCTTTTGATAACAACAAATTGACCAGTGTCACCATAGGGAACAGTGTCACCAGTATCGGAGATCGTGCTTTTTACGGTAACCAATTAACCGAGGTAACCATACCGGATAGTGTGACCAGTATTGGGGACGGGGCTTTTTCTAGTAACCAATTGACCAGTGTGACCCTACCCAACAGTATAACCAGTATCGGAGATCGTGCTTTTTACGGTAACCAATTAACCGAGGTAACCATACCGGATAGTGTGACCAGTATTGG